>NZ_JAVSPW010000001.1:5865000-6439071 GCF_037162595.1 Mesorhizobium sp. ISC11
CCCGTGAGGGGTGGTGGAGGTATCAGAAGTGCGAATGCTGACATGAGTAACGTAAGGGGAGTGAGAGACTCCCCCGCCGAAAGACCAAGGGTTCCTGCTTAAAGCTAATCTGAGCAGGGTTAGCCGGCCCCTAAGACGAGGCGGAAACGCGTAGTCGATGGGAACCACGTTAATATTCGTGGGCTTGGAGGTAGTGACGGATCATTGAGGTAGTCCAATCTTATCGGATTGAACGGGCTGCTGCGTGGTTCCAGGAAATAGCTCCTCCTTATAAACCGTACCCGAAACCGACACTGGTGGTCTGGTAGAGTATACCAAGGCGCTTGAGAGAACTATGCTGAAGGAACTCGGCAAATTGCACGCGTAACTTCGGAAGAAGCGTGACCCTTTTCTACGCAAGTAGAGGAGGGTGGCACAGACCAGGGGGTAGCGACTGTTTATCAAAAACACAGGGCTCTGCGAAGTCGCAAGACGACGTATAGGGTCTGACGCCTGCCCGGTGCTGGAAGGTTAAGAGGAGGGGTGCAAGCTCTGAATCGAAGCCCCAGTAAACGGCGGCCGTAACTATAACGGTCCTAAGGTAGCGAAATTCCTTGTCGGGTAAGTTCCGACCTGCACGAATGGCGTAACGACTTCCCCGCTGTCTCCAGCATAGACTCAGTGAAATTGAATTCCCCGTGAAGATGCGGGGTTCCTGCGGTTAGACGGAAAGACCCCGTGCACCTTTACTATAGCTTTACATTGGCATTCGTAGTGGCATGTGTAGGATAGGTGGTAGGCTTTGAAGCCTGGGCGCCAGCTCAGGTGGAGCCACCCTTGAAATACCACCCTTATTACTATGGATGTCTAACCGCGGCCCGTTATCCGGGTCCGGGACAATGTATGGTGGGTAGTTTGACTGGGGCGGTCGCCTCCTAAAGAGTAACGGAGGCGCGCGATGGTGGGCTCAGAACGGTCGGAAATCGTTCGCTGAGTGCAATGGCATAAGCCTGCCTGACTGCGAGACTGACAAGTCGAGCAGAGACGAAAGTCGGTCATAGTGATCCGGTGGTCCCGCGTGGAAGGGCCATCGCTCAACGGATAAAAGGTACGCCGGGGATAACAGGCTGATGACCCCCAAGAGTCCATATCGACGGGGTTGTTTGGCACCTCGATGTCGACTCATCGCATCCTGGGGCTGGAGCAGGTCCCAAGGGTATGGCTGTTCGCCATTTAAAGCGGTACGTGAGTTGGGTTCAGAACGTCGTGAGACAGTTCGGTCCCTATCTGCCGTGGGTGTAGGAATATTGAAAGGATCTGTCCCTAGTACGAGAGGACCGGGATGGACGGATCTCTGGTGGACCTGTTGTGGCGCCAGCCGCATAGCAGGGTAGCTATATCCGGACGGGATAACCGCTGAAGGCATCTAAGCGGGAAACCCACCTTAAAACGAGTATTCCCTGAGAACCGTGGAAGACGACCACGTTGATAGGCCGGGTGTGGAAGAGCGGCAACGCTTGAAGCTTACCGGTACTAATAGTTCGATCGGCTTGATCGTTCTCATTCCTTATGCCCATCTGACAAAGTCAGATGGTCTGTTCTCACTCACGCTTGTTCCGCCCTGCGGGCGGCGCTACGTGGGTGCGGCGCATCAGCGCCGACGGTCGGTCGACCTTGCGAAGCTTCGCTTCGAAAGGCGCCAGACCAAGAACCGTAAAGGCACACAAAGACCAGCGAACAGCCCCGAGAGGCACCCGACAGCTCCGCTGCCGATGTCTCTTTGTGCCCTTCGCTCAAAAGCTTCTCGAACAACGTGCGTTTTGCCGACCTGGTGGTTATGGCGGAGCGGCTGCACCCGATCCCATTCCGAACTCGGCCGTGAAACGCTCCAGCGCTGATGGTACTTCGTCTCAAGACGCGGGAGAGTAGGTCGCTGCCAGGTCTGCCAAACGCACGTTGATCTCACATCCAAATCGGATGGAGAAAAATCTTCTCTTTATGAAATGGCCCGCCAAGGGATCACGGGCCGCGTAAGCGGCCCTTTCATTTGGTCAGCCATATACCTATCTGTAGGCCTCGGCTTACACAAAAATTGACGCGGGGTGGAGCAGCCCGGTAGCTCGTCAGGCTCATAACCTGAAGGTCACAGGTTCAAATCCTGTCCCCGCAACCAAATTCAAAAAAGCCCGCCATCGTGCGGGCTCTTTTGTTTTATGCCGTGCTGTGCTGCCGGCCTGTCATCAGGCGCCCGCAACCAGCCAAGCCAAGCCGCCAGACAGAAAACAAATCCTCTCCCCAAAACCAAACTTCAAAAACAGCCCGCCAGCCACAAATGCCCGCGCGCCGTTTTGATATGCGGCTGGGGTGGCCATCGATCTGCCCAGGCTCAGGCCCCCGAAAGCGAAGCCGAAGCTGCAGCCGACTTTCTGGCCAAGCGGACATATGGAGAGCGTCACGCTGCGCCCGGAACAGATCTATCAAAGACAGGATCGGGGGCTTCAGGCGATAAAGACGCGGCCGGCGGGAGGGTACCATGCGAGCCCCCCGTGCGGATACTCCGCCACCCTCTCCGGTTTCGCGGCCAAAGGCCGGTAAGGCCTTGCCCAGCCCGTACGGCATCTTGGCGGCCGCGCCCAGCCTCGTCGACCGGAGCGTAGGAATCCCCTTGAAGTAGAGTATGAAATATATTTCACTATGTGAATTATATTGACAATGCGCGCCCGGGCTGTAATGTCCCGATCGTCGGCTTTCGGAGGAAGGTCGGCATCATCAAATCCATACGGCAGCGCTCACTGAGTGCCTGCAACGGTCATTGAGGATGGCTTCGGCCAAGGGAGGAAACTTGCGCAAATTTCTGAGCACGCTCGCAATCGCGGCGGCTGCATCGACCTGCTTCGGGTCGATGCAGGTACGCGCCGAAACCCCTAACCCGTTCAAATGCGAGCCGGGTGAAAAATACGTCATGAACGTGATGGTCTCGGGCGTCGAATACTGGTTCCCGGTCTATGAAATGTTCAAGCAGGCCGGCCAGCAGTTCGGCTGCGAGACCGCCTATACGGGTACGCCGGAATACGACGTCAACAAGCAGATCGCGACCTTCGACCAGGCGCTGGCGCAGAAGCCTGCCGGCATACTGGTACACCCGATGAACTCCGATCCGTTCATCGAGCCGATCAACCGCGCCATCGAGCAGGGCACCGCGGTGGTGACCTTCGCCGCCGACTCGCCGAATTCCAAGCGCGTCTCCTACATCACCTCCGACAACAATGCCGAAGGCACCTATGCCGCCGACGCCGTTGCCAAGGCGATGGATGGCAAGGGGGAATATGCGGTGCTGGAGAATCCCGGCCAGGACAACCACGACAAGCGCGTCAACGCCTTCGTTGCCCGCATGGAAGCCAAATGGCCTGACATGAAGCTCGTCGGCCGCGCCGCTTCGAACCAGGATCCGACCAAGGCCTATCAGGCGGTTCTGAGCTTGGCGCAGGCGCATCCGGACCTCGGCGCCGTCTTCATGCCGGAGGCCAACTCGGCCATCGGTGCTGCCCAGGCCGCCAAGGAAGGCGGCGGCAAGATCCGCGTCATGCTCGCCGACGTCAACGCCAAGATCCTCGACATGATCAAGGCCGGCGAGATCTTCGGCTCGGTCAATCCCAACCAGGGCATGCAGGGCTATATGGGCTTCATGCTGTTGTGGATGGCCAAGCATCCCGGCCTGATCGATCCGATGAACGACGCCAAGCGTTCGGGTTTCAACCCGATGAGCGTGCCCTTCGTCGACAATGGCTTCTCCATCGTCTCCAAGGACAATGCGGACGACTTCTACTGGGACAAGTACCTCAAGCGTCGCGGCACCAAGGGCATCGAGGAATAGTCTCGATCGCCGCCCCGGCCTCCACAAGGCCGGACCAACCGGGAAGGAGGCTTCGGCCTCCTTCCTCCCCCGCAAGCATCGCAGGAGCATGGCGTGACCCAGTCGCCCATTCTTGAAATCCGCGGCCTGTCCAAGGCGTTCGGCCCGGTCAAGGCACTGAACGACGTGCGGTTCGAGCTGCGGCGCGGCGAAATCCATGCGCTGTGCGGCGAGAACGGCGCCGGCAAGTCGACGCTGATGAACATGATCGCCGGTGTATTGCAGCCCGACGAGGGCGACATCCTGATCGATGGCGAGCGAGTTTCGATCCACTCGCCCGCGGCCGCCCAACGTCTCGGCATCGCGCTCGTCCACCAGGAGATCGCGCTCTGCCAGGACGCCACCGTTGCCGAAAACATCTACATGGCCGCGATCAACAGCCGGCGCGCGCCGCTGATGAATTTCCAGAAGCTCTACGCTGACGCCCAGAAGGTCGTGGACCTGCTCGCGCCCATTCCGGTGCGCACCAGGGTCGCCGACCTCTCCATTTCCAACCAACAGCTTGTCGAGATCGCCAAGGCGCTGACGCTCGACTGCAAGGTGCTGATGCTCGACGAGCCGACCGCCGCACTCACCGAAAGCGAAGCGCAACGCCTGTTCTCGATCGTGCGCGGGCTTAGGGAACGTGGCATTTCGGTGGTCTATATCAGCCACCGCATGGCCGAGATCTTCTCGCTCTGCGACCGCGTCACCGTCTTCCGCGACGGCCGCTACGTGGCGACCGATGCGATAGCCGCCGTTTCACCCGACGATGTCGTGCGCAAGATGGTGGGCCGCGAAATCACCCAGCTCTATCCCGACAAGCTGGCGCCGCAAGAGCCTGGGCGCCTTCTCCTGTCGGTCGAGGGGCTTTCCGATGGGCGCCGCTTCGCCGACGTCGATCTGCAGCTTCGCGCTGGCGAAATTCTGGGCATAGGCGGCCTGATCGGCGCCGGCCGTAGCGAGATCGCACAGACGGTCTGCGGCCTCAGGCCAATGACCTCTGGAACCGTCGCGCTCGACGGAAAGCAGCTGCGGCTGCGCAGTTATGGCGATGCGGTCAAGGCGGGGCTGGTCTATCTCTCTGAGGATCGCAAAGGCTCCGGCGTGTTCCTCGATCTGCCGATCGCGGCGAACATATCGGCGCTCGACCTCGGCCGGCTCACCGGGCGCCTCGGCCTGCTCGACCGCAAGGCCGAGGATCGTCAGGCGCGGGAGCTGACCGGCAGGCTCGGCGTGCGCATGGCCGGCATCGAGGCCACTGTGTCGACGCTGAGCGGTGGCAACCAGCAGAAGGTTGCCATCGCCAAGCAGCTGTCCGTCAGTCCCAAGGTCATCATCATGGACGAGCCGACGCGCGGGATCGATGTCGGCGCCAAGGTCGAGATTCACCGGCTGCTGCGCCAGCTAGCCGGCAGCGGTGTCGGCGTCATCATCATCTCGTCCGAACTGCCGGAGCTGATTGGCTTGTGCGACCGCGTTCTTGTGATGCGCGAAGGCAGGATCGCCGGCGAACTCGCCGCCAGCGAGCTCGGCGAGGAAGCCATCATCATGCTCGCCTCGGGCGTCCAGGACAGTTCAATTCAAAGGCAGGCCCAGAATGTCGCCTAGGGAATCAGGAGAAGCGCTCGTGCACGCCGAGATCAAGTCCGCCGGGCGGCGCATCAACTTCGCTCACCTCGCCTCGATGCGCGAGGCCGGGCTGATCGTCATCATCCTGGCGCTGTGCATCGCCATGAGCTTCGCCTCGCCGCACTTCCTGACATGGGGCAATTTCCGCGCCATGCTGATGAGCTTCTCCATCGAAGGCATCGTCGTCGTCGGCATGACCGTCCTGCTCATCGTCGGCGGCATCGACCTTTCCGTCGGCTCCGTCGTGTGTTTCTCGATGGTGGTCTCGGGTGCGCTGTTCCTCGCCGGGCTCGATCCCTGGACGGCAAGCCTGATCGGCATCGGCGTCAGCGCGCTGATCGGCGCGGCCATGGGCTTCTTCGTGACCGTGATAGGGCTCAATCATTTCATCACGTCGCTGGCCGCCATGGTCATCGTGCGCGGCATGTGCCTGGTGGTCACCAAGGGCACGCCGCTGTCGCTGTTCACCTTGCCGCCGGCCTTCAAGGCCATCGGCCAGGGCAGTTTCAACAACATCCCCTATGTCATCCTGATCTTCATCGTCGTGGTGGCGATCTTCGACTTCCTGCTGCGTCGCGCCACGGCCTTCCGCAAGGTTTTCTACACCGGCTCCAACGAGAAGGCCGCGCAGTTCTCCGGCATCAGGACCAATCAGGTGAAGTTCTGGGTCACGGTGCTGTGCTCGACCCTCGCCGGAGTGGCCGGCGTCATCTACATGGCGCGCTTCGGCGCGGCGACGCCGACCTTCGGCGCCGGCATGGAGCTCAACATCATCGCCGCGGCCGTCATCGGCGGCGCCTCGCTGAATGGCGGCTCGGGCACCATCTTCGGGGCGATCCTCGGCATGGCTCTGCTGTCGGTGGTGACGAGCTCGCTTATCCTGCTCGATGTCTCGGTCTATTGGCAGGACATGATCAAGGGATGCATCCTGCTGGCAGCGGTGTCGATCGATCACTTCCTGCACCGCAAGAAGTCCTGAACCTCAAAGGCGGCGAAACAAGACCATGGCCCCTCCCAACACCCGCGACGACATCGCCGCTGTTCGTCAGATGCACCAGGCGCTTGTCCTGCATTATGTCGAAGGCAAGACCCAGGCCGAGATCGCCGGGGAACTCGGCATCTCGCACGCGACCGTCAACCGGCTGATCAAGCGCGGTCACCAGCTCGGTCTCGTCGAGATCAAGATCAAGTCGCCGATCGACCATCTGGTCGACCTGGAAGCGCGGCTGGTGGCGCTGGGCGGCATCGAGCGGGCGATGGTGGTGCCGTCGGTCTCCGAAAATCCGCACACCGCCCTGCAGCGGGTCGGCGAGGCTGCGGCTGGGCTGCTGCTCGACACCATCAAGGACGGCGACACCATCTCGATCACCGGCGGCAAGGGCGTCAGCGCGCTGGTCGCCGGTCTCAAGCCGGGGCGCCGCTACGACGTCGAAATCATTCCCGCCACCGGGCTGGTGCAGGGCAAGCACTACACCGATGTCAACCACGTCGCCTCGCTGATGGCCGACAAGCTCGGCGGCCGCGCTTACCAGATCCATGCGCCGTTGTTTGCCGATACCGCGCAGCAGCGCGAGATGCTGATGGGCATCAGCTCCGTCGCAGACGTGTTTCGCAAGGCGCGCGAGGCCGATGTCGCGGTGGTGGGTGTCGGCTCCATCCTGACCGACGATTCCAGTTACTACGATTTGCATCCGTCCTCGAATGCCGATCGCCAGGCGATCGAGAAGTCCGGGGCAACAGGCGAACTGCTCGCCCATCTCATCGACCGCCGGGGCAAGCTCTGCAACTACTCGCTCAACCGTTCACTGGTCTCGCTGACGCTGGACGAGTTCGCGACCATCCCGCGCTCGATCGGCATTGCAAGCGGCGCCAGCAAGGTCGCGCCGATCCTCGCCGCAATGCGCGGAAATCATCTCGACACCATCGTCACGGACGAGGCCACGGGGCTCCAAATCCTCGAGCTGGCCGAACAGGAGGCAGCATGAATTCTCGACAGATCCAGCGGCAGATCGGCAAGTCCGGCATATCGGCGTCGGCCGTGGGCCTGGGCACCTGGGCGATTGGCGGATGGATGTGGGGCGGCACCGACGAGAAAGAGTCGGTGCGGGCGATAGAAGCCTCGATCGACGCCGGCCTCGGCCTGATCGACACAGCGCCGGCCTACGGTCTTGGCCGCAGCGAGGCGATCGTCGGCACCGCCATCAAGGGCAAGCGCGACAAGGTGGTGATCGCGACCAAATGCGGGCTGAACTGGCATTCGGGCAAGGGCGGCCATTTCTTCGACCAGGACGACAAGCCTGTGCATCGCTATCTCGGCGCCGACGGCATCGCCTATGAGGTCGAGCAGAGCTTGCGGCGTCTCGGCACCGATCATATCGACCTCTACATCACCCATTGGCAGGACCCGACGACGCCGATCGCCGAGACGATGGCGGTATTGGAAAAGCTCAAGGCAGCCGGCAAGATCCGCGCCATCGGCGCCAGCAATATCAGCGCCGAGGATCTTGGCCATTATATCGACGCCGGCCAGCTCGATGCGATCCAGGAGCGTTATTCGATGATCGACCGCGACATCGAGAGCAGCCTGCTGCCGATTGCTCGCGCGCACGACATCGCCACCCTCAGCTATTCGTCGCTGGCGCTGGGCCTGCTCACCGGCACGGTCGAACCCGGCCGCACATTCGGCGGCGACGACCAGCGCAAGGACAACCCGCGCTTTTCCATGGCCAACCGGCAGAAGGTGGCAAAGCTGAAAGAGGCCATCGCCCCTATCGCCGAGAGCCACCAGGCGTCGACGGCGCAGATCGTCATCGCCTGGACGCTCGCCCAGCCGGGCATCACCTTCGCCCTGTGCGGCGCGCGCAATCCCGAACAGGCGCTCGACAATGCACGGGCCGGGGAGATCACGCTTGCGGCAGGCGAGCTTGCGGCAATCGACGCCGCGGCAGCCGCGCATCTCACTGCGATGGATGCCTGAGAAAAAAGGCAACAGCCCCGATGAACCGTAGCCATACGTTAGCCGGTCTGCGCGACCGGCCTGATATCGCCGTGCTCGTCATCGGTGGCGGCATCAACGGCATCAGCGTCTTTCGCGAACTGGCGCTGCAAGGCGTCGATGTCGTGCTGGCGGAAAAGGGCGATTATTGCAGCGGCGCCAGTGCCGCCCTTTCACGCATGGTGCATGGCGGCCTGCGTTATCTCGAAAACGGCGAATTCAAACTGGTGCGCGAATCGCTGCTCGAACGTGACCGGCTGCTGAGGAATGCCCCGCACTATGTGGCCCCGTTGCCGACGACGGTGCCGATCTTCGACATTTTCTCCGGCCTTGCCAACGGTGCGGTGCGTTTCCTGGGTCTGACGCGGCGGCCGAGCCGGCGTGGTGCGCTGGTCATCAAGACCGGCCTTGCCATGTACGACCTGTTCACCGCCGCACGGCGTTTGATGCCGACGCACAGGTTCAGGGGCCGCGCCGAAACCTTGAGAAAATGGCCGGCGATCAATCCGGCGATCCGCAATTCGGCGACCTATTACGACGCCTGGGTGAGCCGGCCCGAACGCCTCGGCCTGGAGATGCTGCTGGACGCCACGGCGAGCGCGGCGAACGCCCGCGCCTTGAACTACGCTCAGGTATCGTCGACAGGTGATAGCCTCGCCATTACCGACACGCTGACGGGCGAACAACTGCCGGTACGGGCGCAATTGGTCATCAACGCTACTGGCGGCTGGATCGACCTGACCAACAAGGCCATCGGGGCGGCGGCGCAGACGATGATGGGCGGCACCAAGGGCTCGCATCTCATCGTCGACAATGCAGAACTGTTCGACGCGCTCGGCGGCCATATGGTCTATTACGAGAACGAGGACGGGCGCATCTGCATCCTGTTTCCCTATCTCGGCAAGGTGCTGATCGGCTCGACCGACATCCGGGTCGACGATCCGGACAAGGTGCGTTGCGAGGAGGACGAGCAGCGCTACATCCTGCAGTCGCTCGCCTTTGTATTCCCCTCGATCAAAGTAGCTGAAAACCAGATCGTGTTCCGCTTCGCCGGCGTGCGACCCTTGCCCGCCAGCGAGGACAGTTTTACCAGCCGCATACCGCGCGATCATTTTTGCGAGTTCGTAGAAGCGAGCGGGCACCTGCCGGCGACACTGTGCATGGTCGGAGGCAAGTGGACCACCTTCCGTTCGTTTGGAGCGCTGGCCGCCGACATGGCACTGAAGCGGCTCGGCCTCGCGCGCAGCCAGGGCACGCAGGACATGGCCATCGGTGGCGGCCGTGATTTTCCGGCCGACCCGGACGCCTGGTGCGCGTCATTCGCCGCCGAGCATGGCCTGACGGTCGAGCGCGCGCAAACGCTTCTGCAGCGCTATGGCACGTCGGCCAGGGATTTCGTTTCGCACCCGGCGGGCGAACAGATGCTGCCACTGTCGGACTATTCGGCAAGCGAGATAGGGCGCATCATCGAGCGCGAGCAGGTCGAGCGCCTTGCCGACCTGTTCTTGCGCCGCACCACCATCGCCATTTCAGGCGGTCTCAGCTTCGACCTCGTCAACGTCGTTCTCGACATGCTGGCGGCGCACAAGGGCTGGAGCGCCAGCGAGGCTGCCACCGAGCGCTCGACCTTCCTCGCCTTGCTGGCCGACCGGCACGGCATCGACCTCCAGACACATCAAAGGAGCGCCCTATGCGCGTAAACAAGAAAGTCCGTATGAACCGGCTGTTCGGCGGCGGCCGCTGCCTCGACGTCGCCATCGATCATGGCGTCTGCAACGAGCCGAGTTTCCTTGCCGGGCTGGAAGACATGGCCAGCGTGGTCAATCAGCTGGTCAAGGCTGGCCCCGACGCCATCCAGATGAACTACGGCCAGGCCGACCTGCTGCAGGCCGTGCCTGGCAAGGACAAGCCGGCGCTGGTGATGCGCATCGACATGGGCAATCCCTATAACAGGATACGCCACCGGGCGATGTGGGCGGTGCTGCAGAACGAAGCCGAGCCCTTGCTTGGCGCCATCGAGATGGATGCGGCTTGCGTCGTGGTCAATCTGTTCATGCTACCCGACGAGCCGGACCTGTTCCGGCAATGCGTGCAGAACATCGCCCGCGTGCGAGCCGATTGCGAGAAATACGGCCTGCCGCTGATGATCGAGCCGCTGGCCATGCTGCCGGTCACCGAGCATGGCGGCTACATGGTCGACGGCGACGCCGATAAGATCGTCACCTTGACCCGGCTTGCCCGCGAGATGGGTGCCGATATCGTCAAGGCCGACCCGACCACCGATCCCAACGACTTCCACCGCGTCGTCGAGGCGGCGCGCTGCCCGGTGCTGGTGCGCGGCGGCGGCAAGGAGGATCTGCGTGCCGTGTTCGACAAGTCGGCCGCCTTGATGGCACAGGGTGCGCTTGGCATGGTCTATGGCCGCAACATCTACCAGCATGCCAACCCGAGCGCTGTCGTGCGCGGGCTGATGGCAATCATTCACGACGATGCCGATGGCGGCGCAGCCTGGGATCTGTACAACCAGGCATAGGCTGCGGTCTCGGGAGGCGCCAATGGCAAGCTATATCCTCGGTCTCGATGCCGGCAACACCGTCATCAAGGCCATCCTCTTCGACCTGTCGGGCCGCGAACTGGCATTCGCCGCCCGTGACGGCCGCTCGTCCATGCCAAAGCCCGGACATGTCGAACGCGACCTCGACGAACTCTGGCGCAATGCGGTCTCGGTCATTGGTCAATGCATCGCTGAAGCCGGTATCGACGCCGGCGAGATCGTCGCCATCGGCTGCGCCGGCCATGGCAACGGGCTCTACGCGCTCGATCGTGCGGGCGCGCCATTGATCGGCATCCAGTCGCTCGACACACGCGCCGTTGACATCGTTGCCGAGTGGGCAGAACAGAATGTCGGCGACCGCACCTACGCACACTGCCTGCAGCGGCCGTGGGCGGCGCAGACGCCGACCTTGCTTGCCTGGCTCAAGCGCTTTTCGCCGGCTTTGTTTGCCAGCATCGGAACTGTGTTCTTGTGCAAGGATTTCGTCGTCAACCGCCTGACAGGTGCGCGCAGCAGCGATACTTCAGATATGTCGGGCTGCGGCCTGCTGCAGATGCAGGACCGCCGCTACGAGCCGGACCTGCTTGCCGCCTATGGGCTCGGCGATTGCATGGACCTGCTGCCGCCAGTGCTGGAATCGGCCGACATTGCCGGCCATGTCAGCGTGGAGGTGGCGGCCCTGACGGGACTGCGCGCCGGCACGCCGGTCGTCGCCGGGCTGTTCGATGTCGTCGCCAGCGCGGTCGGTTCGGGCGTGACCAGAACCGGTGCCGCCTCGGTCATCGCCGGAACCTGGAGCATCAACCAGGTCATCACCGACAAGCCGATCCGCGACCCTTCGATCTTCATGCTGTCGACTTTCGATCGCCAGCGCTATCTGGCGATCGAATCCAGTGCCACCTCGGCCGCCAATCTCGAATGGATCGTTCGCGAATTCCTCGAACATGGCGGCGAAGCCGGCAAGTCGCCATTCGAATTGTGCAGCGAACTGGTGGCGTCCGTCGATCCCAACAGCGACATCCCGATCTATCATCCCTTCCTTTATGGCTCGCAGCAGAATGGCCATGCGCGCGCCGGCTTCTACGGCATCGCCGGCTGGCACAGCCGAGCCCATCTGCTGCGTGCGCTGTTCGAGGGTGTCGCCTTCGAGCACAAGCGCCATGTCGAGACCTTGCACAAAGCGGGCGCCGATTTCGACCAGGTGGTGCTGTCCGGCGGCGGCTCGCGCAGCAGCGTCTGGCCGCAGATTTTCGCCGATGTGCTCGGCGTGCCCGTCACCGTGGCGCGCAGCCGCGAAACCGGCGCGCTGGGAGCGGCGATCGCGGCGGGCACCGGCGTCGGCATTTTCGCGGACTACAGTGCCGGTGCAGCCGCCATGACAGCGGCCGCCCGACATTTTGTGCCCAACGAGACGGTTGCTCACGCATACGCACGGCGGTATCGACTCTATGGCGAGATCAACCAGGCGATGACCCCGATGTGGGAGCGCATCGCCGGACAGCAGGCGCGCACGTGACCGAAGCTTCACCGTCTCCGTTCGGCAGTTACGACTACGTCATCGTCGGTGCCGGCTCCGCCGGCTGCGTGCTCGCCAACCGGCTCTCGGCCGATCCGCGCAACAAGGTGCTGCTGCTCGAGGCCGGCGGCAGCGACCGCTATCACTGGGTCGATATCCCGATCGGCTACCTCTTCTGCATGGGCAACCCGCGTACCGACTGGATGATGAAGACCGAGCCGGAAGCCGGTCTCAACGGACGCAGCCTCAACTATCCGCGCGGCAAGGTGCTTGGCGGCTGTTCATCGATCAACGGCATGATCTACATGCGCGGCCAGGCTGCCGACTATGATGGCTGGCGCCAGGCCGGCAATGCCGGCTGGGGCTGGGACGATGTCCTGCCTTACTTCCTCAAGTCGGAAGACTTCCATGGTGGCAAGAGCGCCATGCACGGCAGCGGCGGCGAGTGGCGGGTCGAACGGCAGCGGCTTTCATGGCCGATCCTCGACGCCTTCCGGGACGCGGCCGAGGAACTCGGCATTCCGCGCACCGAAGACTTCAACACCGGCACCAATGAAGGCTCGGGTTATTTCGAGGTCAACCAGAGGAAGGGCGTCCGCTGGAACACATCGAAGGCGTTTTTGCGCGGTATAGCGGGGCGCAAGAACCTGCGCGTGGTGCTCGGCGCGGAAACCGAACGGCTCGAATTCGACGGCCGGCGCGTCACCGGACTGGTTTTCCGCCAAGGCGGCCGCCTGCATCAGGTCCGCGCTGGACAGACGATCCTTGCGGCCGGCGCCATCAACTCGCCCAAGCTGCTCGAACTGTCGGGGGTGGGTCGCCCCGATCTGCTCTCGGGCATCGGCGTGGATGTCCGTCACGCGCTGCCGGGTGTCGGAGAAAACCTGCAGGACCATCTGCAGATCCGCACCGTCTTCAAGGTCGCCAACACTGCCACGCTCAACCAGCGCTACCACAATCTTGTCAGCCGCGCGTCGATGGGGCTGGAATACGCGCTCAAGCGCAGCGGGCCGCTGTCGATGGCGCCAAGCCAGCTCGGCATCTTCGCCAGGAGCGATCCGCGCCTCGCAACGCCCGATCTGGAATATCATGTGCAGCCGCTGAGCACCGACCGTCTGGGCGAGCCGCTGCATCGTTTTCCCGCGGTCACCGTCTCGGTCTGTAATCTGCGTCCGGAAAGCCGGGGCAGCGTGCACATGGGTTCGTCCGACGCGCGGGAGGCGGCGAAGATCCGGCCGAACTATCTTTCCACCGAGGGAGACCGCAGCGTGGCCGTCGCGTCGTTGCGCCATGTCCGCAGTTTGATGAAGGCTCGGGCGGTGGCGCGCTTTGCGCCGGAAGAGCTGCTGCCCGGCACGCAGTATGAAAGCGATGAAGAGCTCATCCGCAAGGCCGGCGATATCGGCACGACGATCTTCCACCCCGTCGGCACCTGCAAGATGGGTTCGGATACGATGGCGGTGGTCGACGACGGCCTGCGTGTTCAGGGGCTTGCCGGGCTGCGTGTGGTCGATGCCTCGATCATGCCGACAATCGTCTCGGGCAACACCAACTCGCCGGTCGTCATGATCGCGGAGAAGGCAGCCGAGATGATCCTGCAAGAGGCCCGCTGACCGCCATCGGCTTCAAGCCGTGGCAACACCGCGCGATCGCCGCTTCTCGGCCGCCGCGAGCAGATCGACGAAGGTGCGCACCTTGGCGGGCCGGAACCGGGCCGGCGGAAAGACTGCGTGGATGCCGCCTGACGGCAGGCTCCAGTCGGCAAATACCGGCACCAGCCGCCCCTCGGCGATATCGTCGCTGACGCTGTAGTCCGGAAAGACGCCCAGCCCGATGCCGACGAGCACGCAAGCAAGGGCGGCGGGGCTCTTGTCGCACATGAGGACCGGATTGAGCTCGGTCAGCACCGTTTCGCCATCCCTGGAAAACAGCCATTGGCCGATGCCGCGCAACTGGGTGTTGCCGACCCAGGCCAGCGATCTTGCCTGGCGCGGCGTCAGGTCCGGCGGCAGGCTCGCCGCGAAGCCAGGGCTCGCCACCACGATTTGCCGGATCGTCCCCAGCCGCCGCGCCTGGTTCGAGGAATCGGTGAGCCAGCCGACGCGGATGCCGAGATCGATCTGCTCGTCCACCAGATTGCTGACGGCGTCGTCGAAGATCGCCTCGACGCGCATCTGCGGATAGGTTCTGAGATAGGCCGCCATGACCGGAGCCACCATCTTGGTGCCGTAGTCGAGCGGCGCCGTCAGCCTCAGCGTTCCGCTCGGTTCGACGGTCCCGCGCGAGATTTCGCCATAGGCGGCCTCCGCTTCCCGCAGGATGATCATCGCTGGCTGCCATTTGTATGATCAGATCATACAGTTTGTATTATTGGGTGCCATTTATCGCAAGACCCCCACCTGCCACATATCAGCCAACGGCATTCGATCAAGCCGGCAGCCGGATCATGGGTAGCAGCGATTATGAACAATTCAGAAGTGACCTATCTTTTCGATCCGCTCTGCGGCTGGTGCTATGGTGCCACCCGGATGCTCGGCCGGTTGTCGGCCGCCGGCGTGCGCGTCGAGCTGCTGCCGACCGGCCTGTTTTCCGGCGCCGGCGCGCGTCCGATGGATGAAGGTTTTGCGGCGCACGCCTGGGCGAACGACCAGCGCATCGAGCGCCTGACCGGACAATCGTTCACGCCGGCCTACCGGCACAATGTCCTCAATGTCCGTGGCACCCTGCTCGACTCACATGCCGCCACACTCGGCATCACTGCCGCTGGCCTGGAGGACCCTAGCCACCGGTTTGCGGCGCTGAAGACGATCCAGCATGCGCGCTATGTAAAAGGACGCGATGTCGTGACGATCGGCGGTGTGGCCGAGGTGCTCGCCGCCGACGGCATGGCGGACGCCGCCGAAATGCTCAAGGCGCCGACCGAAACATTGCTGGCGGCTCACCGCGATCAGGTTGGCCGTGGCCGTGCGCTGTTCCAGCGCCTGCATGCCGATGGCGTGCCTTCGCTCGCGGTCATCCGCAACGATGCGCCCCGGCTCATCGGTTCGAACGCGCTGTTCGGCAGCTTCGACAATCTCGTCGCCCACATCGCGGCGGCATGACCCCATCCTCCAGACCCCCAAGCATAAGGAAACAGACATGGCAAAAGTCGCTCTCATTGGTGCATCGGGCGCTGTCGGTTCGCGCCTTCTCAGGGAACTCTCCGATGGCGGCCATACCGTCACGGGCATCGCGCGCAACCCGGAAAAGATTGTCGCGCTTCCGGGCGTGACGGCCAGGAAGGGCGATGTCTTCGACACAGAAGGTCTCGCGGACCTGATCCGCGGCCATGACGCTGTGATCAGCTCTGTGCATTTCCTGGATAGCGATACCGATGCACTGATCGAGGCGGTGCGCGCCTCCGGCGTGAAGCGCTATCTCGTCGTCGGCGGCGCCGGCAGTCTCGAAGTCGCGCCCGGCAAGCGGCTGGTCGATAGCCCCAACTTCCCGGCGATCTACAAGGCAGAAGCGCAGAAGGGCGCCGACTTCCTGGACAGATTGAAGACGGTCGACGACCTCGATTGGACGTTCCTGTCGCCATCCGCCATGTTCGTGCCTGGCGAGCGCACCGGCAAATTCCGCCTCGGCAAGGACACGCTTCTCGCCTCCGACGAGGGCAGCAGCATTTCCTTCGAGGACTACGCGATCGTCATGGTCGACGAGATCGAGAAGCCGGCCCATATCAGGCAGCGCTTCACCGTCGGCTATTGAGCGAACGGATGGTGGCGGCCGGGTCTCAATCGAGGCCGGCCGACGCCAGCCGCATCAGGGTCCGGTTCAATCTCGGTGCTGCCGCCACCAGCGCCTTTCCAATGGCCGATTGCGGTGCGTCGATGACGGTTCGGGCATCGCCGTTCTCGGCAACCCGGCCGGCGTCGAGAAGGATAACGCGGTGGGCGATCGACCGGATGACGCCGAGATCATGTGAAATGAAGAGATAGGCGATCTTTTCCTGGCGCTGCAGGTCGAGCAAAAGCTCGAGGATCTCCCCGCGCACGGAAACGTCGAGCGCCGACACCGCTTCATCGAGCACGATCAGCGACGGCTTCGTGGCGATGGCGCGGGCAATGGCGACGCGCTGCCGCTGGCCGCCTGAGATTTCATGGATGGCACGCGGGGCGAGGTCCGCCGTCAGCCCGACGCGCTCCAGCAAGGCGGCGATGCGGCGCGGGCGCTCGCTGCGGGAAGCGATGCCATGGATGCGCAAGGGATCGTCGAGCACACGCGCCACTGTGGCGCGCGGGTTGAAGGCGGCAAGCGGGTCCTGGAACACCATTTGCAGGCGCGCGCGGCGGGCACGCAGTGCTGCGCTGCGCAGGGCCAGGAAATCGTCGCCTTCGAACTCGATGCGTCCGTCGTCCGGCTCGATCAATCGCAGCACCACCCGCGCGATCGTCGATTTGCCGCTGCCGGAGGGTCCGGCCAACGCCAGCGTTTCGCCCGGCTCGATGTGAAAGGAGACATCGTCGACTGCAGCGATGGTGTTGTCGCCTCGACGGTAGCGCTTGGTGAGATTGGACACCGCCAGCAGGCTCATGCGTGGAGCCCGGCTCGGTTCAGCAGCGGCTTGGTGTCGAGGCCGATATGGGCATCGAGCAATGCGCGCGTATAGGGCTGGGCCGGGGCGCCGACAATCTGCGCCGTCATGCCAAGCTCGACCAACTGCCCATGGCGGAAAACGGCGATGCGCCCGGCAAGCTCGGCCGCCAGCGCGATGTCATGGCTGATGAACAGCAGCGTCATGCCGTCCTCGGTCACCAGGCGTCGGATCAAGGCGACGATCTCGGCCTGCACGATGGTATCGAGCGCGCTGGTCGCTTCGTCGGCGATCAGCAATTTCGGACCGGCCGCAATGGCGGCGGCGATCGCCACACGCTGCTTTTGGCCGCCGGAAAGCTGGTGCGGGAAGGCGCGCAGGGCCGAGTCAGGATCGGGCAGGCGGACGCGTTCGAGCAGGGTTTTGGCCCTGGCATAGGACTGGGACCAGGTGAGGCCGAGATGGGTGCGGGCGACTTCGGCGATTTGTTTGCCGATTGGCATTACGGGGTCGAGGCTGGCGGATGGGTCCTGGAAGACGAAACCGATATCGCGGCCGCCGCGGGGAGGGTGACTTGATCTGGTGAAGAGCTTTTGCGGTCTGTGCTCTACGAGGCCCCCCTCTGTCCTGCCGGACATGTCCGGCAGGACAGAGGGAGGTGCCTTGGCGCCCAACGCCGACGGTAGGAACCAATCGATCTTTCCTTCAGTCTTGGTGCTTGCCGGCAGCAGCCCTGCAATAGCCAGCGCCAGCGTGCTCTTGCCCGAACCGCTTTCGCCGATGATGGCCAAGCGCTCGCCAGCCTCTATGTCGAGGCCGACATCCTTCAGCGCCGCCACCTCGTTGCCGTCGCGGCGGTAGGTCACCGTCAGGTCGCGGATCGAAGCCAGCGCGGTCACGACATGCCTCTCCTGACCGCCGTCGTCTCGACGAGGCCTTCACCGGCGAGATAGACGCCGAGCACGGTCAGCACCAGCGCTATGCCCGGGACGATCGACAAGAAGGGCGCGGTGCGCAGGACAGCGCGGCCCTCGGCAATCATGCCGCCCCAGGTGACCCGGTTGGGATCGCCCAGGCCGAGGAACGACAAGGCCGCCTCGGTGAGGATCGCCGCGGCGACGATCACCGACGACATCGCCAGCACCGGCGGCAAGGCATTGGGCAGCACCTCGCGAAAGGCGATCGCCAGCGGGTGCATGCCGATGACCCTGGCGCCGGCGACATAATCGCGTTCGCGAATGGAGAGGACTTCCGCGCGGGCGACACGGGCTGGTCCGGTCCAGGTGCCAAGCGCGATGGCGATCACGACGATGCCGAGCGACGGTCCGACGACGCTGACGAAGGCCAGTGCCAGCAGGAAACTCGGCACGGTCTGGAAGGCGTCGGTGATGCGCATCAGCACCTCGTCGACGAGGCCGCCGGCAAAGCCGGCCAATGTGCCGACCACTGCCCCGACGACAAGTGCGGCGGCCGCGGCGGCGATCCCGACAGCCAGCGATGTGCGGGCGCCATGAAAAAGCTCGGCCAGCACGTCGCGGCCAAGCCGATCGGTGCCAAGCGGGAGCGACCAGTCCTGGAACGGCGGCAGCAGCGCCGGCCCGGCAATCGCTTGCGGATCGCCGGGGAACAGCAGCGACGCCGACAGCGCCATGGCGATCAGCGCCGCCAGGAGGATGGCGCCGGCGACCGCCTCGGGCGTGCGCAGAAAGCGGCGGAGGGCACTCATGCGCCGGCCTCGCTGGCGCCTACGCGCGGGTCGAGGAAGGCATAAGCGATGTCGACGGCAAGGTTGATGACAATGACCAGGACGGCGCTGGTGAGAATAATGCCGAGCAGAAGCGGCGTATCGCGGGAGGCGACTGCCTCCTGCGCCAGCCGGCCGAGGCCGGGCACGGAAAAGACGCTCTCGATGACGACGCTGCCGCCGAGCATCTGCGCCGACTGCAGGCCCAGCATGGTGACCAGGGGCAGCAGCGCGTTGCGGGCAATGTGGGCGAGCACGATGCGGCGGCGCGAAAGCCCTCTGGCGCGGGCGGCCAGCACAAAATCCTGCCGCCAGACCTCGGCCATGCCGGCGCGCATCATGCGCAGATAGAGCGCCAGGTAGATGAAGCCGAGGGCCGAAACAGGCAGGATAAGATGGACGGCGATGTCGGCTGCGCGGTCAAGGCCGGTCTTGTCGGAAGCCAGGGTCTCGATGCCGCCGATCGGCAGCCAGCGCAGGTCGACGGCAAAGACGACGATCAGCACCAGTCCGAGCCAGAAACCCGGCACGGCATAGAGTCCGAGCGAGCCGATCGACAGGAAGCGGTCGCGGAAACTGCCCGGCCGGGCGCCGGCATAGATGCCGAGTGCCGAGCCGAGCCCGAAGGAGAGCGCGGTGGCGCTGACCATCAACAGCAGCGTGTTGGGCAGGCGTTCGAGGATCACATCGCGGATCGGTCGGGAGAAGGTCACCGACTGGCCGAGGTCGAGATGCAACAGCGCCCAGAGGTAGTTAGCCAGCCGCGTCAGCTCCGACTGGTCGAGGCCCCAGCGATGACGCAGCAATTCGATCATGCCGGCGTCGCCGCCGGTCGAGACGATGTAGGCGTCGACGGCGTCGCCGGGGGCGGCCTCGAGCAAAAGGAACGTGCCGATGACGACGATCAGCAGCACGAAGACGCTGCCGACGAGGCGGCGGCGGAGAAGGGTGAGGGCGCGGTTCATGGGGGCGTCGATGGGTTGGCGATACGTTGATTAGGACCGCGCCTAGGCACCCTCCTCTGTCCTGCCGGACATCTCCCCCTCAAGGGGGGAGATCGGCTGTCTCTTTTGGCTTCGCCAATCTCCAACGTTGAAGAATTCGCGGGACAGACAAGCGGCCAATCTCCCCCCTTGGGGGGGAGATGTCCGGTAGGACAGAGGGGGGCCTCGTAGAACTCAAAGCCTACGATGATTTCGCGAATTTTCATCCGCGCAATTCTGTCACGATTCCAGATACGTGTCCGCCCAGTTCGACACCGCCCAGCGCGGGTTGTTGGCGATGTTGCCGACGGTGTCTCGCGCGACGCTGATGAAACTCCATTCGGCGACGTTGATCAGCGGCAGGTCGGCAGCCACCGCCTTCTGGAACTCCTTGTAGAGGTCGGTGCGGGCTGATGCGTCGAGCGTCTCCGATGCCTTGGCGATGAGCGCATCGAGCGCATCGTTCTTGTAGCCGCCCTGGTTGGAGAACGGCACGCCGTCGGGAATGCCGCTCTGCACCAGGATGGTGGTCGAGATCGCCGGATCGCCGCGGAACACCGGCGGACCGACCGCGAGATCGAAGGCGTGGTCGGTGTAGACCGCCTTGATGTGCGCGGCCGAGTCGTTGTTGACCAGCTCAGCGTCGATGCCGATGGCGGCGAGCGCCTGGCGCAGATAGTCGCCGAACTGTTTTGTCTCGTTGAAATAGGGCGCAGGCAGCAGTTTCAGCGTGAAGCGCTTGCCGTCCGGGCCTTTCTTGTAGCCGGCTTCGTCGAGCAGCGCGTTGGCCTTGGCGACGTCGAAGGCATAGGTCGGCACATCGGCGGTGTAGAATTGTGGATCGTTCTTCGGCACCGGGCCGGTGGCTGTCGCGGCATAGCCGAGGAACACCGTCTTGACGACGAAATCCTTGTCGATGGCATGCGCGATCGCCTGGCGCACTTTGACATCGGCCAGTTCCTTGCGGCGATGGTTGATCTCGACGACGAGCTGATAGGTCAGCCCTTCGTAACCCTTGGTGATCACCTTCAGCCCCGGCACTTTCGAGATGCGGTCGAGGTCGGCCAGCGGCACGGCGGAAAAGGCCGCCAGCTGGATCTCTCCGGCCTCCAGCGCGCTCGCCGCGGACGTGCGATCCGGCAGCACCTGATAGATGATCTCGTCGAGATAGGGCTCGTCCTTGCCCCAGTAGTCGGTGTTTTTGGTCAGCCGGTAATATTGGCCGGCCTTGTACTCGCCGAATTTGAACGGTCCGGTGCCGATGGGCGCGTTGTTGGCCGGGTTGTCCTCGATCTTGCCGACCTCGTAGATGTGCTTCGGCACCACGCTGCTCAGCGCCGGCAGCGCGTTGCGGATCAGCTGGAACGGCGTCGGCTTGGCGAATTTGAACACGGCGGTGAGATCGTCAGGGGTCTCGACGCTGGCCAGGTCCTTGAACACGGTGCGGCCGAGGTTCTGCAATGGCTTCCAGATCTGCAGCGCCGAGAAGGCGACGTCGGCCGAGGTGAACGGTTTGCCGTCATGCCATTTGACGCCGTCGCGCAGTTTGAACGTCACCGAGAGCCCATCGGCGGCACCCTCCCAGCTCAGCGCCAGCCTTGGCGCGAGTCCGTCCTTGCCGTCGTAGGAGGCTTCGGCCAGCGTTTCGACGATCTTGCTGGAGATGAAGAAGACGCCGTTGGAAGCGACGATCGCCGGGTTGAGGTTGCGCGGTTCGGAATCGGCGGCAAGCACAAGCCGCCCGCCCTTCTTCGGCGTCTGCGCCCAGCCCGGTGTCGGGATGGCGGTGGAGGCCAGCAGCATTGCCGAGCCGGAAAGCATCGTGCGCCTGGAAATCGTGAAACCTGACATGATCGAACTCCGTCCTCTCCGCGACCCGGTTGGGCGCGCCAATACCCCTCGGACGCCGGCAAGCCCGCCAGCATCCTTGCGGCGGCGATTATGAGCCTTGCCGAGGGTTTCGCCAGAGACGGAATTGGCGCATCCTCGCTTGGCTTTGAAATTTTCGTCCGCTGGACCAGTTTGGAGCATGCGCTTCTATCACGTCAATCTGGTAGGACCAAATTGATGGGATATGCGACAGACAAAGGTATGATGACATCGAACGGTGCTGTTTGCCCTATTTCTGGCTGGACCAGAGCGGGCAAGATGGTGCAGATTTGAGTCATGGCCAGGGGATCGCGAGCGGAACGGCCGGCGGTCCCAGGCAATTCAGGGAGAGAGAGATGAACATTGCTCCGGGCAAGAATGCCGTCGGCAATATCCCGTTCGACCAGGCAAGGGTCGACCGGCTGATGGAGGAGGCCGGCATCGATGTGCTGCTCGCCACCTCCAAGCACAACACGCAATACCTGCTGGGCGGTTACAAGTTCATCTTCTTCGCCGCCATGGATGCGATCGGCCACAGCCGGTACCTGCCGATCGTCGTGTACGAAAAGGGCGGGCCGGACCATGCCGCCTATATCGGCAACCGCATGGAGGGCGGCGAGCACCAGAACAATCCGTTCTGGACGCCGACGCTGCACGCCGCCTGCTGGGGCACGCTCGACGCCGCCAACCTTGCGGTCGAGCACCTGCAGAAGATCGGCAAGGCCGGCGCGCGCATCGGCATCGAGCCTGGCTTCCTGCCATCGGACGCCTATACGCTGATCCGCAAGGCGTTGCCGGATGCCAGGCTGATCGATGCGACCGACATGCTGGAGCGCATGCGCGCCATCAAGACCGATGCGGAGCTGGAGAAGCTGCGCACGGCCTCCGAACTGATCACCGATTCCATGCTGGCGACCATTGCCTGGGCGCGTGAAGGCACGACTAAAAGCGAGATCATCGAGCAGCTGCGGCGCGAGGAAACCAATCGCGGCATCCATTTCGAATATTGCCTGCTGACGCTGGGTGCCAGCCACAACCGCGCCGCTTCACCGCAGGCGTGGAAAAAAGGCGAGGTGCTGTCAATCGATTCCGGCGGCAATTATCACGGCTATATAGGGGACCTCTGCCGGATGGGCATTCTCGGCGAACCGGATGCCGAGCTGGAAGATCTGCTGGCCGAGGTCGAGACGGTGCAGCAGGCGGCCTTCTCAAAAGTCAAAGCGGGCACGCTGGGCGGCGACATGATTTCGCATGCCGAGGGCGTGCTGAAGGCTTCGAAGGTCGCGCCCTACACGGATTTCTTCGCCCATGGCATGGGGCTGATCACGCACGAGGCGCCGTTCCTGATGACCAACCACCCGGTGACCTATGAAGGCACCTATGCGGCCAAACCGCTGGAGAAGAACATGGTGCTGTCGGTGGAGACGACCATGCTTCACCCGACACGGGGCTTCATCAAGCTGGAAGACACGCTGGCGGTGACGGAGAGCGGATACGTGATGTTCGGTGATCGGGGCCGGGGGTGGAACAGGGGTGGGACGGCCTAGCTGGTATTGAGGCTGCTGCCCCCTCACCCGGATTGCCATCCGGGAAAAGCAATTCGGGGCAATCCGACCTCTCCCCGAGGGCAGAGGTCGGAGCCGGAACCGAGGAAAGATCACTGCCCCGGCGGAATCAGCCTGAAATCCGGCAGCTCACGCAAAACCAGTTCAGGTCCTGCCGGCGAATAGACGACGAACAGCTGCATCGGCCCGTCGCCGGTGTTGAGCGTCGAATGAAAGCGGCTTTCCGGCACGTAGATGGTGCAGCCGGGGCCGACCTTCTCGACCATCGGATTGCCCTTCTCGTCCTCGACCATCTGTTCGCCATGGCCTGAGATGACGAAGATGATTTCTTCCGCGCCCGGATGGTTGTGGCGCGTGTGGCCCTTGCCGGAAGGCAGGTCGACGACGCCGCCGGAAAAGCGGGTTGCGCCATTCACTTCGGGCGCCACCGTCAGCGCCAATTTTCCCCAGTCGAAGCCGAAGGCGCTGACGTCCTTCGGGTACACGAACACTTTGCTCTTGTCGGTCATCTCACTCATCCCTTCTTTTTCTTGAATGTGGTCTTCTGGCCGCCGAGCGCGACGGCCTTGAAATCGGCCGTCTGCTTGGCGATCGCGGCTTCCGCCGGCAGCCGTTCCATCGAGCTGGCGCCATAGAAGCCGTGCAGGCCCTTGGCCTGGGAGAGAATGTAACGGGCGTCGTCGGGCATCGAAATCGGGCCGCCATGGCAAAGCAGGATGACATCCTTGCGCACCGAGCGCGCGGCATTGGCGATGGCGTCGATCTCCTGAATGCAGTCGTCGAGCGACTTGGCTGACGTGGCGCCGATCGAGCCGCCTGTCGTCACACCCATATGGGCGACGACGATGTCGGCACCGGCCTTGGTCATGGCGCGGGCCTCATCCGGGTTGAAGACATAGGGCGTGGTCAAGAGATCGAGCTTGTGCGCCTCGGCGATCATGTCGACCTCGAGGCCGAAGCCCATGCCGGTTTCCTCGAAGCTCTGCCGCATGCTGCCGTCGAACAGGCCGATGGTGGGAAAATTCTGCACGCCGGAAAAGCCCATCGTCTTCAGCTCTGCCAATAGCAGCGGCATGATGACGAACGGGTCGGTGCCGTTGACGCCGGCCAGCACCGGCGTGTGTCTGACCACAGGCAGCACCTCATAGGCCATTTCCTTGACGATCTCGTTGGCGTTGCCATAGGCGAGCAGGCCGGCGGCCGAGCCGCGCCCGGCCATGCGGTAGCGGCCGGAATTGTAGATGATGATGAGGTCGATGCCACCGGCCTCCTCGGCCTTCGCCGACAGGCCGGTGCCGGCGCCGCCGCCGACGATCGGCACGCCCTTGTCGATCATTCCCCTGAATTTCTTCAAGATGTCCTTGCGCGGTATGGCGGGCATTTTTTGAGGTCTCTCACTGTCTGGCGATGTCGAGGAAGGCCGCTGTTGCTGCCTTTGCGAATTCCGGGTCGTTGATATGCAGCGGCAGGCGCGTCACGCGGCGCTTGCCGTTGGGCTTGATGGTGCGCTCGATGGCATCGAACAGAACGGCGTCGGCTTCCGGGTCGAAGAAGGCGCCGCCTTCGATGTCGAGCGCCGAGACGCCTTTTTCCGGGATGAGAAAATGCACCGGTCCCCCGCAGCGGGCGAGCCTGGTGCCGATCCACTCGCCGATCGCACGGCATTCGTCCGCCGTGGTGCGCATCAGCGTGACATTGGGATTGTGTTCGTAGAACAGCCGGTCGCGATAGTGCTCCGGGATGGTCGAAGGCGCCCAGAAGTTCACCATATCGAGCGCGCCGACGGAGCCGACATAGGGCAGCCCCGTGCGTGCGACGGCGCCGAAACGATCCTCCGTCGCCGGCAGCACGCCGCCGAACAGAAGATCGCAGACTTCGGTCGTGGTGATGTCGACGACGCCGGACAGCAAGCCGCTGTCGGCCAGCTTTTCCATGCTGCGGCCGCCAGTGCCGGTGGCGTGGAAGACCATGCAGTCATATCCGGAACGGAGCTGGTCGGCGATGGCGGTCACGCAAGGCGTGGTGACGCCGAACATGGTGAGGCCGATCGACGGTTTGCCGTCGGGTGGTGGCGCCGGGCTGGCCGCCATGCCTGATATGGCTTGAGCCGCGTTGTGCAACACGACACGGGAGAGCCGGTTCAGTCCGGCCATGTCGGTCACAGAAGGCATCATGATGATGTCGGAGACATCGACGTAGGGAGCGGTGTCGCCGGAGGCGAGCGTCGAGACCATGATCTTGGGCAGGCCGAGCGGCAGGGCGCGCATGCCCGACGTGACGATCGATGTGCCGCCACCGCCGCCAATGCCGATCATGGCCGCGATGTCGTTGCGCGATTGGGCAAAGCGGGCGAAGGCGATGCCCATTGCGGCGACCGCGGCGCCGCGATCATTGCCGCCGAGCACGGTTTCACTGCCGCCGGGATGATGGTCGGCGATTTCCCTCGCGCTGATATCGACGGGGATGGTTGCGTCGCGCGTTCCGACATCGACACGACAGACGAGGGCGCCCGCAGCCGTGATCGCATCGGCCAGGAAGGCGAGTTCCTCGCCCTTGGTGTCCGCGGTACCCACCACATAAATACGCTTCATTGCGCTCTCCCAATCCTGGCAGGCGCGATGCCGCCCCCATCGCTCATTGCCCGGGCCACTCGACGATGCGGACCATTGCAAATTTTTGAGACGCGCGTATCGTATTGGTATGAATGTCTCACGTCAACAATCCGCTGCGAGCGACGAGGCTGAACGGGCAACCGGCCCAGTGCCCGAACGTGGGCCACGCGCGCGGACCAAACGGCTGATGCTGGAGACGGCAACAAGGCTGATGCAGGCGGGCGTCACGCCCTCGGTCAGCGAGGTCGCCGAGGCGGCCGAGGTTTCCCGCGCCACCGCCTATCGTTACTTCCCGAGCCAGTCGGCACTGGTGCAGGCCGTCGTCGACGAGGGGCTGGGGCCAATCCTCACCTGGCAATCGACCTCCGCCGATGCCGAGCGCCGGGTCGCCGAGCTGTTCGACACGGCCATGCCGCGCATCGAGGCCTTCGAGGCTACGTTCAAGGCAGCACTGAAGCTGTCGCTCGATCAATGGGCGCGGCGTCAGGCCGGCACGCTGGGCGGTGAGCCCGCCTTTACGCGTGGCCACCGCATCGACCTGCTGAAGGATGCGATCGCGCCGCTCAAGGGCCGTTTGCCGCCGCGCGACTTCAAGCGGCTGGCACAGGCGCTGTCGCTTATCTTCGGCGTCGAGGTGCTGATCGTGCTCAAGGATATCTGGGGGCTGGACAGCCGCCGGACGATGTCGGTCGCACAGTGGGCGGCCGGGGCGCTGGTGCGTGCGGCAGTGGCGGAATCGGTCGATGAAGGAGGCAGCCTCGATCCGAAGGCAGTCGTGAAATAGAGCCTAACTGGTTCGACCAGATTGGCATGTACACTACTGATCTTAGCGGTTGGGTGGGGTATTGGACAATACCCGATCATATCACTGAGTAGGAAAATCTTGGTAAAACAGGCAGATAAAGCGGTAATCCGATGGAAATGGCCGCGTCAAGCTGCCAAGAAAGGGCTTGACGCGCATGCAAAATTGGTAATACCAGATTGGATCAGAAAAGCGGATCGAAAGTGAGGGCTGCGATCCATTTTCCGGCGGGGCGAGGAGGTTCGAAACCGGAAAGGTGCGATCACGGGAGGAACTACCAGGGCCGGCCACGTTGCCGGCTCGCACGATAAGGTAGAACGCGCACAAGGGAGGAAATCATTATGCGCAAGTTAGTGACCAGCGTACTTGCTGGTATCGGCTTAACGCTTGCCTGCGGAACGTCCGTTTACGCGCAGGAAAAGTCACTCACCATCTTCTGGGCTGAATGGGATCCCGCAAATTATCTGCAGGAGCTCGGCAACGAGTACGAGAAGCAAACCGGCGTCAAGATCACGGTGGAAACCACCCCGTGGGCCGATTTCCAGACCAAGGCCTTTACCGAGTTCAACGCCAAGGGCAGCGCCTATGACCTGGTCGTCGGCGACTCGCAATGGCTTGGTGCCGCCTCCGAGGGCGGTCACTATGTCGACCTCACCGACTTCGTCAAAGAGAACAAGGTTCTCGACAAGATGGCTCCGGCGACGGTCAAGTTCTACTCCGAATATCCCGGCAACAGCGGCAAATACTGGTCGATCCCGGCCGAGGGCGACGCCGTGGGCTGGGCCTACCGCAAGGACTGGTTCGAGGATCCGAAGGAAATGGAAGCGTTCAAGGCCAAGTATGGCTACGACCTTGCCGTTCCGAAGACCTTCAAGGAAATGACCGACATCGCGGAGTTCTTCAACAGGCCCGACCAGAACCGCTACGGCATCGCCATCTACACACAGAACCAGTATGACGGCCTGGCGATGGGCTTCGAGAACGCGCTGTTCTCGTATGGCGGTGAGCTCGGCGACTTCGGCACCTACAAGGTCGACGGCATCATCAACTCGGACAAGGCGGTGGCCGCGGCGGAAAACTACCGCAAGCTGTTCGGCTTCACGCCTCCGGGCTGGACCAACGCCTTTTTCGTCGAGAACAACCAGGCCATCACCGAAGGCCTGGCGGCGATGAGCATGAACTACTTCGCCTTCTTCCCCTCGTTGATCAACGAGGCGTCGAACCCGAACGCCAAGAACACCGGCTTCTTCGCCAACCCGGCAGGTCCAGGTGGCGAGCAGTTCGCCGCGCTCGGCGGCCAGGGCATTTCCGTCGTCTCCTATTCCAACAACAAGGAAGAGGCGATGAAATTCCTGAAGTGGTTCATCCAGGACGATACGCAGAAGAAGTGGGCGGCCCTCGGCGGCTACACCTGCAACAAGGCCGTGCTGGAATCGGCCGAGTTTCAGAACGCCACGCCCTACAACAAGGCCTTCTACGACACGATGTTCAAGGTCAAGGACTTCTGGGCGGTGCCGGAGTATGCGGAACTGCTGCAGCAGCTCAACCAGCGTGTCTATCCGTACATCGTAAACGGCGATGGTACGGCCAAGGAAATGCTGGATGCGCTGGCGAAGGATTGGGACGCCACGTTCAAGAAATACGGCCGCGGCCAATAACCGACATGTAGTGCGGAGGAGGCCTGCGCCTCCTCCGTTTTCTTTTTCAGGAATGGGAGCAGGTCTTGGCGACCACAATGATCACACCGCTGAATACCTCCTCCAGAGCCGCCTCTCGCGGCCTCAGCGACATTTCGATACGCAACCTCTTCATCATTCCGACGATCGTGTTCCTGATCGTCTTCAACATCTTTCCGCTGATCTATTCGCTCGGCTATTCCTTCACTGACTTCCGCGCATCGACCAATGCGCCGGCCAATTTCGTCGGACTGAAGAACTATCGCGAGCTCCTCAGCGACCCTTATATCTGGAACAATTTCGCGGTGACCGCGAAATACGTCATCGTCTCGGTCGTCGGTCAGGTTGTCGTCGGCTTTGGAACGGCAATGCTGCTCAATCGCACCATTCCGCTCAAGGGCCTGATCACGACATTGCTGCTCTTGCCGATGATGCTCTCGATGGCGGTGGTCGGCCTGTTCTGGAAGCTGCTCTACGATCCGTCCTGGGGTGTCATCAACTACGTGCTCGACCTCGGCAAATTCCAATGGCTCGGCGACCCGAAGATGGCGCTCTACGCGGTCGCGTTCACGGACATCTGGATGTGGTCACCCTTCGTCATGCTGTTATCGCTCGCCGGGCTTTCGGCGGTGCCGAAGCATCTTTACGAAGCTGCCGCGATCGACCGCGCCGGGCCGTTCTATACCTTCTTCCGCATCACGCTGCCGCTGGTCGCGCCGATCCTGATGATCGCGGTCATCTTCCGCACCATGGAAGCCTTCAAGACTTTCGATCTTGCCTATGTGCTGTCGACGCAGCCGAGCACCGAGGTGATTTCCATCCGTCTCTACAAGATGGCTTTCCAGGAATGGCAGACGGGGCGCTCCTGCGCGCTTGCCTATATCGTGCTGATCATGGTGCTGGCGATCACCAACATCTATGTGAAATACCTCAACAAAGTTAAGGAGCGCTGAGATGGCGGCCGTCCAGACTTCGGGTGAACGGGCGCTCAACAAGGTCGCTATTGTCGCCGTCCTCTTGGTGACGATCATCTTCCTGGCGCCGATCTACTGGATCGTGGCGACCTCGTTCAAGCCACGCAACCTGGCCACGACGATCCCGCCGACGGTGATGTTCGAGCCGACCATCTCGCCTTTCGTCAAACTTTTCACAAAGCGCTCACAGTTGCGCAGCCCGCCGTCGGCCGAAGAATATGCCGCCGCCCCGTGGTGGGAACGCGTCGTGTTCGACGGCGGCGAGAAGATCGTGCGCGACGGCAAGGGCCAGGTGCAATGGTCGGGATATCCGAGCCGCTTCCTGAACTCGCTCATCATCGCCATCACCTCGACGGTGTTGGCGGTCGGCATGGGGACATTCACCGCCTATGGCTTCTCGCGCTTCAAGGTGAAGGGGGAAGCGGACCTGCTCTTCTTCATCCTGTCGACGCGCATGTTGCCGGCGGTGGTGGTCGCCATCCCGATGTTCCTGATGTACCGGGCAGTCGGGCTCAACGATACGCATCTGGGCCTGATCATTCTCTACACCGCCTTCAACCTGTCCTTCTCCGTGTGGCTGATGAAGGGTTTCATGGACGAGATTCCGAAGGAATATGAGGAGGCCGCGCTTGTCGACGGCTACACGCGCATGGAGGCGTTCTTCAAGATCGTGCTGCCGGAGGCCGCCACGGGCATCGCCGCCACCGCCGTGTTCTGTTTCATCACCGCATGGAACGAATACGCCTTTGCGCTGATCATGACCAACCGCCGCGCCCAGACCGCGCCTCCCTTCATCCCGAGCCAGGTCGGTTCGGGCCTGCCGGACTGGACGGTGATCGCCTCCGGAACCTTCCTGTTCCTGCTGCCGGTCGCCATCTTCACCTTCCTGCTTCGCAATCATCTGCTGCGCGGCATGTCCTTCGGAGCGATCCGCAAATGAGTTTTCGCGCCTTCAACCAGAAATACCTTGAGCCTGGGTCGCAGATACTGATGGTGCTCGGCATCGTCGCGCTCTGCCAGCCCTGGAACATGCTGCTGCACAGCTATGGCCTGACCATCATCCTGATCGGGCTCGTCGGCTTCAACGTAACCTCCAAGATCGCGCCCGAGGAGAAGGCCGGCACCGGCCAGGTGCGCAATCCGGGAGCACAGCATTGACCCAGATCGAGCTTCGCGGCGTCCAGAAATTCTTCGGCGCCGTCCAGGTCATCAAGGACCTGAACCTCAAGATCGCCGACAACGAGTTCATCGTGCTGCTCGGCCAATCGGGCTGCGGCAAGACGACGACGCTGCGCGCCATCGCCGGGCTGGAAACCATCGACGAGGGCGACATCTTCATCGACGGCAAGCCGGTGCAGCATTTGAAGGCCGCCGACCGCGACATCGCCATGGTGTTCCAGTCGTTCTCGCTCTATCCGCATATGAGCGTCTACGAGAACATCGCCTTCCCCTTGCGCGCCACGCGCAAGAGCAAGACGGAGATCGACAGCGAGGTGCGTTCGGTCGCCAAGACGCTGCAGATCACCGACCTGCTGGACAAGAAGCCGTCGGCGCTCTCGGGTGGCGACATGCAGCGCGTCGCCATTGGCCGCGCTCTGGTGCGGCGACCGAAGGCCATGCTGATGGATGAGCCGATCGGCGCGCTCGACGCCAAGCTGCGCGAGGAGATGCGCGCGGAAATCAAGCGGCTGCACATCAAGCAGGGCTCGACCACCATCTATGTCACGCACGACCAGATCGAGGCCATGAGCCTGGCCGACCGCATCGTCATCATGCACGCAGGCGTCTTGCAGCAGGTCGGCACGCCCGACGAGGTCTATTCGCAGCCGGCAAATCTGTTCGTGGCGCAATTCGTCGGCAGCCCGGTGATGAATGTCACCGATGCGGCGGTGGCCGAGACGGCGTCCTCGGTTTCGGTGACGGTCGGTGGAGCCGCCGCCGGCTTCGAGTTCCCGCGAGCGCTGCTGTCGAAGCTCAACGGCCATGCCGGCGGCCAGTTGGCGCTTGGCATACGGCCGGAAGGCGTGCTCATCCGGCGCGAGGCGACCGAGGGCTTCGTGCCTGTCGACACACATATCGTCGAGCCGCTCGGCTCCTTCGACATCGTCGATCTCAAGGTCGGAACCGAGTTGCTGCGGGCCCGCACCAAGAGCGGCTTCGTTGCCGGACCCGGTGAAAGGGTCTTCGCCAGGATCGACCCGACCCAGGCGCATTTCTTCGACAAGGCAAGCGGCAAGTCGCTCGAGGTGAGACTCTGATGGCCCATATCCAGCTCAAGAACATCTCAAAGACCTTCGGCAACCACACGGCGCTCACCGGGCTCGATCTCGATATTGCCGATGGCGAGTTCTTCGTGCTGCTGGGCGAGACGGGCGCCGGCAAGACGACGACGCTGCGGCTTATCGCCGGCCTGGAGAAGCCCAGCGAAGGCCAGGTCTTCATCGACGGCGTCGACGTTGCCGACTGGGGTGCGGCCGAGCGTGACGTGGCGCTGGTGCTGCAGCAATATTCGCTCTATCCGCGCTACACGGTGCGCGAAAATCTCGAATTCCCGCTGAAGCCGAAAATTCGCCGGCTGCCCGACGCCGAGATCAAGGACCGTGTCGACCGTGCCGCCCGTACGCTGCGGATCGAGCATCTGCTCGACCGCAAGACGGATCGGCTGTCCGGCGGCGAGATGCAGCGCGTCTCGATCGGCCGCGCCATCGTGCGCAAGCCGCGTGTGTTCCTGATGGACGAGCCGCTGTCTGCGCTCGACGCCAAGCTGCGCGAGGCCCTGCGGACTGAACTGAAGAACCTGCAGATACAGCTCGGCGCCACCTTCCTGTTCGTCACCCACGATCAGATCGAGGCGATGTCGATGGGTGACAAGGTCGGCGTGCTCAACCATGGCCGAATCGTCCAGACCGGCACACCGCATGAGATCTACAACAATCCACGCGACACCTATGTGGCGAGCTTCGTCGGCTCGCCGCCGATGAACCTCATCGACGGCAAGCTCGTGAACGGCCGCGCGGTGATGGCGCCGCTGAATTTCGAATTGCCTTTTTCAGGGGGAGCCAAAGCGGGCGGGGCGACCGACGGTCGCCCGCTCGTCTTCGGCATTCGTCCCGAGGACGTCTATCTCGAGAGCGGCGCGCCGGTCGAGGCGCGTGTCCACGACGTCGAGAACCACGGCGTCGAAAAGATCCTGACGCTGCGCGTCGGCGACGCGACACTGCGTGCAACCGTGCCGGCCAGGACCGACGTCGCCATCGAGCAGGCGGTGCGCTTTGCCTGGAACCCCGACAAGGTGGTGCTGTTCGACAAGGGCAGCGGCGTCAGCTTGCGTCACGCCTCGTAGCCGCATCCCAGCCTATTTCTGGAAGTAGGTTTCGTAGGGCGTGTCGTTGATCAGCAGGATCACGCATTCCGTGTCGGAGACGCAGGCGTCGTCATGCATCTCATTGGCTTTCTGGGTCCAGTAGGATCCAGGAGGCAGTTCGACCTTGGTCGCCTCGCCGCCATCCATCTGCCAGTGCGCCCACATCCCCTTTATGACCACCGCACGGTAATCCGCGGTGTGCGCATGGACCGGTGCGCGCCAGTTGCCGGGAACCTTCAGCAACGTGCCTGCCGGACCCTTGGCCCGCTCGCCCCACAATGGGCCAAGACGATGCGGCTGGTCGGGTACTTCCGCCACATAGGGGATCTTGTCGGCCGGCAGGTAGCTGTCCTCGAGGGCAAAGGCGCGCCCGGGAACCGCAAGCATGACGGCGAGTGCGATGAGCTTCGGATGATTTGGCATTGGTTCTCCTCTTCGGACCGGCTTGCCGCCGGCCTCTCGCTGCCTGGTTCTGGCAAGCTATTGCATGCGGGTGGCCCGGCAATGGCATTGCGTCCGGAAGGCTTGGCAATTCATCCAGACTCGGCGATCCACGGCCACGCTGCGGCTGGTGCCGATGCGATTGATGCCGCGCGCCATGTCGATCATCCTGACCGGCGTTTCGCTGGCGACCGTCTGTGCGGCGCCGGTCGGCGCCTATGTCGGTGACATCTGGGGCTGGCGCACGGCCTTCATGATTGCGACCGTGGTCGCCGCCCTGGCGCTGCTGGTGCAGCTGGCCACCATTTCGAAATTGCCCCCGTGGGTGTGGCAAGCTTCCGCACCTTGCTCGACGTGCTGAAGCGTCCGTCGATCCGGGTGGCGCTGCTGGTCGTGCTGCTGGTCGCTTCGTGACACTTTGCCGGCTTCACCTATGTCCGTCCCTTCCTCGAGAAGGTCCCCGTGCTCGACATCGAGACGATCTCGCTGGTGCTGCTGGCCTATGGCATTGGCGGCTTCTTCGGCAATGTCGCCGGCGGCATCCTGGCCGAGCGCAGCCTCAAGGCAGCCGTTGGGCTGGCGCCCTTGCTGATCGCACCGGCCGCCGCCTCGATGCTGGTTTTCGGAGCTTCGCCGACGATCGCCGCTGCCGCCGTTGCGGTCTGGGGCTTTGCTTTCGGCGCGGTTCCGGTCGGGCTGCAGAGCTGGCTGGTGCGGGCAGCACCCGACCAGGCAGAAAGCGCCGGCGGACTGATGGTGGCGACGTTCCAGGTGGCGATCGCGCTCGGCGCCGTCTTCGGCGGCCTGCTGGTCGACCACACCGGCGTCGCCAGTGCCTTCGCCTATTGCGGCGCGGCGACATTGCTGGCGGCCAGCGTGGTGTTCCTGCGCGGCCCGAAGCAGGCCGAGTAGCCTCGCCGCAATCAGGCTTCCCTGACACCTGCGCGTCGGCCCGAGAACCATCACGGTTTTCGGGTCGACGCCGTTGTGACGGCAGCTACGAACGAACTCAGGCCGACCGCCCGTCGAAATCGAAGACCGACAGGGTCGAGGGGTCGAGATCGGCCACGCAGTTGATGTTGATGTAGGCGCTGCGTTCACGGCCCTCGCGGACATCCTCCGCAAAGGGATGGATGCCGCAGGCCCGGCAGAACCGGTGCGCGATGGCATGATTGCCGAATGTGTAGGTGCCCAAATCGTCGCCCCAGGCCAGGACCCGCAAGGTCCCGTGCGGGATGGCACACAACAGGGCGCCCTTGCGCGAGCAGATCGAGCAATTGCACCTGATGGCGCTGGTCAGTTCGGCCTTGAATTCGAAGGCGACCTTGCCGCAGTGGCAACTGCCTTTGTAGAGCATCGGATTTTCCTCGCATTCGACAGGGTGCAAAACCGTCTGCGCCGGGTTAAGTCTCGGCAAGCCAGGCACTGGCCGCTATCCCTTAAGACGTTCAGGGCGTCCGGAGTCCGACACCGAAAATGCAATCCGTCCGTGATCATCTGGAAATCATCCTTGCGCGCCTCGCCGCCCGTGCCGGCGAAGAGCGTGTGTTCACGAAGCTCTATGCCGAAGCCGCGAGGGCCGCGGCCGATGCCAGCGATGCGCGCAGCCAAGCCGGCGTGACGCTCGGGCCGCTCGACGGCACCATCGTCTCGATCAAGGATTTGTTCGATGTCGCCGGCGAGCCAACCACGGCCGGCTCGCTGATGCTCAAGACCGCAGCACCTCCGCTGCGCGATGCCGCGATCGTCAGCCGGCTGCGGCAGGCCGGCGCGGTTATCACCGGCAAGACCAACATGACCGAATTCGCCTTCACCGCGATCGGCGACAACCAGCATTTCGGCACGCCTGGCAATGCTGTGGACACCAATCGCATTCCGGGTGGTTCTTCCTCAGGCGCCGGCGTTTCCGTCGGCGAGCGCACGAGCGAAATATCGATCGGTTCCGACACCGGCGGTTCGATACGCATTCCGGCTTCACTCAACGGTGTCGTCGGCTTCAAGCCGACGGCGCGACGTGTGCCGCTCGCCGGCGCGTTCCCACTGTCGGCCACGCTGGACTCGATCGGTCCGCTTGCCCGAACCGTCGCCCAGTGTGCCGCCGCCGACGCCGTGATGGCCGGTGAGGTGCCGACCGCGCTGACGCCGATTGCCCTGGCAGGGCTTCGCATAGGCATTCCGCGCGGCGTCCTTTTCGAAGAGACGGAAGACGAGGTGGCGACCGCGTTCGACCGCTGCCTTGGCAAGATCGAGCAGACGGGCGCGCGGATCGCGGAACTGTCGATCGACGATCTGCTTGCCGATTTGCGCGCGGCCACCAAGCGTGGTTCGATCGCCGCGATGGAGGGGGCCGAAGTGCATGCCGACTGGCTGGCGACAGGGGCATCGGTGCCGGTCGACCCGCATGTCAGCGGACCTTTGTCGCGGGCAGCCATGCTGCCGACGCCTGTCTACATCAGGGCAATGCGCCGTCGTACAGCGCTCGGCGCCGCCATGGACGAGCGGCTGTCCTCGGTCGATGTGCTGGCCTTGCCGACCACACCGGTGACGGCGCCGACCATCGTCTCGATGGCTGACCACCCTGAGTTGCGTGACCGCACCGAAGGCCTGCTGCTGCGCAACACGCAGGTTGCCAACCAGTTCGATCTCTGCGCGATCTCGCTGCCGATGCCGGGCACTCAGCTGCCCGCCGGCTTGATGCTGGTGGCGCGCAACGGCCATGACCAACGCCTGCTGCGCATAGCAGCAGAGGTGGAGCAGCTGCTTGGCGCGTGAGCAGGGCTGAACCGCCCATCAGCGCGACGAACAGTGCTTGCGTTCGCTGTCCTTGGCGGTCCGTACGATCCGGGTCGCGACCAGCCAGGGCAGATTGTACTCCTTGCCGGTGATCGTCTGGGTGCGGTGCTCGATCGAGCCCCTGACGACGATCTTGCCTGCATAAAGCGCGTCGGAAAGATCGGTTATGGCCTTGTCGGCCCGCGGCAATCCGCTGGGGTCGATCGACACGCCCTTGATGATCGCCCCGGTGGCAAGGTCGAGTGCGCTGTTGGACGGGCAGGGCGCCTTGAAGCAGCGCAGCCCGTTGTCGCAATAGACATAACTTCTCTCGGCCGCGAATGCCGGCATGGCACAGAGCGAACAGGCAGCGACAAAGAGGAAGGCGAGGCGAGGACCGGACATGGCTCTCAACGTCGCGGAGAATTGGGGCGAAACCGCGATGTGTTACAGGCGCGCCGGAAACCGCCGCCGATAGTGATCGACCACTTCTGGATTGCGCAGATTGACCGGCAGCTTGCCCGCCAGAACCAGCAGGGCTTCGCCCACCGCGCCGACGCCCATGCGCATCATCGATTCCTCGGTGATCCCCGCCATGTGCGGCGTGACGATAACATTGTCGAAGCCGAAATAGGGATGGTTCGACGGCAGCGGCTGCGTCGCAAACACGTCGAGCGCGGCGCCGCCGATGCGCCGTTTCTGCAAGGCCTCGATCAGCGCGTCGTCGTCGACGACCGGTCCGCGCGACACGTTGATCAGCAGCGCCTGCGGCTTCATGCGGGCGATCCGCTCACGGTTGATCAGGCCGCGCGTTTCCGGCGTCAGCGGGCAGCACAGAACGATGATGTCGCTCTGCTCGACGAGAGCGTCGATCGACAGGAAGCCGACCTTGTCCGGCGCTGGCTGCATGCTGCGCGTCGTTGCCACCACCTTCAGGTCGAAGCCGTGCGCGGCGATATGGCCGACCGCCTGGCCGACGGCGCCGAGGCCGACAATGCCGATCGTCTTGCCGGCAAGCTCGCTGTTGGCGTTGGCGTGCTCGCGGCCGGCAAGCCAGCCTTTGGCGCGCAGGTCGCGGTCGACGACGCGGAAGTTGCGCAGCAAGGCGAGGGCCACGAACATGACGTGTTCGGCCACCGATCGGGCATTGACCGCCGGCACATTCGCCACCAGCACGCCGGCGGCCGTCGCTGCTTCCATCGGGATCATGTCGAGCCCGGCGCCATGACGGATTGCCGCCCGCAGCAGCTTTGCGCCGTCGAAAAGCTGTGGGGGCAGCGGCGCGCGCACGATGACGATGTCGGCATTCCTGGCTTCGGCGGCCAGCGTGGCCGGATCGATGGCGGAGGCGACGACGAGCTCTCCGGCGCCGGAGAGCACAGCCGAGGCGCGCGGGTGCAGGGCGTGGGTCGTGAGGATACGGGCCATGTCGGTCAAGCTTTTTCGAGCGCCGGGCTTTGCGGCTCCTCGCCATGGCCCTCGATCAGGCCCTTCCAGTAGCTCTCAGCGCCCTGCAGATGGGCGCTCATCAGCGCCTGTGCGAGATTGCCGTCGCGGCGCAGCAGCGCCTCATAGATCTGGATGTGCTCGGCATGCGAGCGCACGTTGCGCTCGGGGTCGTTGAAATAGATCGGCAGGCGCTGCTCGCCCATCATGTAGTAGACGCTGCAGACATTGTGGAAGACGCTGTTCTTGGTGGCGCGCACGATTTCGAGGTGAAATTCGCGGTCTTCCCTGGCAAGCCCTTCGCCGGCGGCGATGCGCTCTTCCGAAGCCTTCAGGATTTCGCGCAGCCGCTCGAAATTTTCCTCTGTGGCACGCGAACAGGCAAGTTCGGCCGCCTTGATCTCGTGGATCTTGCGCAGTTCGACCGTCTCGTAGATCTGGATCGGGTCGAGCGGCAGGCCCGCGCGGGCAAAGAGCGCCATGGCCTCCACACTGGCCTGCTTGGTGTCGATGTAGATGCCGGACTTGGCCCGGCGCTCAACGATGCGCATGGCCTCCAGGATGGCCAGCGCCTCGCGGATCTGACCGCGGCTGACGGCGAAATGCTCCGCCAGTTCGCGCTCCGATGGCGTTCGGCCGCTCTCCTTGTCCGAATGGGAGAACAGGTAGGCAGCGAGTTCCGCGAGAAGGTTCTTTTCTTTCATCGTCAACCGCGTTGCGCGTGCGCCTCCAGGAACCGCTCCGAAATGGTGAATCCCAGACCCGATTTTTCCGGGATCGCTATCATACCGTCCCTGGCTTCGACAGTCTCTTCGACCAGATCATGGATCATCGGGTTGGCGCCGAGCGAATATTCGACGGTGAAACTCGACGGCGAGGCGGCGCAGACATGCAAGCCTGCGAAAAAACAGGGCGCGCCGGCCCACAAATGCGGTGCAAAGCGCAGATTGAAGGCGCTGGCGATGGTGCCGATCTTCATCGCTTCGCTGATGCCGCCGCAGAAGGCGGGATCGGGCTGGAAGATGTCGGCGGCTTTGAGCACGGCGAGGTCGCGGAAGGCGTAGCGGGTCGCCTCGCTTTCGCCGGTGGCGATCGGAACGGCGCCACTTGCCCGCACTTCGGCCATGCCCGGCTTATCGTCGGCGATGATAGGTTCCTCGAACCAGGCGAGGTCCAAATCGTTGACAAGGTGGATGAAGCGCTTGGCTTCAGCCACCGTGTAGGTGCCGTGCGCGTCGACCATCAGTTCGACATCGGGGCCGAGCGCCTGCCGTGCGGCGCGCACGCGGGTGGCGGAAATGTGCGCCGCGCCGTCCATGGCGCCAACCCGCATCTTCAGTGCCTTGAAACCGCCCTTGGCGATATAGGATTTCAACTGCTCGCCGATGGCGTCGGCGGCCGCCCAGCCGCCGGACGCATAAGCCGGCATGCGATCGAGCTTGCGGCCGCCGAGCAGCCGCCAGACCGGAACGCCAAGCGATTTGCCAAGAATGTCCCACAGCGCGATGTCGACGGCGCTGATCGCGGCGATGCTCATGCCGCGCCGCGCCAGCTGCGGCATGGCGTGGCCGCCGCGTGCGGCGCTGTCGTGGCGCACGCCATTGTAGAGCATCTCCCAGATGACGCCGATGTCGGCCGGATCGCGGCCAACCAGCTGCGGCCCGACCTCATGGTTCAGCATATGGACGAGCGCGCCGTAACTGCCGGCGCTGCCGGCGGCGTTCTTGCCTTCGCCCCAGCCGACCAGACCGTCATCGGTCTCGATGCGCAGGATGGCGGCGTCGAAGGTCGTCACCTGACCGAAGTCGCTGCGGTGCTGCCGAGCGGCTTCGATCGGAACGCGGATCCACCAGGCTTGGACGGACTTGATACGCATATTCTTCCCCAGCCCTGCGCCGGTCAGGGCGGAAGGGCGAATTTCCCTGAGGCAGTCGACTACTTGATCAGCGGCAGCAACGTTTCGGCGTTGATGCGCATCTGGTCGGTGTAGAATTTCTCGGTGAGCACGCTGGAGCCGTGGTCCTGGATGAACTTCAGCTGTTCGGGCGAGATATCGACCGGATTGCGCTCGACCATGTCGGGATAGGGGGCCGCCGGCGTCCGGTCGACGGGCGCGACGAACTCGTTGGTCAGCGCGCCGTCGTAGCCGATCTCGCGCAAGGTGGCGACGATCTTCGGCCAGTCGATCTGGCCGAGACCGGCGGCGAAGCGGTTGTTGTCGGCGACATGGAAGTCGAACAGGCGCTTTCCGGCCTGCCGGATCGCGTCATAGACGTTAAATTCTTCCATATGGAGGTGATAGGCGTCGAGGCAGACACCGCATTCGGGGCTGACCGCGTCGGCCAAAGCCAGCGCCTGGGCGCCGCGATTGAACAGATAGGTCTCGAAGCGGTTGAGCGGTTCAACAGCGATCTTGACGCCGACCTTCTTGGCGTGGGTGAAGCATTCGCGGGTGGCGTCGACGACCCACTTCCATTCCTCTTCCTCGGTGCCGTCAGGCACGACCTTGCCGACGGTCGCCGGAACCAGCGTGATGATCTCGCCATCGAGTTCGCTGACCATGGTCAGCACGTCCTTGACATACTGAACGGAACGCTCGCGCTGGCCCTGGTTCCTGGCGGCAAGGTTGCGCTCGCCCAGCATCAGGGTCACCGCGCCCCAGCAACGAATGCCATGCTCCTTCAGCAGCGCCCGGGTCTCCCTGGTCTTGTACTGCTCGGGTTCGCCGGAAATCTCGATCGACTCATAGCCGAATTTCTTGATGCGCTTGAGCGTCGTTTCCAAAGGTTCCGCGCGCATCCAGTTGTGCGTCGAAAGATGCATGGTCTGTCCTTCCCAACTCGTCTCTATGGTTCGCCTGCGACATGCATCGCCAAAAGGCGACACAAAGGTTCCTCCCCAAGGCGTTCCCAGCCTTTTCTCGCAAACTGGTTCGACCAATTGGGCCTGAAGCGAGGTCTACAGCAAATTATCCGGATCGGCAAGAAGCGCCGGGATGCAACTTTCGCTGTGGAGTATTTCCTTGATTATATTGAGATATATATGCCTGCGCCGGGTGGTTTTGGGGTCATGATGGCGCATTGCAAGGCTTGACCAAAATTCCACATTTGGTAATACCAGAATGGTGGTGCGTGCAAGCGCCCGTTGAGAAAAGACCAAAGTGGCTGGCCCTGTTTCCAATCGGCGCTATGCTCGGTCGCGAGAGAAATGAGGGAGGATGCCGATGCCGACGACAATGAAGGGCCCGGGGCTGTTTCTGGCGCAGTTCGCGGGCGACGCCGCGCCGTTCAACTCACTGGCGTCGATCACCAAATGGGCGGCCGGTCTCGGCTACAAGGGCGTGCAGATCCCGACCTGGGACGCGCGGCTGTTCGATCTCAAGAAGGCGGCCTCTTCCAAGGCCTATTGCGACGAGGTGAAAGGCATTTGCGCCGACGCCGGCGTCGAGATCACGGAATTGTCGACGCATCTGCAGGGGCAATTGGTGGCGGTGCATCCTGCCTATGACGCGCAGATGGATGGCTTTGCGCCGCCATCGGTGCACAACAATCCCGCAGCCCGGCAGAAGTGGGCTGTCGAGCAGATGAAGTTCGGCGCCAAAGCATCGCGTAATCTAGGCCTGAATGCTTCAGTGTCGTTTACCGGCTCGCTGGCTTTCCCTTACCTCTATCCGTTCCCGCAGCGGCCGGCTGGACTCATTGAGGAAGCGTTTGGCGAGCTCGGCAAACGCTGGAAGCCGATTCTCGACGTGTACGAGGACAACGGCGTCGATGTCGGCTATGAAATTCACCCGTCTGAAGACGTTTTCGACGGCGCCACTTTCGAGATGTTCCTCGACGCGGTCGGCGGCCACAAGCGCTGCAACATCAATTACGATCCGTCGCATTTCCTGCTGCAGCAGCTCGACTATCTCGAATTCATCGACATCTATCACGAGCGCATCAAGGCGTTCCACGTCAAGGACGCCGAGTTCAACCCGACCGGCCGGCAAGGCGTCTATTCCGGCTATCAGAGCTGGACCAACCGCGCCGGGCGCTTCCGTTCGCTGGGCGATGGACAGGTGGATTTCGGCGGCATCTTCTCCAAGCTGACGCAGTACAATTATGATTCCTGGGCGGTGCTGGAGTGGGAGTGCTGCCTGAAGCATCCGGAGGATGGTGCGGCCGAAGGCGCGCCTTTCATCGAGCACCACATCATCCGGGTGACGGAAAAGGCATTCGACGACTTCGCCGCTGGCACCACCGACAAGAAGTTGCTGCGCGCCATGATGGGAATCTAGCCCGATTTTCCCTCCCCTTCGCGGGGAGGGTGGCCCAAGGCCGGGTGGGTCGGTTCACACCGCGCTCTGCCTCAACGACCCCACCCGATCCGCTGCGCGGATCGACCTCCCCTCAAGGGGGTAAGCAACAGCGAGGAGCAAGATATGGTCGGCGCATCGAAGTCGGAAACGGGAGGCGGCCCGATCCGCTACGGCATGGTCGGCGGCGGGCAAGGCGCCTTCATCGGCGCGGTGCATCGGATCGCGGCGCGGCTGGACAACGAGTTCGTGCTGGTTGCCGGCGCTTTGTCAGCCGACCCGGCCCGTGCCAAGGCCTCGGCCGCCGAACTGGGGCTCGACTCCGCACGCAGCTACGCATCCTATGCCGAGATGGCCAAGGCCGAGGCGAAGCACCCCGACGGCATTGAGGCGGTGGCCATCGTCACGCCCAACAATGTGCATGTGCCAGCGGCAAAAGCTTTCCTCGAGGCCGGCATCCACGTCATCTGCGACAAGCCGCTGGCGACGACGCTGGCCGAAGCGAAAAAGCTTGCGGCGATAGTCGAGAAGACCGGCAAGGTGTTCGTGCTGACGCACAACTACACCGCCTATCCGATGGTGCGGCAAGCACGCGAAATGGTCGCCAAGGGCGTGCTCGGCGACATCCGCATCGTGCAGTCCGAATATCCGCAGGACTGGCTGACCGAGGATTTGGCGGCGACAGGCCAGAAGCAGGCGGCGTGGCGCTCCGACCCCAAGCAGGCAGGTGCCGGCGGTGCGCTGGGCGATATCGGCACGCATGCCTACAACCTCGCCCGCTTCGTCTCGGGGCTGGAACTGGACTCCCTGTCGGCCGATCTCGACGCCTTCGTGCCGGGACGGCTACTGGATGACAACGTCAACGTCATGCTGCGCTTCAAGCCTACCGGCAAGACGCACCCGGCCAAGGGCATGATCTGGGCAAGCCAGGTGGCGCCCGGCCATGAGAACGGGCTGAAGCTGCGCATCTATGGCTCGAAGGGTGGGCTGGAATGGGTGCAGGCCGACCCGAACTATCTCTGGTACACGCCGTTCGGCCAGCCAAAGCAACTGATCACCCGCAATGGCGCCGGCGCGCTGCCGGTGGCGGGCCGTGTCAGCCGCGTCCCGTCGGGCCATCCGGAAGGCTACCTCGAAGGTTTCGCCAACATCTACCAGGAGGCCGCGCGCGCCATCCGGGCAGCGCGCCGCAAGGGTGGCAAGCCGCCCAAGGACGTCGTCTTCCCGACCATCCAGGACGGCGTAGAAGGCATGGCCTTCATCGAGGCCTGCGTGAAATCGTCGAAGAAAAATGGGGCGTGGACGAAGCTGTAGTCGCACGGCGGGTAACGAAGGCCCCCTCACCCGGATTGCCAGCCGAATTGCGAAGGGCAATTCGGGGCAATCCGACCTCTCCCCGAGGGAGAGGAGGAGGAGGAGATGGCGCGACGCCAAGTCTCTTCTCCCCAGCGGGGAGAAGGTGGCCGCGAAGCGGCCGGATGAGGGGGCATGGCGCGAAGCTGGCGGAACAGCCAGTGCGCCGTCAAAGGGAGGGGGCGTCGATGAAAATCGGCATGTGCATGTTCTTGTGGACGACGGCGGTGTCGAAGAAACACGAGCCGTTGCTGCGCGACATCAAGGCGACCGGTTTCGATGGCGTCGAGATACCGATCTTCGCCGGCACGCCGGACGATTATAAAAAGCTCGGCGATCTGCTCGACCGCATCGGGCTGGAGCGGACTGCGGTTTCGGCCATGGGCGATCCGGCGATGAATTTGATCTCGGCCGACGCGGCAACGCGCAAGGCCGGTGTCGACTACATGAAATGGGCGATCGACTGCGCGCAGGCGCTTGGGGCCAACACGCTGAGCGGCCCTCTGCATTCGACGCTCGGGTCCTTTTCCGGCTCTGGGCCGACGGCCGCGGAGAAGAAGCGCTCCGTCGGCTCGCAGCGCGCCATCGGCGACCATGCCGGCAAGAGGAATGTCACCATCGGGCTCGAGGCGCTGAACCGCTTCGAATGCTATCTCGTCAACACGATGGCGGACCTGTCGGAGCATATCGACGCCATCGACCGGCCGCACATCAAGGCGATGTACGACACCTTCCACGCCAATATCGAGGAGGCCGACCCGATCGGCGCCTACACGAAACACCGCAGGAATGTCGTGCATATCCATATTTCGGAGAATGATCGCGGCGTGCCGGGGCGCGGCAACATCCCCTGGGCCGAAACGTTTTCCGCCATCCGCAAGAGCGGCTATGACGACTGGCTGACGATCGAGGCGTTCGGCCGCTCACTCAAGGATTTGGCGGCGGCGACCAAGGTGTGGCGGGATTTTTCAGAGACCCCGGAAGCGGTCTATCGGGAGGGGTATAGGCAGATCAAGAGCGGGTGGAAGAAGGCGGCTTAGGCGCCCTGGCCCATTTTCTATTTGCGTTCGCGGCGGTTGCCAGGTGGTTCCCCCACTCCGTCTCGGCTTCGCCGAGCCACCAGCGAAGCTCGACGGAGTGGGGGTCGATCCTTTGGCGCCGGTCGAGACGACTTGCGCGTCTGCATCACAAGCCTACCCCTGCTCAGCCTGGATCCTGTTGTAGTCGTGGATGGTCCGGCTCAGCCGGCGGCGCAGGAAGTTGGAGATGTTGTCGAAGATGAAGACGACGGCCAGGATCAGCAGCACCATGTAGAAGACGTTGGCCCAGTTTGAGTTGGTGCGCATCGCTTCCCACAGTTTCAGGCCGATGCCGCCGGCGCCGACAGCGCCGATGATGGTGGCGCCGCGGGTGTTGGATTCCCACTGATAGAGCGTCTGGCTGATGAACACCGGCACCACTTCCGGCAGCACGCCGTAGCGCTGCACCAGGAGGCCGTTGGCTCCGGTCGAGGTAATCCCCTCGCGCGGCCTGTCGTCGATGTTCTCCAGCGCCTCGGAATAGGTTTTGCCGAGCGTGCCGACCTCTGTGAAGAAGATCGCCGCACTGCCAGCCAGCGGTCCCGGCCCGAAGGCGCGGGTGAAGAACAGCGCCCAGATCAGCATGTCGATGGAGCGCATGAAATCGAAGAAGCGCTTGAGCACCTGGTTGACCAGCCGGCTGGGCGTGATGTTGCGGGCGGCGAAGAAGGCCAGCGGGAAGGCGACGATGCCGCCCAGCATGGTGCCGAGAAAGGCCATGACGATGGTCTGCAGGAGCTTCGTCCAGACATCGCCATGCTGCCACTGGGCGTTGTTCCAGATGTTGTCGCCGGCCAGCGCCAGATTTGACGTGCCCGGTTTCAGTTCCGGTCCGGAGACGATCAGCGAGGCGACTTCGCTCGCCGACTTGCCGAAGAAAGGCGAGCGCGTGTCGAAGACGAAGTTTGCCCAGCCTAGAAACCGCTTGCGTATCCTGACGCGGTCAACGGCGACGCGGGCCTCGCCGGCAAAGCCCATGTCGGCGACCACCTCATCCTCATGCGCGGTGATCCAGCCGGGAGCCGGTCCCGAAATCAGCGGCTTGCCGGTGCCGAGCGCGACCGCGACAGTCTCACCGTTGGCAATTATCGTCGCTTGCGTCTTGGTGAAGGTGATCGACTTGGCGGTGCCGTCGATCAGGATCGTCACCGAACCATCGGCATTGGTCTTGACCCAGTCCGGATCCGGGTTCGGGCCGAGCACCGAGAAGCGTGGATATTTGGCAGTGATCTGCGGCTCATCGAGGCGGAAGATCGGCTGCACGTCGTAGCTGATCCACTGGGTCAGGAACAGCGGCAGGCGCTCCCAGTGCGATTCTCGCATGACCTGCGGCAGGTTGAAGAACCACAAGGCGTACAGCAGGTAGAGAAAGATGCCGCCAAGCAGCATCAGCGGCCCGAAGCGCTTGTGGAACGGCCGCTGGAACACCTGCGGGAAGCGCTCTTCGATCGACTGGATCTGATCGGCGGTCATGGTGGCCATGGTCAAGCGCTCATCACGAAAGCCTGCTCGCCGACCAGCTTGCGGCGCAGCCAGGCGGAGAACTGGTCGACGATGAAGATCGTCGTGAACAGGAGCAGCACGAGGGCTATCGTCTTGGCGCCGAAGCCGCGCGAGATCGACAGCTTCAACTCCTCGCCGATACCGCCGCCGCCGACCGCGCCCATGATGGTGGAAATGCGGACATTTATCTCAACACGCAGCAGCGTGTAGGACATGAAGTTGGGCAGCACCTGCGGCAGGCCGGCGAAGCGAACCCGCTCGAACCAGTTGGCGCCGACGGCCCTCAGGCCTTCCTCGGCGCGCATGTCGATGTTCTCGTTGATCTCGTAGAACAGCTTGCCCAGCGCGCCGATCGAATGCAGGCCGATGGCGATGATGGCAGCGATCGGGCCGATCGAGACGATGGCGGCGAACAGGCCGGCGATGACGATCTCGGGAAAGGCGCGCAGCAGTTCCATGAGGCGCTTGACGATCAGCCGCAGCACCGGATGCGGCGTCAAATTGCGCGCCGCGATGAAGGAGAACGGCACGGCGAAGACGAAGCCGATGAAGGTCGAGACCAGCGCCACGTTGAGCGTTGTCAGCATCAGCTCGAAATATTCGGGGATGTAGAAGCTGCCCCAGACATAGGAGCGGCCAAGCGGAAAATTGAATTCCTGGGTGCCGGTGTCATGCGGAGAAGCGATGTCGAACATCGCCCGCCAGACATCGTTCCAATCCTTGGGGACGAGCCAGCTCAGGAAATCCAGCAAATGCGGCAACCGGTCGAAGAAATGCCCGGCATTGGCCTCGTCGGCGAACCACATGGTGCTGCCGAGCGCGGTGATGAGCAGGCCGACACCGATGGCGGTGTAGAGCCGGCGCAAGGACGTCTGGCGACGCCAGGCGTCGGCCATCTGATGAGTGGCGCCGGAAGGGGCTGTCACGGAAAGGGTCATGATCGGACATGCAAGAAGGGCGGCGTTTTCTCGACGCCGCCCTTCCTGATTTCGCCGTTAGCCGCCGATGGCTGCCTTACGGGCTTCGACGATGACGTTGTAGAAGTCCGCCTTAACCGGGACGTAGCCGGTAAAGTCGCCGCCCTCGACGCCTTCGAAGCAAGCCTTGTCCTTCTTCGGCAACTGCGTGAAGAAGTCGGCGAGCTTGGCGGTCATTTCGTCGCCGAGCGCGGTGCGCACGACCAGCGGGCCGTTCGGGATCAGACCCGAGCGCCAGACTTCGACGAAGTCGTTGGGGTCGACGGCGCCCTTGGCGACTTCCTTGTGGAAGGTGCCGGAGGTGTAGCCGTCCTTGAAGTCGCCGATGCCGGAAGAATCGTCCACCGCCACGTCGACCTTGCCGTCACGCACGGCCAGGACGTTGTTCTCGTGACCGCCGTTGAACTGGGTCGAGGCGAAGAAGGTTTCGTTCGAAGCACCGGTATCCTTCGGGATCTGGGTCAGCGGGATCAGGTAGCCGGAGGTAGAATCCGGATCGGCGTAGCCGAGCTTCTTGCCCTTGGCCGACTTGATGTCGGTGATGCCGGAGGATTTCAGCGCCAGGCCGATCGAATAATAGCCTGTGGCGCCGTCGGTCTGCTGGGTGGTGAGGATCGGGGTGACCGCCTTCGGGTCCTTGAGAGCGACGCTGGCGTAGCCGGAAGCGCCGAGTTCGGCGAAGTCGAGCGTGCCGCCGAGCAGGCCCTGGATGACGCCGTCATAGTCGGCGGCGGGGAACAGCGAGACCTTTTCGAAGCCGAATTCGGCCTTCAGATGGTCGGCGAGGCACTGGTAGTTGCGCAGCCGGTCGGTTTCGTTTTCGCCGCCGAGAATGCCGACGCGAAATTCCTTCATGTCGGCGGCATGGGCCATGCTGGTCGCCATGGCGAGCACCGAAACGGCGCCAAAGACCATCTTCCTGAACATTGGATATTTCTCCTGTAGGTTCCGGCCCCGCGCCGGCAGCGTTATCGATTTTGACAGGTGCCCTTGACGTGGGCTGGCGATCCCAACCGCTCTCAATATCCCGGGAATGCGGGCTCGAGCGGTCCGGCGGATGCGGCGATCTTTCGGCTGAAGGCAACGCTGGTCGAGGTGATGGCCTCGGAGATTTCCTGGCCATTGCTGTCGGCGCCGTAGACGAGGCGCACCGCCTCGCGGTTGAGCTCTTCCGGCGGGCCGTCGAAGACGACCTTGCCGGCAGCCATGCCGATGATGCGGTTGCAGTAGGTGCGGGCGGTGTCCAGCGTGTGCAGATTGGTGACGACGGTGATGCCTTCGCGCAAATTGATGTCCTGCAGCGAATCCATCACCACCTTGGCGTTGAGCGGGTCGAGCGAGGCGATCGGCTCGTCGGCGAGGATCACTCTGGGCTGCTGCATCATGGCACGAGCGATGGCGACGCGCTGCTGCTGGCCGCCCGACAAGGTGCCGGCGGGTTGCAGGGCGGTGCGGGCGATGTCGAGCCGCTCGAGTGCCGCGACCGCCTCGGCGCATTCGGCGCGGGAGAACATGCCGAACAGGTTGGTGATGGTCGAGCGGTGGTTCAGCTTGCCGAGCAGCACATTGGTCAGCACGTCGAGGCGCGGCACCAGGTTGAACTGCTGGAAGATCATGGCGCAGTCGCGCTGCCAGCGCCGCATCGGCGAGCCGCTCAGCTTCGAGACCTCGGCGCCGTCAAAAAAAATCGACCCCTGGCTGGGATCGATGAGACGGTTGATCATGCGAAGGAGGGTCGATTTGCCGGCGCCCGAACGGCCGATGACGCCAACCATCTGACCCTGCGGGATCGCGATGTTGATGTCGCTGACGGCAGTGTTCTTGCCAAATCGTCGGGTGACACCGCGGATTTCGAGCGTGGCAGAATTTGCTGGCATGGGGGCAGGTTCCAGTCCGGGACCATTGATCGTCAGGCATTCGCCTAGCGCAGCCACATGAACCTGCCGTGTCGCGTTGATGTCAGTTTTGTTACGCTCCACAGGCCGGAGTCTGCGGCCGGCCCAGGATCAGCAGTCGAAGGTGATGTGGAATGCAGGCCTGGCGAGCTGGCGCCGGTGGCCAGACGGCACCACTTGATGCGCATATACTCGCCCGTCGCGCGCCGGCGATGGCGAGGCCGTCCTTCAGGCGTTCCAGACAAGGGCCGTCATGGCGTCGATGCCGGTGTCGAGAGGCACGTCATGCGGATAGCAGGGGCGGGGGCGGTTTGCCCCCGCTGCCCAGCGTCAGTGACAGCCCGTTCCTGGCGTCGCTATCCGCCATATTTCTCCAAGAACGCCTCGGCCTCGAGCTCCCGGAAGTCATCCAACGCGGCCCGCAGCCTTGCATGGTCCCAGTCCCACCAGGCCAGCGCCTGGTAGCGTTCGGCCGTGCGGCGATCGAAGCGCTCGCGGATCGGCTTTGCCGGCACGCCGGCGACGATCGTATAGGGCGCTACATCTTTCGAGACGACAGCGCCGGCGCCGACCGCGGCGCCATCGCCGATGGTGACGCCGGGCAGGATGGTCGAGCCGTGACCGAGCCAGGTGTCGTGGCCGATGGTGACCCGCTTGGCGCGGCGCTGGGCGAAAAATTCTGTCTCGTGCTCGGCATCGTCCCAGTAATCGGAGGCGCGATAGGTGAAATGGTGCAGCGTCGGCCGCCAGGTCGGGTGGTTGGTGGCGTTGATGCGCACGCTGGCCGCGATGTTGGCGAACTTGCCGATCGTCGCGCACCAGACGGCGCAGTCCTGCATCATGTAGGAATAGTCGCCGAGTTCGCTTTCCGAGACCCGGCTGCGGTCGGCGATCTCGGTCCAACGGCCGAGCGTCGAGTTCTGCACCTCCGCCGTCGGATGGATCAACGGCGTCTCGGATAATTTCCTGGTCATGCGGCGATTTTTCCGGGCGCGAAAGCGGTGACGTCGATGATGCGGTCGGCAACCGCCTCGCGCACGTCGTGGTCGTGGAAGATGCCGAGCAGGGCGACATCAGCCGCCTTCTTGGCGGCGATGAGTTCGATCACGACATCGCGGTTCCTGGCATCGAGCGAGGCTGTCGGCTCGTCGAGCAGCAGGATCGGGTGCTCGGTGATGAAGCCGCGTGCGATGTTGACGCGCTGCTGCTCGCCGCCGGAGAAGGTCGCAGGCGGCAAAGCCCAGAGTTTCTCCGGCAGGTTGAGCTGCGCCAGCAAGGCGCGTGCCTTGCCGCGGGCAATCTCGCGATCCTCGCCGCGCTCGACCAGCGGTTCGGCGACGACGTCGAGCGCCGAGACGCGCGGCACGGTGCGCAGGAACTGGCTGACATAGCCGATCGTTTGCCGGCGTATGGCCAGCACGGTGCGCGGGCTGGCGGTGGCGAGGTCGATCAGCCCATCACCATGCGTGACGATGATCTGGCCTTCGTCGACGGCGTAGTTGCCGTAGAGCATCTTCAGGATCGAGCTCTTGCCGGCACCGGAAGGACCGCCGAGCACGGTGCATTCGCCAGCCCTGATCGAGAACGAGACACCGGCGACAACAGGCAGTTTGATGCCGTCGCGCAGGTGCATGGTGAAACTCTTGGCGACATCGGAGACAACGAGGGGGGTTGCCATCAGAAGGCCCTCCAATTGTCGTTCGTTTGCGGGCCAACGCCCCCCTCTGCCTTGCCAGGCATCTCCCCCTCAAGGGGGGAGATCGGCGGCTTTCTCGTTGCGCTTGTTCTGCAACGTTGGAGAGTGGCGAAACCGAGGACGATAGCCAATCTCCCCCCTTGAGGGGGAGATGGCCGGCAGGCCAGAGGGGGGTGCCTTGGCGCCATCGTCAAACCTGCAGAATCGAGGAAACAAGCAATTGCGTGTAGGGCGCGCGGGGATCGTCGAGCACGCGGTCGGTGAGGCCGCTTTCGACGACGCGGCCGTCCTTCATCACCATCATGCGCTGCGACAAGAGCCGCGCCACGGCAAGGTCGTGGGTGACGACGATGGCCGCCAGACCGAGATCGGTGACCAGACCACGCAGCAGGTCGAGCAGGCGGGCTTGCACCGAGACATCGAGGCCGCCTGTTGGCTCATCCATGAACACCAGGCGCGGCCCGGTGACGAGGTTGCGGGCAATCTGCAGGCGCTGGCGCATGCCGCCGGAAAAGGCGCGGGGCTCGTCGTCGATGCGGTCCTCGTCGATCTCGACGCGCGACAGCCAGTCGACGGCGGTGGCGCGGATCCTGCCGTAGTGACGGTCGCCGACCGCCATCAGCCGCTCGCCGACATTGGCGCCCGCCGACACCGTCATGCGCAGGCCGTCGGCGGGGTTCTGATGGACAAAACCCCAGTCGGTGCGCATCAGGAAGCGGCGCTCGGCCTCGCTCATGCGGTAGAGCTCGCGGAACTGGCCGTCGCGCATGCGGTAGCTGGCGGTGCCGGAGCTCGGTAGCAGCCGGGTCGACAGGCAGTTGAGCAGCGTCGTCTTGCCGGAGCCGGATTCGCCGACGACAGCCAGGACTTCGCCCGGCCACAGGTGGAAGGAGACGTTGTCGCAGCCGACGCGCGAACCGTAGAATTTAGAAAGTGCTGCGACATGCAGCAGCGGTTCGTCGGTCATTGCGCCGGCTCCATTTTTTCCGAGGCAGGATGGGTTTCCGAGGCAGGATGGGTTCCCGAGGCAAGATGGTTTTCCGGGGCAAGATGGCCGCGATAGCCGTCCGCTCGCCGCTTCTCGCAATGGTCCGTGTCGGAGCAGACGAACATGTGGCCGCCATGGTCGTCGAGGATGACTTCGTCGAGATAGACGTTCTCGGCCGCGCACAGCGCGCAGGGCTGGTCGAAGGTCTGCACCTCGAACGGATGATCCTCGAAGTCGAGGCTGACCACTTCGGTGAAAGGCGGCACCGCGTAGATGCGCTTTTCGCGGCCGGCGCCAAACAGCTGCAGGGCCGGCGAGCGGTGCATCTTGGGATTGTCGAATTTCGGCGTCGGCGAGGGGTCCATCACATAGCGGCCCTCGACCTTGACCGGATAGGCATAGGTGGTGGCGATGCGGCCGTGCTTGGCGATGTCCTCGTAGAGCTTGACGTGCATGAGGCCATATTCCTCCAGCGCGTGCATTTTGCGCGTTTCGGTCTCGCGCGGTTCGAGGAAGCGCAGGGGTTCGGGGATCGGCACCTGGTAGACCAGCACCTGGGCCGCCGTCAGCGGATGCTCGGGAATGCGGTGACGGGTCTGGATGATTGTGGCGCTGGCAGTGTCGGTCGTCACCGCGACATTGGCGACCTTCTTGAAGAAGGCGCGGATCGACACCGCATTGGTGGTGTCGTCGGCGCCCTGGTCGATGACCTTCAGCACATCGTCCGGGCCGATGATCGAAGCGGTGACCTGGACGCCGCCGGTGCCCCAGCCGTAGGGCATCGGCATTTCGCGCGAAGCGAACGGCACCTGGTAGCCGGGAATGGCGATGCCCTTGAGGATCGCCCGGCGGATCATCCTTTTGGTCTGCTCGTCGAGATAGGCGAAGTTGTAGGTGGCGATGTCGGTCATGGCGATCACATCCACATTGTGCTATCGAATTGGCGTCCAGGACGCGGATACAGGGGCGAATTCAGATGAACTCGACCGGATGGATGCATCTCGGAATTCTGTTGGTGGTGTTCGCCGGCGTCGTTCTCTTCTTCCTTCGGCGCATGATTTTGCCCGGCCCCAAAGAAGGCTCTCAAGGTGAGTCCGTGGGCGTCGGGAATGGTGATTACTCCGGGTATGACGGCTATGGCGGTCATTCCCACGATGGCGGCGGCCATGGTGGCGTCGGGCACTAAATTCATTCCGCAGCCTCCGATCCCCTGGCATAGCGCGCCAGCCGCTCATTGAGCGTGCCGGTGTGCAGTTCGAACATGTGGTTGTCCTCGTCGTAGAAATAGATCGAGCGGCCTTCACCCTCGACGCGCGGGCGCGGCGGGCGCATGTCGAGGCCGAGCCTGCCGATGCGCTCGGCATAGCGGTCGAAATCGGCGTCATCGATCTTGAAGGCGATGTGGTTGTAGCTGCGCTCCGGCAAGGGTTCACCCTCCATGATGGCGACCCAGATGTCACCGATCAGGAAGAATTTTTCGGGCGACAGCGAGAACTGCCTGGCGTCGCTGACATAGACTTCGCGTGCGTCGAATACGCCCTCGAGGATTTCGGTCATCCGCTCGAGATCGCGGACGATGAAGGTCATGTGGGAAAGGCCCTCGATCATTCCGCGGCCTCCCGCTTCTCTTCGACCTTCACGGGGTTTTCGCGCGCGTCATATTCGGTGCGCATGCGGCGTACGAGATCGAGTTCTGCCTGGAAGTCGACATAGTGCGGCAGCTTCAGATGCTCGACGAAGCCGGTCGCCTGGACATTGTCGGAATGCGAGATGACGAACTCCTCGTCCTGGGCCGCGGCGACGACATCCTCGCCGAGCTCTTTCGTGCGCAGCGCCCGGTCGCAGAGTGCCACGGCCATCGCCTTGCGTTCGCTCTGGCCGAAGACCAGGCCGTAGCCGCGGGTGAATTGCGGCGGCGCCTTGGCCGAGCCTTTGAACTGGTTGACCATCTGGCATTCGGTGACCCGGACAGTGCCGAGCGGCACCGCGAAGGGCAGTTCGGGCACGTCGAGCTCCAGCTCGACTTCGCCGATGCGGATCTCGCCGACGAAGGGGTGGTTGCGGGCATAGCCGCGCTGGGTGGAATAGCCGAGCGCCAGCAGGAATCCTTCATCGCCGCGTGACAGCGCCTGCAGGCGGATGTCGCGCGCCATCGGGAATTCGAGCGGCTCGCGGGTGATGTCGCCGGGGACATGGTCCTGCGGCATGTCGCCATCCGGTTCGATCAAGCCTTCGCGGGCGAGGATCGCCGAGACGCGTGGCATGGCTTGCGCTTCCGTCTCGCGCAGCAAGGGCTCGGCGACATCGGCGCCGGCGGCAAGCTCGGGATCGAGCAGCCGGTGGGTGTAGTCGAAGGTAGGTCCGAGCAACTGCCCGCCGGGCAGATCCTTGTAGGTCGCCGACACGCGCCGCTCGACCAGCATATTGGCGGTGTCGATGGGCCTGGAGTAGCCGAAGCGCGGCAGCGTGGTGCGGTAGGCGCGCACCAGGAAGATCGCCTCGATCATGTCGCCGCGCGCCTGGACGATGGCGAGCGCGGCCAGTTCACGATCATAGAGCGAGCCTTCGCTCATCACCCGGTCGACGCCGAGCGCCAGCTGCTCGACGATCTGGTCGAGACGAAGGGCGGGCACCGAACGGTCGCCACGCCGGCGGTCGGCCAGCAGGCTGTGGGCGTTGGCGATTGCCGCTTCGCCACCTTTTACCGCGACATACATCTTACGCCTCCATCGTCTTGATGCGCGTCGTGCGCGGCAGGCAGGCGATGCCGCCTGATGTGGCGAGGATGATGTCGACGCCGCGCGGAAAGCGCTTGATATTCTGCTTCCACTGCTCGACGAAATGGCGTGGCATCTGCGCCGGCGCGATCGTGGCGCTGGTTTCGATGCCGGGACCTTCGAGCAATAGCGGCGTGCCGGAGACCAGATCGCTGACCTGCAGGATCAGCGTCGTCGAGCGGTCGGGATAATCCTGCGTGCCCTGCGAAAAGCCATCGAGCGCCATCATCTCGGCAGGTGCTGCGATCAAGGCGAAATGCGCATCGGCCGGTGTGTTGGCCAATGGCGCGCCGGTATGGAACCCAAGCCACGATCTGATCGCGGTGGAGGCCTGCAAAGCCGGGTCGAGCCAGAGCGGCGTGTCATTGTCGCACAGCGCCAGTGCGATGGCGCCGGCGGTAGCCGAGAGCGGCACCGGCGGGCGGGCGAAGGCCGGCAGCGGTTGCACGCTGCCCGGCCGAGCCATTGCGTCCATCACGGCGCGGAACACGGTCTGGGCGTTGAAGACCGGATCGGCGAACCCGCCCTCGATCGATTGCGCTGCAATGTCCATCAGTCTTCTCCGCGAACCATGGTGAAGAAATCGACCTTCGTTGCCGCCGTCTCGGCGCGGCGTTTTTCGTGCGCCAAGGTCAGAGCCGACCGCAGAGGCGCTATCAGTCCGGTCTCGACCTCATTGCGGCGGGCAGGGTCCTGCCATAGGGCGTCGGCGATAGCCGCCAGCTTCGCCTTCTGCTTGTCGCGGCCAAGCGCATAGCAATGGCCGACCTGTCCGGTGGGTAGCCTGACCGTGGCGCGGGTGACGGTCGCCTCGCCGACATTGAAAGGGGCGCCGCCGCCGCCGATGCGGCCGCGCAGGGTGACAAGGCCGGTTTCGGGGCCGCGCAACAGCTCGGCGTCCGAAGGCAGTCCGGCCTCATTCCAGAGCCGTACGATGTCATCGCCGCTGGATTGCGTAAGGGTTGCCATGGCGGCTTTGCGCTCGGCCTGGTCGCGGGCTTCCTGTCCTCGCATCAGCAGCATTCCTCTTTGTTAATTTGTCTATTGATGTAGACAACTATACAAATTATATCTATTATCTAACGCGTGTCCATGACGGGTGGATGACAGCGATAGAAGACTGGGCGCTGGAAGACTGGGCGCTGGAAGGTTGGGGGCAATGATGGTCGGGCGGCTGTTAGCGGACAGCATCGAGCGGCGCAGTGGCGTTTCGCTGTGGCGGCAGATCGCCGACAAGATCCTGCATGCGATCGCCATCGGCGATTTCACGGAGAATGCAGCGCTGCCGCCGGAGGTGGCGCTGGCAGAACGCTATGGCGTCAACCGTCACACGGTGCGCAACGCCATATCAGCCCTTGTAAGGGAAGGCGTGCTGCGGGCCGAGCAGGGGCGCGGCACCTTCGTACTGTCGCGCAAGCGGCTGTCCTATCCGATCGGGGCGCGCACACGGTTTTCGACAGGGCTGCAAGGGCAAACGACGGAACGGCACATCGTCCTGCTCGCCTCGTCGGTCGAGCCGGCCAGCCAGCGCGTCGCCGAGGGACTGGGTCTTCCCAAGGGAGCCGATGTGATCCGGTTGGAAACGCGCGGCGAAGCCGACGGACGGCCGGTGTCGCGCGCTGCCGGCTGGTTCGAGGCCCGGCGCTTTGCCGGCATCGATGCCGCGATGGCGGAAACAGGCTCGATCACCGCATCGCTGGCGCGGTTCGGCATAGACGACTATCTCAGGCAATCGACCGTGCTGTCGGCGCGCCATGCCGATGCGGCGGACCTTGCCGACCTCGACCTGCAGCCGGGCGCCATCGTGCTGGTCACGGTTGCCGTCAACGTCACGCCGGACGGCCAGCCGATCCAGTTTTCCGAGTCGCGCTTTCCGGCCGAACGGGTGGAGCTGAAGCTGTCGGCGCTGTAGGGAGTGCCCGGCCCAGCTCGGCCGCATTCACTTGCCAGCGGCGGCGCATTTGAGGACCGGCTTCGCCGCCTGCCATGTTATAACCCCACCTCGATCACAGCCTTGATCAGGCCGGATTTCTCATGCGCCCAACGAGCCAGATCGCGCGGCGTGGCGGCGAGTGTGGTGCGGTGTGTGACGAGCTTGGCCAGTGGTACGGCCCCGTTGCGGATCGAGGCGGCGACATGGTCGAAGTCGGCGCGCAGCGCGTTGCGGCTGCCGATCAGCGTCATCTCGCGCTTGTGGAATTCCGGATCGGAAAAGCTGATGTCGTCCTTGACGACGGAGACCAGCACCAGCGTTCCGCCATGCGCGACATGGGCGAAGGCCGACTGCACCGACTGGGTGTTGCCGGTGGCGTCGAAGACGACATCGAAGCCTTCGCCTGATGTCGCTTCCCTGACCAGATCGGGCACCGCGCCGCGCGAGCCGTCTAGGGTCTGGAAACCAAGCTCGTTTCCAGCGAAGGCGAGCCTTTCACTGCTCATGTCGAGCAGTGTCACGTCCAGCCCGGCGATGCGGGCGAAGATGGCGGTGCCGAGCCCGATCGGGCCGGCGCCGATGACCAGCGTGCGGGCGCCGGGGTCGGCGCGGGCGCGCCGCACGGCATGCGCGCCGATGGCCAGGAACTCGACGGCAGCGGCGTCGGCCAGCGACAGGCCGTTGGCCGGATAGAGATTTTGCGCCGGCACCAGGATGCGTTCGCACATGGCGCCGTCGCGATGCACGCCAAGCACCTCGATCCTGACACAGCAATTAGGCTTGCCGCGCCGGCAGGCGATGCACTTGCCGCAGGAAAGATAGGGATTGACGACGACGGGCTCACCAACGGCCAGTTCGACGCCTTCGCCGGTCTCCATCACGGTACCCGAGACCTCATGACCCATGATGCGGGGATAGGCGAGGAACGGGTGCTTGCCCTCGAAAATGTGGTAGTCGGTGCCGCAGATGCCGACATGGCTGACCGCCACCAGCGCCCAGCCGGGAGGCGGTGCCTCGGGTGCGGGCCGGTCTTCAAAGACAAGATCGCCGGGCGAACGGCAGAGGACGGCTTTCATGCGCTAATCCAGTCATGAAATCGCCGGCCCGTTGGTGTGGCGGACCGGCGGTTGATTGCGGGGTCGCTACTTGCCGCGGCGGCGCAGGCCGTCGAAGTAGACGATGATGATGATCAGCGCGCCGGTGATGATGCGCTGCCAGAACGAGTTGACGTTGAGCAGGTTGGCGCCGTTGTTGATGGTGGCCAGGATGAAGGCGCCGAGCAGCGGCCCATGCACCGAGCCGACGGCGCCGAACAGCGAGGTGCCGCCGATGACCGACGACGCGATCGCCTGCAGTTCCCAGCCCTCGGCCTGCGTCGGGTTGCCGATGCCGATGCGGGCGGCCAGCAGCACCCCGACGAAGGCGGCGCACAGGCCCGACAGCGTGTAGGCCATGTAGATGGTGCGCTGGACATTGACGCCGGACAGGCGCGAGGCTTCGGCGTTGGAGCCGACCGAAAACAGGTATCTGCCCCAGCGGCTGTGGTGCAGGAAGATATAGGCCGGAATGCCGACTAGGATCACCATCCAGAACAGGTTGGGGATGCCGATGAAGGAATTGCGCGAGAAGGCGGTGAAGGTGTCGCTGTTGATGTTGATCGAATTGCCGTTGGTCATCAAAAGGCCGATGCCGCGCAGCGAGGTCAACGTCGCCAGCGTGATGATGAAGGGCGGCAGGCCCATCTTGACGATACCGAAGCCGTGGAACATGCCGATGGCGACACCGACCAGCAGCGTCACCAGAATGGCGAGCCAGATGGGGAAGCCGGCATTGATCATCATGGCCACGACCACGGTGGCGAAGCCGACCACGGCGCCGACCGACAGATCGATGCCGCCGGTGATGATGACGAAGGTCTGGCCGACCGCCATGATGGCGATCATCGAGCCCTGGCGCAGGAGATTGGCTATGTTGTTGGCCGAGGCGAAGCTCGTCGTCGTCACGGAGAGGAGGATCCAGAGCAGAACCAGCAGCGCCAATAGCGTCAGCCCGAACAGGACATTATAGTTGCGCTTCGGTTTTTCGACGGCGATCGCCTCGGTGCTCATATCTGTCCTCCCAGCTTTTCTTGTTTCTCGGCGAGCGCCTGAGTGAGAATATCCTCGTGGCTGGCGGCGTGAAAACCGTGCGTCGCCACCAGTTTGCCGCGCCGGAACACATGCAGCGTATCGGCGAGTTCATAGACTTCCGGCAGATAGGACGAGATCAGGATGATGCCGGCGCCCTTTGACAAAAGCGCGCCGAACAGGCGGTAGATCTCGGCCTTGGTGCCGACATCGACGCCGACGGTCGGTTCGTCGAAGATGAACAGCTTGGCGCCGTGCGCTAGCCATTTGCCGATGACGATCTTCTGCTGGTTGCCGCCCGACAGGCTGGATGCCAGCGCGCCACGTGTCGGTGTCTTGATGCGCAGATCGGCGATCTGGCGATCGGCCTGCGTCTTCTCCTGCGTGCTCGAAATCAGCAGATTGTTCGAGATGCGCTTGTAGATCGGCAGGTTGAGGTTGAAGCCGACCGGCAGGTTGAGGCAGAGGCCCTGGTCGCGGCGGCTCTCCGGCGCCAGCGCCATGCCGAGCTTAATCGCGTCATGTTCGGAATTGACCTGTACCTCCTTGCCTTCCCAGAGGATCTGGCCGGCGGATTTGCGGTGGCGGCCGTAGAGCGTGGTGACGAACTCGCTGCGTCCGGCGCCGATCAGCCCATAGAGTCCGACGATCTCGCCGGCGCGGACCGTCATCGAGACATTTTCGAAGCCCTTGCCGGACAGGTTTTTCGCCTCGATGATGGCGGCGCCCGGCGTGAAATGCTCCTTGTGATAGACCTGCTCGATCGAGCGGTTGATCATCATCTTGACCAGTTCGGCATCGTTGGTCTCTGCGATGTTGCGGGTGCCGACCAGCGTGCCGTCGCGCAGCACGGATACCCGGTCGGCGAGTTCGAACACTTCCTCCATGCGGTGGCTGATGTAGATGATCGTCACGCCTTCGCCCTTCAGACGGCGGATCAGCGTGAAGAGCTGGTCGGCTTCCTTGCGGGTGAGGTAGGCGGTCGGCTCGTCGAAGATCAGGAATTTGGTGCCGCGCACGGTGGCGCGGGCGGCGGCTATCAGCTGCTGCTGGCCGATGGTCAGGTCGCCGAGCGTGACATGCGCCGGCAGATCGAAGCCGAGGTCGTCGATGATCGTCTGCGCCTGCCTGACCATGGCGCGCTGCTGCAGGATGCCGAAGCGCGAATTCTCCTCGCCGAGGAACATGTTGGCGGCGACCGTCAGGTGACGGCACAGCACGACTTCCTGGTGCACGGCATTGATGCCGAGCGCCATCGCCTCGTGCGGCGTCGCCAGGGCGGCCGGCTGGCCCTCCCAGACAATCTCTCCGGAGGTGCGCGGCATGACGCCGGTCAGAAGCTTGATGAGCGTGGATTTGCCGGCGCCGTTTTCGCCGACGATGGCGTGGATCTCACCGGACTTGAAGGCGAGGTCGACCGGTTTCAGCGCGTGGGTGCCGGGATAGCGCTTCTCCAGCCCACGCAATTCGAGGATAGTCCGCCCCTGTTCCAGAACGGGTGCGGGATGCAGTTCCTGCGCCGTCGAAATCATGACAATCCTCCCAGATTGGCCTCCCGGATTGGCTTCCCAGGCTGGCCTCACGATTGGCACGCGGCGAGGCAGGGATATGCCTCGAAAACAGCCTGGCTCAGGCGTGCGGATTGCCAAGCCGTTTGTGCGGCAGTTTGTGTCTCCGGGGCGAGGTGCCCCGGAGACGATTGCGGATGCGACGGCTCAGAGCTTCGGATTGAGCAGCGCGTCGATCTTGGGGTCTTTCATGTTGTCCTTGGTCACCAGGTTGGCGCCGGTGTCGACATTGGCTTCGACCTTCTCGCCCTTGGAGGCGGCGAGCGCGGTCTTGATGCCGTCATAGCCCATCCGGTACGGATCCTGGACGACGAGGGCGGAAATGACGCCGTCGTTGAGGAACTTGATCAGCTTCTCGTCGCTGTCGAAACCGACCAGCGCCAGCTTGCCGCCAAGGTTGTTTTCCGCGACGGCCTGGCCGACGCCCTGCGCCATGATCAGGTTGGAAGCGAAGATGCCTTTGAGGTTCGGGTTGGCGGTGATCAGGTCGGTGGCGATGTTGAGGCCGGTGGTGGCCTGGCCGTCGGCGTATTTGTCGGCAACCAGCTTGAGGCCCGGATATTTGGCGGCCAGCTGTTCGGTGAAGCCCTGCTTGCGCTGTTCGAGCGAGCCGGCGCCAGGTGCGTTGGTGATCAGGGCAACGTCGCCCTCGATCTTGCCGCCGTTGGCGGCGCCGATGGCGGCTGCGAGGCCGTCGGCAGCGACGCGGCCGCCCTGGACGTTGTCGGTGGTCAGGAACGAGGTGAAGGCCTTGGAGTCGGCGCCGGAGTCGATGCCGATGACCTTCACCTTGGCAGCGGCTTCATCGATCGGCTTGCCGAGCGCCTTGAACTCGGTCGGCGCAATGACGATGGCCGCCGGGTTGCTGGCAACGGCGTTCTCGAGGATCGAGACCTGGCCGTTGACGTCGGTTTCAGCCTGGGCGCCGAGTTCCGGCACGTTGACGCCGAGATCCTTGCCGGCCTTGCGGGCGCCGGCCAGAACGATCTGCCAGTAGAAGGACGTGGTGTCCTTGACGATGATCGGAATGGTGACGTCCGCCGCCGAAACCGGCGCCGAATGCATGACGCCGGCGAGCATTGAAGCTGCTGCCAGCGTCATGACGGCGCGGCGGTTGAGAATGCTGGTCACGAATTTCATGAGGTTTCCTCCCTAAGTCGCCCGGTGAACGATACGGAAGCTCCGTTCGGATAGGCGCGGTCCCAAACAGAACTTTATCAATAAAAAACAGTTGCCCTGTTTTGATAGTGCATCGAACAGATCGATGCAAGCGGTGTTTGATCAGTCGTTGCGAGGTCTGGCAGAGGCAGATCCCCCGCCCTGTTCTCCCATTGGCGCCGTCACGCTTCCGTTCCGTTCTGGGAATGTATGGAATATTAATTCCACCAATTCGTCAATATGGAATATCCATTCCTCCATGTGCCGCAGGAACATGAAGTTTCACACCAGCTCCTGCACCAGCGTGTAGGGACGATATTTGGCGTATTCCGCTTCCGGTACGTCGATGTCGAGCAGTTCGAGGTTGCGCGTCAGATTTGCCAGTTTGGCGGTGCCGGTCAGTACGGTGGCGACGGCAGCTTCATGCAAGGGGAATTGGAACGCTGCGGCGGCGAGCGGATAGCCACCCTCGGCGGCGATCCTCTCCATTGCGCCGACGCGGTCGAGCACGTCATGGCTGGCGGGGCGGTAGTCGAAATGTGCGCCTTGCACCGGGCCGGTCGCCAGGATGCCGGAGTTGAACACGCCGCCAATGACCAAGGAGGTCTGCTGTGCCCGGCATAGCGGCAGCAACTCGGCTTCGGCACTGCGGTCGAGCAAGGAATAGCGGCTGGCAAGCAGGATGCAGTCGAGCGGCGCCCGGCGCATGACGTCCAGGCAGATCTGCACCTCGTTGACGCCAAGCCCATAGGCGGAAATGACGCCAGTCCGTTTCAGCTCTTCGAGTGCCTTGAGGCCGCCATCCATCAGGTCGCGAAAATGCAGCTTGGTCTTCTCGATACCATGGGTGTAGGCGCCGATGTCGTGGACAAACAGGATGTCTATCCTGTTTAGGCCAAGCCGCGCATAGCTGAACTCGACCGACCGCATAATGCCGTCATAGGAATAGTCGTAGTCGAGCGCGAAGGGCAGCGGATCGACATAGGAGTGATCGGGAACCTGATCGTCCGGCACCGGGCGAAACAGCCGGCCGACCTTGGTCGACAGCACATAGGAATCGCGCGGCTTGTAACGCAGGAAGTCGCCGAAGCGGCGCTCCGACAGTCCGAAACCGTAGAAGGGTGCGGTGTCGAAATAGCGCAGGCCGGCATCCCAGGCGCCCTGCAGCGTCTCCATCGCCGCTTCGCGCGAACAGGCGCGGTAAAGGCCGCCAAGTGCAGCGCCGCCGAAACTGACTTCGGTGACCTCCAGAGCTGTCCGACCGATACGGCGTTTTTCCATGCAAAACCTCCCCGTTGCCCGCCGCTGACCGGCGCGCAGTCTACTTTATATCAGTAAAATCTAAAGTGTTGCGCCCAGATGCCAGGGCACGAACTCGTTGTCGCCGTAGCCGAAGTCCTCGCTCTTGGTCTTGCGGCCGGAAGCCGTTTCGACGATCAGTTCGAAGATCTCGCGGCCCATGCCGGCGATGGTCTTTTCACCCGAGGCGATGACGCCGCAATTGACGTCCATGTCCTCTTCCATCTGGTGGTACATGGTCGAGTTGGTGGCGACCTTGATCGACGGCGTCGGACGGCAGCCGAAGCAGGAGCCGCGGCCGGTGGTGAAGACGATGACGTTGGCGCCGCCCGCCACCTGGCCGGTCGCCGAAACCGGGTCGTAGCCAGGCGTATCCATGAACACCAGGCCACTGCCGGTGACTTTTTCGGCGTAACCGAAGACGCCGTTGAGCGGCGTCTGGCCGCCCTTGGCGACCGCACCGAGGGACTTCTCCAGGATGGTGGTGAGGCCGCCGCGCTTGTTGCCGGGCGAGGGATTGTTGTCGATCGAGGCGCCATGCTTGGCGACGTGGTCCTCCCACCACTTCACGAAGCCGTCGAGCTTCTGCGCGATCTCCGGCGTTGCCGCGCGGTAGGCAAGCAGATGCTCGGCGCCGTAGATTTCCGTGGTCTCGGAGAGGATGCCGATACCGCCGACGCCGGCCAGGATGTCGACAGCCGCGCCCAGCGCCGGATTGGCCGTGATGCCCGACATGCCGTCGGAGCCGCCGCATTGCAGGCCGACGACGATCTCGCTGACCGGGATCGGCTCACGCTTCAACTGGCCGACTTCCTCGGCGATCTCGGCCAGCACGCCCATCGCTTTTTCCACCGATTTGCGCGACCCGCCGGCGTCCTGGATGTTGAAATGGCGCTTGCCGGCAGCGACGCCCTTCTGGCCGTAGAGGGTGAGCTGGTTGACCTCGCAGCCGAGGCCGACCATCAGCACGCCGCCGAAATTCGGGTGCCGGGCATAGCCGGCAAGCGTGCGGTGCAGCACCATCATGCCGTCGCCGGTGCCGCTCATGCCGCAGCCCTGGCCGTGCACGATCGGCACGAAGCCGTCTATGCCGGGGTATTTCGGCAACAGCGTGCGGTTGGCGGTGTCGGCGATGGAATGGCAAACGGTGGCCGAGCAATTGACGCTGGCGACGATGCCGATGAAGTTGCGCGTGCCGGCGCGGCCATCGGCGCGGCGATAGCCCATGAAGGTGCGGGCGCGGTCGGCCTCCGTCGCGTGCTCGGCCTCGCTCGGCGGCACGACCGGCAAGCGGCCGGATTCGAAAACCAGATTGTGCGAATGCACGTGCTCGCCGGCCGCGATGTCCTGTGTCGCGCGACCGATCGCCTGGGCGTATTTCACGACGGCCTCGCCGGCGGCGATCGGCTTGATCGCCACCTTGTGGCCGGGCTCGATCAGCGCACTGGCGACGGCACCGCCCGGCAGCGCGGTGCCGATCTCGATGCGGCCGTTCGCGACTGCGACATTGTCGGCGGGGGACAGAAGAATGCAGTTGGAGGCGTTCACGGGCGGTTTCCTGGGTGATCCTGGGTTGCGCGGGGCGGATTGACACGCGCCTGTTTAGAGATATTGTCTTTTATCGTGAAAAAACAGTTTTGCGTCAATTGTTTTTTCGTGGGGAGTTCCGCATGTCTCCGGGTTGTTCCGGGAAGCAATTTCGCTTCTCAGAGCCATGCGAACGTCATATTGCGCTTCAAACCGTCCGCTGCAAGCGACGGCGTGCAACGGGTCAGGGATGTCGAAGAGCAACAACGTCTACAAGGATGCCTACAACCGCTGCCTGCGGCTGCTCGACGAAACGCGCAGCCTGCCTTCGGAGCCGGAACTGGGCACCTTGCTTGGCGTCAGCCGGACCACGGTGCGCACCATTCTCGCGCGCATGGAAGAGACCGGGCTGATCGCCTGGAACAAGCGCGCCAAGACGGTGCTGCGCGAACCGCTTCCCGATGATTTCTTCCCCGAGGAAGAGACAGACACGCTGGCCGAGATCATCGAACGGTCGTTCATGCGTCGGCTGCTCGCCGGCGGCGCCGAAGCCGGCATGCAGATCAACGAACTCGAACTGGCGCGCGAGATCGGCGTTGGCACCACCAGCGTGCGCGAGTTCCTGATCCGCTTCTCCCGCTTCGGCCTGATCGAGAAACGTCGCAACAGTCATTGGGTGCTGAAGGGCTTTACGCGCGCCTTCGCGCTGGAGCTGACCGAAATCCGCGAGATGTTCGAACTGCGCTCGGCGGCCGCCTTTGCCGCTTTACCGCAGGACAGCGCAGTCTGGACCGATCTCGACCGCCTGGAAGACGAGCATCGCCAGCTGGCAAACGACATAGCCGCCCGCTTCACCGAGTTCTCCGAACTCGACGAGCGCTTCCACCGGCTGATCCACCGGGCATCGCGCAATCGCTTCATCGTCGATTTCTACGATGTCATCGCCATGATCTTCCACTACCATTACCAGTGGAACAAGGCGCAGGAACGCGAGCGCAACGAAGTCGCGATCGGTGAGCATCTGGTCTACATAGAAGCGCTGAAATCACGCGATCTCGGCAAGGTCGACGCCGCTTGCCGCAAGCATTTGAAGTCGGCGCGCCAGACATTGCTGACCTCGATCCCGGAGAGCCGGTCGCTGCAAAAACACTGAGCCGCATCGCGGCTCGCAGCCTTGTTTCATGCATGTCGTTGTCCCAAACCGCTATACACTTCTGGGCGACATGCCTTGGGCCTGCCGCGTTGCCGCCGCGGCGATTTGGCGATTTTCCACCCGCCGGCCCCGTGCTAGATATGGTTGGTTGCTGCGAAGAGGCAGGGCTTTGGGCGTATCGAGGAGACGATGGAGCATGCCGGTCGCGCTTGTCGCGGCCTATCTGCTGTTGCTCCAGTCGACGCTTGGTGCCTTCGGCGCCGGTCCCAATGCATCGCAACTCGACGCTTTCGGCAATGTCATCTGTACCCATGAAGGCGCAACCCAGCTTCCGGGCGGCAACCAGCCGCAGTCCCATCTGCCGGCATGCTGCGTGCTCGGCTGCAGCATGGTTTTGGCGGCCTTTGCGCCGCCGCCCAATGCCGGTCTGGCGCTGGGCAGCCTTTCCTTTGAAACGGTCGCCTTTGTCTTCCCGGCGGCCATCCATCTCGACTTTGCGCGTGAGCGCTCGCCGTCGAACCCGCGCGCGCCGCCGCTGACGGCCTGAGCCTGTTTGCCCGGCGGAACCTTTCGTGGGCGTACCCATCCAAAGATCTAACTGCTCGCGACCGGCAACGGCGCGACCTTCACTTCATGGAGCAACCATGTCCTATTTTTTCCCTGACGCCGCGCGTCCTATGGCCGGCAGCATTCTACGCGGCATCGAAGAGCGTGTCGGCATTGCCGTGCTGGCTCTTGCGCTGCTGTTCACAGGCGCCCAGTCCGTCCTCGCGCATGAGTTCAAGGTTGGCGATCTTGAGATCGGCCACCCCTGGTCGCGCGCCACGCCGGCCGGCGCCAAAGTGGCCGGCGGTTATTTCACCATCACCAACAAGGGCAGTGCGCCGGACCGGCTGGTGTCGATTTCCTCCGATGTCTCCGAAAAGGCCGAGCTGCATGAGATGGGCGTCAAGGACGGCGTCATGACCATGCGGCCGGTTGCCGGCGGCCTGGAAATTCCGGCCGGCGGCAAGGTAGCCCTTGCACCTGGCGGCTATCATTTGATGTTCATGGGCCTGAAGCGGCAACCCAAACAGGGCGAAAAGTTCTCCGCCACCCTGACCTTCGAAAAGGCCGGCGCCGTCAGCGTCGATTTCGCCGTCGAAGGCATGGGCGGCGGCGCCGTGGACGATCACGCCAATTGACCGCGCCAGCTCGACAAATCTTGAAAATCCGAGGGACCATCATGAACAAATATCTTTTGTCGGCCGGCGCACTTCTCGCGCTCGGAACCAGCGCCGCCTTCGCGCATATCACGTTCGAAACCCAGGAGGCGGCGGTCGGCTCGACCTACAAGGCCGTTTTGCGCGTGCCGCATGGCTGCGACGGCAAGGCGACGACCGCCGTGCGCGTGCAGATTCCGGAAGGGGTGATCGCGATCAAGCCGATGCCGAAGCCCGGCTGGACGCTGCAAACCAAGAAGGGCAAGTACGAGAAATCCTACCAGCTCTACGGTCAGGCGGTGACCGATGGGGTCAAGGAGGTCGACTGGAGCGGCGGCAACCTGCCCGATGAATTCTATGACGAGTTCGTTTTCCGCGCGACGCTGACGGCGGACCTCCCCGTCGGCCAAAAACTCTATTTCCCGGTCGTGCAGGAATGCGACGGTGCAGCCGATCGCTGGATCGAGATTCCAGCGGCAGGGCAGGATGAAGACGCACTGGAAAGCCCGGCACCCGGCATCAAGCTGCTGCCGAAGAAATGATCTCCCAGGCGGCGCGCTCTTTCGAGTGCGCCGCTCTTTTTCGTGGCGGTGACATGAGCACGACCTCCCTCCTGCAAACGGCTTGCATGACCGGCAAACGCACCGGCCGGCTTGCCGTCGGCCTGTTGGCTGTGATCGTGTTTCTTGCCAGCCTTGCCGTGTCAGATCAGGCCTTTGCCCATGCCGCGCTGATCAAGACCGACCCGGCCGACGGCGCGGTGCTGGCACAGGGACCGGCGCAGTTCTCGCTGACCTTCAGCGAGCCGGTCTCGCCTCTGGTGCTGACGCTGGTGAAGCCCGACGGCAAGCCGGTTCCAATGACTGTCTTTCGTCTCAGCGACCAGACCGTCGAGATCGACAATCCGCAGCCGCTCAAGTCGGGCACGCATGTCTTGAGCTGGCGCGTCATCTCCGCAGACGGTCATCCCGTCGGCGGATCGCTGCTGTTTTCCATCGGCGCGCCCAGCGAACCGCCGGCCGTATCGGAAGCCATCGACTGGCCGTTGCGGTCGGCTATCTGGGCGAGCAAAATCTTTCTCTATGTCGGCCTCTTCCTCGGCGTTGGCGGCGCCTTCGCGCTTGCCTGGTTGGCCGGAAGTGCCCGTGCCGGGCAGCGCTTCGTTGCAGCTGCAATCCTGAGCGGGCTGGTCGCGTCGTCCCTGTCGCTCGGATTGCAGGGGCTTGATGCACTCGGGGCGCCGCTCTCCCATCTGGCACAATCGGTCATCTGGCGGACCGGGCTCGGCACCAGCTTCGGCTGGACGGTGCTGGTCGCGCTGATCGCGCTGGGGCTTGGCCTGCTGTCGCTGGCCGGTCCCCGTGCCACCGCCAAGCCATTGGCGCTGGCCGGCCTGGCCGGGGTGGGGATTGCCCTTGCTGCCAGCGGCCATGCCAGTGCCGCCGAACCGCAATGGCTGACGCGGCCGATGGTGTTCCTGCATGGCGTCTGCATCGCGTCGTGGGTCGGCGCATTGGTCCCACTCGGGCTGGCGCTCAAGGGGCAATCGGCGGAGGCCACGCCATTCCTGCGGCGATTTTCTTGGGCGATCCTGCCCGTGGTGGCCGTGCTTGCCGCTGCCGGCACCGTGCTTGCCGTCATCCAGGTGCAAACGCCCGCGGCATTGGTCGACACCGCCTATGGAAGGCTGCTGCTGATCAAGCTCGGGCTGCTGGTCTTTCTGTTCACGCTCGCTGCCGTCAACCGCTGGAAACTCACGGCATCGGCCGAAGCGGGATCGACGGAAGTTCAACGCAGGCTGGTCCGCTCGATCGGCGTCGAGATGTTGATCGTGTTGGCGATTTTCGGCGTTGCCGCGGGCTGGCGCTTCACACCGCCGCCACGAGCCCTGGCGATCGCGGCAGCGCAACCGGTGTCGGTCCATATCCACGCGCTGCAAGCGATGGCCGATCTCAACATCACTCCCGGCCATGCCGGCCCGGTCGTTGCCTCGATGGTCATCATGAGCGGCGATTTCGGCCCGCTCGACGCCAAGGAGGTAACGCTTGTGCTGTCAAAGCCCGATTCCGGCATCGAGCCCTTGAAGCGCGCGGCGACCAAGCCCGGCGACGGCAGCTGGCGCGTCGACAACCTCGTCATTCCGGTGCCCGGCCGGTGGACGGTGCGCATCGACATACTGGTCTCGGATTTTCAGATGGTGAAGATCGAGGCGCCCGTCGACATCAGGCCGTAGGCGGGACTGCCAGGTACCTCTACACGGGCACGACCGACAATCCGGGCAACACAATTCGGCGAGGCGGTTGACGCAGGCGTCAAGGCCCGTCAATCATCGCCCGCAAAATCGCGGTCTCAACAAACGATCCGAGAGCAGGGAAGAAACGATGGAAAAAGCCGAAATCGGCCTGATCGGCCTTGGCACGATGGGCTCCAACCTGGCGCTCAACATCGCCGAGCACGGGCACCGCATCGCTGTCTTCAACCGCACCAGGGCGCGCACCGATGCCTTTGTCGAGAATGCCGGCGCGCTCAGGGACATGGTCGTGCCCTGCTACAGCCTTGAAGAGCTCGCCGCCGCGATCCGGCCGCCGCGCCCGATCATCATCATGGTGCTGGCCGGCAAGCCGGTCGACGAACAGATCGCGGCACTGCGTGGCGTGCTGTCGGCCAACGACATCGTCATCGATGCCGGCAACGCCAATTTCCGCGACACGATGCGGCGCTTCTCCGAGCTTTCCGGTTCGGGTCTCACCTTCATCGGCATGGGCGTGTCCGGCGGCGAGGAGGGGGCACGCCACGGGCGTCGATCATGGTCGGCGGCACGGAGGACTCATGGAAGCGCGTCGAGAAGGTGCTGACGGCGATCTCCGCCAAATTCAAGGACGAACCCTGCGCGGCATGGCTCGGCACCGACGGCGCCGGACATTTCGTCAAGACCATCCACAACGGCATAGAATATGCCGACATGCAGATGATCGCGGAGATCTACGGCATCCTGCGCGACGGCCTGGGCATGGGTCCGAAAGAGATCGGCACGGTGTTTGCCGACTGGAACAAGGGCCGGCTCAACTCCTACCTGATCGAGATCACCGCCAAGGTGCTGGCGGCTGACGATCCGAAGACCGGCAAACCGGTGGTCGACATCATCCTCGACCGCGCCGGCCAGAAGGGCACCGGCAAATGGTCGGTCATCGAGGCGCAGCAGCTCGGCATCCCGGCCACCGCGATCGAGGCGGCGGTGGCGGCGCGCGTTCTGTCGTCGATCAAGGACGAGCGGCTGGCGGCGGAAAAGGCCTATGGCAACATCGGCGTGACGAAGATTTCCGGTGACAAGGGCGCCTTGCTGAAAGATCTGGAACTGGCGCTGTTCGCCGGCAAGATCGCCGCCTACGCCCAAGGTTTCGCGGTGATGAGCGGCGCGACGAAGGAATTCAACTGGAACCTGCCGATGCCGACCATCGCCAGGATCTGGCGCGCCGGCTGCATCATCCGCTCGCAGATGCTCGACACCATGGCGGAAGCCTTCAGCAAGGGCGGCGCCTCGACCAACCTTCTGATGGCGCCGGCCTTCATCTCGCTGATGCAGGGAGCGCATCCGTCGCTGCGCCGCATCGTGGCGAGGGCTTCGGAGGCCGGCTCGCCGGTTCCGGCGCTGTCTTCCGCACTTGCCTATTTCGACAGCTATCGCCAAGGCCGCGGCACCTCGAACCTGATCCAGGCGCAACGCGACTTCTTCGGCGCGCACGGCTTCGAGCGTATCGACGACAAAGGCGCGTTCCATGGGCCGTGGGGAAGCGGTGCGGCTGGCTGACAAGCCGGCCCAAGAGCCTAAACGGAAACCGGCGGTCTGAACGCCTGAACCTCGCTGGTGGCGACCAGGCGCTGCAGCGAGCCGGGTGCGGCGCCGCCGATCCAGCCGAGCACGGAGCGGGCGAGATCGGAGCCGGCCAGGCGGAAGTTCTCGTTGACGACGAGCAATTCCGGCCGGAACAGGTGCAACAGGTCCGACGATTGCTTGGACACGACATCGACGTCGCGGCCAAGCTTGAGGCCGGCATCTTCGATGCCGGCGACGATAGCCAGTGTCGCGGCGGCGGCGCTGCTGACGAAGCCGTCCGGCCTGTTTTCGCGGCGCATCACCTGCGCGGTCCTGGTCCTGATCTGCTCGATCGTGTGATCGATGGAAACGGTGTTGAACGGAATTTCGCTGGCGCCGACCTCGCTCAGCGCATCGGCAAAGCCGTTCAGCGTGTGGCCATAATAGGTCAGCCCGGGTGGCGGCGACAGAAGCGCCAGCTTGCGCCTGCCCATGCTCGCCAGGCGGCGCACGGCTTCCATCGCGAATACATGGTTGTCGAAGTCATGGTAGGGGTGGACGAGGCCCATATCGGTGCGGCCATGCGTGGCAAAGGGCATGCCGTGCTCGAGCATGTAGCGGGCGCGCGGATCGTTCGGTTGGGTGCGCGAGATGATGACGCCATCGGCCGAGCCGGTCTCGACGAGATAGCGGATCGGCTCCATCGGATCCTGCGAGCGGGAATAGGGCGTGACGATCAGGTGATAGGGCGTTTCGGCGAGCACTTCCGAAACGCCGTAGATGATGTCCGAGACGAAGCTCATGATCTCGCGGTCGGTGTTGAGCACGAGGCTGATGACATTGGTCCTGCCGGTGCGCAGACGCACGCCGGCGCGGTTCGGCCGGTAGCCGATCTGCTTGGCGACGAGTTGGACGCGGCGCCTGGTCTCGGCGCCGATTTCCGGGGCATCCTTCAAGGCGCGTGACACGGTGGTGACGCCGAGCCCGGTCATGAAGGCAAGCGTCTTCAACGTCGGCCGTCCCTGTGCCGAGTTCTCCCCGTTCTTGTCCGTACGCTGTCTGTCCATTCGTCCCGCCCGTCAGGCGCATAGCAGCCGCGGGCCATGTCGGCAATCGCCGCCATAGCGACACGATATGCGTCCCAGCCCCGGCAAAGCGTCAATATACTGAAACGTTACAGATTGCCAGTATCGAGATATATATGTGCTCGTCACGAGGTGGATGGTTCTTTTTGGGAAACGCATTGGGATTCCAGGAGAAACCGCCCCTGCCGCGGCCCTTTGCCCGTATCAGGCGGCATCTCGGTGTTTGCGCCGCAGCAAACCATGCTGCAGTGCATGAGAAGCGCGATCATTCAGGCGAATTTGTTCGCGGCCCGAAAAAATATCGAGGGCGCTTCGTTGATGGGTTGCACAGCCCGCGCAATTGCCGTATCGAAAATCTGTAACGTTTCAGATTCTGGGAGGAGCCGAAATGCGATACAGATTTTTGACCGCTGCCCTGGCGGCGACGGCTGCACTGCAATTTGCCGGTCAGGCGGCCGCGACGGACCTGGAAGTCACCCATTGGTGGACTTCAGGCGGCGAGGCCGCCGCGGTTGCGGAACTTGCCAAGGCATTCGATGCGACCGGCAACCACTGGGTGGACGGCGCCATTGCCGGTTCTGGCGGCACGGCGCGGCCGATCATGATCAGCCGCATCACCGGTGGCGATCCGATGGGCGCCACGCAGTTCAACCATGGCCGGCAGGCGGAAGAGCTGGTGCAGGCCGGCCTGATGCGCGACCTCACCGACGTCGCCACCAAGGGCAAGTGGACTGATGTCGTGCGGCCGAAGAGCCTGCTCGACGGCTGCACCATCGACGGCAAGATCTATTGCGTGCCCGTCAACATCCATTCCTGGCAGTGGCTGTGGCTGTCCAACGAAGCCTTCGCGAAGGCCGGCGTGCCGTTGCCGAAGGACTGGAATGAATTCGTGGCGGCAGCGCCGGCACTGGAGAAGGCCGGCATCATCCCGCTCGCCGTCGGCGGGCAAGCCTGGCAATCCTCCGGTGCCTTCGACGTGCTGCTTGCGGCTGTGGGCGGCACGGACACGTTCCTCAAGGTCTACAAGGACAAGGATGCCAAGTTCGCCGCCGGGCCCGAAGTCGCCAAGGTCTTCAAGGCCGCGGACGATGCCCGCAAGATGGCGAAGAACACCAATGTGCAGGACTGGAACCAGGCGACCAACCTGGTCATCACCGGCAAGGCGGGTGGCCAGATCATGGGCGACTGGGCACAGGGCGAGTTCCAGGTTGCCGGCAAGACCGCCGGCAAGGATTATACCTGCCTGCCGGGCCTTGGGCTGAACGAGGTCATAGCCACGGGCGGCGACGCCTTCTACTTCCCGCTGCTCAAGGATGCCGACAAGAGCAAGGCGCAGGAGGTGCTGGCCGAGACGCTGCTCGATCCCAAGACGCAGGTTGCCTTCAATCTGAAGAAGGGTTCCCTGCCGGTGCGCGGCGACGTCGATCTCAACGCGGCGAACGACTGCATGAAGAAAGGCCTCGCCATCCTCGCCAAGGGCGCCGTCATTCCATGGACGGACCAACTGCTTTCACAGGACACCCAGAAGCAGAAGGAAGACCTTTTCGCCGAATTCTTCGCCAAGCCGGAATTGACCGTCGAAGACGCACAGAAGCGCTTCGCCGACCTCATCGCTTCGGCGGACTGACGCTGGCGGCAACCCACCTCGCTCCCGGCCTTGCGAATGCAGGGCCGGGAATGCACCGCCCTTACCCAGCCGGCTGACGAGATGAGCAAGAGCGAACGCCCCAACCTTCTGTTCCGCAACCTCAATGCGAAGGTCGCCTCGATCCCGATGATCCTCACCGCTATGGTGGTTTTCGTCGGCGGCACCGTTTGGACGGTGCTCTATTCCTTCACCAATTCGAAGCTCTTGCCGCGGCTGAATTTCGTCGGGCTCGACCAATACTACCGGCTGTGGGCGACGCCGCGCTGGCTGATCTCGATCGAGAACCTGCTGATCTACGGCGCGATCTCGCTGGTGTTCTCGCTGGTCATCGGCTTCCTGCTTGCAGCACTGCTCGATCAGAAGATCCGCTTCGAGGACACGTTGCGCACCATCTTCCTCTATCCTTTCGCGCTCTCCTTCATCGTCACCGGCCTGGTCTGGCAGTGGCTGCTCAATCCGGATTTCGGCATCCAGCATGTGGTCCGCGACTTAGGCTGGACGAGCTTCAGCTTCGACCCGCTCTACAATTCCAGCATCGTCATCTACGGCATATCGATCGCGGCGCTGTGGCAAGGCACAGGGCTCATCATGTGCCTGATGCTGGCTGGCCTGCGCGGCATTGACGAGGACATCTGGAAGGCGGCGCGGGTGGATGGGATCCCGATGTGGAAGACCTATCTGTTCATCGTCATCCCGATGATGCGGCCGGTCTTCATCACCACGCTCGTCATCATCGCTGCCGGCATCGTCAAGGTCTATGACCTCGTCGTGGCCCAGACCAGCGGCGGCCCAGGCATCGCCTCGGAAGTGCCGGCCAAATACGTCTACGACTATATGTTCTTCGCCCAGAACCTCGGCCAGGGCTTTGCTGCCTCGACCATGATGCTGCTCTCGGTGGTGATCGTCATCGTGCCCTGGGCCTATCTCGAGTTCGGGCGGCGCAAATGAGCATGGCAGACATCACCGCTCAAGCAAGCACCGCCGCCGGCGCGCGCCAGGGCATCACCGATCCCTACGGCCCGAAGCCGCGCCGCGTGATTTCGCGCCGCAACGTCTTCCTATACGGCACATTGTTCGTCATGGCGGTCTACTACCTCTTGCCGCTCTATGTCATGGTCGTCACCTCGCTCAAGGGCATGCCGGAGATCCGGCTCGGCAACATCTTCTCACCGCCGCTCGAGATCACTTTCGAACCGTGGGTCAAGGCGTGGTCGACTGCCTGCACCGGCCTTAACTGCGACGGGCTCTCGCGCGGCTTCTGGAATTCGGTGCGCATCACCGTGCCGTCAGTGCTGCTGTCGATCGCCATCGCCTCGGTGAACGGTTATGCACTGGCCAATTGGCGCTTCAAGGGCGCCGATACGTTCTTCATCATCCTGATCGTCGGCGCCTTCATTCCCTACCAGGTGATGATCTATCCGATCGTCATCATCCTGCGCGAGATCGGCCTCTATGGCAGCCTCAGCGGGCTGGTGATCGTCCATTCCATTTTCGGCATGCCGATCCTGACGCTGCTGTTCCGCAATTATTTCTCCTCGATGCCGGAGGAGCTGTTCCGGGCGGCACGTGTCGACGGTGCCGGCTTCTGGGGCATCTTCCTGCGCATCATGCTGCCGATGTCGCTGCCGATCTTCGTCGTCGCCATCATCCTGCAGGTGACCGGCATCTGGAACGACTTCCTGTTCGGCGTCGTCTACACCCGCCCCGACACCTATCCGATGACGGTGCAGCTCAACAACATCGTCAATTCGGTGCAAGGCGTGAAGGAGTACAACGTCAATATGGCCGCAACCATCCTGACCGGGCTTGTGCCGCTCATCGTCTACTTCATCTCCGGCAAGCTTTTCGTACGCGGCATCGCCGCCGGCGCGGTGAAGGGGTGATGGCGATGACGGCAGCCAAAGATACCAGCGTTTCGATCCAGGACCTGTCGCTGAATTTCGGCGCGGTGACCGTCCTGGAGACGCTCAATCTGGATGTCGCCGATGGCGAGTTCATCGTGCTGCTCGGGCCGTCCGGCTGCGGCAAGTCGACCTTGCTCAATTGCATTGCCGGCCTGCTCGACGTTTCCGAAGGCCGCATCTTCATCAAGGGCAAGAACGTCACCTGGGAAGAGCCCAAGGACCGCGGCATCGGCATGGTGTTCCAGTCCTATGCGCTCTATCCGCAAATGACGGTGGAGAAGAACCTGTCCTTCGGGCTGCGTGTCGCCGGCACGCCAAAAGAAGAGATCGCCAAGCGGATCGCGCGGGCGGCTGAAATCCTGCAGATCGAGCCGCTGCTGCAGCGTAAGCCGGCCGCACTTTCCGGCGGCCAGCGCCAGCGCGTCGCCATCGGACGGGCGCTGGTGCGCGATGTCGACGTGTTCCTGTTCGACGAGCCGCTGTCCAATCTCGATGCCAAGCTGCGCGCCGAACTGCGCGTCGAGATCAAGCTGCTGCATCGCAAGCTGCAGAACACCATGATCTACGTCACCCACGACCAGATCGAGGCGATGACGCTGGCCGACCGCATCGCGGTGATGAAGGGCGGCGTCATCCAGCAGCTCGATGCGCCGCAGACCATCTACAACCGTCCGGTCAACCGCTTCGTCGCCGGCTTTCTCGGTTCGCCCGCAATGAACTTCGTCGATGGCCACTTGGAAGACGCCGACGGCGGCTGGCGGTTCGCGGCCGGGGATATCAAGATCCCGCTCGGCACTTACGACTTTGCCAAGCCTCCGGCTCCCGGCCCCGTCACATTCGGTATCAGGCCCGAGCATGTCAGCCTGAACAGCGGCACCGGCTGGCCGTTCTCGATAGCCGCCAATGTCGAGGTGGTCGAACCCATGGGCTCCGACACGCTGGTCTGGCTGAAGCTTGCCCAGCAGAATTTCAGCGTCCGAGTGACCTCGGAACGCACGCCCAAGAACGACGAGGCGGTGACGCTTGGCTTCGATCCGATGCGCGCCTCGCTTTTCGACACCGCAACCGGCACACGCATCTAGCTTCCGAGAACCAACCTTCCAACGACGATCCCCAAGCAAAACGGACAGAGACGATGAATTGGTCATTCCAACTTTACAGCGCCCGTAATTTCCAACCTTGGGACGGTGTGCTCGCCATGCTCGGCAAGCTCGGCTACGCCCAGGTCGAAGGTTTCGGCGGCGTCTATGATGATCCCAAGGCATTCCGCGCCGAGCTCGACAGGAACGGGCTTGCCATGCCGACTGGACATTTCTCGATCGATGCGCTCGAGAACGATTTTGACGGCGTGCGCAGAACCGCCGACGCACTCGGTATCACGCTGCTCATCTGCCCTTTCCTGATGCCCGACCAGCGGCCATCCGACGTGGCCGGCTGGCGTGGTTTCGGCGAACGCCTGGCCAAGGTCGGTGATGCCGCGAAAAAGGCCGGCTACGGCTTTGCCTGGCACAACCATGATTTCGAGTTCAAGAAACTTGCCGACGGATCGGTGCCGCAGGACCACATCCTGTCATCCGCGCCCGATGTCAGCTGGGAGATGGACGTTGCCTGGGTGGTGCGCGGCGGCGATGATCCGCTGCCGTGGATCGAGAAACACGGCAAGCGCATCAGCGCCGTCCACGTCAAGGACGTGGCCAAGCCCGGCGAGGGGCTGGATGAGGATGGCTGGTCGGATGTCGGCCATGGCACCATCGACTGGGCCGGCCTGATCAAGGTGTTGCGTGCCAGGAGTGCTGCCCAATACTACGTCATGGAACAGGACAACCCCAACGACATCGAGCGTTTCGCCCGCCGCTCCATCGCAGCCGCCAAAACCTATTAGGAGCAATCAGCATGGCAAAGAAACTTGGCATCGGCGTGATCGGCTGCGGCAACATCTCGAAGGCGTATTTTTCGCTGGCGCCGCTGTTTCGCGGCATTGAAATGCGTGCCTGCGCCGACATCAACATGGAGGCGGCCAAGGCGCGGGCGAAGGAGTTCAAGCTGCGCGCCGAAACCGTCGAAGACCTGCTCAAGGCCGACGACATCGACATCATCGTCAACCTGACCATCCCGGCGGTGCACTATGAGGTGTCAAAGCAGATCCTCGACGCCGGCAAGCACGTCTATTCGGAAAAGCCGTTCGTGCTGTCGGTCAAGGAAGGGCTCGACCTTAAGAAGCGGGCGGAGAAAAAGGGTCTGCGCATCGGCTCGGCGCCAGACACTTTCCTCGGCGGCGCGCACCAGCTGATACGCAACCTGATCGACACCGGCAAGCTTGGCAAGGTCACGAGCGGTACCTGCCATGTCATGGGCCACGGCATGGAGCACTGGCACCCCAATCCGGATTTCTTCTTCCAGCCAGGCGCGGGGCCGGTGCTCGACATCGGACCATATTACATCACCAATCTGATCCAGCTGATCGGGCCGGTGAAGCAGGTCGCGGCCTTCGCGACGACGCCGGCCAAGGAGCGCACGATCAGTTCAAAGCCGCGCGCGGGTGAAAAGATACCGGTCAACACGCCGACAACCATCCACGGGCTGCTGGAGTTCGAGAACGGCGCCGTTATCACGCTCAACACCAGCTGGGACGTCTGGGCCCACGGCCACGCGCCGATGGAGCTTTATGGCGAGGCGGGTACGGTGTTTGTGCCGGACCCGAACTTCTTCGGTGGTGACGTTCGCTTCACCGTCGCGGCCAAACCGGTCAAGAAGCTGCCGAACTGGCCGCATCCGTTCGGCGTGCCCAACGAGATGCATTCGCAAGGCATGATGGCCAACTACCGCACGTCAGGCCTTGCCGATATGGCGGTGGCGATCGCGGAAGGTCGGCCGCACCGCTGTTCGATGGAGCTGGCGCTGCACGCCGTCGACGTGATGACCGGCCTGCTGCGTTCCGGCGAAACCGGCAAGTTCGTCGCCATGCAGACCACCTGCGAACGGCCGGCCGCACTTGGCGTCAAGGAAGCCAAGGAGCTTTTGGCGAAGAAGAAATAGGGCAGCACACCTCAACCCTCCCCGTTTCGACGGAGAGAGGGTAAGGGTGGGGGCAGAGCCAACTCGCCGCGTTGTGACGATGCAGCCGACCGGCTCGTTTCCATTCGAGGATTTTCCGATGCCCTACACGCCCGCCGAAAACCGTTACGAGAAAATGGTCTACAACCGCTGTGGCCGCTCCGGCCTGAAGCTGCCGGCGATCTCGCTGGGCCTGTGGCACAATTTCGGCAACGACACGCCGCACAAGACCAAGCAGGCGATCGCGCGCAAGGCCTTCGACCTCGGCATCACGCATTTCGACCTCGCCAACAATTACGGTCCGCCGCCCGGTTCTGCCGAAACCGCCTTCGGTGAGATCCTGCGCACCGACTTCGCTGCCTACCGCGACGAACTGATCATCTCGACCAAGGCCGGCTACCAGATGTGGGCCGGGCCCTACGGCGAATGGGGTGGGCGCAAATACATTCTGGCCAGCCTCGACCAGAGCCTCAAGCGGATGGGGCTCGACTATGTCGATATCTTCTATTCGCACCGTTTCGATCCCGACACGCCGCTGGAAGAAACGATGGGTGCGCTCGACCATGCCGTGCGCTCGGGCAAGGCGCTCTATGCCGGCATCTCGTCCTACAATTCGCAGCGCACGCGCGAGGCGGCCGATATCTTGAAGCAGCTTGGCACGCCTTGCGTCATCCACCAGCCGAGCTATTCGATGCTGAACCGCTGGGTGGAGGAAGACGGCTTGCTCGACACGCTCGAAGGGCTCGGCGTCGGCTCCATCGTGTTCTCGCCGCTGGCGCAAGGCATGCTGACGGACAAGTATCTCGGCGGCATTCCGGACGGCAGCCGTGCGTCGCAGGGCAAGTCACTGAAGACAGCCTTCATCAACGACAAGACCATCGCCAACATCAAGGCGCTCGACGCCATCGCCGGCAGGCGCGGACAGACGCTGGCGCAGATGGCGCTGGCCTGGGTGCTGCGCAAGGGGAGGGTGACCTCGGCACTGATCGGCGCCAGCCGGCCCGAGCAGGTCGAGGACTGCGTCGGCGCGCTCAAGGCGCTCGACTTCAGCGATGCCGAACTCGCCGAGATCGACACCTACGCGCGCGAATCCGACATCAATCTGTGGGCGGCTTCTGCCGAGCGCAAAGGCCCGCCGAGGAAATAGGTCCGCTCGATAAGCCGGCAAAGCGAAAAACGGCGGGCAACCTGCCTGTTGCCCCGCTCCGATCGATGTTCTCGGCCGCCTTGCGGGCAGAATGCTGGAAACAGTAGCAAAAATGCCTGTTCGTCGCTATCTGGGTGGGACATGGATCGTTTGTGCGCGGCGCAAGCGACGCAAGGCGAGTTGGAAACAGGATCATGGCGGCAAGGGATGTGCTGACGAAAAACCAGCTGTGCGTGCTCGAGAAACTCGAGACCGCCAGCGGACCGCTCAGTGCCTACACCTTGCTCGACCAATTGCGCGAGCGCGGTTTTCGCGCACCGCTTCAGGTCTATCGCGCGCTCGACACGCTGGTGAAGTCAGGTTTCGTGCATCGGCTTGAAAGCATCAATTCCTTCGTCGCCTGCGCCGAGCCGCATGACCACAGCCATTCGATGACTGCCTTCGCCATTTGCGACACATGCGGGCAGGTCACCGAGATGTCCGACCACGATGTCGGCCACAGCTTGGATGAATGGGTGCGCTCCACCGGCTTCGCCGCCAAGAAGGCGGTGATCGAGTTTCGCGGGACATGTGCCAAGTGTTTGGCTGAGGCGGCTTGAGGTGAGTTGAGATTCAGATGATGCCGGCCTGCAAATGGCGGCTTCCTGCCGCTTCCGGTGCTCACGTACGAAAAGTACGCTCCGCTCCGGTTCTCGGAATCCACCATTTTCGGCTCGGCCTGATCTGAATCTCAACACACCTTGCGTTGGTGCTAATGCGCCTCGTCCCAGTTGTTGGCGGCTCGCGCGTCGACATGCAGCGGCACCGACATCGAGACCGCCGGCATCGCCGCGTTTTCCATGACATGACGCACGACCGGGATCGTCGCCTCGACTTCCGCCTCGACGGTCTCGAAGATCAGTTCGTCATGCACCTGCAGCAGCATGCGTGCCGAAAGGCCTGCTTTTTCCAGCGCCTCCTCCATGCGGATCATGGCACGGCGGATGATGTCGGCGGCGGTGCCTTGCAGGCGGGCATTGATCGAGGCGCGTTCGTTGAAGGCGCGGAGCGAGGGGTTGGACGATCTTATGTCGGGGTAATGGATGCGGCGGCCGAAGATCGTTTCGACAAAGCCGTGCTCGCGGGCATAGGCCTTGGTCTCCTCGATGTAATCGCGGATGCCGGGGAAGCGCTCGAAATATTTCTTGATGTAGTTGCCGGCCTCCTCGCGCGGGATCGACAGCTGGTTGGCGAGACCGAAGGCCGAAATGCCGTAGATGATGCCGAAATTGATCGCCTTGGCGCGGCGGCGAACCTCCGACGGCATGCCTTCGACCGGCACGTTGAACATCTCCGACGCGGTGATGGCGTGGATGTCGGCGCCGTCGGCGAAAGCCTGCCGCAGTTGCGGGATTTCGGCGACATGGGCGAGCACCCGCAATTCGATCTGGCTGTAGTCGGCCGAGACCAGCCGATGGCTCTTGTCGGTGATGAAGGCGGTCCTGATCTTGCGGCCCTCGGCGGTGCGCACCGGGATGTTCTGCAGGTTCGGATCGGAGGATGACAGCCGGCCCGTCGTCGTCGCGGCCAACGCGTAGGAGGTGTGGACGCGCTTGGTGTCGGGGTGGATGAAGCCGGGCAGCGCATCGGTGTAGGTCGATTTCAGCTTGGTCAGCTGGCGCCAGTCGACGATCTTGCGCGGCAGTTCGTGACCTTCGGCGGCGAGATCTTCGAGAAGCTGCGCCGAGGTCGACCACTGGCCGGTCTTGGTCTTGGAACCGCCGGGCAGGCCCATGCGCCCGAACAGGATGTCGCCGAGCTGCTTGGGCGAGCCGATGTTGATGCGTTCGCCGATGAGCTGGTAGATTTCCTCTTCGAGGCGAGCGGCACCCTGCGCCAGTTCGCCGGAGAGCCGCGACAGGATCTGCCTGTCGACCGAGATGCCGCGCTGTTCCATGCGTGCCAGCACCGGCACCAGCGGCCGCTCCAGCCGCTCATAGACCGACACCAGGCCCTTGGCGGCAAGCCGCGGTTTCAGCACCAGCCAGAGCCGCAGCGTCACATCGGCGTCTTCGGCGGCATGAGCCGTCGCCTTGTCGATGTCGACCTGATCGAAACCGACCGAGCTTTTGCCCGAGCCGGTCACGTCCTTGAGCTGAAGAGGGGTATGACCGAGCCACTTTTCGGCAAGCGCATCCATGCCGTGACCATGGGGCGTACCGGCATCGAGCACGTAGGAGATCAGCATGGTGTCGTCGAACGGTGCGACATTGATGCCGTAGCGGCTCATGATGACAAGATCGTATTTCAGGTTCTGCGCGATCTTGAGAACCGATCTGTCTTCGAGCAGCGGTTTCAGCACCGCCAGCGCCTCGCGCAGCGGAATCTGGTTTTCGAGCGCGCCACCACCGAGCAGGTCGCCATTGCCGCTCATGTGGGCGAAGGGAATGTAGGCGGCGCGTCCGGGAGCCGTGGCGATAGCCATGCCGATCAGTTCGGCCTGCATCGGATCGGCGGATGTCGCCCTGACGTCGAAGGCGGCGATGCCAGCCTCCCGTGCCTCGGCGACCCAGGCTTTCAGGGTCGAGATATCGCGGATGCAGTGATAGGCCGAAATGTCGATCTTGCCGGTGGCCGCGCGCTCCAGCCTTAGTGCCGCGAGCAGGGAGGGGGTATCGCCTTGTTTTGACGTCTCCGCCGTCCCGCCGGCTTCGTCCGGTTCAGTGCCAGGCGCGTTTCGGGCAACCGGCGGCAAACCGGCGCCAACGTCTGGGCCATGGGCATGATCGGCGCGTTCGACGGTGACCGCGACGGCCTGGACGTCGCCGGCCTCGGTGCTGGTCGCTTCCGCGACACGGCGGGTCAGCGAGGTGAATTCCATGGTCTTGAGGAAACCGATCAGCTTCGGGCCGTCGGGCGCGTGCAGGACGAAATCCTCCAGACCCTCGGTCACCGGTACGTCGTTCATCAGCGTCACCAGCTGACGAGAAATGCGCGCCTTGTCGGCGTTGGCGATGATCGATTCCCGGCGCTTGTCCTGTTTGATCTCGCCGGCCCGGGCCAGCAGCGTGTCTAGGTCACCGAACTGTTCGAGCAGTTGCGCCGCCGTCTTCGGCCCGATGCCGGGCACACCAGGCACATTGTCGACCGAATCGCCGGTCAGCGCCTGCAGGTCGACCATCTTCTCCGGCGGCACGCCCCATTTCTCGATGACCTCCGGAATGCCGATCTGGCGGTCCTTCATCGGGTCGTACATGGCGACCGTATCGCCAACCAGTTGCATCAAATCCTTATCGGAGGAGATGATGGTGGTATCGCCGCCGGCTTCGCAGGCGAGCCTCGCATAGGTGGCGATCAGATCGTCAGCCTCGTAGCCTTCGATCTCGACGCAGGGCAGGTTGAACGCCCTGGTCGCCTGGCGGATCAGGCCGAATTGCGGGATCAAATCTTCCGGCGGTGCCGAGCGGTTGGCCTTGTATTCGGGGTAGAGGTCGTTGCGGAAGGTTTTTGACGAATAGTCGAAAATGACGGCGAAATGCGTCGGCACGATGCCTACATCGGTATTGCGGGCGTCGAGCATCAGCTTCCACAGCATGTTGCAGAAGCCGGAAACGGCGCCGACCGGCAGGCCGTCGGATTTGCGGGTCAGCGGCGGCAGCGCGTGATAGGCACGGAAGATGTAGCCGGAGCCGTCGACAAGGAAGAGATGATCGCCTTTTTTCATGCCGGCAGGGATAGCGCGGCGCGGCGGCTTGGTCCATGCCAAAGGCAGCCTCGACTATCGGTTCCGGCAACACCCTGACAGATCGCCGTCACCCTGCTCACGGCCATGTTACGAAACTGTAATTTTCGTGCCCTTGAATCGCCACGTTCAGAGACCCAATTACACGTCATCGGCAGTTTTCGCCGAGTCCGGAGCAAGGCCCGTCCCCCGCCTATCCCGGACACCTGCGGCAGCCTATCCCCCCTCTCCGGGCTGCCGCATCGTTTCGAGTAGAAGGCCGCCGTGGTTCCCCCTCCACCACGGCGGTCTTTTTTTGCCTCGCAGAGACGTTTGCAGCCCGTGGTCCAATGATCGCGGGCTTTTCGTTTTCCCGTCATGCCTTTACGGTTCCGGTTCTGAATCGAAAGGCTTCACATATGTCCGCAGTTTCCCCCGTCCTCGACCGTCTCGACAAGAATCTCTACCAGAGCCTCGAGCGCCTGTTCGGCTTGCTCAGGATCAAGTCCATCTCCACCGATCCAGCCTATGCCGCCGACTGCCGCAAGGCGGCGGAATGGCTGGTGGCCGAACTCGAGCTGATCGGCTTCGACGCCAGCGTTCGCGACACGCCCGGCCACCCGATGGTGGTTGCGCACCATGACGGCCCGGCCGGTTCGCCGCATGTGCTGTTTTACGGCCATTATGACGTTCAGCCGGTCGACCCGATCGAATTGTGGGAAAGCGATCCGTTCGCGCCTGCTGTCAAGGAGGTCGGGCCGGACCACAAGGTGATCGTCGGTCGGGGGTCGGCCGACGACAAGGGCCAGTTGATGACCTTCGTCGAGGCTTGCCGCGCCTGGAAACAGGTGCATGGCAATCTACCTTGCCGCATCACCATCCTGTTCGAGGGCGAGGAGGAATCCGGTTCGCCTTCGCTGAAGCCGTTCCTCGAGGCCAATGCCGACGAACTCAAGGCCGATTTCGCGCTGGTCTGCGATACCGGCATGTGGGATCGCGACACGCCGTCGATCTGCGTCGGATTGCGCGGGCTGGTGGGTGAGGAGATCACGGTGAAGGCCGCCGACCGCGACCTGCATTCGGGCCTCTATGGTGGTGCCGCCGCCAACCCGATCCGCATCCTGGCCAGGGTGCTGGCCGATATCCACGACAAGGACGGCCACATCACCATTCCCGGCTTCTATGATGGCGTCGAGGAAACGCCGTCGCAGATCCTGAAATCATGGGAGACGCTCGGCGAGACTGCCGAGACGTTCCTGGGACCGGTCGGCCTGTCGATCCCGTCGGGCGAAAAGGGCCGCTCCGTGCTGGAATTGACCTGGGCGCGGCCGACGGCCGAGTTCAACGGCATCATCGGCGGCTATACCGGTAAGGGCTTCAAGACGGTGATCGCGGCCGAAGCCTCGGCGAAGGTCTCGTTTCGCCTCGTCCACAAGCAGGACCCGAAAAAAATCCGGGCCGCGTTCCAGAAGTTCGTCAAGGAGCGCATTCCGGCCGACTGTTCCGTCGAATTCCATCCGCATGGCGGCTCGCCGGCAATCCAGCTTTCCTACGACTCGCCCTTCCTGGCCAAGGCCAAGAATGCGCTGTCCGACGAATGGCCGAAGCCGGCGGTTACGACGGGCAGCGGCGGCTCCATTCCGGTTGTCGGCGATTTCCAGACCTATCTCGGCATGGAATCGCTGCTGGTCGGGTTCGGCCTCGACGACGACCGCATCCACTCGCCCAACGAGAAATACGAGCTCAGCTCCTTCCACAAGGGCCAGCGCTCGTGGGCGCGGATTCTCGATGCCTTGACGCGCTGAGCAGCGGAACCCCTGTTTTCCTGTTGATTTTTCAGCCGATCGCGGCGAGGACGGGCCACAAGATAAAGCGCTGCAGCATCCCCTGCGGGTCAGGGGGCACTGTAGGGCTCGACCGGAGAAGACAATGGCCGATATCCGTTTCCATAAAAACGACCTGCCCGACCTCTCGCACTACAATGTCGGGGCAGTGGCCATCGACACCGAAACGCTCGGGCTCAATCCGCATCGCGACCGGCTGTGCGTGGTGCAGATTTCGCCCGGCGACGGCAGCGCCGACGTCATCCAGATCGCGCCCGGCCAGAAGAAGGCGCCGAACCTCGTCAGCCTGCTGAGGAACCGTGGCGTAACCAAGCTGTTCCACTACGGCCGCTTCGATCTTGCCGTTCTCTACAATGCGTTCGGCGTCATGCCGGAGCCGGTGTTCTGCACCAAGATCGCCTCGCGGCTCACCCGCACCTACACCGACCGCCACGGGCTCAAGGACATCTGCTTCGAGCTTCTCGGCGTCGGGCTGTCCAAGGCGCAGCAATCGTCGGACTGGGCGGCCGAGACGCTGTCGCCCGAACAGCTCGAATATGCGGCTTCCGACGTGCTCTATCTGCACCGGTTGCGCGATGTACTGGCCGGACGGCTGGCGCGCGATGGGCGGACCAAGGAGGCCGATGCCTGCTTCCGCTTCCTGCCGACGCGTGCCAAGCTTGACCTGATGGGCTGGGACGAAGAGGATATCTTCGCCCATAGCTGAGGGCCGTTGGCGCGCTCCGCGAGCCGGTGACCGTTTGGAACCGGATACAGGCCGTCGCGTTCTGTCGGCTCAGTTTGTCGGTGCAGTTGGGGATAATGACATGGCGGACAGAAAGCCGATTGCGACCGCGCCGACAGACGGCTCCAAGGTCTCCGTGACCTGGAAGGACAGTGACGGCGTCATCAACGAATCCATCGCGCAATATCGCGACGACGGCTGGTGGGTCTATATCGACAGTCATACGCAAAAGAAGGTCGAGCCGACCAGCTGGCGCCCTGCCGCAAGCGACGACGACGATCAATAAGCGCGCCGCTGGTGAGGCCGGCTGCTTTTGAATAGCTTGAAGCCGTTGATATTGAGGCCGATTCGGGGCTTTCCGGTCCGCGGTCGCCCTCTTGCTCGGAGGAAATCGCTATGGGTGTCGAAAGCCTGCTCGTCTTCATCATCATCGGTGCCATCGCCGGCTGGCTCGCCGGTCTCATCGTTTCCGGCTTCGGCTTCGGCCTGATCGGCAACATCATCGTGGGCATCGTCGGTGCGTTCATCGCCGGCTGGCTGTTTCCGCGGATCGGCTTTTCCATCGGCGGCGGCACTCTCGCCGCGATCATCCATGCCACGATCGGCGCCATCATCCTGCTGGTGCTGGTCAAGGTTCTGAAACGAGCCTGAGGCTCGACAACGCAAAGAGCGCGCCATGAAACAGAATACGCTCTATCTCGTCATCGGCGCGCTCGTCGTCGTGGTCATCGCGCTCGGTATCTATGTCTATCGCGAGCAGACCAAACCCAAGGGCGTCGAGCTCAAGATCGACGACAAGGGCATTTCGATCCAGCAGAACTAAGCCATGCGGGGGCGCGACATGGTTGCTTCTGACGCCCCGGAAGACGTCGATCAGCCCCCGATCACCGTGGCGGAATGGGAGAGGCTGAACAGGCCGCCAAGGCGCGAGGCGCTGCTGCGCTATCGTTGGCGGGTGTTTCGCTTTCTGAGGACATCCGCGCCGGTCAGCGAATTGCAGGGGCAAGAGCAGGTATTCCGCGATGCGGTCGTCGCCACCGTGGCCTTCAACCGGCCCGAAATGATCGAATGGCAGATCCACCTGGTACGCCGATACCTGGCCGAGCACGAAAGCTACATCGTTTTCGACAACAGCAACAAGGGCGAGGCAAGGGAAGCAATCCGCGATCTCTGCCGTCTCCAGCATGTCCCCTATGTCGCATTGCCGATGAACAGGCTGGTCGTCAGCAGATCGCACGGTCAAGCGCTCAACTGGATCGTGCGGAATTTCTTGCCCAGGTTCGGGCCGAAGCTGTTCGGCTTCATCGATCATGACATCTTTCCGACTGAACCGTTTTCTATCCGCGCCCGGATGGAGGGCAAAAGCCTCTACGGCAGCGTGCGGCGCGATACGCCGACGCCAGGCGGCTGGTTCCTGTGGCCCGGCTTCTGTTTTTTCGACGGAAGCCTGTTGCGGCGACGGCTGGATTTCGCCCCGAGCTACAAGTTTCATATGGATTCCGGCGGCGGCAACTGGCCTGTGCTCTACAGGTCGATCGATCCGGCGCTGGTTCGATTCGCTGAAAACAAATCGCTTCGCTTCGGCGCCGGACATGATCAATCCGAGGATTTTTTCATGATGGTCGATGGCTGGCTGCACGTCACGAACGCCTCGAACTGGAGGCGACAGCCGGTTGACAGGGGCGAACACATTGTCGCGCTGTTGCGGCAAGCCGGCGGTCCCGACCAGCCGGATGTGAAGTTCGAGCCCATCTGAACGAGACAGCGAACAGCGTGGCGTCAGTAACCTGCAAAGAGCAGACGCTGGCCTTTTTGGCTGCCCAACCCCAAGGCCGGCATTCGAACACGACTTAACCCGCCCTTAAATCGCCGCATCTACTCTTCAACCCGAACGCCATAGGCATCGGGGACATCAAGCACAGCGCATGGCGAACCGCAGAGACAGTCGCATCGAACCCAGTTTCGAGGGGCCGCCGCAGGCGCGGTCCTCGGCGGGTCTTTCGGTGAACGAGGAGGATCGCGTCGTGCCGAGCAATCGCAAAGCCTCCGCAAAACGCAAGCCGGCCAAAGGGAAATCGTCGCGGGTCAAGCGCGGCAGAAGCCGGCGCGGCCTGTTCGGCGTGCTCGGCCGGCTGTTCTACTGGTGCTTCGTGCTCGCCATCTGGGGCGGCATCGCCGTGGCCGGCATCGTCATCTACTACGGTGCCAAGATGCCGGCGGCGACGACCTGGTCGATTCCCGACCGCGCCCCCAACATCAAGATCGTCTCGGCAGATGGCCAATTGCTCGCCAATCGCGGCATGAGCGGCGGCGAGGCGGTCGGCCTGCACGAAATGTCGCCCTATATCCCGGAAGCCGTCATCGCCATCGAAGATCGGCGCTTCTACTCGCATTTCGGCATCGACCCGATCGGGCTTTCCCGCGCGATGGTCACCAATGTGCTTGGCGGGCATTTCTCGCAGGGTGGCTCGACGTTGACCCAGCAATTGGCCAAGAACCTGTTCCTGACACCCGACCGCACGCTGGAGCGCAAGGTGCAGGAAGTGCTGCTGGCGCTATGGCTGGAGCACAAGCACACCAAGGACCAGATCCTCGAAATGTACCTGAACCGGGTCTATTTCGGCTCTGGCGCCTATGGCGTCGAAGCCGCCTCGCGCCGCTATTTCGGCAAGAGCGCGCGCGACGTCACCCTGTCGGAAGCCGCATTGCTTGCCGGCCTGCTGAAGGCGCCGTCGCGGCTGTCCCCGGCACGCGATCCGAAGGCCGCCGAGGAACGCTCGCAGCTGGTGCTTGCCGCCATGCGCGACGAGGGCAAGATCAGCGCCAAGGAACTGACCTCGGCGATGAGCGCGCCGGCAACGCGTGCGCCTTCCTATTGGACCGGCTCGGAGAATTACGTCGCCGATACCATCATGGAGGAACTGCCCGACCTAATCGGCGACGTACGCGGCGATATCGTCATCGACAGCACCGTCGACCTGAACCTGCAGAAGCTCGCCGAGCAATCGATCCGCAGGCTGATCGACGACAGCGGCAAGAAACTCAACGTCAGCCAGGGCGCCCTGGTGTCGATCGACGATTCCGGTGCGGTGCGCGCCATGGTCGGCGGCTACGACTATTCGACCAGCCAGTTCGACCGTGCTTCGGAGGCACGTCGCCAGCCGGGCTCGGCATTCAAGCCGTTCGTCTATATGGCCGCTCTTGAAGCCGGCCGCACGCCCGACAGCATCCGCAACGATGCGCCGATCAAGATCGGCAACTGGACGCCCGACAATTACGGCGGCAAGTATTTCGGCAAGGTGACGCTGGCCACCGCGCTGGCCAAGTCTTTGAATTCGGTGGCAGCGCAGCTGACCATGGAGGTCGGGCCGAACGCGGTTGTCGAGGCGGCGCATCGCATGGGCATCCAGTCCGACCTGACAGCCAACACCTCGATCGCGCTCGGCACTTCGGAAGTGACGCCGCTGGAGTTGACATCGGCCTATGTCCCCTTTGCCAATGGCGGCTACAAGCCCGACATCCATTTCATCCGGCGCGTGACGACCACCGAGGGCAAAGTGCTTTACGACAGCGGCGGCGGCAGCGCGCCGCGCGTCGTCAAGCCTGAGATCGTCGGCATGATGAACTCGATGATGACGGGCACGGTTGAGATCGGCACTGCCCGGAAAGCGGCTTTCGCCTGGCCATCGGCCGGCAAGACCGGCACCAGTCAGAATTCGCGCGACGCCTGGTTCGTCGGCTACACCGCCAACCTCACCACCGGTGTGTGGTTCGGCAATGATGATGGCAGCCCGATGAAGAAGGTCACCGGCGGTGCACTGCCGGCGCAGGCCTGGCACGAGTTCATGGTTGCGGCCCACGAGGGTGTGCCGGTGCGGCCGCTGCCCGGCACCTGGAAATCGACGCCGGCCGACACAATCGTCCCCGACGAGATACCCTCGGCGAACAACACGGCGCCGGTTCCGTCCACGTCGGTCGGTCAGCAGGCACCGGCGCGGCCAACAGCGCCGGTTGCCCAAGCGCCAGCGCCGGTCCGCGCGGCTCGTCCCGCCCAAACCGTCGATGCCGATGGCCTTTCCATGCCGGGGGATGACGGCGCCACCGCGTCGATCAAGCACCCGGTGCCGCCAGGCGACGTCGGCGGCCCGCGCAAGAAGCGGCAGACCTCGATCCTCGACCTCCTTGGCGGCTGAGTAGACCCGCTAATTCGCCTTTGGTTTGGCGCTGCCCAGCTTCTTGCTGTCAAAGGTCAGTTTGTCGCTGTGAATCTTGCCGTCGCTGATGGTGAGGTGCTTGGCGCAGGAAAGCGCGCCGGACGACTTTGTCATCAAGTCATACATAAGCAGCGCCTGGTGATCGTCTCCGAAGGCCGCGATCATGCGCACACCGGTCACATCCTGTGAAAGTTTGGTCAGGCCCTCGAGGTAGGGGGCCTTGCCAGTCGACTGTTGCATCGGCCCATCAAAAACGACGTCGTCGGCGACATAGGATGCTGCCTTTTCGAGGTCGTGTCCTGTCCACGCCCTGGTGAAGGCGGTGGCGATGTCGAGGGGTGCTGTCTGTGTCATGACTTTGTCCTGATAGATTGATTCAGAACCCCGCACCCTTTCCGCATTCAAGGACCAACGGCGAGCCGGCTTCCCGGTTCCTCCTTTGAGGTGAATGGTGACATTTCGGCCTCTCGCCACCTCGGCGGCGTTCGGCTACATCTGCCGGCTGGAGACCTGAAATGACTGAGCTCGACACCCGAAAGACCATCGTGCTGACCGGCGCCAGCCGCGGCATCGGCCACGCCACCGTCAAGCGTTTTTCGCGCGAGGGCTGGCGCGTCATCACCTGCTCCAGGCAGGCTTTCGCCGAGGACTGCCCGTGGCCGGCCGGGCCGGAAGACCACATCAAGGTCGATCTCGCCGATCAGGAGGATGTCGGCATCGCCGTCTCCGAAATTCGCCACCGGCTGGAAGCGCATGGCGGCCAGTTGCATGCGCTGGTCAACAATGCCGGCATTTCGCCGAAGCTCAAGGACGGCAACAGCCGCATGAATTCGATCGACACGCCGATGCATGTCTGGCGCGACGTGTTCCAGGTCAATTTCTTCGCGCCGATCATGCTGGCGCGCGGGCTGTTCAAGGAACTGGCGGCGGCCAAGGGCTCGATCGTCAACGTAACCTCGATCGCCGGAACCCGCGTGCATCCTTTCGCCGGCACGGCCTACGCGACATCGAAGGCGGCACTCGGCTCGCTGACGCGCGAGATGGCGCATGATTTCGGTCCGCACGGCATCCGCGTCAACGCGATTGCGCCGGGCGAAATCGATACCGCGATCCTGTCGCCGGGCACGGACAAGATCGTCGAGACCATTCCTCTCAGGCGCCTTGGCACCACGGCCGAAGTCGCCGACATCATCTTTTTCCTATGCTCGCAGCAGGCGTCGTATGTGACTGGCTCGGAAATCCACATCAATGGCGGCCAGCACGTGTGACAAAACAGGATGCTCATCCTGTTATGGTGAGAACAGCCTTGCCGCTGAAGCTGCGCTGTCGCAGTGCGTCCAGCGCTTGAGCGACGTCTGTCCACGGCGCCGTCAAGGCCACGCGCGTTTCGAGCCGGCCGGCTGCGACCAGAGCGAGCAGTGAGGCGATGTCCTCGCCGATGCCTGGACCAGACGTGTAGTACGCAAAAGTCTGAAGCCTTGCCCCTTCATGATCCGGAACGAACTGGCGGAATCCGACGGGCGTCAGCTCGCCGCTGCTCGAACCGAACATGACGATGGTCCCGCCAGGTGCGATACGTTCGATCGCGCGTGCGAGGCTTTGGCCGCCGACCGACTCGGTGACCAGCGAGAACGGCCCCTCGGCCAGATCGATCGCTTCGACAACCTGCTCGGCTCCCAGACCGCGGAGATCGTCGGCGTGCCGGGCCGCGGCGATTGCCGTCACCGAGGCGCCTTGCTCGCGGGCGATCTGGATCTGAAAACGGCCGACCGCTCCGCTTGCACCGGTGATCAAGACCTGCTGGCCGGCGAGGTCGCCGCCATGGCGTAGAGTCCTTAGTGCCGTCGTACCGGCGACAGGAAGCGTGGCTGCGGAAACGAAACTGACGTCATCCGGCAGGACGGCGAGACGGTCGATTGGGACTGCGATGCGTTCGGCCCAACCGGCCTCGTCGACCAAAGCAACAACCCGGGCGCCGACGGCTGGCCCGGAACCATCGGCTGCTCTTCGTTCGACAATCCCCGCGATGTCCTGGCCGGGTATCCAGCCCTCGGGGCGTATGGCAAGCAGGCGCAGTTCGCCCCGGTTCAACGAAGTTGCGTGGACAGAGACAAGCGCTTCGTTCGAAGCCGGTTGAGGCTCGGCGATGTCGGCGAGCCTCAACCCGGTCGCGCTTTCGGGAGAGATGACCAGGGCGAGCATGGCGTACCTTGTGCTGGCTTGTCGGTGCCAGCTTGCTGTGGAAAGCACGGCAAGCTGAGTACGAGCCGGAGCTTATCGACTTTCGCTGTTAAAGAATTTAGCTATCGTGGCGTTTAATCGCTAATAACAGTCAACCATGAGACAACCCCTCAGCTACCCCTGGCTCGATCTCGATGTGGATGACCCTGCCGCGCCGGCGATTGTCGTGCGCGTCGACATCCCCGAGACCAGAGCGGAAGTCCCCGCCCATCGGCACCGCAAAGGCCAACTCGTCTTCGCACTCGGCGGTGGCGTCACATGCCGCGTTCCAAGCGGTCTATGGATGGTGCCGCCGCATTGCGGGGTGTGGATCCCCGGCGGCATGGAGCACAGCAATGTCGCAACCGCCAACGCCCGGATTTTTTTCGTCTACATAGAGCCGGGAGCCGCCGATCTGCCGGAGCGGTGCTGCACGTTTTCAATCTCGCCCCTGCTGCGCGAATTGATCATCGAGCTTTCCGATCGGGTGGAGGGTGACGGGGCGAGGGGCGAACTCTTGACCAAGATGCTGCTCACCGAATTGCCACGCATGCCTGTCCAGCAATTGCACCTGCCGATCTCGTCCGAGCCACGCTTGAACAGGATCGCCGAAGCGTTGGCGCAAGACCCTGCCGACCGCAGCACACTGGCGGAATGGGCCAACCGCATCGCGCTCAGCGAGAGCAGCCTCGCCCGCCTTGTGGCAAAGGAGACGGGGCTGAGTTTCGGGCGCTGGCGCCAGCAATTGCACTTGATCGTTGCAATTCGGGAACTGGCTTCCGGCAAGAGTGTCCAGCAGGTCTCGGGCGATCTCGGCTATGGTTCCGTTACGGCCTTCATCACCATGTTCAAGAAGGCGCTTGGGAAGCCGCCGGCCAAATACCTCAGCGGTATCGCGCAAAATGGCGGCTCTGCATTCGTGGCGTGATGCTCGCTTGAAAGGGTGGTCGAGCCGATCACGTTGCCAGCGTGCGAGAGTGCAGCTTGGGCTTTGGGACTCAGGCCACCGACGGCTCGGCGGTTTCGCGCCTCAACTCCGGTTTGGAACCGAGAACTTCTTCCACAATCCCGCGCGCAATCTCGCGCTCGCCCATGATCACCGTATCGGCGCCCAAACCCTTGAGATGTTCGACCTCGGCATCGGAATGGGCACGGGCGATGACGTTGATAGCGGGATTGGCGGCGCGCGCGCGGAGCACGATCTGGCCGGCTTCGAAGGCATTGGGGATCGCAAGGATCAGCCGGCTGGCGCCCTCGGGATTGGCGGCGGCGAACACTTCGGCATTGGCCGCATTGCCGGCGACGGTCTCGACGCTGTCCGCTTTCAGCTTCGCCAGCGTCTTGTCGGCGTCCTCGATGACCAGGAAGGGCATTGCCGCGCCTTTCAGCGCCGAGCCGACCAGGCCACCGACACGGCCGTAGCCGATCAGGATGGCATGGCCGGTGAGTGCCGTCTTTGGCGGCGGCCCGTCCTCCTTTTTCGCCGCTGCCGCGACAGAGGCCACCTGGCCCGGCTCCGTCGCCGGACCAACCGGTTTTGCCTCGACCGGTGGTGCCGTCCTGGCGGCGCGCCGTTCCAGCCATGGCTTCATCCAGTCGATGGCCACGAACATCAGCGGGTTGAGGACGATCGACAGGATCGCACCGGCCAGAATGAGGTCGCGGCCCTGTTCCGGCAGCAGCTTCAGCCCGACGCCGAGTTCAGCCAGGATGAAGGAGAACTCGCCGATCTGGGCGAGGCTTGCCGAGATTATCAGCGCCGTGGCGATGGGATAGCCGAAGGCAACAACGATGGCGAACGCGGCCAGTGATTTGCCGATGACGATGATGGCGAGCGTCGCCAGGATCGGCCAACCATTGCTGATCAGGCTGAACGGGTCGAACAGCATGCCGACCGAGACGAAGAACAGCACGGAGAAGGCATCGCGCAGCGGCAGCGATTCTTCCGCCGCGCGGTGGCTGAGTTCGGATTCGCTCATGATCATGCCGGCGAAGAAGGCGCCCAGCGCCAGCGAGACACCGAACAGTTTGGCCGCACCGAAGGCGACGCCGAGCGCGATGGCCAGAACCGCCAGCCGGAACAGTTCGCGCGAGCCGGTATGGGCGACATAGTGCAGGATCCAGGGAATGACCCGGCGGCCGACCACCAGCATGACGATGACGAAAGCGGCGACCTTGGCCAGTGTGATGCCGACGACGCCCCAGATGCCGTAGCTGGCCGGCAGCGACAGCAGGCCGCTGGCATGGGCGTCGGCCTGCTCCTGGCCGCCGAGCACGCCAGCGAGCGCCGGCAGCAGCACCAGCGCCAGCACCATGGCCAGATCCTCGACGATCAGCCAGCCGACGGCGATGCGGCCGCGCTCGGTCTCGATCATCCGCCGTTCCTGCAGGGCACGCAGCAGCACCACGGTCGAGGCGACCGACAACGCCAGGCCGAACACCAGCCCCGCGCCCATCGACCAGCCGAGCATCCAGGCAAGACCAGCGCCAAGCGCGGTGGCAAAGCCGATCTGGACGATGGCGCCCGGCACGGCGATGGCACGCACCGACAGCAGATCCTTGAGCGAGAAGTGCAGCCCGACGCCGAACATCAGCAAGATGACGCCGATTTCGGCCAGTTCGTTGGCAAGCCCGGCATCGGCGACGAAGCCGGGCGTGTTCGGCCCGACCAGCACGCCGGCTATGAGATAACCGACCAGGGGCGGAATGCGGAAGCGGTTGGCGAGAGCCCCGAAGACGAAAGCCAGCCCCAGACCGGCGACGATGGTGGCGATAAGGGGCGTGTCATGCGGCATTGTCTATGGAGCGCCTTTCAAGTCAGCGATGTTGGATGAGCGCCGCCCAAGGCCGCCGCCTGTTTGCAATATGGTGGATGGTATGTCGGCGATGCAACCCGCAAAGCCGTGAAATCGACGGCGCTGCCGCGAAAATTTGACCGGCAGCTGAGAAAGCTGCCGGCCGGATCGGAATTTGTGCGGAGCTATTCGTCTCGATTCGTCAGGGCCGATCGATGATCAGGCTGCCCGCAGCAAGGCCTCGATTTCCGGTATGGCATGGTTGGTCAATGTCTTGGGAATTTCGGCGGTCACCTTGTCCCCGACCTCCTTGTGCAGCTTTTTGCGCATTGTCCCAAGCACCACCGGCGGCGCGACGAGCACGATCTCGCTGAACTCGCCGTCATGCGCGAGCTTGTAGAGCCGGGCGGCGATTTCATCGGCAAAACGCTCCTTGCCGATGCGGTGCCAGTCCGTATCCTCGACTGCGCTGCGGTGTACGGAGGGACCATCACTGTATCGGCCGGGGCTGTCACTGCCTTGCTCGCGGGTGGGCGGGTTGTCCTGCTGCATTTCCTGCACCACCTCGAGATTCGGATATTTGTTGTCACCGGCGTTCCTGAGGAAAAGCGCCTTCTCGCCATCGGCCACGATCACCCAGATACCGTGCTTGAGTATGATTGTGTTCATGATGACAGGGCTCCTTTTTAGCCGCGTGGCGACCTTTAGTTGGCATTCCGCAGCCGGATTTCGATCCGACATGACGGGCCTTTTGAGAACGCACCTCGAGCCGGTAATGTTCCAGTCGGCAGCCAAGTCGGCGTTGGACATTCTGGCTATCCCGAGGTCGCGACTTTAATCTACTAACTTGGTAGAATTTGGAAAAAACAGTTTTGCGGCTTTTCTCGCCGGGCGCTAAAAGAGCCACAAATCAAGGCCTGCGACAGCAGCTTGAATCCGCTCTATCTGTAAATGAGAAATATTTTTCTCTTGGCCGGGATGCTTTCAGAAAAGCAATTGCATCCCCACAAGGGATGCGCGAGTGCGTTCCTTCTGGTTTCTCGCGCTCGCGCGTAGAACTGCAAGCTCATTGAGGATTCCGCTCGCGTCCATGTCGCACACTGCTCCCAAGCTCAACGCCTTCCCCGTGTTCATGCGGGTTGAGGGCGAAGCTGTGGCCATCGTCGGGGGCGGCGAAGAGGCGCTGGCCAAGGCGCGGCTGATCGGACAGTCGAGCGCGCTCCTGCGGATCGTCGCGGAACACGCCGAGCCCGACCTGCTCGCCTTCGTCGCCCAGGCCGGCGCGACTCATTTTGCCGCGGCTTACGAGGCGTCGCAGCTCGAAGGCGCGGTCATGGTGTTTGCCGCCAGCGGCGACGAGGAACTCGACCGCCGGGTGGCCGCGGATGCGCGCCGCCTAGGCATTCCGGTCAATGCCGTCGATCGGCCTGAGCTTTGCGATTTCTTCACCCCGGCGCTGGTCAACCGCGCGCCGGTGGCCATCGCCATCGGCACCGAGGGTGCAGGCCCGGTGCTTGCCCAGATGTTGCGCGGCCGCATCGACCGCATGCTGTCGCCGTCGCTCGGGCCGCTGGCAATTCTTGCGGCTTCGTTTCGCGGGGCTGCCGAGAAGCTGCTGCCGAGAGGCAATGCCCGCCGCCGCTTCTGGAATGATTTCTTCGCTGGCGCTCCTGCGCGCGCGGCTGAAGCCGGCCAGCTTTCGCAGGCGCATGACGCCGCCGTCGATCTTCTGCTGTCGAACACGCCCGCTTGCGGTCACATCGCGCTGGTTGGCGCCGGTCCGGGCGCCGAGGATCTATTGACCTTGCGAGCCCATCGTCTGCTGATGGAAGCCGATGTCATCGTCCATGACGCCCTTGTGCCCGAGGCGGTCGTTGCCATGGGTCGCCGCGATGCCGAGCGCCTGCCGGTCGGAAAGCGCAAGGGCTGCCACACCAAGAGCCAGGCTGAGATCAATGCGCTGCTGGTCGAGCTTGGCCGTGAAGGCAAGCGTGTCGTGCGGCTGAAGTCGGGCGATCCGCTGGTGTTCGGCCGGGCCGGCGAAGAGATGGCGGCACTTCGCGACGCCGGCATCGCCTATGAGGTGGTCCCGGGCGTCACCGCGGCCTTTGCCGCCGCCGCCGATTTCGAACTGCCGCTGACCTTGCGCGGTGTCTCCTCGTCGATGGTGTTCACCACCGGCCACGACCTCAAGGGCAATTCGCTGCCCGACTGGGCCAAGCTCGCGATTTCCGGCGCTACCGTCGCCGTCTATATGGGCCGCTCGGTGGCGGCCGAGGTTGCCGGGCGGCTGATCGAGGCCGGCCTGTCGCCGGACACTGCGGTGGCCGTGGTCGAGAATGCCAGCCTCGCCAACCGGCGGCGCTTCCACGGCACGCTTGCCGACCTGCCGTCGCTGGAAGCGCGCGCCGATCTTTCCGGCCCGGTCATGACCATCATCGGCGATGCGGTCGCCGGCGCCAACTTTGAACGGTCCGAGCCGCTGGCGGCACACAGGCATGAAGGCGCGTCCAGTTCGGTCGCCGAAGGAGTTCAGCAATGAAGATACTGACCGCCAACCGCCTCACCGACGGCATCGCCGTCTGGTACGCCGATGGCGGCTGGGCCGAGACGGTGGATCATGCCGACCTCGCCCATGACAAGGCAGCCGATGACAGGCTCGAGGCGATCGGCGCCAAGGCCTATGCCGCCAACGAAGTGGTCGACGTCAATTTGATCGACGCTGAAGTCGTCAACGGCGTCGTCCAACCGGTGCGGCTGCGCGAGAAGATCCGCGCCGCCGGCCCGACCATCCGCAACGATCTCGGCAAGCAGGCTGCGCGGGCAGCATAACCAAGACACCAGGCATGGGCGGACGCGCCCTGAAAGACCAAGCATGTACCGTTACGATGAGTTCGACCACGATTTTGTCCAGGCCCGCGTCGCCGAGTTCAGCGACCAGGTGCAGCGCCGTCTTGCCGGCGAGATCACCGAGGACCAGTTCCGGCCATTGAGGCTGATGAACGGCGTCTATCTGCAGCTGCATGCCTACATGCTGCGCATCGCGGTGCCCTATGGCACGCTGAACGGCAAGCAGCTGCGCATGCTCGGCCACATCGCCCGCAAATACGACAAGGGCTACGGCCATTTCACCACGCGCCAGAACATCCAGTTCAACTGGCCGGCGCTGTCGGACATTCCGGCGATCCTGGCCGATCTCGCAAGCGTCGAGATGCACGCCATCCAGACCAGCGGCAATTGCATTCGCAACGTCACCGCCGACCACTTCGCCGGCGCTGCCGCCGACGAGGTCGCCGATCCGCGTCCCTACGCGGAAATCCTGCGCCAGTGGTCGTCGGTGCATCCGGAATTCTCGTTCCTGCCGCGCAAGTTCAAGATCGCGGTGACGGGGGCCGAGCGCGACCGCGCCGCCATCCAGACCCACGACATCGGCCTGCACCTGAGGAAGAACGCCGCCGGCGAACTCGGTTTCGCCGTCTATATCGGCGGCGGCCAGGGCCGCACGCCAATGGTTGCCCGCAAGATTCGCGACTTCCTGCCGGAAGCCGACCTTTTGTCCTACTGCACGGCGATCCTGCGCGTTTACAACCTCTATGGCCGCCGCGACAACAAGTACAAGGCGCGCATCAAGATCCTCGTCCATGAGACCGGCGTCGAGGAGATCACCCGCCAAATCGAGGCCGAGTGGCAAGAGTTGAAAGACGCCCAGCTGAAGCTGCCGGAAGCCGATATCCGCGCCATCGAGGCCTATTTCGCGCCACCGGCACTCGCTGAGCGGCTGGAAGGCGACCAGGCGGTCAAGCTGGCGCGGCTCGATTCCAAGGGGTTCTCGGAGTGGCTCGACCAGAATGTCGTGACGCACCGCCATCCCGATTATGCGGCGGTGACGATCTCGCTGAAGGGCATCGGCGAGGTGCCCGGCGACGCCTCAGACAGCCAGATGGACGCAATTGCCGACATCGCCGAGACATATGGCTTTGACGAGCTGCGTGTCAGCCATGAGCAGAACCTGATCCTGCCGCATGTGGCCCGCGCCGACCTCAAGGCGGTCTATGATGCGCTGGTCGGCATCGGCCTGGCCACGGCCAATTCCAACCTGATATCGGACATCATCGCTTGCCCGGGCCTCGACTACTGCGCGCTGGCCACGGCGCGCTCGATCCCAATCGCGCAGGAAATCTCGCGCCGCTTCGCCTCGCTTGAGCGGCAGCGCGAGATCGGCGAACTGAAGCTGAAGATCTCCGGCTGCATCAACGCCTGCGGTCATCACCATGTCGGCCACATCGGCATCCTCGGCGTCGAGAAGAAGGGCTCCGAACTCTATCAGGTGACGCTGGGCGGCTCGGCCGACGAGAACACCTCGGTCGGCGAGATCATCGGCCGCGGCTTCTCTTCGGAAGAGATCACCGACGCCATCGAACAGATCGTCGAGACCTATCTCGGCCTTCGGCTCGACCCACAAGAGAAATTCATCGACGCCTACCGCCGAGTCGGTCCCGCGCCGTTCAAGGAGGCGCTCTATGCTGGCGAAGCCAAGGCCGCTTGACCGTATTGGAGACGTCGATGACGGCATCGCCGCCAAAGCGGCAGGGCTCGATGCGCTCTATGGTCATCTGAAACCGCTCGAGATCATCGAACGCTCGGCCCGCGAACTGTTCCTCGACGAGATCGCGGCGGTGTCGTCGTTCGGCGCGGATTCGGCTGTGCTGCTGCACATGATCGCCAAGATCGACCGGACGCTGCCGGTCATCTTCCTCGACACCGGCAAGCATTTCGAGGAGACGCTCGGCTATCGCGATGCGCTTGCCGCCGATTTCGGGCTGACCAACATAAGGGTGATCAAACCCGAGGAAGCAGCACTCGAACGGATCGATCCGACGGGCAATCTGCACCAAAGCGATACCGATGCCTGCTGCGACGTGCGCAAGGTGGAGCCGCTGGCGCGCGGTGTCGCGCCATTTCGTGCCTGGCTCACTGGCCGCAAGCGTTTTCAGGCCGAGACGCGGGCAGCGCTGCCGGTGTTCGAGGCGGTCGGGCCGCGCATCCGCATCAATCCGCTGGCGCATTGGACGACATCGGACCAGGCCGACTATATGCGCGCGCATGCGCTGCGCGAAAATCCGCTGGTCGCTTATGGCTATCTGTCGATCGGCTGCTTCCCGTGCACGCAGCCGGTGCAGCCGGGCGAGGACGCGCGCAGCGGCCGCTGGGCCGGTCATGCCAAGACCGAGTGCGGCATTCACCTGTCGGGGCTGGAGAAGTCGCTGACCGACGCATCCCTTTAGGATATGCTGATATTCAGGTAAGGCTGGCCTGCAAACGGCGGCTTCCTGCGCTTCCGGTGCTCACGTACTTCAAGTACGCTCCGCTCCGGTTCTCGGAAGCCGCCATTTTCGGCGCAGCCTGACCTGAATCTCAACACATCCTTGGTTCGTTTGACTGTTTAGGAACTTTTTGATGACTGGACCGACGACACCGGAAACCCGGCTCTGGACCCCTGCGGGTTTTCAGGAGGATGAGTGGACGCATGCCGAAAGCGCCGATGCGCTGTCCGGCAACGGCCGCTTCATCCTGCCGTTGCAAATCTTCCTCGATCTCGATCCGGAGGTGCGCCGCTCGGCCAAGGAACGGCTCGGCGTCCTGCTGCAGCCGGGTGATCCACTCGAGAAGATTGCCGACCTGCTCGACCAGCTGTCGCTGGTGGCGCTGGCCTTTCCGGCCTTCAGCGACGGCCGCTCCTTCTCCAAGGGAGAACTGCTGCGCGGCCGCTACCATTTCGAAGGTGCCGTTCGCGCCACGGGCCAGGTACTGGTCGACCAACTGCCGCATATGCTGCGCCTGGGCTTCGACGAGTTCGAGATATCGAACCCCGTGCTGTTGAAGCGTCTGGAGGAGGGCCGCACCGGCGGATTGGGGCTCTACTACCAGCCAGCCGCCGTGCCGGAACCAAAAGGCCCGAAATACTCCTGGCGGCGCGTTCGCAGCAGCTGACGTTGCGGTAATTCCGCGCGTCTTTACAACGCCCCCTGTTCAAGCCTTCTCTTGAGCTTCCGGATGGAAAATCCGGAATGATCGGGGAGGGGTCTTCATGCGTTACGACTATGTCATAGCCGGCGGTGGGTCCGCCGGCTGTGCGCTTGCCGCACGGCTTTCGGAAGATCCCTCGAAAACGGTCTGCCTGATCGAAGCTGGCGGCGAGGGCAGGGATATGCTGATCCGCGCTCCGGCTGGCATTATCGGTATGCTTTCCGGCCGGCCCAGGATCAACAACTGGGCCTTCGAAACCGTGCCGCAGCAAGGTCTTGGCGGCCGCAACGGCTACCAGCCGCGCGGCAAGGCGCTGGGCGGCTCCAGCGCCATCAATGCGATGCTCTATGTCAGAGGCCATCGCAGCGACTATGACGAATGGGCCGATCTGGGCTGTGAGGGCTGGTCGTGGGATGAGGTGCTGCCCTATTTCCGGCGCGCCGAAGGCAATGAGCGCGGCACTGATGCCCTGCATGGCGGGGACGGCCCGCTGAAAGTGTCGAACCAGCGCTCGCCGAGGCCAATCGCCAAGGCCTTCATAGAGGCTTGTGCCGAAAACCAGATTCGCGCCTCGGACGATTTCAACGGACCGGAACAAGAGGGCGCCGGCTATTTCCAGGTGACCCAATTTGCCGGTGGCGCCCGTAATGGCGAGCGCTGTTCGACTGCCGCCGCCTATCTCCATCCGGTGATGCAGCGGACCAATCTGACCGTGATCACGCGGGCGCACGCCACACGCATCGTCCTTGACGGCAAGCGGGCCACCGGTATCCGCTACCGGACACGCAAAGGCGAGGCAGTGGCGCAGGCGTCGTGCGAGGTGATCCTGTGTGGCGGTGCCTTCGGTTCGCCGCAGCTTCTGTTGCTGTCGGGTATCGGCCCGGCGGCCGAACTTGCCGTGCATGGCGTTCCCGTCGTCCACGAATTGCCGGGCGTCGGCAAGAACCTGCAGGACCACCTCGATTTCATCGTCGGCTGGAGATCGAAGGACACCGATATGCTTGGCATGAGCCCGCGCGGCGCGTTGGGTTTCCTACGGCATATCGCGCAGTGGCGGCGGGATGGGACCGGGCTGATCGCCTCGCCGGCGGCCGAGAGCGGCGCTTTCGTCAAATCCGACCCGGCGCTTGAGCGCCCTGACCTGCAGCTGCAATTCGTCATCGGGCTGGTCGAAAACCATGCGCGCACGCTGCACTACGGCTTCGGCTTCTCCTGTCATGTCTGCATATTGCGGCCGCACTCGCGTGGCGAGGTTGGGCTGGCCAGCGCCGATCCACTTGCCGCGCCGCGCATCGATCCGCGCTTTCTCGGCGACCAGCGCGATACGGAGCTGCTGTTGAAAGGCGTGAGGATCACCCGGCAGGTGCTGGCTTCACCGGCGCTGACGCGCTACCGGCACAAGGAAATGCACATCGCCGGCGAGCCGAGCGATGCCGATCTGATGACCCATATCCGTACCCGCGCCGACACGGTCTATCACCCGGTCGGCTCCTGTCGGATGGGCGTCGACGAGATGGCGGTGGTCGATCCGCAACTCAAGGTGCGCGGGCTTGAAGCCTTGCGTGTCGTGGACGCCTCGGTGATGCCGACACTGATTGGTGGCAACACCAATGCGCCAACCATCATAATCGCCGAAAAGGCCGCCGACATGATCAGGGCTGCCTGATAGGAGCTCCAGGCCGCGGTGCCTATAGACTGGCGGTCGTTTTGTTTTTCTTGGTTTGATGCAATTGCCTCAGGGAAAACGTTACGTGCTTTCCCTGGAAACCGTTCACACCTCTGCTGGAATTGCTTAAGCCGCCGCTCGTGCCTCGCGGAACGACACCAGCTTGCGGCGGTTCTCGTCCCACAACGCCAGTTTAACGCAGCGCAGGCTTTCCAGCAGCGTGACACGGCCGATGTCGCGCAGCTCGGGATAATCCCGCAGCACTTCCTGCAACCGGTAGCACGGCACCTTGGCGGAGAGGTGATGGACGTGATGGACACCGATGTTGCCGGTGAACCAGTTCAGCACCGGCGGGAGGTCGTAATAGGACGATCCGTGCAAGGCAGCGTGCTGGAATTCCCAGTCGACATCCTTCGCCCATTCCGTTTCCTCGAACTGGTGCTGGACATAGAACAGCCAGATGCCGGCCGAACCGGCGAGGATGACGATCGGCAGGTGGACCACCAGGAACGCGCCGGGACCGACGAACCAAATGAGGATGGCTGCTGCGACCGCGATGCCAAGATTGGTGGTCATCGACGACACCCAAGGGGTCAGGCCGCCGCGCATCATGCCGACGGGCAGCCTTTGCTCGAAGATGAACAGCCAGATCGGACCGAGCCCGAACATCACCAGCGGGTGGCGATAAAGACGATAGGCAAGGCGGCCTCGCCACGACATCTGCCGGTATTCTGCAACGGTCAGCGTCCGGATGTCGCCCATGCCGCGTTCGTCAAGATTGCCGGCGCTGGCGTGGTGGGTCGCGTGGGCGCGCCGCCAGCAATCGTAGGGTGTCAGCGTCAGGATGCCGAGCGCGCGGCCGATCCAGTCGTCCGCGTAGCGATTGGCGAAGAAGGAGCCGTGGCCGCAATCGTGCTGGATCATGAAGATGCGCACCAGAAACCCGGCCGCGGGAAGGATGAGGATCAGTCCCCACCAATGGCCATAGGCATAGGCCGCCGAGGACAGGCCCCAGAGTATGGCGAATGGAATGAGAGTGATGGCGAGTTCGACGGTGCTGCGCCGCCTGTCAGGCTTCTTGTAGCGGGCGAGAATCTTCAGCCAGGCGCGCTTGCTGTTGGCGACCGTCTCAGGGGAAATCATGTTCATCAGGAAGCATAGGCGGGGTGCCTCGCCGCCGCAAGGCGACATCACGCAAAATTACTGTGCGTAATTGTCGCGTGGCCTGGCGGTCGAGCCAGCCAACCGCCGGTTCGACCTGCTGATGATTCTGAGCGTCGGTTTTCCGCTGGGGTCGATCGCTATTCGCGATCGAGGATGGGACAGCCGCGCTCGGTGCCAAAAGTCACGCGCACGCGGTCGCCACCCTGTCTGCCGCGGACTGTGATCTCCCGGCGGCCGACGGACTCTATCCTTGCGCGGCGGATGCCCATTCGGTCTGCCTTGTCGAGGGCCCGGTCCTCCGTGCAGCCTCGTTGACGGCGGTCACGCCGGTCGTCGCGACGGGGGCCTTCGCAATCGTCATAGGCGGGGTCGCAATCTTCCATGAGCTTCAGCCGCGGGCCATGTTTGCCCAATTGCAGCTGCAGATTGTCTGCTTGTGCCGGAAAAGCCGCCAAGGTGATGGCGCCGAGGCCGACAAGCGCCATCAGCGATGAGGTGATCGAAACCTTGCGCACTACGTCCTCCATTTTGAACCACAACACATCTATCCTTAGATGGTTCGGCTCTCCCCGGCTATTGCCGATAGGAGGTTTGCTGCCAAGATCGATTGTTGCGTTAACGCCGGCGCCAGCCGATGTCACCGCGCTCCGCCCCATCGAGGCGGTCGAGCAGTTCTCGGAGCCGGTCGGGAATGTCGGCCTCGGTGCGGAAGGCCGGCAAGGTGCGTAGAAAGCGGGTCACCGCCTCGGCACCCAACTGGCGCCTGACCTCGATGGCCAGCCCTTCCGCCTTTTCGCCCGTGTTGCGGGTCATCATCTTAAAATCCTGTGTCGGCTTCGAAACTCCTCCAGCAAGGGAATGGTTCCCCCATCCTGCCTGTGGGGCAAGCAAAGCCGGCAGTTAAGGTAAAATTTGAATTAAAATCGAAATGTCTTGCCCGTCATTGTCCGGCCTTGGCCGGTGGCTTCCATAATCGCTTACCCCTTGATTTTTGGCTGCCAAACATCGATATCGGGCACAAAATCCACATCATTCGAGATTGACGGGAAACGGCGATGAGCGACCAGGCAAAAGACGAACGCGCGCCCGATGAAGTCGAGGCGACCGAGCCCGCAGCCGAGCGCACGGAAGGCAGCACCGACGGCGACTATGAAGCCCTTGTCCGGCTGCTGAAGGAAAATGAAGAGCTGAAGGACCGCGCGCTGCGCGTGGCGGCCGAGATGGAAAACCTGCGTCGCCGCACGGCGCGCGATGTGCACGATGCGCGCACCTACGCGGTCGCGAATTTCGCCCGCGACATGCTTTCGGTGTCGGACAATCTGCGCCGCGCGCTGGATGCGATTCCCGCCGAGGCCAAGGCATCGGGTGACGCCGGCTTCAAGGCGCTGATCGAAGGCGTCGACCTCACCGAGCGCGCCATGCTGTCGGCGCTGGAACGGCATGGGGTCAAGAAGCTCGCGCCGGAAGGCGAGAAGTTCGATCCCAATTTCCACCAGGCGATGTTCGAAGTGCCCAATCCGGACGTTCCGGCCAACACCGTGGTCCAGGTCGTGCAGCCGGGCTATTCGATCGGCGACCGCGTGCTGCGCCCGGCCATGGTCGGCGTCGCCAAAGGCGGTCCGAAGCTTGCCGCCGCTGAAGCGCCGGTCGAGCCGGGGCCGGTGAACGAGCAGGCTGAGAAAGATGCATAGTTAAGGGAGTAGGGCAGTAGGGCAGTAGGGAAAAGGGCAATCGCACCTTCCGTGCGGCTTCGTGCTAAACATACTGCCCTACTGCCCTATTCCCTTACTCCCCTGGCCTGCAATGAACCCCATCGCGCTTCTCGACTATGCCGGTGTCGCCGTCTTCGCGGCGACCGGAGCGCTTGCGGCTTCGCGCAAGCAGCTCGACATTATCGGCTTCCTGTTCCTGGCCAGCGTCACCGGGATAGGTGGCGGCACGCTTCGCGACGTCATCCTCAACCTGCCGGTTTTCTGGGTCGCCAACTCCGGCTATGTGCTGGTCTGCGCCGCGGTTGCGGTGCTGGTCTTCTTCAGCGCGCATCGTGTCGAATCGCGCTGGAAATGGCTGCTCTGGCTCGACGCCATCGGGCTCGCCGCTTTTTCGGTGATGGGCGCGGCCAAGGGGCTTGCGATCACCGGTTCGCCGGTCGTCTCCGTCATCACCGGCGTGCTCACCGCCACTTTCGGCGGCATTCTGCGCGATCTCCTTGCCGGCGAGCCATCGGTGCTGCTCAGGCCCGAAATCTATGTCACGGCGGCCCTTGCAGGTGCCGGCCTTTACACGCTTGGCGATCTTGCCGGACTGCCGCCGCTCGCCTCGGACCTTGCCGGTTTTGCGGCGGCGTTCCTTGTGCGTGGCGGCGCGCTCAAATTCGGCTGGTCGTTTCCGTCCTACAAGAGCCGGCCCGGCAGGCGGCCGGAAGATATTTTGTGAAAAGGAAGCGAATAGCGAATAGGGGTTGAACGAGATAGCTCCCGCTACTTTCTATTCGCTAGCCTCACGCAGCGAAGCGCTGGGCTTCCCCGCCATAATAGTTGACGTAGCGTGCGCCGATCTCCTTGACCGGCATCACGACGAACACATCGACCGTCGAGAATTCGCGATCGATGACGCAGCCATCGCCGATGCGGGCGCCGACACGCAGATAGCCCTTGACCAGAGGCGGCATCGCGGCGATCGCCGCCTTGGCATTGACCGCCTCGATCGGCATCAGGTCCATCGAGCAGTAGCGCCCGGACACCGCGCGCACGTCCCAGGCCGAATTGGTGCGGCAGTGGTGGGCGAGGTAGGTGAGCGCCTCGGCATGCGCCGCCGGCACGGTGCCGTGAAAAGAAGCGCAACCGGTCATCACACCGATTTCATAATGATTGATGTAAGCCCAGATGCCTTGCCACAACGCTTCGATGGTGCGCTTCGAGCGGTATTCCGGCAAAACGCAGGAGCGGCCGAGTTCAAGGAAACGCTGGCCGGGGTGACGGGCAATGAGCTTGGTCAGCTCGAATTCACCTTCGGAATAGAAACCGCCGGCCGTGGCCGCGATTTCTTGCCGCAGAAGCCGATATGTGCCGACGATACGGCGATGTTCGGGACCGGAAAGCGTGGTGTCCAAAACCAGCAGATGGTCGCAGAGTGGATCGAACCGGTCGGCGTCACGGCGGTCATGGGCCTGGAACAGGTCCTTCCTGGCGCCAAGTTCGTCGTAGAACACCCGGTAGCGCACTTCCTGCGCGGCCGCGATCTCGGCCTCGTTGCGAGCGAGCCGCACTTCAAGATTGCCTATACGGCCCAGTGCCGCGCCCTTTATGACGGAATCGACGTTACGTCCGGCAAGCAAGGCGCTGCTGGCGTTCGGCCGAGTGTCACATTCCGGCATAACTGTATGCACGAGTGATTCTCCTTCGAGCCATCCCTCTTGGCACGGGGATACGGTGTAGGTGCAACAGGATTGTGACAGTACCGTGATACGACGTCGTGGGCAATACTTCGTCGGCTGGCGAATACGATCAACCGGCTACGTTTAAGTGATCGCCCGGTGCGGAATGGGCGGTGGAAAGCTCAGGCCGCGACGACCTGGCCCTCGACGGCATTGACCAGCGCCTCGGGGTCGAGCGGCTTGGTGACAAAGCCGCTGGCGCCATGGGCCAACACCGCATGGCGGGTCTTTTCCTGGCTGTCGGCCGACAGCACCATGATCGGCACCGGCCGCACGGCACTTTCTTCCTCATGGCGGCGGATGGCGGCAATCGCGTCCAGCCCGTCCATGACCGGCATGTGCAGATCCATCAAGACCACGTCGAAGCGGTCCTTGTGCGCGGCGCCGGTGACAGCCTCGACGGCGGCCTTGCCGTTGCCGACCACCCTGACGCGATGCCCGGCCTTCAGCAGCGTGGCGCGGGCCAGCATGGCATTGATGTCATTGTCCTCGGCGATCAGCACCGACAGGCCGCGCTGGCGGTTGCCGACGGCGCGCAGTGTCGGCGCGCCGCGCTTTTCCGGCTGCGGCAGGCCGAGGCTCGGAGCATGGCTGCTCAACAGTACACGCAAAAGTGTTCCGCCGCGCACCGGCCTGGCCAGGAAGGTTGCGTAGCCACTAGCGCGGAACTCGCCAAGCATGCCGCGATCTGTCGGCGCGATCAGCGTGATCGCCTCACAGTCGGAGAAACCGCTCTGGCGCAGGCGCTTGAGCAGCCTTCCGTCGCCTTCCTCCATCGCTGCATCGACCAGGATCGCGTCGCAGCCGGCGGCGAAAGGCGCGGCCTGTGCGGCGGTGGTGGCGATGTCGACCGCGCCGCCATTGGCGCGGATGGTGCGGGCGATGGCGTCGGCCTCGACGGCGTTCTTCGACAGGATCACCACGCGTCTGCCCGAGAGAGCATTCTGGCGGCCCTGCGGCGCTTCGGTGGCCGCTGTCGCAGGGACTTCGAAGACGAACTCGGATCCCTGGCCGAGCCGGCTGGATACCGAGATCGTGCCACCCATGGCGGCCACCAGGCGCCTGGAGATGGCAAGGCCGAGGCCGGCCCCGCCATGTGTGCGTGTCGACGTGCCGTCGGCCTGCTCGAACTCCTCGAAAATGCGCTCCAGGTCGGCATCATGCAGGCCCGGACCGGTATCGGCGATGGTAAAGCATATGCGGTCGCTGGTTTCGGTGCGTGCGCGTGCAATGCTCACCAGCACGCCGCCGCTGTCGGTGAACTTGATGGCGTTGCCGATGAGGTTGAGAAGCACCTGCCTGACCTTGCCTGGATCGGCGGTGATCAATTGCGGCACGTCGGGTTCGACATGACAACCCAGCCCGATATCCTTGGCGAAGGCGCGCGCCGCCAGCAATTCGATGATGTTGTCGGCGATCTCGCGCACCGACATCGGCTGCGGCTCCGGGTCGAAACGCCCGGCTTCGATCTTGGAATAGTCGAGAAGATCCTCGATCAGGGCAAGCAATGCGCTGGCTGAGGTCGAGACGGCGCCGACATAGGTCTGCTGCTCCGGCGACAGGCTGGTGTCGGCGAGCAACCTGGCCATGCCCATGATGCCGTTCATCGGGGTGCGGATTTCATGGCTGACGGTGGCGAGGAAGCGCGATTTGGCCTGGCTGGCATATTCGGCCCGTTCGCGTGCGGTGATCAGCGAGGATTCGGCGCGTTTGCGGGCGGTGATGTCGCGAGCGATGGCGCGGTGCGAAACCGCGCCGCTGTCCTTGTCGCGCACCGACAGTTCGATCCAGGAGAACCAGCGCTGCCCGCTCGGCGTGCTGATAGAGACATCGGTGGAACTCAGGCACTCATGGTCGGAAAAGGCGGCATCGGGAACCATGCCGACCTCGATGCCCAGTTCCGCCAGGGTCTTGCCGGCAAGATCGCGCTGGTCGATCTCGACGAGATCGGCGAAGACCTTGTTGGCATAGACGATGTAGCCGTCGCGGTCGCGATGGATGACAAGATCGCCAAGCGCGTCGATCAGGCCGCGAAAGCGCTCATCGCTCTCCTGCATCTCCCACATGCGGTCGGCCAGCGTCTCGATCTCGGCGCGGCTGCGGGCCGTGGTTTCGTCAAGAAGGGCGGCGGTGCGATGTTCGCTGCGCCTGGCGCGCAGATGCATGGCAAGGCCGGCTAGGCCGGTTGCGAGCAATGCAACGCTGATGAACATCGGTGCCCCGGTCAGGTGCGCCAGCCCGGCCATCACCACGATGGCGACGAATGTCAGAAAGGACAGGCCTTCGCGCCTGGAGAATTCCGGCTCGGGCACCAGCGGCGGCGCGGCGACGAAGCGCCGCGTCGACGCCGGCGGGAGCACCGCATCGACATCGTCGCCAGTGTCCGCCTGTTGGCTGCCGGATTGCGCGATCATGCGAAATTCTTGCCAGACAGAGCTTATGGAAAATTGCGGCGGATCGTTCCAATTTTAGCGGATGAGCGCTTTTTGCCGAGGCGCGGCGGGTTTGCCACCAGATCTGGCGATTGCATCCGCCCTTCCGGCAGTTGGGCGGAGTCACATATCCACGACGACGCGGCCGCGGATCTTGCCCTCGACGATATCGCGCGCGGCATCGACGATGCCGTCGAACCCGATGGTGCTGGACAGGCTGGCGAGCTTCTGCAGATCGAGGTCGGTGCCGATGCGGCGCCATGCCTCGAGGCGGACTGCTTTCGGCGCCATCACTGAATCGATGCCGAGCAATGAGACACCGCGCAGGATGAAGGGCGCGACGCTGGCCGGCAGGTCCATGCCGCCGGCCAGGCCGCAGGCGGCGACCGCGCCGCCATAGGAGGTCATCGAGAGCACATTGGCCAGCGTGTGGCTGCCGACAGCATCAATACCGCCGGCCCAGCGCTCCTTGGCCAGCGGCTTGGCCGGCTGGGCAAGCTCCTCGCGCGAGATCACCTCGGCGGCGCCAAGGTCCATCAGAAAGGGGCTTTCGGCATTGCGGCCGGTGGAAGCAATGACATGGTAGCCGAGGCTGGACAGGATGGAGACCGCGACCGAGCCGACGCCGCCGGCTGCCCCCGTCACCACCACCGGGCCGCGATCGGGCAGGATGCCGTGCCGCTCCAGGGCGATGACACAGAGCATGGCGGTATATCCTGCGGTGCCGACGGCCATCGCGTCATGCGGGCTGATGCCTTGCGGCAGCGGCACCAGCCAGTCGCCCTTGACGCGGGCACGGCCTGCATAGGCACCGAAATGGGTTTCGCCGACGCCCCAGCCATTCAGCACGACCTTGTCTCCGGCGCGCCAGTCGGGATGCGAGGACGAAATGACGGTGCCGGCGAAATCGATGCCCGGCACCAGCGGCCAGCGGCGGATCACCGGCGCCTTGCCTGTGATCGCCAAGCCATCCTTGTAGTTCACCGTCGTTGCCTCGACCGCGACGGTGACATCGCCTTCCATCAGGTCGGCCTCGGTGAGATCGGTCACGGCGACCGACTGCTTTTTCTCGGCGTCACGCGAAACGAGGATGGCTTTGAAGGTTTCGGACATGTCTTTCTCCGCGATCTTGACGACATGAACTGTGCGGCGATGGCCGCACGGGGTCAATCCTTGGAAGGACTGGCTTTGGGTTCGCGCCGCCAGCCGACCAGCTCGTCGAAGACGACCAACGCCGCGCCAACCGAAATGAAGGCGTCGGCAAGGTTGAAGACGGCGAAGGACCAGACCGGCGTGTGGAACAGGATGTAGTCGATGACGTGGCCGTAGACGGCGCGGTCGATCAGATTGCCGAGCGCGCCGCCGACGATCAGCGCAAAGCCGGTGCGGGCAAGGATCTGGGACGGCGCGATCCGCGTCGCCAGGAACAGCACGAAGGCAACGACGGCGAGCGAAATGACGATCAGCCCGGTGTCGCCGAAGGACGAGAACATCGAGAAGGCGATGCCGGTATTGTAGGTGCGAAACAGCGCCAGGAAGGGCAGCAGATCAACCTTCTCCTGAAAAGGCAGATCGGCCTCGACCAGGTATTTTATCCACTGGTCGAGCGCGATGGCCGCGACGACGAGCAGTGCGTAGGGAGACCATGATCTCACGGGCAGACAACCTTCATTGCTGGTCCAGGATTGACTCGAGCTTCAGCGCGCCGCGCCGGATCTCGAACAGCATGATGCCGGTGGCAACGGCCAGATTGAGCGAATCGGCACGGCCCGCTTGCGGAATCCTGAGCAGCCTGTCGCAACTCGCAGCCAGGCTTTCGGGCAGTCCCTGCTGCTCGTTGCCCATCATCAGCAGCACGGGCCCGCGGGAAAAGTCGACCGAGCGGTAGTCGACGGCGCCTTTCAGGTGGGTTCCGGCGACGAGGCCTGAAAACCCGCCTCGCCAGGCGAGGAAAGCCTCGGTTGTCGCCTTCGCCACCGGCACGGCAAAGATCGAACCCATGGTGGCACGCACCGTCTCCACGGAGAATGGATCAGTGGTATCGCCGACCAGGATGACGCCTTTGGCGCCGACGGCATCGACGGTGCGGATGACGGTGCCGAGATTGCCGGGGTCGCGCACCCGGTCGAGCGCCACCCAGACGTCGCCATTGTCAGCGCGGACATCCTTCAAGGCGAGGAATTTTTGCGAAAAGACGCCGACCACCATTTGCGGGTTGTCGCGACGGGTGATGGCGACCAGCACCTTCTCCGACACTTCGAGCACCATGCCGCCTGCGGCAACCGTGCGTGCGGCCACCTTCTCCACCGCAGCGTTGCCGCGCCCGGCCTTGGCGAAAACCAATGTCCTGATCTGCCAGCCGAGATCGAGCGCATCGATGACCAGCTTCAATCCCTCGGCCATGAAGGCGTTCTGCTGGTCGCGGAATTTCTTCTGAGCGAGCGCCTTGATGTCCTTGACCAGCGGATTGGCGAGGCTGGTGACCTCCTTCACCTGGCCGGGTGCGCCTGCATGCCGCTCGTTCATTCAGCCACCCAACGCGAAAACAATGAGGTCGATAGCGCCCGGCCGGCGGACTTTTCGCGGATGATCAGCTCACCCGATTCAACCTTGCCGCCCATACCGGCAAAGGTATCGCGCATCAGGGCGTGGATGGCGAAGAAGGAGGCGCGGATCGAATAGGCGGTCAGCACCACGGCGAGCGGCTTCGGCGTCAGGATCGCCCGGCAGAGGTCGGTCAAATCGGGCAGGTCCTCGAACAATTGCCAGACCTCGCCCTTGGGGCCACGGCCATAGGCCGGCGGGTCGAACAGAATGATATCGTAGCGGCTGCCGCGGCGCTCCTCGCGCTCGGCGAATTTGACCGCGTCGTCGACGATCCAGCGGATCGGCTTGCTGCCGAGGCCGGCCATCTCCTGGTTTTCGCGGGCCCAGCCGATCGCCTTCTTCGAGGCATCGACATGGGTGACCTCGGCACCGGCGCGAGCCGCCACCAAGGAAGCGAGACCGGTATAGCCGAACAGGTTCAGAACCTTGACCGGCCGCTTCGCCGCCGCGATCAGCCCGGCCATGTGATCCCAATGGGAGGCCTGCTCGGGAAACACGCCGACATGGCGAAACGAGGTGAAACGGCCGAGATAGTCGATGCCGTCATGCTTCATCGGCCAGGTCTCGCCGAGCGGCAGCTTCGGGAAACGCCAGCGGCCGATCCCCTCCTCGTCGGTGTCTCCGGTGAAGACGGCGTCGGCGCGCTCCCATTCCTTTGCCGGCAAGGCCTTTTGCCAGATCGCCTGGCCCTCTGGCCGCACGATCCGGTAGGGGCCATATTGTTCGAGCTTCTGGCCGGTGCCGCTGTCGAGCAGCGCATAATCGGCATTGGGCGCCACTTCCAGGATCACGGGAAGATGTTCAGCGGGCAGAGCGCCTTCGCGGCGGGCCAGGATGCGCGGCGCCGAGTTCGGTTCGGAACGATTTTCCGTCTTCGCCTCATGGCGCTCGCGCGGTGGCGCTTCCGGTCTGGCAGGAGCCTGGCCGGGACGCGGGCGTGACACGTCCGCCGCACTCTTGGCGGATGGATGTGGACGGTTGTCGCGGCGTTTGTCGCGAAAAGACTTCAAGCGGGGGCAACTCCGAACGGCGTGGCCGCTTTTGACATAGGGCAACCGGCTTCGCAACCAAGTCCGACAGGTCGGCCTCTCCGGTTTATGTCTGCCGGCGATGGACCAATGTCAAAGAAACAGGCAAATCTGCTCGATGTCCCGCTCCGAACGCCTACTCGATCTCATACAGTGCCTGCGCCGGCATCGCCGGCCGGTGAGCGGGCACATGCTTGCCGACGAGACGGGCGTTTCGATCCGCACGCTCTACCGCGACATCGCCACGCTGCAGGGCCAGGGCGCGCCGATCGAGGGTGAGGCGGGGTTGGGTTATGTGCTCAAGCCCGGCTTCATGCTGCCGCCGCTGATGTTCAGCGACGAGGAGATCGAAGCCATTGTGCTCGGCTCGCGCTGGGTCGCCAGGCAGCCGGACCAGCGTCTCTCGGCCGCCGCCGCCAACGCGTTGGCCAAGATCGCAGCCGTGCTGCCCGACGATCTGCGCGAGGATCTTGACGCGAGCACACTGCTGGTCGGGCCTCCTGCCGCGGCCACCGAGGGCATCGACCTTGGTCTGGTGCGGCAGGCCATCCGCAACGAGCGCAAGCTCGGCTTTCTCTACCGCGATGCCGGCGGGGCCGCGTCCCAGCGCGTCGTCTGGCCATTTGCGCTGGGCTTCTTCGACAAGGTGCGGGTGGTGGTGGCGTGGTGCGAGATGCGGCAGGATTTCCGGCATTTTCGCGCCGATCGCATCGCCGAACTCCAAGCAATGGACACGCGCTATCCGCGTCGTCGCCAGGCGCTGCTCAAGGAATGGCGGACGACGCTCGACAAGCCGCGTGGTTCGCGATGACTGCTGCCATATTCTGACAGTAGCCTATCTTATGTTCGCCAAGTCGAAACACCGAACCTTGGAGAGCAGATATGGCCACCCCGAATTTCGTCATCCTCTATGTCGACCAGCCGCAGCAGAGCGGTGCCTTCTACAGCGCGCTGCTCGGTCGTGAGCCGGTCGAAAGTTCGCCGACCTTCGTGCTGTTCGTGCTCGATGCCGGCTTCAAGCTCGGCCTGTGGTCGCGCCACACGGTGGAGCCGGCAGCCGCCACGTCAGGCGGTGGCGCCGAAATCGTGTTTGCGCTGGATACGCCCGATGCGGTCGATGCCGCCCATGCCGACTGGTCCGGGCGCGGGCTGAAGATCCTGCAGACGCCGACCGACATGGATTTCGGCCGTACTTTTGTCGCGCTCGATCCCGATAATCATCGCCTGCGCGTCTACTGGCTGTCCGACGGGGAACAGGCCAATGGGGAACAGAAATGAGCGCGTATTGGATAGCGGTGGCGTCGGCCGAGCATGTCCGGCGTGGTCGCACAGCCGGCTTCATGCAGGTCAACCACGGCAAGGCGGCACCGCTGCGTCGCGTCAAGCCCGGTGATGGCGTCGTCTACTATTCGCCGACCACTGTTTTGGGCGAGAAAGACGGCCTGCAGGCTTTCACGGCGATAGGCATCGTGCGGGAAGGCGAGCCTTATCAGGGCGATATGGGCGCCGGATTCACGCCGTTCCGCCGCGATGTGGTATGGGCCAAGGCCGAGGAAGCGCCGATCAAGCCGCTGCTCGACAGGCTGGATTTCACCGCGGCCAAGTCGAACTGGGGTTATCAGCTTCGCTTTGGCCTTTTTGAAATCGGGGATCACGATTTTCGTGTGATCGCCGAGGCGATGGGCGCCGAAATGGGTGCAACGGTAAACTAGGCCGTGAGCGCCTTGTAGACGGCAATGCCGGCGGCAAGATCCTCGAGCGCCGCTCCGACCGACTTGAACAGCGTGATCTCACCGGCGCTCTCGCGGCCCTTCTTCCGGCCGCGCGCCAATTCGTGCAGATCGGCGACGATGGCTTCCGGTTTCAGCACGCCGGAGGTCAGCGGTTGGACGATGTCGCCGGCTTCCTTGGTGGCGCCGGCGCGGGTGTCGACATAGACGCGGGCAAGCCTGATCGCATCGTCATCGCTCTCGCGCATCGTCGGCGTAAAGCCGCCGACCAGGTCGACATGGGTTCCCGGCCGCAACAATGCGCCCTTGATCAACGGCGTGGTCGTGATCGTCGCCGAGGAGACGATGTCGGCCTGCCCAAGCTCCGTATCGAGATCGCTTGCCGCGCTGGCCGCGAAGCCCTGGGCGCACAGATCGGCCGCGACTTTCTCGGCATTGGCCGGGGTGCGGTTCCAGATGCGGATGGTCTTGATGGGCCGCACGGCCGAGTGTGCCTTGGCGAGGAAGGGCGACAGCGCGCCGGCGCCGACCACAAGCAGCCGCGAGGCATCGTCGCGGGCGAGATAGGAGGCCGCGAGCGCCGAAGCACAGGCGGTGCGCCATTGTGTCAGCCGCTGGCCGTCGATCAGGGCCTCGGGTTCGCCGGTGGCGCCGTTGAGCAGAAGATAGAGCCCCATCACCGCGGGCTTGCCGATGGCATTGTTGTCGGGCGACACGGTGACGATCTTGACGCCGACGTGACCGCCGGCCGACGTGCCGGCCGCGTTGAGATCGGTCCAGGCCGGCATCAAAAGCAGTGTGGAGGCGGCACCATCGGGCCGCTCGATCGTATGATGATGCCTGACCGGCTGCACCGCACCGTCGCGAAACGCCATGCGCAGCGTCTCGACCAGTCCGGGAAAGGTCAGCGCATGGTCGACCTCTGCGGCCGAAATGGTCAGCATGAAAAACTCCGTGAGGACAAAACCGCCGATTGGCGGCTCAAGCGGTCGGCTTCGGCAATGCTGCCCCTTGGGCGGACCCCGGTGCCTGGCTTTGTGATACCGCCGGCGCACGGCTGACCGCCTGGCGCAGGTTCTCGGCTTCGACGCCGCGCTGGCGCGCCAGCTTGCGATAGCGACCCTGTTTGACCCACGTAGCCAGACTGCCGACGATCATGCCGATGGCGAGCGCCAGGAACAGGAAGATGAACAGCGGCAAAGTCAGGGTCAGCTTCGGATTGCCGGGATTGAACGGGTCCAGCGTGAAGGCGACCAGTTCGCGGTTGGCGACAGCGAGTGCGATCAGGATGATCGCCAGGGGCACGAAGATCGCGATAAGGATGAAGCGATTGAACATGATGTTTTCCGTCGGAAGCTGGCCTGTCCGAAAGGCCGTCAGGCGCTGACGTCGCGCCTACTTGCCGCCGTTCAGCCTTTCACGCAGTTCCTTGCCGGTCTTGAAGAACGGCACCCATTTCTCCTCGACCTCGACGGATTCGCCGGTGCGCGGATTGCGTCCGGTGCGGGCGGGACGATTTTTCACCGAAAAAGCGCCGAAGCCACGCAACTCGACCCGGTTGCCTTCGGCAAGGGCGTCGGTGATTTCATCAAAGATCGCGCCGACGATGTTTTCGACGTCGCGCAGGAAAAGATGCGGATTGCGCGTGGCAATAATCTGCACAAGTTCGGACTTGATCATGAGACGGGTCCCCGTGAAAGCAGTGCGGTCAAAATTATGAGGATGATTTTATTTGCTTTTTTCACTTGCCCCAAACGGCTTCTCAAGGGTGCCAGACGGAAACGAGACCGTCAAGAAACAAGCGGTCGGCTCCGAGTTCATGGATGACGTCGCTGCTGTAGGCGGGCAGGCCGAGCGCACTGCCGATCGTTTGCGCCATCGCTTTCGAGAACAGGAAGCCGCCGCGTCGTTCGGTATCCTTCCACTCGACGACCTTGAGCTTGGCATCGACGCCCTTGGTCGCCAGCCAGTCGACCGCCACGGCCTCGCCGCCGACGGCGTCGATCAGCCCGTTGGCAACGCCCTGGCGACCGGTGAATATCGAGCCGTCGGCAAGCACCAGCGCTTGTTCGCGGCTCATCTTGCGGCGTTCGGCGACGATGTCGACGAACCAGTTGTAACTGTCGAGGATGAGCTTGCGAACCATGGCGCGCTCGTCGTCATTGGTCGGCTTGAAGGGAGAGGGCGCGGCTTTCAGCGGCGAGGATTTCACCTCCTCCAGCTTGACGCCGAGTTTGTCCATCAGGCCGCTGACGTCGGGATACTGGATCAGCACGCCGATCGAGCCGACGATCGAGGTCTTGCGGGCAACGATGTGATCTGCGGCACTGGCGATCATATAGCCCGCCGATGCGGCGAGCGTGCCGACTTCCGCCACCACCGGCTTGTCGGCGGCCAGCTTGCGCACTTCTTCATAGATCGATTCACCGCCAACGGTGGTGCCGCCAGGCGAATCGATCGACAGGATCACGCCTTTCACCTTCGATGAAAGACGGATGGTTTCCAGCCGCTTGATCAGTTCCTCGTCCTCGGTGATCGTGCCTTCGATCTTGACCTTGGCAATATGGTCGACCGTCGAGCCGCCGAAATCGTCGCCATAGAACCAGGTTGAAAGCGCAATCACCCCAAGGGCTATGATGCCTATGGCGACGACGCGCCAGAATGTCAGCTTGCGCCGCAAACGGCGGCGGTCGATCAGGTCGTCGGCTCTCAGTGCCATGGTCAGCCTTTCAGTCGGCGGGAGGAGACGCTTTTAGACCATGATCCTCCCATCTGGAAGCAGTTCTCTTTTGCGCATGGCGAGACAAGTCGGCGCCTGGACGTGAGGTGGCTATCCGCGTCGGCAGTCGACGGGGCCGGGTCGGGCCCTCTCCAGGCGTCGGTCTGCTCACATATTCGTGCAATCGCCACCAGGTCGGGCGACGAGACCGATGGCTGATAAATTTTACGCCGCGTGTCTGTTTCTGCTATGGAGAACACGCAGTTGTGCGGACTTCGTTTTCGTCTGTACAAAGGCGGCTGTCACATTTTTGCAGTTTTCGTGGGCTTGTGCTTGCTTGAAAGCGCCGGCGTCCCACCTATAGGCGGTGCCCGAGGGCGGGCAGGGTTAGAAGAAAGCAGTGAATGTTAGCGCGACCGATTGAACCGACCGACGCCGAGGCGGTGTTGGCTCCCCCGGCGGACGGCCGGACGCGCGGCGATGCTTTCGACCGTGCACAGCGTCATTCGCGCCGCGTGCGCGTTCTCAAATTTGCCGTGCCGGTGGCCGCAGCACTGATAGCGGTCGCTTTCCCGGTCTACTCCTATCTCGCCGCACCCGTCTCGGTGAAGATTCAGGCGGAAGGCACTGCCTTTTCCAACGGCAAGCTGGTGATGGCCAATCCCAAGCTCAACGGTTTCACCAAGCAGAAGCAGCCTTATTCGATGACGGCGCTGCGTGCCATTCAGGATGTCAGCACGCAAGGTATCATCGAGCTGGAAGGCATCGACGCGAAGGTGCCGATCGCGTCCGACAATGTGGCGGCGGTCAAGGCCTCGCACGGCACCTACGATCGCGACGGCAATACGATGAACCTGACCAGCGACGTGACGATCACCACGACCGACGGCATGCAGGCCAAGTTCAAATCGGTCTTCCTCGACATGGGCAAAGGCACTATGAAGACAGGAGATCCCGTCGATGTCAGCCGTGGCGGGTCGCGGATCACGGCGGATACGATGTCGGTTCAGGACAATGGCAAGATTCTGGTTTTCGAGAACAAAGTGCGCGTCAACATCGATTCCGCCGCCCTGAAGGCGGCACAGGGAAACAGCGGAGAAACCAATGCGGCTCAGTAGTTCGACGCGGCTCGCGGCTGCAACTTCAGCGTTGCTGCTGCTCGGACTCGTGCCGTCATGGGCGCAGACGACCAGTCAATCAGGCCTCAAACTGTCCGGCGACAAGCCGATCCAGATCGAGAGCGACAAGCTGGAAGTCCGCCAGGCCGACAGTGTCGCCATCTTCACGGGCAATGTCAGCGTCGTCCAGGGGCCGACATTGATGAAGGCCGGCAAGATGACGGTCTACTACGTCAAGGACCCCAACGCCGCTGCCAAGGGCACGGAGGCCGCGGGTGCGGCGATGACGGGCTCGGCCAACATCGACCACCTGGAGATCTCCGACAAGGTCTATATCAAGTCGGATGCGCAGATCGCGACCGGCGATCAAGGCAGCTTCGATATGAAGAGCCAGGTGCTGGTGCTTTCGGGCAAAAAGGTCGTTCTGTCGCAAAACGACAACGTTCTGGTGGGCTGCAAGCTTACCGTGCAGATGAAAAGCGGGCTGGCTCAGGTGGATCCATGCGCTGGGCAACGTGTCCAGATGTCGATCACGCCGCCGCCGAAATCGGGAGCGACGAACCCCTGATGGCCAGCCTGTCGTCGCTGACGGCGCGTCTTCCGGGACGGGCCGCCGGCAAGCTTTCGGCGCCGGCCACGGTGACCGTCGATGCGGGAAAGTTCAAGGGAACCCTGATCGCCAAGGGGCTGACCAAGAGCTACAAGGGCCGCAAGGTCGTCAGCGGCGTCACCATCGGCGTGCGCGCCGGAGAGGCCGTTGGACTGCTCGGCCCCAACGGCGCCGGCAAAACGACCTGTTTCTATATGGTTACCGGCCTGGTGCCGGTGGATGAAGGCACGATCGAGATCGACGGCTTCGATGTCACGTCGATGCCGATGTACCGTCGCGCACGCCTCGGCATCGGCTATCTGCCGCAGGAAGCATCGATCTTCCGCGGCCTCAATGTCGAGCAGAATATCCGCGCCGTGCTGGAAGTGGTCGAAAAGGACCGCAAGGTGCGCGAGCGCAATCTCGACGAACTGCTCGAGGAATTCCACATCAGCCATCTGCGCAAGGCGCCATCCATGTCGCTTTCGGGCGGCGAGCGGCGACGCTTGGAAATCGCGCGAGCGCTGGCGACGCGTCCGGCCTACATGCTGCTCGACGAGCCTTTCGCCGGCATCGATCCGATCGCCGTCGCGGATATCCAGCAACTGGTGCGCCACCTGACGGCGCGCGGCATCGGCGTCCTCATCACCGATCACAATGTGCGCGAAACGCTCGGCCTCATCGACCGCGCCTACATCATCCATGCCGGCCAGGTGCTGACCCATGGAAGGGCCGACGAAGTGGTGGCAAACCCGGATGTGCGGCGACTTTACCTCGGCGAGGGTTTCACCCTCTGAGCGTGAAATTTGTTTCCTGACACGATTTTTGCGGCTCGCGCGGCGCTTTTTCGTCGATTTTGCTCCGAGATAACGCTCCGGTAAGCGAGTTTTGCTACCAATTGCCTTGACAAGCAAAAGCCGGGCCAGTTTTTATGGCCGGCTGCAAAATTCCTTTCCGGAAGTCCGGATGCGTAGACGAGGCGTTTGAAACCGAACCATGGCGTTGGCGGCCAAACTACAGCTACGACAATCGCAGTCGCTGGTGATGACGCCGCAACTGATGCAGTCGATTCGGCTGCTGCAGTTCACCCATGTCGAGCTCGAGCATTTCATCGACGAGGAAATCGAGCGCAATCCACTGCTGGAGCGCGCCGAGCCGCAGGACGATGCCGCCAGCGACCAGGCGCAGAAGATCGAGGCGGAGCCGCAAGCCACCACCGAAGGCGACTGGTTCGAAAACGAGACGCAGTGGAGCGCCGAGGCGATCTCGGACAAGCTCGACACGTCGCTGGAAAACCTGTTTCCCGACGACCCGGGCACCAGCGAGCGGCTCGGTCCCGACCTGACGGCGCAATGGAAATCGGCTTCCGGCAATGGCGCGGGTTCCTCATCCGAGTGGTTTGACGCCGGCGATATGGCGACTGCTGCGATCACGCTGCGCGACCATGTCGGTGAACAGGTGGCGCTAGCCTTCGCCGATCCGGCTGCACGTCTGATCGCCGCCGACCTCGCCGACGGCCTTGACGAGACCGGCTATCTGCGTGCCGATCTGGCAGAGATCGCCGCTCGTCTCGGTGCGGATGCCGCCGCCGTGGCGAAGGTGCTGGCGGTGTGTCAGACCTTCGAGCCGGCCGGCCTGTTTGCCCGCGACCTGGCCGAATGCCTGTCGCTGCAGCTTGCCGTGCGGAGCCGGCTCGATCCGGCGATGAAGGCGCTGGTCGCCAATCTCGAACTCCTGGCACGGCGCGACTTTCACGCATTGAAACGGATCTGCGGTGTCGACGAGGAGGATCTGCTCGACATGCTGGCCGAAATCCGGGCGCTCGATCCCCGGCCGGGCATGGCGTTTTCGGGCGGCGCCAGCGACGCGATCGTCGCCGATGTGGAGGTACGCGCGGCCAATGACGGCAGCTGGACGGTCGAACTCAATGCCGAAACGCTGCCGCGGGTGTTGGTCGACCATATCTATTTCGCCCAGGTCTCTCCGCAGGCCAAGAACCAGGCGGAAAAGGATTTTCTGGCCGAATGCCTGCAGAACGCCAACTGGCTGACGCGCAGCCTCGACCAGCGGGCAAAGACCATCCTCAAGGTCGCCTCGGAAATCGTTCGCCAGCAGGACGCCTTCCTCGTCCATGGCGTGCGGCAGCTGAAGCCGCTCAATCTGCGCACTGTGGCCGACGCCATCGGCATGCACGAATCGACCGTCAGCCGGGTCACAGCCAATAAATACATGCTGACGCCGCGCGGCGTGTTCGAGCTTCGCTACTTCTTCACCGCCTCGATCGCCGCATCGGGCGGCGGCGATGCGCACTCCTCGGAAGCCGTGCGTGACCGCATCAAGCAGTTGATCGACGAGGAGAAGCCCGTCGACGTGCTTTCCGACGATGCAATCGTCGACATGTTGCGCGAAAGTGGCGTCGACATTGCAAGGCGTACGGTCGCCAAGTACCGGGAAGGCATGAATATCCCCTCCTCGGTGCAGCGCCGGCGCGAGAAACGTGCGATGGCCAGCGCCGGGCGCTGAGGCGGGTCGATTTTCCACAAGCCAGCACTTCATTGACAAGCCGCGGTGAACTGGCTAGAAGCCCGCCCGCATGAGACGGGCTAGATGCCCGCATGCGGATGGTCCGTCACGACGTTGGCCTCGGGACGGTCAAAGGGCGGCTTGTGATCAACCGGAAAGTCTGGATTTAAAATCGGCGCAAGTGACGCCGCAAAGCTTGTGCGCACGGATCACGAGTATAAACTCGGGCCAGTTTGAAGCCTGAGCAAGGAAGGTCAGTTTTCAGATGAATCTGCGCATATCGGGAAAACACATGGACATCGGCGATGCGTTTCGGACACGCATCAACGATCGTGTCGGCGAAGCGATCGGCAAATATTTCGATCGCGGCTTTGCCGGACATGTCACGGTCATCAAATCGGGTTCGCGCTATTCGGCGGATTGCATGATCCGGCTGGATTCCGGCGCTTCGCTGCAGGCCACCGGCGATGCCCAGGATCCGACGCTTGCCTTCGAGGCGGCGGCGGACCGTCTGGAAACCCGCCTGAGGCGCTACAAGCGCCGGCTGAAATCGCACAATTCGGGCGCCGCCAACGGCCAACCGACCGACATAGCCTACACGGTGATGGCGCCGCTTGCCGATGACGACGAGGACATTCCGGAGAATTTCGCGCCGGCCATCGTCGCCGAATCAACCATGACGCTGAAGACCATGTCGGTGGCGTCGGCGGTCATCGAGCTCGACACCAAGGACAGCCCGGTCTTCGTCTTCCGCAACGCGGGAACCGACCATCTCAACATCGTCTATCGCCGACCCGATGGAAATATCGGTTGGATCGACCCGTCGACGACCAAGGTCGCACAAGCGTGACGACAACGGTCGCACGGTGACGACAAGGGTCGCACGGTGACGACGAGGTCGCACTGGGATAAGAGCCGGCCGCACGAGGGGTGAGGACTGGTGACGGCAGGCGAACAAGGGATTTTCAAGCATGGATCTGAGCGATCTTATCAACGTTCCGGCGATATTGCCGGCGTTGAAGGCGAACTCCAAGAAGCAGCTGCTGCAATTGTTGTCCGAACGGGCGGCGGCGATTTCCGGCATTCCGGAGCGGGAGGTGTTCGACACCATCCTGCAGCGTGAGCGGCTGGGTTCGACCGGCGTCGGCAACGGCATCGCCATCCCGCACGGCAAGCTGGCCGGCGTGAAGCGCATCGCAGGTGTTTTCGCCCGGCTGGAGACGCCTGTCGATTTCGAATCGCTGGACGATCAGCCCGTCGATCTGGTGTTTCTGCTGCTGGCGCCGGAAGGGGCGGGCGCCGATCACCTCAAGGCACTGTCGCGCATCGCGCGAGTGCTGCGTGACGCCGACACGGTGGCCAAGATCAGGGGTACGCGTGACGCCGCGGCTATCCACGCGCTTTTATCGGACACCCAGGCCTCGCACGCGGCCTGATTTTCTGGTGAGACGACATTCAAGGGCCGCCACGGGCGGCCCTATGCGTTTGAGCCTGCTGGTCGCGCCTAACAGGGCGGCGCGCTGGGCCTTAGTGGATGGCGACCGTGGTCAGGTCGTTTTCCATGGCACCCGCCAGTGCGCGGTCACGCGCGTCGGAAAGCAGGATCGGCTGGCCATTGGCGGCAAACAGCGCCCACAGTTCCATGCCGGGAGCGATTTCGCCGAGATTGGGGAAACGGCCGAGCAATTCGTCGCTCGAGACCTTTCTGAGATAAGCGACCGAGCCCTCGCCGAGATGAGCGAATTCGCCATTGGTCATGGTGATAGTTTCAGTTCTGGTCATTTCAAAGCCTCCTTGGCGCGAGGACGCCGCTCAAGGCCATCCCGCATGAGAGCCATCGGTAAAGATCAGTCTTTCACCGATATGTTTATTTTCCGTACCAGCCGTTCGGACTCCGGCCGATCGAGGTCGATCGCCAAAAGGCCGTTCTTCAACTCCGCTGCGATCACCCGCATGCCGTCGGCCAGCACGAAACAGCGCTGGAACTGGCGCGCGGCGATGCCGCGATGAAGAAATTCGCGCTCGGTGTCGTCGGTCTGACGGCCGCGCACGACCAACTGGTTTTCCTCCGTGGTGACATCGAGATCGCTTTCGGCGAAACCGGCGACCGCCAATGTGATGCGCAACCTTTCGGTTTTGCCGTCGGCGCCGCTGAGGCGTTCGATGTTGTAGGGAGGGTAGCTGTCACCGGACTTCGCCAGGCGTTCCAGGGTCTTTTCCATGGCGTCGAAACCAAGCAGAAGCGGGCTGGAAAAGGGCGTCATTCGGCTCATGTTACACTGTCCTCTCAAGAGCGACATAAAGTGGAAAAACCCAGATGGCATTTTTCCCGATGGCCTTGATATGGTCCGCCCCGCGACCAAGTTCAAGCCGTCAACAGACCCGCCCAAAAAGACCAGGCCGTGGACTCACAGGAATGACAGACATGGCGCTTGAAACGGCGAGCAGATGCAAGGAAAAGCGCGCGGGTCGGGATTGTCTTCCCCGGTCGAGCGGTTCGGCCTGGCAGCTCGCGGCCGCTTCGGCGTCATTTGGATGTTCCGATCGGATCGATGCAAGTCCACGACCTCGCCACACAAGGAATTGAAATGCCCCAGTCACGCAAGATCATCATCGACACGGATCCCGGCCAGGATGATGCCGTCGCCATATTGCTGGCGCTCGGCAGCTCCGAACTGGAGATCGTCGGCATATCAGCCGTTGCCGGCAACGTGCCGCTGAAGCTTACCGAAAAGAATGCCCGCAAGATCTGCGAGCTGGCCGGCCGCCCGGACATCAAGGTCTATGCCGGTGCCATCCGGCCCCTGACGCGCGAACTGGTCACCGCCGAGGAAGTGCATGGCAAGACCGGCCTCAACGGTCCGCAATTGCCCGAACCGACGATGAAGCTGCAGGACCAGTACGCGGTCGATTTCATCGTCGAGACGCTGATGAGCGAAGAAAGCGGCACGATCACGCTTTGCGCGCTCGGCCCGCTCACCAACATTGCGCTGGCGCTGATCCGCGAGCCGCGCATTGCACCGCGCATCAAGGAAATCGTGCTGATGGGCGGCGGCTTCTTCGAAGGCGGCAATGTCACCCCGACCGCCGAATTCAACATCTATGTCGACCCGCAGGCCGCAGATGTCGTGCTCAAATCCGGCATTCCGATCGTGATGATGCCGCTCGACGTCACCCACAAGGCGCTGACCACCGCCAAGCGCACGCAGGCCTTCCGCGCGCTGGGCACCAGGGTCGGCACCGCCACCGCGGAGATGCTGGAGTTCTTCGAGCGCTTCGATGAAGAGAAATACGGCACCGACGGTGGCCCGCTGCACGATCCTTGCGTCATCGCCTATCTGTTGAAGCCGGACCTGTTCAAGGGCCGCAACTGCAACGTCAGCGTGGAAACCGCCTCGGAACTGACCATGGGCATGACCGTGATCGACTGGTGGGGCGTCACCAAACGGCCGAAGAACGCCATGGTGATGCGCGACATCGACCATGATGCGTTTTTCGCCTTGCTGGTGGAGAGGCTGGGGCGGCTTAACTGACCGCCAGAACAGAACTGAACTTGTGAGCACGCGTCTTCACTCATTGAGAAACCGATAGGTGTCTCCGCCGCGCTTATGATGTTGCCGCTCGATGGGGATGACCGAACCGACAAGGTGCGGCATCCCCACTTCATCATCGATGGATGTCACCGCGTTGTTGCCATCAAGGCGGACATCGTATGTGTAATACAGCCCGCGCCCGGCAGCCATCTTCGGATTGATGGGCATTAACCTCACATACTCGATAGTGCCCATCACACGCTGAGTTGCCACAACCGGATTGTCCTGGTTCATCGCAATCGGGATCAGCGCCGCCAGGGGCAGTGCGCAGAAGAATACGACACCAATGACTGCGTCTCGGTATTCTGCCTGAAACAGAAGCAGGCGGTTTCTGAGAGAAGATACTGTTGCCATGATTCAATTCACGAATCGGTAGAAGACGAAGCCATTGTCGCGCGTGACGCGTTCGATGTTTGTGCGCGAGCCGATCAGATGCGGGTGATCGTCATCGATAAGGACAGACGAACCGTTCTCGATAGAAACCAGATATATGCCGCGGCCATGGTCCAACCGGACACTTTCGACGTTTGCCTCGACTGTGTCGACCGATCGGATCGGGCTGGCGTCGTTGATCCATTTGTTTGCCGCCAACATGATCATAACCGCAAACGCACCAATAAAGAGGATCACGCCAGGCGCGTTCCTCTTCAAACCATCCCAAGTCCAAAAGACAGACATGAATCCCTCAAGCCAGATTCATGTGGTGGTGGGACAGCACACTTTCAATCTGTTGCCATTCCAGGGTGCTGCAACTCCTTGCGGCGCCGGCTCGGCCGCCTTTACTTCGACCGCGAAAACGCCAGCCACAGGCCGCCGCCGACCATGAAGCTGCCGCTGATCCTCGACAGGAGTTTGATGCGGCCGGCCGACAGCAGGCGCCCGGCGCGGCCGGCGGCCAGCGCGTAAGTCGAATCCGAGAAGGCGGCGAAGATCATGGCGGTCAGACCCATGACGGCGATCTGCAGCGAGTAGTTGCCTTGCGGCGAAATGAACTGCGGAAAGAAGGCGCCGAAGAAAATCAGCGTCTTGGGGTTGCTCAGCGCCACCAGCAGGCCCTGCAGGAAGAAGCCGCCGCGCGGCTTTCTCGCTGTTCCATCGGCATTCAACGTGCCCTTGGAACGGAACATCTGCACACCCATCCAGATCAGATAGGCGGCACCGATCAGCCGTACCCATTCGAACCAGTGGCCCATGCCTGCGATCAGCGTGTTGAGGCCGATGCCGACGATGGCGATCATCACGGCAAGCCCGGCCTGCGTGCCGGCGACGTTGGCGAGGCCGGCGCGCGAGCCATGGCGGATGCTGTTGGCAATGATCAGCGTGACCGTCGGACCGGGCACCAGGATAATGACGATGCAAGCGAGGACATAGGCGGCGTAGAGTTCGAGCGACATGCTTTTTCCCCAGGAATACCGCCGAGGCGGCGCGGCTGAGGATAATCAATGCATGGCGGCGATAGCGATGCAAGCCGGTGCGCGAAGCGCCGCGGCACGCCAACGCGTGCGATTCAGGCGCCGGCCGGCCAGGGCAGTGTTGCCTCATAGGCGGCCGCCGCCTTGAGCACGGCAAGGTCGCCGCGTGGCCGGCCGATCAGCTGCATGCCCATCGGCCGCCCTCTATCGTCGAAGCCGACCGGCACATTGGCCGCCGGGCAGCCGCCCAAGGTCGCGAAGGCGGAAACCTGCATCCAGCGGTGATAGCTGTCCATTGTGCGTCCGGCGACCTCACGCGGCCAATGCGTATCGATGTCGAAGGGGAAGACCTGTGCTGTCGGCAGCGCAATCAGATCATAGCGGTCGAAGATCGACAGAAGCGTGCGATGCCAGGACGTGCGGATGACCGAAGCGGCGCGGATCTGCGGCGCCGTCAGCCGCGTTGCGTTCTCCACTTCCCAGATGGCTTCCGGCTTGAGCAGGCGGCGCTTTGCGGGATCGTCATAGTGGGTTTTGAGCGCGCAGCCGCTGCTGGTCTGGCGCAGCGTCACGAAGGCCTGCCACAGCGCTTCGAAATCGAAATCCGGCAGCAGGGGCTCGGTCGCGAAGGACGCCTCCGCAAAGCGGCCAAGTGCCGCCTCGCACAGGCCGAGAATGCCTGTTTCAACCGGCAGATGACCGCCGAGGTCACCGAGCCAGGCGATGCGGCCACCAGTTGCGGGTATTCCAAGCCCTTCGAGGAACGAGCCGGGTTTCTCGTAGGACAATGGCGCGTGCGGGTGGTAACCGGCCTGCACATCGAGCAGCAGTGCCATGTCACCGACGTTGCGGCCCATCGGCCCGTCGACGCCCATCTGCGCATGGAAGACTTCGAAATCGGGTCCGCCAGGAACAAGTCCTTGCGACGGGCGGAAGCCAAAAACATTGTTCCAGGCGGCCGGGTTGCGCAGCGAGCCGCCAAAGTCGCTGCCATCGGCGACGGGCACCATGTCGAGCGCCAGGGCAACGGCCGCGCCGCCGCTCGAGCCTCCGGCGGTCAGGGCCGGATCGAAGGCGTTCAGCGTCGGCCCGAACACGGCGTTGTAGGTGTTGGAACCAAGCCCGAATTCGGGGACGTTGGTCTTGCCGATGATAATGGCGCCGGCATTGCGGATGCGCTCGACGAAGAAATCGTCCTCCTGCGGCACGAAATCGGCGAAGATCGGCGAGCCGAAAGAGGTCCTGAGGCCCGTGGTCGAGGCGAGGTCCTTGATGGCCATCGGCAGGCCGAAGAGCGGGTTGGTTTTGGCTCGCGTCGGGCTGGCATCGGCCGCATCGGCTTCGCGCAGGATATCGGCGCGATCGCGCAAGGAGACGATGGCGTTCACCAGCGGATTGACCGCCTCGATGCGGTCGAGGAATGCCGCCACCACCTCGCGCACGGAAAGCTCCCTCTCCCGGATCGCGCCGGCGAGTTCGACTGCGGACAGGCGGCAGATGTCGCCTGCCGGCGGCACGGCATGTTTTGTTTGAGGACGCAGCATTCTAACGGGTTTCCTGCAGCGCCTGATCGACGTCTTTGGCGAGCGGGATCGCCGGTTGGGCGCCAGGCTTCAGGCAGGCCAGCGAGCCGGCCGCGCCGGCGCGCGCCAGCGCCTGTTCGAGCGTGAGGCCCGACGACAGGCTGGCGGCGAAATAGCCGCAGAACGTATCGCCGGCGCCGACCGTGTCGACGGGGATGATCTTGCGCGCAGCAACGGCCAGGAACTCGGTCGGTGTCGCCGCCATCACGCCATCGCCGCCGAGCGTGACGACGACGGTGCGACCGGTCTTTCCGGCAAAGTCGCGCATGCGCGCCGCCCGATCGCGGCCTTGCAGCGACAGCGCTTCGCCATAGAGGTCGAACTCGGTCTCGTTGGCGACGACATAGTCGGCCTTGCCGAGAAAGCCGGCTGCTTGCGCCTGGAAAGGTGCTGTGTTGAGCACCGTGATGGCGCCGGCCGCCCTTGCCTGGTCGAGGGCGGCATCGACGGTGGCCAGCGGAATCTCATTTTGCAGCAGCACGACGTCGCCTTTTTTCAGAAAGGCCTTGGAGAGATCGCCGGGCACCACGGAAGCGTTGGCGCCCGGCACCACGGCGATGATGTTCTCGCCGTCGTCGGCGACCATGATCAGTGCCGTGCCGGTCGAGGCGTGAGTCTCGGCAACGCCGGACAGGTCGACCTTGCCGTCGCGCAGCAATGCCAGTGCCTCGGCGGCGAAGCTGTCCCTGCCGACGGCGCCGACCATGCGCACCGCGGCGCCGGCGCGTGCGGCGGCCAGTGCCTGGTTGGCGCCCTTGCCCCCAGGCGCGGTGGTGAAGGCCGAGCCGCCCACCGTCTCGCCGGGGCTCGGCAAGCGGTCGACCTTGGCGATAAGGTCGAGGTTGATCGAGCCGATGACGATAATCAAGCAAGGCCTCCTGGCAACGCAAAATTCAAATGTCGGAGCGCCCTTCGTGCGTCCGGGCGAACGCAGGTCGTTCCGATTGCGCGGAAGCTAACCTGTAAGGCCGCGGCTTGCCAGACCACGCGCATGGTCCAGCCCGATTTGAGGTGTCGTGGCCTATTCGCAGCGCACGGTGACCGTGCCCTGATAGTTGCCGGCGGGAAAGATACCGCTCGACCTGGTGGCGGTGAGGTCGACCTGCATCGTGTGGGTGCCGTTGGAAACCCTCTGCGGCACACTTCCGTTGACATCAGCCCCCGAGCCATCGAGGCGGAAAACTGAAGCGAAGGTCACGTTGGTGCCGCCGCCGCTCGGCGCGGACGAGAATGCGGCAGGCGCCGGTGCCGAAACCGAATAGCAGTCAAGCAAGTTAAGTAATGAGCACAACAGCGAGCTTGCCACCACGGTGGCGCTTGCGCTCGATCCGCCGGCCTGTTTGGAACCAAGTATGCTGATGGCGGGATTGGCCTTCATCGTTCCGGACGCCCCGACCATGATGGTGCAGGTGCCGATGATCGCCGCTTGCGTAGGAAGGCAGGAACCGGCAAGTGCTGCCATCGCAAGCAGCGCGCGGCTACTGCTTCTTCTTTTTCTTGCCATCGGCATTTCCGGTCCTGATGCTCCAGCCTTCGTTGGCCCATCCGGGCGATGCAGTCGCGGAAGCGCTGGCAGCCACGCTCGCCGTCTGGCCGTCGGCGCCGAGGCCCATTTTGAGGAGCTTCAGCTCCAGTTGCAGGCGCTCGACCTCAAGCTCATAGAGACGGCTGCAATCGACGCGCTTCGGCGTACGCCCGATCGGGATCACCACGCGGCCGTAAGTGGCGACATCATTGTCGGACTGGCTGTTGCCTCTGATGACGCCGAGATCGACATAGGCGCCGGAACCGGAGACGGCGGAACGGCAAGTGGTGCCGTCCGCGGCATGGACCTCGTCCTGGCCTTGGGGCAAGGTGACGCCGGGCAGGTTGAAGCCGCTCTCGTTCTGGTTGAGGTTGTAGACGTCCTCGGCCCCGGCCGGCGAGGCACAAGCCCAAGCAGCCGCGAGCGCCAGCGTCAGGACTTGCGGCGCCCAAAGAACTTTCCGCATATCTGTGCCCTTATCTGCGTCTGTTGATTGGGAAATGGGATGCTTTCGGTACAGATACGCACTTTACGCTCGGCAGCGCCGTTAAAAGGCACAACCACAAGGACAGAACGGGAAGCTTGGGAAGCCAGCTGGAAGACATTTGGAGAGACCCTGGCATCTACCGGCTGAAAATCCTGATCGTAGACATGGATTTCGACCCGGATCTTCCGGTCGTAGGGATTGGCGGGGAAGACGCGAACTGCAAAGACGTCGGTGAAGCTGTTGATCTCGCCACGCATCGGCGACATCGATTGGGCCTTGGCGGCAACGGGCGCCAATCCGACGGCCAATGCCGTCGCCAGGATTCGAGCATGTTTCACGACCCCTCCTTCGCCACGCGTCATTCGCAGCGCAGCGTTACCGTTGCCTGATAATTGCCGTTGGCGAAGCGATTGCTGCCGCCCTTGGTGCCGGCGAGGTGGACCGAGACGAGGTCGGCGCCGGGGGTGGTGATGCTGGTTGCCGAGCCGGTCTCACCGATGGCATGCGCGCCGGCGGCGGAGTAGGTGGGTGTCCAGGTCGTCGACGTGCTGTCGGCGGATGGCACCGTCATGGTGGTGACCGGGTCGACGCTCAGCGACACACCTCCGGTCGTCGTCAGCGTCACGGTTCCAGCCGAGCCGCCGCTGTTGTGGGAGCTCAGGGACTGGAGATCGGGACTGGCCGTCATCGTACCGTTGGTGGCAACGACAAGCGTGCAGGTGGGCGCGATCGTGCCGTTGAAGATGACATTCTGCGTCGTGGCCAACGCGGTCTCGTCGATGCTGGCAACCAGCAGAGCTGCGCCGCAGGCGGCGCGAAACAATGTCATCGAGACCTCCTATCAAGCCGGATCGTCCGGATTAATATGAGAGCATCATCACTTTATCGTGGTTAATTTAGAGTTACCTAAAATAATGGCTCGTAATAACAATTCTGGAAACCGGAGGTTGCCCTCGGTTGCAAAGACGGAAACGACAGTGGAAATCACGCTTATACTTAGTAACGCCGATATATCCATGTTTTTCTTCGCAGTATCGAGAAAAATCGATATTACGACACCTGCCCGGCTTCCCAGCCCAGGATGGCGCGCTTGCGGGTCAGGCCCCAATGATAGCCGGTCAGGTCGCCGGATTTACCGATGGCGCGGTGACAAGGCACCACGAAGGAGAGCGGATTGGCGCCGTTGGCCGCACCCACCGCCCGGCTGGCGGACGGGGCGCCGATGCTGGCCGCGATCGAGGAATAGGTGCGGGCCTTACCCATCGGGATCTTGAGCAGCGCCTCCCAGACGCGAACCTGGAAGTCGGTGCCGATCATGACGACATGCAGCGGCTGGTCGGGGCGCCACAGCGTCGGATCGAAGATACGGGCGGCATAGGGGCCGGTGGCAGTCATGTCCTCGACATAGAGGGCGTTCGGCCAGCGGCTGGACATGTCGGCGAAGGCGGCGCGTTCCTCGCCGGGGTCACTGAAGGCGAGGCCGGCGAGCCCGCGCTCCGTGGCCATGATCAGGGCGGTGCCGAATGGCGAGGAATGGAAGCCGTAGCGGATGGTGAGCCCGGCGCCGCGTGTCTTGTAGTCGCCCGGCGACATCGCCTCATGCGTGACGAACAGGTCATGCAGCCGGCCCGGGCCGGACATGCCCAGCTCGAACGAGGTCTCGAGCAGCGGCATGCCGGAATCGAGCAGCCTGCGCGCATGGTCCAGTGTCACCGCCTGCAGGAAGGCCTTGGGCGACAGGCCGGCCCAGCGGGTAAAGAGTTTTTGCAGCCCGGTCGGCGTCTCGCCGACCTCCTCGGCCAGTTCCTCGAGGGAAGGCTGATCACGATAGTCGAGACTGATCTTCTCGATGGCACGGCGCACGATTTCGTAGTCGCTGCCTTCAGGCGTGATGTCCTTTTTGAGGACTGCTGTGTGTGTGCTCATGGAACTGTCTCCTTGAGCCGGAATATCGCCTCTCGGGGCGTCGATCGCCACCCGAAACTTGCCTTCTTGCGGCGCATACCCAGATAGACACGGGATTCGAGCCCAGGATTCGCTTGTGGCTGGCTCAGCGTGCCTTGGCGGTCGCCAGCGCTCGCGAAAAGGCGGTGGCAAAACTCTCGCGGGAATCGGGGTCCAGGAAAGATCCGATCGGCACGTTCTGGCCTTCGCCTTCCACGGTCATCCCTGTGATGCCGATCTCGGCGTGACGGGCCACCGAAAACCGCGCCCAGAACGGATTGAAGCGATGCGCTTCCGATTTGCCGGAAGGTGCTGTCTTGCGGATGTCGAGGCTGGTGCGCGAGACCGAGACTTCTTCGCGGGCGCGGGCGGCACGATAGTTGATGCGAAAGGCGATGTAGACGGCGGCCACGTCGAGGCCGAAGAAGCCGAACACCGGCCAGGCACCGCGCGACAGGAAAAACGCGCCTGTCACCAGCCAGCCGAACAGCAGCGCGCCCATCAGGATGAAGAAGCCTGTCCGGCCCAGAGACCGGTGCGGGGTCAGTAGCGCCTGAAAGAATGGCTCGTCGGCCTGAAACGAGGCGTTTGTGTCGCTCATGAGGGGATATTATAGGAGGGAAATGGCAAGCCCCAAGTCCAAAGATTCTTCCCTGTCCAAAAAAGAGCTGTTGCCCGCACGACGCGATGGTTCGAACGCCAAGCCACGTCCGCGGCCGGCGCGACGCGCGTCACGCTACAGCCCGGCCGAAGTGAACGAGATATTCCGGCGCTTTTCCGTCCAGCGGCCCGAGCCGAAGGGCGAGCTCGAACATGTCAACGCCTTCACGCTGCTGGTCGCGGTGGTGCTGTCGGCGCAAGCGACGGATGCAGGGGTCAACAAGGCGACGCGGGCGCTGTTCAGGGCCGCCGATACGCCGCACAAGATGCTGGCGCTGGGGGAAGCAAGGGTCGGCGAATATATCCGCACCATCGGGCTGTGGCGCAACAAGGCGAAGAATGTGATTGCGCTGTCGCAGGCGCTGATCCGCGACCATGGCGGCGAGGTACCCGATAATCGAGATGAATTGGTCAAGCTGCCCGGGGTCGGGCGCAAGACCGCCAATGTCGTGCTCAACATGGCCTTCGGCCAGCACACGATGGCGGTCGACACGCACATTCTGCGCATCGGCAACCGGCTCGGGTTGGCGCCCGGCAAGACGCCGGAACAGGTCGAGCAAGGATTGTTGAAGATCATTCCGGACGAATATATGCGCCATGCACATCACTGGCTGATCCTGCATGGCCGCTACGTCTGCAAGGCGCGCAAGCCGGATTGCCCGGCCTGCGTCATCGCCGACATCTGCAAGGCCGAGGTCAAGACGACCGATGTGCCGGCACCGCTGGTGCCGATCGCACCGCTCGACCCGGTCGAAGAGGTTCAGGACCGAGGCGGAACGGCGGCGTAATTCAACTCTCCTCCACAAACACCTCTTCGCGCTTTTTCTTGACCGCCGGCAGGAAGACGACGGCGAGCACGGCGAGCGCTATGAGCAGCAGGCCGGCGCTGATCGGTCTGGTCACGAAGGTGCTCGGGTCGCCGCGCGAGAGGATCATGGCGCGGCGCAGATTTTCCTCGAGCAGCGGGCCGAGCACGAAGCCGAGCAGCAGCGGTGCCGGTTCGCAGCGCAGCTTGGTCAGGAGGTAGCCGAGGAAGCCGAAGAAGGCGACGGCGTAGAGATCATAGACGTTGCTGTTGACGCTGTAGACGCCGATCGAGCAGAACGCCATGATGATCGGGAAAAGCACGTAATAGGGGATCGTCAGCAGCTTCACCCAAAGCCCGATCAGCGGCAGGTTGAGGATGATCAGCATCAGATTGCCGATCCACATCGAGGCGATGATGCCCCAGAACAGCGCCGGCTGTTCGGTCGCGACATTGGGGCCGGGCACGATGCCCTGGATGATCATGGCGCCGATCATCAGCGCCATGACAGGGTTGGCCGGAATGCCCAGCGTCAGCATCGGGATGAAGGAAGTCTGCGCACCGGCATTGTTTGCCGATTCCGGTCCGGCGACGCCTTCGATGGCGCCCTTGCCGAACTCCTTCGGGTTTTTCGAGACGCGTTTTTCGACCGTGTAGGAGGCAAAGGCTGCCAGGATCGCGCCGCCTCCCGGCAGGATGCCGAGCGCCGAACCGATGATCGTTCCGCGCACGATGGGCGCTGCCATGCGCCGAAAGTCCTCGCGGGTCGGCATAAGGCCGGTGACCTTGCGGATCATCACGGAGCGCTCATCCTCGTTTTCGAGGTTGCGCAGGATCTCGGCGATGCCGAAGACGCCGACCGCCACCGCAACGAAATTCAACCCGTCGGCATATTCCCGGATTCCAAGCGTGAAGCGCGGCGTGCCGGTGTAAATGTCGGTGCCGACAATGCCGAGCAGCAGGCCGAGCACGACCATGGCCAGCGCCTTGACGATCGAGCCGTGGGCGAGCGCGACGGACGAAACCAAGCCGACGATCATCAGCGAAAAATACTCAGCCGCGCCGAATTTCAGCGCTATCGCCGTCAGCGGCGGGGCAAAGATGGCGACGAGGAACGTCGACACGGTGCCGGCAAAGAACGAGCCGATGGCCGCGATCGCGAGGGCCGCCCCGGCGCGGCCGTTCCTGGCCATCTGGTAGCCGTCGATCGCGGTGACGGCGGACGAGGACTCGCCGGGCATGTTGATGAGAATGGCGGTGGTCGAGCCGCCATATTGCGCACCGTAATAGATGCCGGCGAGCATGATGAGGGAGGAAACCGGGTCGCCGATCTGGAGGGTAATGGGCAAAAGCATGGCGATGGTCGCGGTGGCGCCGATGCCGGGCAGGACGCCGATCAGCGTGCCGAGAAGGACGCCGATCAGGCAGAAACCGAGGTTGGTCAGCGACGTCGCCGTCGAAAAGCCGAGCGCAAGGTTGTCGAGCAGATCCATGCTCATCGCCTTACGATACCAACCACGGGGCCAGCCACGGGCCGAAGCGGCGGAACGGCAGGCCGAGCGCGTAGCTGAAGACAAGGAATGCAAACAATGTCAGGCCGGCCGACAGCACGAGGGCGGTCAACGGCTTCATGCGGCGGCTGGCAAACGACGCGATCAGCGCCGTCAGGAAGATCGACGGGATGAATCCGAGGCCGCGCACCGTCAGGCCGAAGAAGATCGGAGCAGGCAGGATGAGCAGCATGCCGCGCCACGCAATATGCCCGATCGCTTCGCCCTCGACGCGTACAGCCTGGACGAGAATGACGGCGCCGAGCAGGATCAGCACGATCGCCAGGACCAGCGGAAAATAGCCTGGCCCCATGCGCAACGCGGTGCCGATTTCGAGGCCGAGCGATTGCAGCGCGAACCATGCGCCGAAACCGATGAACAGGGCGGCGCACAGGCCGTTGGCCCTGTCGATCGCGAAAGGTTTCATGATGGTTCTCCCAAGCCGCGGTGCGTAGCGGATGCCGAGCGAACAGGGGCGCCGGTGGCGCCCCTGTTCAAACCTCAGTCGGCATACTGGCCGGCGGCTTCGATGATCGGCTTCCAGCGCGCGATCTCACTTTCCAGCTTGGCCTTCAGTGCGGCGGGCGTCGCATCGGCCTCGGGCGATGGCTTGGTGCCGAGTTCGGCGAAGCGGGCCGCGACGTTCTGGTCCTTCAGCGCGACCTGAAGCGATTTCGACAGGCGTTCGGTGATCCCGGCCGGTGTGCCCTTGGGTGCATAGAGACCGTGCCAGATGCCGACCTGCACTTCGGGAAGGCCGCCTTCCACCGTCGTCGGCACGTCTTTCAGCACATCGAGGCGCTCCGGCGAGGTGACGGCATAGGCCTTGATTGTGCCGCCCTGGATCTGCTTGGTGGTGTTGGTCGTCTGGTCGCACATGATGTCGACCTGACCGCCGAGGAGATCGGTCATGGCCGGGCCGGTGCCCTTGTAGGGCACGGTGACCAGCGGTGTCTTGATGGCGCTCATGAACAGCATGCCGCACAGATGCGAGGCCGCACCGATGCCGGCATTGGCGACGGTTATGGAATCCTTGTTGGCCTTGGCGTACTCCACCAATCCCTTAAGATCGGCCGGCTCCAGGTCCTTGCGGCCGACGATGGTCATCGGCACCTCGGTGACGAGGCCGACATATTCGAAGGCGTTCAGCGTGTCGTAGGCGAGCTTTCTGTACAGCGTCGCACTTGTCGCCATGCCGATATGATGGAGCAGCAGCGTATAGCCGTCAGGCTCGGCGTTGGCGACGCGGCCGGCACCCAGCGTGCCGCCGGCGCCGCCGACATTCTCGACGATGACCTGCTGGCCGAGATCCTTCGACATCGCTTCGGCGACGAGGCGCGTGACCGTGTCGGTCGGACCGCCGGCCGCAAACGGCACCACAACGGTGATGGTGCGTTCAGGATAGGTCTGCGCGCTGGCCGCGAACCCATAAAGCGTGACGGCCGCGGCAGCAGCCAGAGTGGCGACAAATCTTCTCATCGTGATCTCCTCCCGGGATATGAATCTCCAACGCCGCGCGGAACTCCTCTCAACACCGGCTGCGCATGAAGCAACAACTAGGGCAAGCTAGCAAATAGCAACTGGGCGGCAAACTGCCGATATCCGCAAACATCCGCACTCGATGGGTGGATAATGTCGGAGGGTGATCGCCACCCTAGTAGCCGTAGCCGCGCGCCATCGCCGCGGCGAAGACCGGGATGAGCAGGAAGATGAAAGCTTCGGCGCGGATATAGGTCTTCACGGACGCAAGTTCGGTCGCCGGCACCTGGAACGAGGCATTGCCGCTCGCCTGCCTGTTCCAGGATATGAAGCGGACGGTCGGGATGATCGACAGCAGGCCGACAGCGCCGAACGCCGCTATCTTGGCCCAAAACACCCAGTTGTAGACGTAGAATTCCCAGCCCTTGAGGCCATAGAAGACACGGCCGATGCCGACGACGATGATCAGCGCGGCGATGACGCCGTAATGGCGGTCGATGCCGGCGAGCCTCTTGAGCGTCGCAGCACCCAGGTCGCCGCGGATCAGGACGAATTCGGCGCCGATGATCCCCGCCAGCGAAAACACCAGCAGATGATGGAAGATCGCAAGCACAAGATCGGTGGTATCCATGCTCTTTTCCCTGGGTTTGACGCCACCAATGCGCGCCTGAAAAAAGGTCGCGCTGGCGGGTGTTGAATCAGCCTGCGGTGAAAAATAACATCGTCGCGCAAAATTCCCATAGCGGCGCCTGGATGATGGGCCGTGTTGCCCTGGCCCCTTGCGCAGCACCGGCGATTTGCTAAGCGCTGGCGATCCGTGCGAGGCAGATCCCATGAACAATCCGCAAGCGACCAGTGCTCCTGTCATCGAAACGAAGCGAACCATCCTGCGGGCACATCGGCTGGATGATTTCGACACCTATGCCGCGATGTGGACCGATCCCGTCGTCACCCGCTTCATCGGCGGCAAGCCGCGCACGCGCGAAGAAAGCTGGATGCGCTTCCTGCGTCACGCCGGCCTGTGGTCGTTGCTTGGCTATGGCTTCTGGGCGATCGAGGAGAAGGCGACCGGGCGCTTCATCGGCGAGGCCGGGTTTCACGATCTGAAGCGCGATATGGAACCATCGATCGAAGGCATTCCCGAGGCCGGGTGGGCGCTGGTTCCGGCCGTGCACGGGGCGGGCTTCGCCACCGAGGTGGTTGGCCGCGTCCTGGCATGGGGCGAAGTGATTTTCGGGCGCGAGAAGACCGTCTGTATCATCGATCCGGAAAATGGCGCTTCGCTGAGGGTGGCTGCCAAGTGCGGTTACCGGGAAGTGGTAAAGACCACCTATCACGACGCTCCGACCATCCTGCTGGCGCGGTGACCTGAGCGGCGCGGCTGACCGCTGCGGGCGCCGGCATGATGGCACCTGTCGCCAGCAACGATGACGAGGCGGGCCGCGCCAAGAACCGCCGTGTGGTTCTGGTCAAGTTGAACTGGGCGAGCCTTCCAATCAGGCCGCATTCTACGGCAGGGCGTCCGCTGCCAGGCTTGCCTGCTCGAGCATTGAGGCGTCCTCGCCGAAGGCGCGGGTGGCGCGGGCCGCTGCCTCGAGCAGCGGACGCTTCATGCGCTGCAGAAAGGCCGCGTCGACGCGCGTGCTTGGTCCAGCCAGGGTCAAGGCGCCGAGCAGGACGCCCCCTGGCCCGAATACCGGCGCCGACACGCCCCCCGTCTCGGGGTCGCGGTCGCCGACGGCGAGACAGTTGCAGGTCTTGCGGATGGTCTCGTAAGGTTCGCCCTGCTGGCCCGAAAACGCTGCGAGCACGCGGCCGCCCGAGCCGAGCATCAAAGGCAATACGTCGCCTTCGCGTATCGTGTAGCGGATCGGGTGCTTGGATTCGACGCGGTAAAGACAGGTGCGGACATCGCCCGAGCGAACGTAGAAGGCAACGCTTTCCCAGCTTCGCTCGGAAAGATCGCGCATGATCGGCAGCAGGATGTCGACCGCCACGACCGAACGCTGGTAGAGCGCACCGAGCCGAAACGTCGCGGGTCCGACGCGGTAGCGCCCATTGTCGAGGCGCTCGAGCAATCGCCCGCGCAAAAGGGAATTCGCAAGCCGCAGGATGGTGCTCTTGTAGAGGCCGGTGCGCGCCGCGATTTCGGCCAGGCTGAGCGACCGGTCCTCCGTGCTGAAGGCATCGAGGATGGCAATCGCCCGATCGAGTGCTGCAACACCTTCGGTGCGGTCGATTTCCGCATCTGCCGATTTGCTTGGCGAGTCCATGGCGGTTCCAGTTTGAAGAAAGCCGAGTGACGCGACTGTGTCGCGCCGCCAAATCGTTCTGTCCAGCAGAATATCGTTTCCGTTGACAGAACTCCGTAACATCTGCTTGAAATCGATGACGGGTCTGGATGCAGGCGCGTTTTGGCGGGCACCGGAGGAGGTGTCGTGATTTGGAGGAATCCCATGCTGGACAGACGCAGATTTTTGATGAGCACCGCAGCCGTGGGTGCCGGGCTGATGACGTCGCATCTTTCTCCCGCTTTGGCCGAAGGCGCGCCCCAGATACAGCTCTTCGTGCCTGCCGCACCGGGTGGCGGCTGGGACCAGACGGCGCGCACGATCGACCAGGTGCTGCGCAGTGAAAAGCTCATCTCGGGTTCCCAGATCACCAATGTCGGCGGCGCCGGCGGGACTGTCGGGCTGCCGCAATTCATCAGCCAGTGGAACGGCAAAGGCAATTCCCTGATGGTTGCCGGCATGGTCATGGTTGGCGCCATCATTGCCAACAAGGCCGCCAACAATCTGACGCAGGTCACCCCGATCGCCCGCCTTACCGGCGAGTTCGAGGCCTTGGTCGTGCCGGCGGAGTCGCCGTTCAAGACGGCCGCTGATTTCGTCGCCGCGCTCAAGGCCGATCCGACAAAGGTTCCTGTCGCCGGCGGCTCCGCAGGCGGTTCCGATCACATCCTGTTCGGCCTGATTGCCAAGACCGTCGGCGTGCCGGCGACAAACCTGTCCTACGTGCCGTTCGCCGGCGGCGGTGAGGCGTTGTCGGCGCTGCTCGGCAACCAGGTCGCGGCCGGCATCTCCGGCTTTGGCGAGTTCTCCGAGCAGGTCAAGGCGGGCGCGCTGCGGCTGCTCGCCATCTCGGCAGACAAGCGCCAGGACGGCATCGATGCGCCGACGCTGAAGGAGGCCGGCATCGATGTCGAACTGTTCAACTGGCGCGGCGTCTTCGCACCGCCGGGCATTTCCGACGCCGACAAGGCAGCGATGATCACCCTAATCGAGACCATGGCCAAGAGCGACGCGTGGGCGACCGAATGCAAGAACCGCAACTGGACGCCGATCCTGCTCACCGGCGACGACTATGCGAAGTTCGTCACCGAGGATTCAGCCCGCATCGAGGCGATCCTGAAGGATCTCGGGCTCGCCTGATCCATCGTCATAGGGGCGGCGCAGGTCGCCCCTTCTCGCATGAAATGCAAGCCGGCATGACCCTGCGGTGGGGAGCAAGCATGCGGCGCCGGGCATTTTCGCCAACCATACTTGGCCAGCTCTCCTGGGGAGGACAATCATGAGCACCAGCGACCAGCAGGCGGCGCCGTCGCGGCTTGCCTTGCCGGAATTGTTGATTGGCATCGGGCTCCTGGCCTGCGCCGGCGCCGTTGCCTGGCAGACGCTGGCGATCCCGGTGTCGCCGCTCTACTCCAAGGTCGGCCCGACCGTCTTTCCCTACCTTACCATGGTTGGCCTGGTGGTACTTTCGCTGTTGCTCATCCTTGCCGCGCTTCGCGGCGGCTGGCAGCCGGAGGAGGAAAAGGAGACGCCGACCGACTGGAAGGCAATGGGCTTCGTCGTCATCGGCCTGATCGCCAATCTGCTGCTCATCCAACCGCTCGGCTTCACGGCGGCATCCGTCATCATGTTCGTGCTCGTCTGCTACGGCTTCGGCAGCAAGCGTACGCTGCGGGACGTCGTGCTCGGCCTTATCCTGGCGCTGGCCGCCTATTTCGGCTTCGCCAGGGCGCTCGGCGTCAACATCGGTGCCGGTTTCATCGAGAACCAGCTGAACGCGGTCATCGATGCGTTCATCACCATGTTGAGGGGCTGACGCCATGGAAACGCTCGGACATCTCGCAAACGGCTTCTCGGTCGCCTTCACCCCGGTCAACCTTCTGTGGTGCCTGCTCGGCACCACGCTTGGCACCGCCATCGGTGTGCTGCCCGGTCTTGGGCCGGCGCTGACCATCGCGCTGCTTTTGCCGATCACCTATCAGGTGGCGCCGGAGGCATCCTTCATCCTGTTTGCCGGCATCTATTACGGCGCCATGTACGGCGGCTCGACGACGTCGATCCTGCTCAACACGCCCGGCGAAAGCGCCACCATCGTCACCGCGCTGGAAGGCAACAGGATGGCGCGTTCCGGCCGCGGCGGTGCAGCCCTCGCCACTTCGGCGATCGGCTCGTTCGTAGCCGGCACGATCGGCACGATGGGCGTCGCTTTCCTGGCGCCGGTGGTGGTCAAATTCGCGCTGGCCTTCGGTCCGGCCGAATATTTCTCGCTGATGGTGCTGGCCTTCATCACCGTCTCGGCGGTGCTCGGCTCGTCTTCCGTTCGCGGCCTGACCAGCCTGTTCGCAGGCTTCGTCATCGGCATGATCGGCGTCGACCTGCAGACCGGCCAGCCGCGCTTCACCTTCGGCATGACCGAACTGCTCGACGGCGTAGACGTCATCATCGCCGCCGTTGGCCTGTTTGCGGTCGGCGAGACGCTGTACATGGCCTCGCGCCGCTATGCCGGCAAGGACGAGATCGTGCCGCTGAAGGGCTCGCTCTACATGACGGCGGCCGAGTGGGGGCGTTCGTGGAAACCCTGGCTACGCGGCGCCGCGATCGGCTTCCCGATCGGCGCCATGCCGGCCGGCGGCGCCGAAATCCCGACTTTCCTGTCCTATGCCATCGAAAAGAAGCTGTCGAAGCACAAGCAGGAGTTCGGCACGGTCGGCGCCATCGAAGGCGTTGCCGGCCCCGAGGCCGCCAACAATGCGTCCGCAGCCGGCGTGCTGGTGCCGATGCTGACGCTTGGCCTGCCGACCTCGGCGACGGCGGCGATCATGCTGTCGGCGTTCCAGAGCTACGGCATCAATCCCGGACCACTGCTTTTGACGACCCAGGGCGACCTCGTCTGGGGGCTGATCGCCAGCCTGTTCATCGCCAACGTCATCCTGGTCATCCTCAACCTGCCGCTGATCGGGCTGTGGGTGCGGCTGCTGAAAATCCCGGCGCCGCAGCTCTATGCCGGCATCCTGGTGTTCGCCACGGTCGGCACCTATGGCATTTCGCAATCGCCCATCGACCTCGTCATCCTCTATCTGCTGGGGGCCGCCGGTTTCCTGATGCGGCGGTTCGATTTTCCGACCGCGCCTGTCATCATCGGCATGATCCTTGGGCCGCTCGCCGAAACCCAGTTCCGCCGGGCGATGACGATCTCGAATGGCGACTGGTCCGTGTTCTACACCCACAAACTGTCGCTGACACTGCTGACGCTCGCCTTCATCGGCCTCGCCGGCCCGCATATCTGGGCCTTCATCGAGCATCGTCGTCGGCGCGGACCGGAGCATGTGCCCGGCGATGCCTGATCGATCCCTGATGCCATGACAGAACTGCTTTCCGGTATTCGCGTCCTCGACCTGACCAATGTCCTGGCCGGTCCCTACTGTGCCTATCAGCTGGCGCTGCTGGGCGCCGACGTGATCAAGGTCGAGGCGCCGCAAGGCGGCGACCTCGCCCGCCAGCTCGGCGGCTCGGCAAAGCTGAACAGCGCCGGCATGGGCGCCTCGTTCCTGGCTCAGAACGCCGGCAAACGGTCGGTTGTGCTCGACCTCAAGAAGCAAGCCGATCGCGAGCGCTTTTTCGATCTGGTGGCCAGCGCCGACGCACTGGTGGAGAATTTCCGCCCCGGCGTGATGGATCGGCTGGGGCTTGGCTACGAGGCACTGAAGACGGTCCGTCCGGGCCTCGTCTATTGCGCGATATCGGGTTTCGGCCAGACCGGGCCAATGCGCGATAATCCCGCCTATGACCAGATCATCCAGGGCCTGTCTGGGATCATGAGCATCACCGGCACACCGGAAACGGCGCCGCTGCGGGTCGGCTATCCCGTCGCCGATACGCTTGGCGGACTGGTCGGCGCGTTCGCCATCGCCTCGGCGCTGGTGCGGCAGAAGACGAGCGGCGAGGGTGCCTTTCTCGACGTTTCGATGCTCGAATGCACACTTTCCGCACTTGGCTGGCCGGTTTCCAACTATCTGACCGCAGGTATCGACCCCATGCCGATGGGCAACGAGAACATGACGGCGGCACCCTCCGGTGCGTTTCGCACCGGCGACGGGCTCATCAACATCGCCGCCAACAAGCAGGAGCAGTTCGTGGCGCTGTGCCGGCTGATCGGCCGGCCGGAATTGGCTTCCGATGTCCGCTATGCAGAGCGCGAGACGCGCAAGCGCAACCGTGCGGCGCTTAAAGTCGAGATCGAGGACGCCCTGGCGGGCGCCTCGGCGGCGGCCTGGGAAGAGACGCTCAATCGCGCCGGCGTGCCTGCCGGCAGGGTGCTGACGATCCCGCAAGTGCTGGCCGAGCCCCAAGTCCTCGAGCGCCAGGTGACCGCGCATTTCGACGATGTGGCTGGCATGGACAAGCCGCTGACCGTTTTGCGCGGCGGCTTCATGGTCGATGGCGAGGCGCCCTTGCCGACAAAGCCGCCGCCGGCGCTCGGCGAACATATGGGTGAGGTGTTCGCCGACCTGCCGCCCCGCGCCAGGACAAAGGCACGCGCATGAGCGGCACGGAGAAGAAGACGGGCCGTGAGCGCGGCGAGGAATGGTGGCAGACCGATATCATCGAGATGCGGCCTGGTGTCATCCGGCTGCGCGGCTACGAGATCCAGGATCTGATCGGCCGCGTCAGCTTTCCGGCTGTCATCTGGCTGATGCTGCGCGGCGAACTGCCCAGCGAGGACCAGGCAGAATTGCTCGGCATTGCCTTGGCTGCCGCCGTCGACCATGGACCTCAGGCGCCATCGATCGCCATCGCGCGCATGGCTGCAACCTGCGGCGTCGGTATCAACAGCGCCATGGCCTCGGCCATCAACGTTCTCGGCGACGTGCATGGAGGCGCCGGCGAGCAGGCGCTTTCCTTCTATGGTGACATTGCCGTGGCGATCGATGCCGGGATGACGCTGAATGAGGCGGTCTCGGCGCGGCTCGATCGGTTCTTCGCCGAGGAGAAGGGCTATGTGCCGGGGCTCGGACATCGCTTCCATCCCGTCGACCCGCGCGCGCCGCGCTTGCTGGAACTGACCCGCGAATTTGCCGCACGCGGTGCCGTCAATGGGCGTTTCGCCGATATCGCCGAAGCGGTCGAGGCGGATGTCGAACGCCGCAAGGGGAAAAAAATACCCCTCAACATCGATGGCGCCACCGCCGTCATCTATGGCGAACTCGGTTTTCCGCCGCCGCTGACGCGAGGGCTTTTCGTGCTGTCGCGCTCGGTCGGCATCCTGGCGCATGCCTGGGAGCAGTCGCAGCAGGCCGAGCGAAACAAGGGGCCGCTGCCGCGCGAGTGGCTGTGGGCCTATACCGGCACGCCGGTGCGGCCGTTTCCCGAAAGCGATGACCCCGGCGAGTGAGGCTCTACGCCTGGTCCATCTGCACAGGGATCTTCAGCGTCTTCACCAACGTTGAAAGATCCGGCTCGTCGATGAGCATGGCCGCATCGGCTGGCGCCAGCCAGGCCCGCTGGCGTCGTTTGGCTTCCTGCCAGTCGGCCAGTTCCTCGCTCACCTCGAGCAGGTAGACGATGACGTCGACGCGGACAAAGCGATTGGCCAGCCGCTTCCAGTAGGAATAGGTGCCCGCCGGCTGCTTCAGCGTCTTGCCGAGCACGCCGGCTTCCTCCTGCGCCTCGATGGTGGCCGCCTTGCGTCCGCTCTTGCCCTTCATCGGCCAGCCCTTGGGGACGATGAAGCGCCTGGTGGTACGCGACGTGACCAGCATCACCTCGATATCGCCACGCGCGGTCAGCCGGAAGGGAATAGCCGCCACCTGGCGGATTCTCTCGCCCTTCTTTGCCTTGCGTACGGCCTTTTTCTTGGTGGCTGCCATTCGTCAATCCAGTCGATACAATGCCGCATAGCGCGACAAGGCGTCGTTGCAAAACCAAAACTTTCGCATGTGCCAACGACACTCGAAATACATAAGTCGGCTAAATAAACGAAAAAGGCCTTGATGTCAGCGGCAATTGCTCACGGCGGTGGTGCCGATTATCTGGGTCTGGCAGCTTGGCTTGAGCTGCTGCACGACCGGTGGCGGTTGCTGAAAGATCTGGCGGTCCTGGGCGCGATTCTGCTGCTGTTGCTGTTGATATTGCTGCCGCTGTAACCTGTTTTGCAGGATTTGCAGGTCGTTCTGCCGGATCAGCGCATTGTTGCCGGTAGCGGGATTGAGCGCTTGCGCGGAAGCCGGCAGGCAAACGCCCGCCAGCACTGCCGTGGCCAGCATTGCCACTGTGAAGATCGTTGATGGCCGAAGTGCCGACATCCGTTCATTCCCGCGCAAAAACTCTGTCCTTTGATATAGGGCGTTTGCGCGTCGATGCCATGGCCAGCGGGTCGAGTATCACGAAATCGGGCGGTCCAATCGCTTTGTTCTGCGATTTCGGCCGCGAAACGGCAGATAGTCATCATATGATGACTATGAAACGTCGGTGGCTTTGGTCAGTGTTCCCCACGTAAATTTTTGGTTTCATCCGGCATAAGTTAATGTATTCTAATTGAGTCAGAGCTCCGCAAGTGGGAATACGGATGCCCTGTTTTAATGCATTGAACCTTATTGCACAGTGCCGGCATCCTTATTGCAATTGCATGAGCAGAGCATAGCGGTGGCGTCGGACTCAAGCAGGCATTGAGGCGCGCCCCCGTAAAATGGGGGGTAAGTGCATGGCTTTGTTCACAGAGCGCGTTGCCGTATTGTCGTGCGCATCGGCCGACGACGGTTCAGCCAGGGCATGTTCTGAGGAAGTTCTTCGTGATGCCGCGGCGACTCAGAAGGGTTTGCCCGGCCGGCCGAATCAATGTCTCGCCACTCTGCCCAAACGGATAGCTCGATTGCTTTGCGCTACGGCACTGGTGGGGCTGGTCTTTCCTTACGCTCAATCTCCGGTCCATGCGCAGCAATTGTCCATCAATACGGATGGTGCACCGGGCGACAATGGTGATGACGGAATCGGTACTGCTGACGCCGGAGATGGCCATTCGCCGGTGGCGCCGGCTACGGGAACGAATAGTGTCGGCCGCACGACCTCCGGGGAGGCCGCTTTCGTTGGCAGCGCCCGGGGTGGGCGCGGCGGCGATGGCGGCTCGGCTGTCCATGCAACAGCCGTCCCGCCTTTTGTGGAGATCAAGGGTGGTAAAGGCGGCGATGGCGCCAAGGGCGGAACCGTCGATATAACAAACAACGCATCTGGCGCCCTCGAAACATCGGGGGACAATGCTCCCGGCATATCGGGCGACGCCAGCGGTGGGGATGGTGGTAACGGCGCATGGGCATTCGCCATCGCGGTAGGCGGTAAGGGCGGCGTCGGCGGGCGGGGTGGCGATGGCGGCACGGCGACCGTGACCACTACGATCGAAAGCAATATCATCACGCACGGGGTCAATTCGAACGGCATCACCGTCAATTCCAGCGGAGGGCGCGGCGGCAATGGCGGCTTGGGCGCTGCGATCGGTGCCGGCAAGGGTGGCAATGGCGGCAATGGCGGTTTCGGCGGTGACGCGAAAGGCGATAATGCCGGCTCCATTTCCACGGACGGGGCTTTCTCGAAGGGTATGCTTGTGCGGTCGGCGGGCGGCGTTGCCGGTGATGGTGCGAGTGGTTTCGGTATCGTGGGTAACGGCGGCAATGGGGGCGTGCCGACAATCGGCGGCAATGCCGAGGGGATAAATTCCGGGACCATCACAACTCGGGGAGATTTTGCCAGCGGCATGGTCGTGCAGTCGGTGGGCGGTGGCGGCGGCGACGGCGGTGGCGGTCTAGGTCTGTTCGGCGGTGGCGGCGCGGGTACGGATGGCAATGACGGCCGGGCAGCCACGGGGACCAACACCGGCAACATCACCACCAGTGGCCTGGGCGCCATCGGCATGCTGGTCGAGTCGGTGGGCGGCGGCGGCGGCGATGGCGGCGGCGCCATCGGTCTCGTGTCGATCGGTGGCAAGGCAAGCGGTGGCGGCCAGGGCGATACGGCGACCGGCAATATTGGCGGCGTCATCAAGACCGGCGTCGATGGAAACGGCGGCGACGGCGCGCATGGCATTCTGATCCAGTCGGTCGGTGGTGGCGGCGGCAATGGCGGCTACGCCATCGGCGTAGCGCCTGCAATTTCGGTCGCCATCGGCGGTGGCGGCGGCACTGGCGGCAAGGGTGGCGTGGTCAACGTCAATCAGGCCGGCAACGGTGTGACCGTCGAGACGAACGGCCGTTCCGCTAGCGGCATCATCGCACAGTCGGTCGGCGGCGGCGGCGGCAATGGCGGCGGCGCCATTGCCATTGGCGGCCTGGTAGGTGTGTCGGTAGGCGGATCAGGCGATGCGGCGGGTGACGGCGACAAGGTGAATTACAACGTTGCGAACGCCAAGGTCACCACGCTCGGGGACGATTCCATCGGCGTGCTTATGCAGTCGGTGGGCGGCGGCGGCGGCAATGGCGGGTTTGCACTTTCCGGCTCGACCGTCGCAGCAGTGGGCGTCGGCGGCAGTGGCGGCAAGGCGGGTAAAGGCGGCGTGGTCGACGCGACCGTCGGCGGCACCGTCAACACCTCCGGGGATCGGTCGACCGGCATCGTTGCCCAATCGATCGGCGGCGGCGGCGGCAATGGCGGCTTTTCCGGCGCTGCCAGCTTCGGCGCCAGTGTGGGTGTCGGCGGCAGTGGCGCAGGCGGCGGCGATGCCGATGCCGTCACGCTGCGCACGGCTGATGGCGCGATGCAATCGATCACCACGGACGGCGCGGATTCGGCCGGCCTGATCGTGCAGTCGGTCGGCGGCGGCGGCGGCAATGGCGGCTTTTCCGGTACACTGTCGGCGATTGCCGGCTTCGGCATGGGGGGAAGAGGCGGCGCGGCCGGCAAGGGCGTGGCGACGGAAGCCACCTATAATGGTTCGGTCGAGACTTTCCGCGAAAGGTCGGCCGGTATCATCGTGCAGTCGATCGGTGGCGGTGGTGGAAATGGCGGCGGCCAGTTCGGCCTGAGCGTCAACGCAAGCGTGGGCATCGGTGGTTCGGGCGCGGGGGGCGGCGAAGCCGGGACGGCAAAGTTCTTCTCGACGACAACACTTGACGTCACGACCCATCAGTCGGACTCGGCCGGCGTCATCGTGCAGTCGGTCGGCGGCGGCGGTGGCAATGGCGGCTTCTCGTTGAACGGCGCGGGTCTTGTGGCTGCTGTCAGCATCGGCGGCAAGGCCGGCACTGCCAGCGACGCCAAGGCAGTGACGGTCGGCATCAATTCAGGGCTGATTCACACGCTTGGTGACCGCTCCACGGGTATCATCGCCCAGTCGATCGGCGGCGGCGGCGGCAATGGCGGCGGCACGGCTTCCGCCGGCCTCGGCGCCAACGTCACAATCGGTGGCAAGGGAGGTGGCGGCGGCACGGGCTGGACCGTCGATGTCACCAATGGCGCGGCGGTACACACCGAAGGTGTCCAGTCTCATGGCATCCTGGCGCAGTCGATCGGCGGCGGTGGCGGCTCAGGCGGATTTGCCGTCTCGGTTGGCGGGCCGTCCTTCTCGCTTGGCGGCGATGGCGCGTCGGGCGGCGGGAGCAAGAAGGTCTATGTCGAAAACACAGGCCTGATCAGCACGGACAAGGATATGTCGATCGGCATCTTCGCGCAGTCGGTCGGCGGCTCGGGCGGCGACGGCGGGTTTGCGATGGCGGCCGGCGCCTTTGCCGCGGTCGGCATCGGTGGCAAAGGCGGGGCCGGCGGCGCGGCCGGCGAGGTAGAGGTCAAGAACACCACCAACATCACGACGGTGGGCTCCCTCTCACACGGCATTCTCGCCCAGTCGGTCGGCGGCGGTGGCGGCAATGGCGGATCTGTCGGAACGTTTGCCGTCGGTCTGTTCGGCGCCGCTTCCGTGGCGATCGGCGGCGGTGGCGGCGATGGCAATCTCAGCAACCAGGTCACGGTCACCCACAAAGGTGACATTCATGTCGGCGGCATGGGCTCGAAGGCCATCCTTGCGCAATCGGTCGGTGGCAGTGGCGGCAACGGCGGTTCGGCTTATTCAGGCGCGGTCAGCGCTGGTCTCTACGTGTCCGCTTCGGTCGGGGTTGCCGTGGGTGGCGAGGGCGGCAACGGAGGCAATGGTGGAAAGGTAACGGTTCGGGCTGATGGCAACCTGATTGCCGACACCGACGCAGCCGGTTCCGGCGGCATCGTTGCCCAGTCCATCGGCGGCGGCGGCGGCAATGGCGGCCGCGCTGCCACGATTTCGGGTGCAGCCAGCACGGGGGTTAGCGTTTCACTCGGTGTCACTGTTGGTGGCTGGGGTGGCGACGGTGGCAAGAGCGACCTCGTCATCGTCGACAGCGGCATGAATGGCGGCGGCAGCATCGTTACCAAAGGCGCCAACGCGATCGGCATCCTCGCGCAATCGGTGGCCGGTAGCGGCGGCAATGGCGGCGATTCCTGGGGAGCTGCAGGCGGCTTCGGGGTCAACGCCAGCATCAATGCGACGGTCACCATCGGTGGCGGCGGCGGCAAGGGCAACATCAGCGGCGATGTCGCCGTTCACAACGCCATGACGATCAAGACGGGTGGGGACATGAGCGCCGCGATCGTTGCCCAGTCGATCGGCGGCGGCGGCGGCAATGGCGGAGCAACCAATGGCGCGACGGCCGATCTCGGTACAGAAAACGGCGTCAACGTCGCCGTCAACGTTGGTGTTGGCGGGGCGGGTGGCACAGGCAACAAGTCCGGTGCCGTGGATGTTACGAATTCCGCCAATTTGACCACCGACGGCGACTATTCGTCCGGCATTGTTGCCCAATCGATCGGCGGCGGTGGCGGCATGGGCGGTGCGACAAACACGCAGGCCTTCCACGTCGGCGGCACCGCCGGCACGAGCGTTACCGCAAATGTCAGCATCGGCGGCAATGGCGGCGAAGGCAACGATGCCGCCTGTGCCGCGGACGCAGGTGGCAATGCCACTTGTTTCGATGGCAAGGTCGGTGTCGCAGTCGATAATTCGGGCGAGATCCGCACAAGCGGGTTCAACTCGGTCGGCATCCTCGCCATGTCCATCGGCGGCGGTGGCGGCGGCGGCGGCTCGGCTTCGACCAAAGAGGATATCGTCGGCCCAGGCGATGCTGGCGAGACTTCGGTCGGTATCGGCGCGGCGATCGCGCTCGGTGCCGGCGGCGCTGGCAATGGCGGCACGGTTTCGGTGACCAACCGCAATCTGATCGTCACGGACGGCGCCGATTCCTATGGCATCAGCGCCAATTCGATCGGTGGCGGCGGCGGTGTCGGCGGCTCGTCCAGCTCTGGCGTGCTTGGCACTTACGCAATCGGCGGCTCGCTTGGCGGTGCGGGTGGCAAGGGCGGCAATGGCAACCAGGTCGATGTCGTCAATATGGCCGGCGCAACGATATGGACCAAGCAGGAGCGCTCGATAGGCATCTTCGCGCAGTCGGTCGGTGGCGGCGGCGGCGCAGGTGGTGCCGGCGAAAGCAAGGGCAAGAGCGATGGCGGTGAGGTCGCGGTAAACCTGTCGCTTGGCGGCTCGGGTGAGGTCGGCGGCAACGGCGGCAAGGTCAATGTCGAAAACAGCGGCATAATCCAGACCGACAAGGCCAATTCCCACGGCATCCTGGCGCAGTCGATCGGCGGCTCCGGTGGCGTCGGCGGCGCGTCCGGCACGTCATCCACCGACTCGAAGATCGCCATCACGCTGAGCCTCGGCGGCGCCGGCGGCGCTGGCGGTACCAGCGACAAGGTTCACGTCCAGAACTTCCAGAGCGGTTCGATCCTGACGCAGGACGACAACTCGCACGGCATCTTCGCACAGTCGGTGGGCGGCGGCGGTGGTGCGGGTGGCGCTGGCTCGACGGAGACCGGTAAGGCCGAGACGGCCGTTACCATGTATATCGGCGGCCAAGGCGGCAGTGGCAGCATCGGCGGTGAGGTCGAGGTCAACAACTTCGGCAAGATTGAAACACTGGGCTATATCTCGCACGGCATTTTTGCGCAGTCGATCGGCGGTGGCGGTGGTGCCTCGGGTGCCGCGACCGGCGCATCGGAAGCAGACATGACAATCGGTGGCGGTGCCAGCATACCCAACGGGATTCCGATCCCGGTGGTCGGCGACCCCAACGACCCCGACAACGAGGCCGATGGTGGCAAGGTCACCGTCACCAACGATGGCGAGATCATCACACACAAGGATGGGTCATACGGCATCTTCGCCCAGTCCATCGGCGGCGGTGGAGGATATGGCGGCACGGTTTCGTCCGACTTCGCCGGGTCCGATTCCTTTGCTCTCAGCCTGGGCGGCAAGGGCGGCAACGGCGGCGATGGCGGAGATGTGAGGGTTGAGGTTTCCGGATCGATCGAAACCTTCGGCGCCCGCGCGCATGGCGTCGTGGCGCAGTCGGTGGGCGGCGGCGGCGGTGTCGGCGGCGACGCAAAAGGTAAAACCTCGAACGCGCTCGGCATCGGCGGCCTTGGCGGCAATGGCGGCGATGGCGGCGACGTGACCGTGATCCGCACCGGCACCATCACCACGCATGGTGTCGATGCGGTCGCCATCATCGCTCAGTCGGTCGGCGGCGGCGGCGGCATCGGCGGTGCCGGCTTCGGGCGCTTCGGCGCCACGGCGGATGGCGGCAGCGGCATCGACAACAACACCATCGGCTTCAACACATTTGCGGGTGCCAAGGGCAATGGCGGCACGGTGACCATCCAGCAGGACGGCGAGATCGTCACCGATGGCGAGCGGGCGCACGGCATCGTGGCCCAGGCGGTGGGCGGCGGCGGCGGCCTGGCCGGCACGCTCTCCGCCGGCGCTGCCGGTTCCGGCGGTGGCATCGGCGATGCCGCGGCGGCGACGGCGACGGCCATGAGCCAGGTCTGGGTCAAGGGTGCGAGCTCGTATGCCATGTTCGGACAGAGCGCGACCGGCATCGGCGACGCGCACGCGGTTACGCTGACCGCGGGCGACAGCCTGTTCGCGCAGGGTGCTGGTTCCGTGGCCGCCTACGGCGAAAGCACAGCCAACGGCGCGAAAGGCAACATCACCATCAATCTCAACGGTCATTACACGATTGGCGGCGCCGGAACCGGCGTTGCCGCCATGCTCGTCGGCGGCGCCAACAACGCGCTGACCAACCACAGCCTGCTCTACGCAATGGGAGCGACGCCGACATTCGAGATCCAGGCAGCGGATATCCAGGCATTCCAGACCTTCCTGTTGGCGCCCGGTCCCGTCGTGCCGACCAATGCGATCCTGGAATCGCTGCTCGATGATTTCAGTCCGCTGGCCATTACCGGCACGTCGGGTGATGACCATGTCGACAATTCGCCGCTGGGCGACGCGCTGGGACGCGTCGTCGGCAACATCGATCTCGGCGGCGGCAACAACAGCTTCCACAATTTTGCAGATGCCTCGATGGTCGGACTGAAAACCATCGATCTCGGCGGCGGGCTGTTCACCAATGACGGGCTCTATACCAACCAGGGCATCGGCGTGGTGGCGAAGGTGGATGTCGGCGGCGGCTTCAAACAAAACCTCTCCGGCGATTTCGTCACCGATGTGGATCTCAACAACCAGATCACGGATGCCCTGGCACTAACGGCGGCCGGTGACTTCAACGGCGAAGCGCCGCTGAATTTCCTGTCGATCGATAAGCTGTTCACGGAATATGTGGTCGCCAATGGCTCGGGGATGACCGACTCCGGCATAGCAGCGAAGACCTTGCATCCGGCAGTGGGCTTCAACTTCCAGTTCCGGGTGGATGGCGGCACCGATCTCGTTCTTTACGCCGACAACCCGACATTCCTGGAACTGGCGCAGGATCCGGGGTCCGGCACCACCGATCCCGGCGTGTTCCAGATGGCGCAGTACCTTGACGATGTCGAGGCAGCATCGACCCCGGACAACCCGATGGCCAGGCTGATCAACATGCTGCGCTTCCTGCCCAATGAAGAGGAACTGGGTGCAGCATTGACCCGGCTCACACCGCATTATGCCGTGCATACGTTCGACATGATCAACCGCGAAGCCGACATGATGCTGGAAGCGGCGCGTGAGTGTACTGGCGTGCCTGCCTACAAGAATCCCGACGGCCGCTGCGTCTGGGCAACGATCAGCCCGCAGGCCGAGTACGGCCGCGACGCGGGTGCTGGCACTACAAGCCGCGACGACGTCCTGAAGACGATGTCGCTTGGCGGCATTGGCGAGATTGGCCAGAACTGGTCGCTTGGCGCCACCATCGGCCGCACAGAGTTCGATTCCAAGATCGGCTTTGATGGAGACCTGCTGTCGGAGACCACCGGTGAGGCCTGGCAGGCCTACGCGCTGGCCAAATATACCAACAAGAATTACTTCGTGGACTTTGCACTCGGTGGCGGCACGGGCTCGTTCAAGGGCGAACGCGACACCCATATCGACCCGGCATTCTACATTCCGGGCGAAACGTTGGCGGGTGATTATCTCGACGAGGTAATGCTGCCTGGCATCGGCAGCAGCGTCACCTACACACAGAAGACCGCGATGTTCGGCGGCTCGGCGCGGTTGGGTTTCACCCGGGAGATGGGCGCGTTCTATCTGCAGCCGACAGTGCAGTTCGACGCGCGCTGGCTGCGTGTCTCAGGCACGGAGGAGGGTTCGGTCGCCGCCTTCAACTTCGATGGCTCGGCCAACACTTACTATTCTGCAACCCCTGCAATCGAGATCGGCACCGACATCGCGCTCAGCGACATTGCCAGCCTTCGCGTCTACGGCAAGGCCGGGGCGGAGTTTTCCAACAAGGAGTGGGAAATCGAAGGTCGCTTCGCGGCGGCGGAGAATCTGCCTGGCAACCCCGCATTGCACTTGACGGAGGCCGTCGATTCGCCGCTCTATCGGGTCGGCGCCGGCCTTGAACTGAATGGCGTCAATGGCGTCGGCATGTCCGTCAGATATAATGGCGCCTTCGGCGAAACGGTTAAACAGAACGCGATCAGCGCGTCTCTCAAGGTCAGCTTCTAGCTGGCCCGAGGCGGAGCCGGGCGGGAGGGGTCTTGATGAGGAAGTTCGCGTATTTCTTGGCGATGCTGGGTGTTGCCTGCACCGTCGGTGTGCCGGCCGTGGCGGCGCAAACCAAGAGCGACAAGGCGGTCGCGGCACCGGCTGCCGCCGATGCGCCGCAGTTGCCCGGTGGCGCGTCGGCACTGTCCGAAACCCACGGCGACTGGACGGTCAATTGCCAGATATCAGGCGCGACCAAAACCTGCAGCCTGTCGCATCAGCAATTCAACAAGCAAAACAATCAGCGCCTGCTGGCGATCGAGCTGTCGAGCAAGACCGGCGAGGATGCCACGGGAACGCTTGCGCTGCCGTTCGGCCTGGCGCTGGCCAAGGGGGTGAGCCTGACCATCGACGATCAGAAGCTGGACGGCAGCCTGGCGTTCAACACCTGCCAGGTCGTCGGCTGTCTGGTGCCGGTGGTGTTCGATGCGACTGTCACGCCGCTGCTGAAATCAGGCACCACGCTGAAGATCGACGCTTTCGCGGCAGACACCGGACAAGCGGTGAGCTTTTCCATTCCGCTCAACGGCTTCGCCGGCGCACTTGCCCGAACCGCGGAGCTTTTGACCAATTGATGTGAGCCGCAGGACTTAAAGCGCGCGCCGCCTGAACGCAGTCTCGCGGCAGGGCGGTGCGTCACTGCAGCAGAACATTTTTCAGTCAAACGACGATTGTTTTAAGCCGTTCGGCGATCAGGGCGGCAAGCCGAGCCGCCACTTCGTCCTTGCTCATCTCCGGCCATTCCTCGACACCGGCCTTTGACACGATCCGCACCCGGTTGCGATCGCCGCCCATCACGCCCGAAGAGCCGACGCCGCTTCCCTGCGACACGTCGTTGGCAACGATGAGATCGGCGCCTTTCTTCTTGAGCTTGGCCTCGGCGTTGCGCAGGAGATCCTGTGTCTCGGCGGCGAAGCCGATAACCAGGCCGGGTCGCTGGCTGTGATGGCCGACGCCGGCGAGGATGTCGGGATTCTCGACCATGCGCAGCACCGGCGGCCCTTCGCCCGCGACCTTCTTGATCTTCTCACCGGCCGAATTCTCGGTGCGCCAGTCGGCCACGGCGGCGACGAACACCGCCGCATCTGCGGGCAAGAGCCGTTCCACCGCGTCGCGCATCTCCTGCGCCCGCTCGACGTGAATGGTCTTCACTCCGGGGGGATCGGCGATGCCGACAGGGCCGGAGACGAGGCGCACATCGGCGCCGAGCCTGGCCAGTGCTGCCGCGATGGCATGGCCCTGCTTGCCGGACGAGCGGTTGGCGATGTAGCGCACCGGGTCGATCGGCTCATGGGTCGGGCCGGAGGTGACGATGATCTTGCGCCCCGACAGCGGCTTCGGGCCGACATCGAGCAGCGCCTCGACCGCGGCAACGATCTCCAGCGGCTCGGCCATGCGGCCTTCGCCCGCCTCATTGCTTTCGGCCATCTCGCCCCTGGCCGGACCGACGAAGGTGACGCCGTCCTTCTGCAGCGTCGCGCGGTTGCGGCGGGTGGCCGGATGCGCCCACATTCTGGGGTTCATGGCCGGCGCCATCAGCACCGGCTTGTCGGTGGCGACAAGCACGGTGGAGGCCAGATCGTTGGCGTGGCCGTTTGCGAGCTTCGCCATCAGGTCGGCGGTGGCGGGCGCCACCACCAGCAGATCGGCCTCGCGCGACAGCCTGATATGGCCGACATCGTGTTCGTCATTGCGGTCGAACAGCTCGGTGAAGACATGGTCGGCGGAGAGCGCGCCGACCGACAGCGTGGTGACGAATTCCTGCGCGGCCGATGTCATGACCACCCGAACCGCGGCCCCGCGCTCGCGCAGCCGGCGGATCAGATCCAGCGCTTTGTAGGCGGCGATGCCGCCGCCGATGATGAGCAGGATGCGCTTGCCGGAGAGGCTCATGCACCCTCCCAAGGATTGACTATGCTGATACCGCAATCGGAAAAGTCAGCAACATTTCTAGTCACCATCGCAAAGCCCCGCGAGCGAGCAACCGAGGCGATCTGTGCGTCAAATTCGCGTATAGGACGTCCCAGAAATCGTCTGTTCGAAATAATCTCCGCGTATGCTTCGGCTTCGCGGTCACCGAACGCGAGCACTGGGGTCTTGAGCCATTTGGTGAAAAAGGCCCCGATGACACTACCCAGTGCAGCCTTACGCGTTCCGTCCGGCATGTTCGCAAGCCCAACGAGCAGCTCTGCCTTGGTCATCGCCGTGACATATGAGCGGGTCGCGAGCGAGCTATCCATCCAGGTAGCCACCCCTGCATCCGGCCGTGGTTTGAAGGTTTCCGAGATAACATTCGTATCCAGCACGAACATGGTTAGTCAAATTTCAGTGGCTCGCGCGTAGGGCCGCGCTCCGGCAACTCGACATCGAAACCGCCATGGGGCTCAACCAGCCTACGAATCGCGGCATAGAGTGACTCTCCCCGAGGGTCTTGGTCCACACCGTCCGAAAGAACACTCTTGGCAAGAACGCTACGCGCTTCCTCTTCCATTGAGACTCCCCTCACGGCAGCTCGCTCACGCAGTTTCTGCTTCACGTTGGTGTCGAGATTGCGGATGGTAAGTGTGCTCATGTTTTTGCTCCTTACCTCAACCTAGTCCATGAAAGCGTTGCTTTCAATGATAGCAATGCCGGCACTGCTGTCACCGAGAACTCAGATGATCTTCCAGGCGATATAGACCAGCGTCACGGCAATCACCCAGAGTGCCCAGCGGCCGGAGCGGCTGTAGCGCGCTTCGGCCTTGCCGATGGCGTGGGCGGTGGTCTCGTCGAAGCGCAGGCCATGCTCGGCCATCAGGTCGATCTCGCGCGACAGCCGGTCGGTGCGCGCCGCAAGCTCGGGCACCTGGCGGGCCAGCGTCAGCAGCGCCTTGGCGCCATCGCGCGCATCCATCATCATGCCACGCGGCCCAAGATTGCCTGATATCCAGTCGCCGACCACCGGCTCGGCAGTCTTCCACATGTTGAAGGCCGGGTCGAGCGTGCGCGCCACGCCCTCGACCACCACCATGGTCTTCTGCAGCAGGATCAGTTCGGGCCGCGTCGCCATGTCGAAGAGCTCGGTAACCTCGAACAGCAGCGTCAGAAGCTTGGCCATCGAGATGGTCTCGGCCGGCTGGCCATGGATCGGCTCGCCGATCGCCCGGATCGCCTGCGCGAAGGCCGCGACATTGTGCTGGCGCGGCACATAGCCGGCCTCGAAATGGACCTCAGCGACGCGCAGATAGTCGCGCGTGATGAAGCCGTAGAGGATTTCGGCGAGGAAGCGGCGCTCCTTCTTGCCGAGCCGGCCGGCAATGCCGAGATCGACGGCGACGATGGTGCCGTTCGCCTCGACGAACAAATTGCCCGGATGCATGTCGGCGTGGAAAAATCCGTCGCGCAGCGTGTGGCGCAGGAACGACTGGATCAGGTTGGTGGCGATGGTTTTCAGATCGTGGCCCGCCGCGACCAGTCCGGCAATGTCGTTCATCTTGACGCCGTCGACCCATTCCATGGTCAACACGTCGCGGCCGGTACGCTCCCAGTCGACGGACGGCACGCGAAAGCCGGGGTCGTGCCTGGTGCTTTCGCCGAGCTCCGAGAGGGCCGCCGCCTCGAGGCGAAGATCCATCTCGATCTTGGTGGTCTGTGCCAGCGTCTGCGTGACCTCGACCGGCCGCAGCCGGCGGGACGAGGGGATGTATTTCTCCTGCAGGCGAGCGGCAAGGAAATAGCTTTCGAGATCCTGGAAGAAGCGGCGGCGCACGCCGGGCCGGATCACCTTGACCGCCACCTTGGTGGCAACGCCGTCATGCATGGCGTCGGCGGCATGGACCTGGGCGATGGAGGCGGCGGCGACCGGATCGCCGAATTGCACGTAGAGATCGCCGACTTTGCGCCCGAGCGAGGCTTCGATGGCCGCTATGGCTTCGGCCTTCGGAAAGGTGTGCATCTTGTCCTGCAACATGGCGAGATCGAGCGCCATGTCGTTGCCGACGACGTCGGGCCGTGTCGCCAGGAACTGGCCGAGCTTTACATAGGAGGGACCGAGCCGGACGACCGCCTTGGCCAGCCGGTCGCTGCGCTCATAGGCCAGCGCGCGGCGGCGCGTGAACAGCCGTGCCATCCGCCAGCCGAACTTCGGCAGGCCGGACAGTTCCTCACCCGGCAGAGCGGCGACGACACCCTCGCGGACCAGCACCCAGCCGGCCCTTACGAGCCGGAATCCTGCACTGACATTGCTCATGGCAGCGCCAACCCTGCCGGCTCTTTGAACCGGCATAGCACGCGTCGATTGTGAGAAATGCGGTCCGGCCTCAAAGCTTCCAGCCCGAATGAAGTGCTGCAATACCGCCGGAATAGTTGCGGAAGGAAACGCGGTCGAAGCCGGCGCGGGAAATCATCGTCGCGAAATTCTGCTGGTTGGGAAACCTGGCGATCGATTCGACCAGATAGGAATAGGGCTCGCCGTCGCCGGTGACCATCTTGCCGATCTTTGGAATGGCATTGAACGACCAGGCTTCATAGGCCTTGTCGAGCAGCGGCATCTCGACCTCGGAAAATTCCAGGCACAGGAAGCGCCCACCGGGCTTCAGCACGCGAAACGCTTCGCCCAAGGCCACCTCGATGCGCGGTACGTTGCGGATGCCGAAAGCGATGGTATAGGCATCGAATGTGGCATCAGGGAAGGGCAGTTCCTCGGCATTGGCCTCGACGAAATCGGTGTTGCCGGACAGGCCCTTCTTTTCGGCCCGGTCGCGGCCGACAGCCAGCATCGAGCCATTGATGTCGAGCACGGTGGCATGGGCATTGCCGTGGCTGGCATCGACGATGCGAAAGGCAATGTCGCCGGTGCCTCCGGCAACGTCGAGCACCTTCCAGCCCGCCCGTTTAGGCGGATTGAGCCAGGTGACCATGGCGTCCTTCCACAGCCGGTGCAGGCCGGCCGACATCAGATCGTTCATCAGGTCGTAGCGGTTGGCGACCTTGTGGAAAACATCGTTGACCAGGGACTGCTTGTCGCCAGCCCCTACACGCTTGAAACCATAGGAGGTTTCCATGCCGCCCGCGGCCGTGGTTCTCTCAACTGACATTTTTTTGATCCGTCATAAAACCGGCGGGACCATAGCCGATCGATGGTGCGGGCGCTATTGTTTAAGGCGCGGTGTTCAGCCGCGCTTCCAGGTGGCGGGTTTTCGAGACCTGGACGGACCGACGGGATGATTGAATGCCTTTGAAAGCGGAACTGCACTGCCACATCGAAGGGGCAGCGGCGCCCGAACTCGTCATCCGCCAGGCGCAGAAATACGGCAAGGACACCTCGCCCTATATCCAGAACGGCTCCTTCGTCTGGCACGATTTCACCTCCTTCCTGGCGGCTTATGATTTTTCCGCCGATCTGTTCCGGACCGAGGAGGACTATGCGCGGCTGGCCGACCACTATCTGACCAGCCTTGCCCGCGATGGCGCCATCTATTCCGAGGTGTTCACCTCGCCGGACCACGCTAAAAAAGCCGGCCTGTCGCCCAAGGCCTATACCGACGCGCTCGGCGAAGGCATGGCCCGCGCCAAGGCCAAGACCGGCATCGAGGGCCGCATGATCGTCACCGGCGTGCGCCATGTCGGCGTCGAGTCGATCGAGCAGGCGGCGCGCTTCGCGGCGCGCTGCGGGCATCCGCTGGTCACCGGTTTCGGCGTTGCCGGCGATGAGCGGATCGGTGATATGGAGGACTATGTCAGGGCTTTCGAGATCGCTCGCGAAGCCGGGCTCGGCATCACCATCCATGCCGGCGAACTGACGGGCTGGGAGACCGTCCAGGCGGCGCTGGATCACATCCGTCCGTCCCGCATCGGCCATGGCGTGCGCGCCATCGAGAACCTGGACCTCGTCCGGCGCATCGCCGACGAGGGCATCGTGCTGGAATGCTGCCCCGGTTCCAACATCGCGCTCAAGGTGTTCGACAGTTTCGCCGATCATCCGTTTCCGGCCCTGCAGGCGGCAGGCTGCAAGGTGACGCTCAATTCCGACGATCCGCCCTATTTCTGGACCTCGCTCAAGCGTGAATACGATATCGCTGCCGAGCATTTCTCGATGAACGACAAGGCGCTGACCGCCGTCACCAGAACGGCCATCGAGGCCGCTTTCGTCGATAGAAAGACAAAGACGGCACTTCTTGCCCGGTTGAACAGCGCGGCACGCTGATTTCCGCCGACAAAGCTGTGGTCGGTGCGGGCCAAGCGGTTCCTTGGCCGGCGCATTGCCGCTAGGGTTCGCCCAGGCAGCTTGAAGCGCGGCGCGTCCGAAAGGGCGATGCGCGCATTTTCGGGCGCAGGCATCAGGAGAACACCATGCAGGGCGTCACCGTCGTCGACCACCCGCTTGTCCAGCACAAGCTGACCATCATGCGCAAGAAGGAAACCTCGACGGCGGGCTTCCGCCGGCTGCTGCGCGAAATCTCGCTGCTGCTCGGCTACGAGGTCACCCGCAATCTCGAACTGACGACGACGACCATCGAAACGCCGATGGAAACGATGGAAGCGCCGACGCTCGAGGGCAAGAAACTGGTCTTCGCCTCGGTGCTGCGCGCCGGCAACGGCTTGCTGGAAGGCCTGCTCGACCTGGTACCGGCGGCGCGCGTCGCCCATGTCGGTCTCTACCGCGATCACGAAACGCTGGAGGCGGTCGAATATTTCTTCAAGGCGCCGAGCGACCTCGCCGACCGGCTGGTGATCGTCGTCGATCCGATGCTGGCCACCGCCAATTCGGCGATCGCGGCGATCGACAAGCTGAAAGAGCGCGGCGCCACCAACATCCGTTTCCTTTGCCTGCTGGCGGCGCCCGAAGGCATCGAGCGCTTCATCAAGGCGCATCCGGACGTTCCCGTCTTCACCGCTTCGATCGACCGCCAGCTCAACGAGAAGGGCTACATCATGCCCGGCCTCGGCGACGCCGGCGACCGCATGTACGGGACCAAGTAATATCAGACCAAGTCGCCTGGTACGATTTACCAAATATTTACGCAAAGGCGCGGTTTTGGCGCGCGTTAAAGCGGCAAACACCATCCGGGCTTAATGATCGGCTGTCACTACAGCGCCGCGCGTCCGTTTCGGACGCGCAAAGGACGCTGTAGCACTTTGATTTTGTGCATGAGCCTTTCCGAAAATCGTTCCCGATTTTCGGGGTCATGCGGCGAGGCCGATCCATGCTGCGCAAACTTCTGATCCTCGCCGTTTTCGCCGGTACATCGGCATCGGTACCGATTGTGTATCAGTCGAATCCGCAACTCGTCGAAAACCTGCTGAGGTCGGCGGTGCCGGGCAAACAAGCGGTCGAAGCCCAGCCGAACGTCAATCTGGCATCGGTGCCCAACAAGCCCGCGGCACCGCTGCCGATGGGCCGCAAGGTCCTCGTCGCGGCAGACGAACGCGGGCATTTCTCGTCACCCTTCAAGCTCAACGGACGTCAGGTCGACGGCATGATCGACACCGGCGCTACATTGGTCGCCATCAACATTTCGACGGCACGCAGGATCGGCCTGTCGCTGAACGCTTCCGACTTCAATCGCCAGGTCAACACCGCCAACGGCACCATCAAGGCGGCCGTGGCCATGATCGACCGCCTGCAGATCGGCAGCATCACCGTCAATGACGTCCAGACCATCGTGCTCGACGACAGGGCGCTGCGCACCAATCTGATCGGCATGAGCTTCCTCAACCGGCTCGACAAATACCAGGTCGAGAACGGCACGCTGCTGCTCGTCCAGTAAGGCTATTCGTTTTCCCAAATTCCCAAGGGAAAGCGCTATGCGCTTTTCCCAGGGAGAACCGTTTCACACTTTTCCTGGAATTGCTCTAGCCGCGCGGCAGAATCCGCCGGATGACCGACTTGTCGGCGGGCGGCTTCGAGGCGCCGACCATATAGGCCGAAAGCACGGTTGCCGCGGCGGCCTCGGCATCGGCCGATGAGCGGGCATGGATCAGCGCCAGCGGCTCGCCGATCCCAACCTCCGCACCGACCGGCAATAGTCTGGTGATGCCGACCGCAGGGTCGATCTGGTCGTCCGGCCGCGTGCGTCCACCTCCCAGGCCGACCACGGCGAGCCCGATATCGCGGGTGGCGATGCCGGTGACGAAGCCATTTGCGGTCGCCTTGACGGCAAGTTCGATCGCCGCCGCAGGCAGATATTTTTCCGGTTTCTCGATGAAATCGGCGGGGCCGCCAAGCGCGGCCACCATGCGTGCGAAAGTGGCGGCGGCGCGGCCGCTGGCGAGCGTCTCGGTGGCGCGCCGCATGCCATCCTGGTTGGACGACACCAGCCCGGCCGACTGCAGCATTTCGGCGGCCAGCGCCAGCGTCACATCTTCGAGCCGACGGTCACGATACCGGCCGGTGAGGAAATCGACGGCGTTGCGCACCTCGACTGCGTTGCCGGCGGCCGACGCCAGCGGCTCGTTCATGCCGGTGATCAACGCCGAGGCCTTCAGTCCGGCGCCGTTGGCGATCTCAACCAGGCTGTTGGCGAGTGCGGTGGCGTCGCGCGATTTTTCCATGAAGGCGCCGTTGCCGACCTTGACGTCGAGCACCAGCGATTGCAGCCCGGCCGCCAGCTTCTTCGACAGGATCGAAGCGGTGATCAGCGGCACCGATTCGACCGTGCCGGAGACGTCGCGGATCGCATAGAGTCGTCGATCGGCGGGCGCGAGGTCGGCGGTCTGGCCGATGATGGCACAGCCTGTTTCGAGCACCGCCTTGCGAAACAGCGCGACATCGGGCTGGCTGATGTAGCCCGGGATGGCATCCATCTTGTCCAGCGTACCGCCGGTGTGGCCAAGGCCACGGCCCGAGATCATCGGCACATAGGCGCCGCAGGCGGCGACGATCGGCGCCAGCATCAGCGAGACATTGTCACCGACGCCGCCGGTCGAATGCTTGTCGGTGACCGGGCCAGGCAGGTCCGACCAGTCGAGCACATCGCCGGAATCGCGCATCGCCAGCGTCAGCGCCACGGCCTCGTCGCGGTTCATGCCGTTGAAGAACACCGCCATGGCGAAGGCGCCGGCCTGGCCGTCGGTAACGGCGCCTGACGTCACGCCCGCGACGAAGCCGGCGATCTCCTCCTCCGACAGCCTCAGGCCATCGCGCTTGCGGCGGATGATTTCCTGGGGAAGCATCAGATCTCCAGCAGTCCGTCGCGGAACACGCGCTGCAGGATCGTCGCCAGCCGCGCGCCGCCGACCGGCGCCATGTCCTTGGTCTCCTGGTGCGAAAGCTCGGCCCCGGTCATGCCGGCCGCCAGATTGGTGATGACCGAACAGGCGGCGACGCGCAGTCCGAGGAAGCGGGCGAGAATGACCTCCGGTACGGTCGACATGCCGACCGCATTGGCGCCCATGATGCGCGCCATGCGGATTTCGGCCGGCGTTTCGAAGCATGGGCCGGAGAACCACATATAGACGCCCTTGTGCAGGGTGGTGCCGGTCGCTTTTGCCGCCCGCTCGATGGCCTGGCGGATGCCGGCATCATAGGCTTCGGTCAGGCCGACGAAACGCCGGTCGCTTGGTTCGCCGATCAGCGGGTTGGTGCCCGAGAAATTGATGTGGTCCGATATCAGCATCACCGAGCCCGGCGGCATGTCCGGATCGACCGAGCCGGCGGCATTGGTGAGGATCAGTTTCGTGATGCCGATGCCGGCAAGCACTTCCAGCACCGGCCGCATCGCCGCGGCGTTGCCGTGCTCATAGTAATGGGCACGGCCCGACAGCAGCAGCACCGGCACGCCGGCAAACAGCCCTGCCACCACTTCGCCGGCGTGCCCGGTGACACCGCTTCTGGGAAAGCCGGGCAGGTCGGCATAGGAGATGCGGATCGGGTCCTCGATCTGGTCGACCAGACCGCCGAGGCCCGAGCCGAGCACCAGTGCCGTGGCCGGCGCCAGGCCGTCCAGCTTTTCGACGAGATGATCCAGGGCTTTTTCCGTCATCGTTGCCAGCTGTTCATTTGAGCCCGTTGCTCATTTCAAAATATCGCCGCGGAAGCCGTAAGGCAGCATGTCGCCCATGGTCACGGTTTCGGCCACACCCGCATTGTCGCAGAGATAGAGCTTTGTTTCCGGCCGGCAGAATTCGGCAAGCCGCTGGCGGCAGCCGCCGCAAGGCGAGCATTTGGCCATGCGTTCGGCAAGCACGGCGATTTCCACGATCTTGCCGCCGCCGCCCATAATGTAGTGGCCGAGCGCCGTGGTCTCGGCGCACCAGCCTTCCGGATAGGAGGCGACTTCGATGTTGGCGCCGGTAAAGACGCGCCCGTCCTCGGTGCGCAAGGCAGCGCCGACCGGAAACTTAGAATAGGGCGCGTAGGCCTTGGCCATGGCGGCCTTGGCGGCCTCGAACAGATCATGCGACATTCAGCGTTCTCTCCGATGATCGTGTTCAAAACCCGGCGCAAAGCCGACCCGTCGCTCAACGTTCCTTGACATAAGGCACGCCGCCGGCGCGTGGCGGGATTGCCTTGCCGATGAAGCCGGCGAGCAGGATGACGGTGAGGATGTAGGGCAACGCCTGCATGAACTGCGCCGGCACCTTGCCGATGATGGGCAGCGGGGATCCTTGCAGGCGGATCGACGCAGCGTCCAGGAAGCCAAACAGCAGGCAGGCGAACATGGCGTTGACCGGCTTCCACTTGGCGAAGATCAAGGCTGCCAGCGCGATATAGCCCTTGCCGGCAGTCATGTCCTTCACGAAGCCGCCATTTTGCACCATCGACAGGTAGGCGCCGGCAATGCCGGTGAGGATGCCGGTGCAGATCAGCGCCCGGTAGCGCAGCCAGGCGACCGAGATGCCGGCGGTGTCGACGGCGGCCGGGTTCTCGCCGACGGCGCGAAGGCGCAGGCCGAAGCGGGTGCGAAACAGCACCCACCAGGTGAACGGCACCATCAGGAAGGCAAGATAGACCAGGATCGAGTGGCCCGACAGGAGTTCGGCATAGATCGGTCCGATGATCGGCACGTCGCGGATGGCCTCGGCGCCCGGCAAGGTGATGGCCTCGAAGCGCTCGCCCGGTTGCAGCGCCGGCGTGCGCCCGCCCTGCTGGAACCAGGCCTGGCCGAGGATGATGGTTGAGCCGGCGGCGATGAAATTGATCGCCACGCCGGAGACGATCTGGTTGCCGCGATGAGTGATCGAGGCAAAGCCGTGGATCATGGCGAAGGCGACCGAGATCACGACCGCCATGCCGAGGCCGAGAAAGGCCGAATGGAACACGGAAGCTGCGGCCGCTCCGGCGAAGGCGCCGACAAGCATCTTGCCTTCGAGGCCGATGTCGAAGATGCCGGCGCGTTCCGAATAGAGCCCGGCGAGGCAAGCAAGCAACAGCGGCACCGAGAGGCGGATGGTGGAGTCCAGTGTCTGGATGATCGCGTTGAACACATCCATCTCAGGCACCTTTCCCCTTGACCGCTTCCATGCCGACCGATCGCGGACTGAACGAGGCAAACAGCGCCTGGATGTAGGGCCGGAACATGTGCTCGAGGGCACCGGCAAACAGGATCACCAGGCCTTGAATGATGACGATCATGTCGCGGCTGATTGCCGGCATCTCGAAGGCGAGTTCGGCGCCGCCCTGGTAGAGCATGCCGAACAGGACCGCCGCCAATACGATGCCGACAGGGTGCAGGCGGCCCATCAGCGCCACGGCGATGCCGACGAAGCCGGCGCCGGAAACGAAGTCGATGGCGACATTGTGCTGATCGCCCATCACCGGATTGAGCGCCATCATGCCGGCCAGTGCGCCCGAGATCATCATGGCGGTGATGATGATGCGGGTCTCGGAAATGCCGGCATAGCGTGCCGCCTTCGGGCTGTGACCGTAGGTGCGCATCTCGTAGCCGAGCTTGGTGCGCCAGATCAGCAGCCAGACCAGGAAGGCCATGACCAGCGCCAGCAGGAAGGTGACGTTGAGCGGCGCCGAACGGATCTTGGCGCCGAACAGCTCGATGATCCAGTTGAGTTTGGGCAATTCCGCGCCGGCGAGGAAGTTGCGCGTCTGCGGCGCTTGCGAGGCGGCTGGCTTCAACGGGCCGACCAGCAGGTAAACCATGATCGAGGCGGCGATGAAGTTGAACATGATGGTGGTGATGACGATGTGCGAGCCACGCTTGGCCTGCAGATAGGCCGGGATAAGCGCCCACAATGCGCCCACCGCCGCCGCAGCAATGATCGCCAGCGGGAAGGTCAGCCACCATGGCAGTGTGCTGTCGAAGCTCAGGCAGACGATGGCGATGCCAAGGCCGGCGATGTAGGCCTGCCCCTCGGTGCCGATGTTGAACAGGCCGCAATGCGCGGCCACCGCCACCGAAAGCCCGGTGAAGATGAAGGTGGTGGCATAAAACAGGGTGAAGGCGATGCCTGTGCCTTTGCCGAAGGCGCCTTCGACCAGGATGACGGCGGCGCGCAACGGATTCTCGCCGACCAGAAGCACGACGAAGCCGGCGACGACGAAGGCGACGAACAGATTGATCAGCGGGATCAGGCCATAGTCGGCCCAGGCCGGCAGTTTGGCGTAAGGCGTGCTCAAAGTGCTGCCTCCTGGTGCTCGATGCCGGCCATCAGCAGGCCGAGCTCGCCCTCGGTCGCTTCGGAGCCGCGCTCGCCGACGATGCGGCCGGCAAACATCACCAGGATACGGTCGGACAGCGAACGGATCTCGTCCAGCTCGACCGACACCACCAGCACCGCCTTGCCCTGGTCGCGCATGGCGATCAGGCGCTTGTGGATGAACTCGATGGCGCCGACATCGACGCCGCGTGTCGGCTGGCCGACGATCAGCACGCCCGGGTCCTGTTCCATCTCCCGTGCCAGCACGATCTTCTGCTGGTTGCCGCCGGAGAAATTGGCGGTCTTCAGCCGGCAGTCGGCCGGGCGGATGTCGTATTTGGCGATCTTGTCCCTGGCATCGTTGCGGATGGCATCGATGTTGAGGAACGGCCCCTTCAAATAGCGGGGATCATCGTGATAGCCGAGGATCGAATTCTCGTTCTCCTCGAAGGCCAGCACCAGCCCGACGTGATGGCGGTCCTCCGGCACATGCGCCAAGCCACGGTCGCGCAACTCTCCGGGGTCGGCGGCACCGGTCAGGTCGATCGGCTTGCCATCCAGCATGACCGAGCCGGAAACGGCACGCCTGATGCCGGAAATCGCCTCGAGCAGTTCGGATTGTCCGTTGCCGGCGACACCGGCGATGCCGACGATCTCGCCGGCCCTGATATCGAAGGAGATGTCGTCGACCATGGTGACGCCGCGCGTATCCCTGACCGTCAGGTTCTTGACTGCGAGCTTGACGGCGCCGGCCTCTGCCTCGCCCTTCTCGACCCGCAAGAGCACGCGCCGGCCGACCATCAGCTCGGCCAGTTCCTCGACAGTCGTCTTCCTGGTCTCGCGCGTCGCCACCATCGTGCCCTGGCGCATGACCGACACCGTGTCGGTGATGGCCATGATCTCGCGCAGTTTGTGGGTGATCAGCACCACCGTCTTGCCCTGGTCCTTCAACTGCCGAAGGATGCGGAACAGATGGTCGGCCTCGGCCGGCGTCAAAACGCCCGTCGGCTCGTCGAGGATCAGGATCTCGGCGCCGCGATAGAGCGCCTTCAGGATCTCGACACGCTGCTGCAGGCCGACCGGCAGTTCCTCGATGATTGCATCGGGATCGACTTCCAGCCCGTATTCACGCTCCAGCCGCTCCAGTTCGGAGCGCGCCTTGGCGATGCTCTTCTTCAAGAGCGCATCGCTTTCGGCGCCGAGGATGACGTTCTCCAGCACCGTGAAATTGTCGACCAGCATGAAGTGCTGATGCACCATGCCGATGCCGAGCGCGATGGCGTCATTGGGGGTCTTGATCGAAGCCGGCTGGCCGCCAACGCGGATCTCGCCGCTGTCGGCCTGGTAGAAGCCGTAGAGGATCGACATCAGCGTCGACTTGCCAGCGCCGTTCTCGCCGACAATGCCGTGGATCGTGCCGCGACCGATCTCAAGATTGATGTCCCGGTTGGCGCGCACCGCACCAAAACTCTTGTTGATGCCGATCAACTCGATTGCGGCTTGCGCCATGCAGCCTGTCCCACTCTTATTTTTTTATCGCTTGGTCAAAACGCCTAGCATGACGCTCCGCCCGTGCCAATTGGCGGAGCAGGTTCACTCTCGACAAATCCCGGTGCGCTTGTCAATTTGCAACGTGGCCGGGGCCTTCACATTCGCTAGTATGACGGAGCCGAAATTCGCATTGCGGCGCAAGACATCGCGGCGCAAGACATCGCGGTGAAGACTGGGGAATTCACATGACCATGCCCGCCAACCGGCTGACGACGCTGGAAATCCGCGCCGCCGAGCAGGAGAAGACCATCGAGGAACTGTCCGGCCAGATCGCCGAGCAGTGGAAAGTGATCGAGCGCATGCAGCGCAAGCTCGACGCGCTGACGGATCGTTTCCTGGCGCTGGAGGAGCAGACGGGAGATGAAGTGCCTGTAGCCAAGCCGCCGCACTGGTGAGGAAAAAGGGAAGGGCGCACGCCATGGCCAGTGAAAGCGATCGCATTGCACGGGCCAGCGACTATGTGCGTGGCCTGATGAACGATGCGGAGCGCGAACGGGCCGAACGTGATCTGGAGATCGACCCGGCCTTCCGCGACGAGGTCGTGCGACTTGCCGAGCGCATGCACGTCTTCGACCGTGCCGAACCGGGGGATGGCGAAGAGCGCTGGAAGCAGATCACGCAGCGCATTGGCGACCTGCCGCAGATGCGTAGTTCTGGCCTGAGCGACGCCAGGCCGCCAACCGTGATCCGAAGCCTGTCGCAGCGGCCATACGGCGTCGGCGTCCACGCGCTGGGCGGCCGGCGTGGATTTGTGGTTGCCGCCGGACTGATGGTGGCGTTCGCGCTCGGTTGTCTCGTCGCGAAGCTGCTATAGGCGAGGCCGGCGAGACATCAGAGCCATCGTCTCGCCGTCCGAACTGCATATCTCAACGATGTTCCAGCCGAGGGCCGCGTAGAAACCACGCGCATCCCATGTGTAGAGATAGAGCATCTCGACGCCCCGTGACGCCGCATGGGCTTCCGTTGCCTTGACCAGCGCGGTGGCGATGCCTTGGCGTCGATACCTTGCATCGACAACCAACCCGGCCAGCCATGGCGTCAGATCATGCGCGGGCTCCAATTCGTGGCGGACCAGCAGGCATGTCCCGACCGGGGTGTCGCCGATCCGGGCCACGAATGCCGCCTCGAAACCGTCACCGGCGATCAAGTCGCGAAGCCCTGCAGCATCTTCCCCGAGAGTCCTTCCGGTTCCCTCGAAAAAGGCAGACAGGCGCAGTTGCGCGACCGCTGCTACGTCGTGCTCGCCCATGGGTCCGATCGTCGGCTGCATCTGTATCTCGAAACGGTGTCCGGCACGGAGCGAAGGTTTCGCTCGATCCGGTAAAGGCAAAACCGCCGGGCTGGCGCCCGGCGGTTTGCAGATCATGGCTGTGTGTTCGTGCCGCTCAATAGGGGCAGGCGTTGTCAGTCGTATAGTCGTGTACTTCGACCTTGCCGGCAATGATGTCGGCCTTGGCTTTTTCGACGGCCGCCTTCATCTCGTCCGTCACCAGCGCCTTGTTGTTTTCGTCCATGGCGTAGTCGACGCCGCCTTCCTTGAGGCCGAGATTCTCGACGCCGCCCTTGAAGGTGCCGTTCTTGCCGTCCATGAAGGCGGTGTAGACGGCGACGTCTACGCGCTTCAGCATCGAGGTCAGTACCTTGCCGGGCTGCAGGCCGTTCTGGTTGGAATCGACGCCGATGCCGAGCTTGCCGGCATCTGCCGCCGCCTGCAGCACGCCGACGCCGGTGCCGCCTGCCGCGGCATAGACCACGTCGGAGCCCTGGTCGATCTGCGTCTTGGCGATCTCGCCGCCCTTGGCCGGATCGTTCCAGGCAGCCGGCGTGTCACCCGTCATGTTCTGGATGACATCGGTCGCGCCGGCCGATTTGGCACCGCCGACATAGCCGCATTCGAACTTGCGGATCAGCGGGATGTCCATGCCGCCGACGAAGGAGACCTTCTTCGACTTCGAGGCCATCGCCGCCATGATGCCGACGAGATAGGAGCCTTCGTTTTCCTTGAATACCAGCGAGCGGACATTGGGCATGTCGACGGCGTCGTCGATGATGGCGAAGTTGAGATCGGGATATTCGGCCGCGACCTTCTTCAGCGCATCCTCCCAGGCGAAGCCGGCCATGACGATCGGGTTGTGGCCGTCCTCGGCGAAGCGGCGCAGCGCCTGCTCACGCTGCGAGGCATTGGAGACCTCGAATTCGACGTAGGCCGTGCCGGTTTCCGTCTTGAATTTCTCGGCGCCGTGATAGGCAGCCTCGTTGAAGGATTTATCGAATTTGCCGCCGAGATCATAGAGGATGGCCGGCTGGACATCCGCGGCGAAAGCCGGAAGAACCATTGCGGTTGCGGCCAGGAGGCCGAGAACGATACGTTTCATGTGATCCACACCCTGTCGGTTATTTTTTCCGTTACGCACCGCATGCCGGCCCGGTTCTCCGGCAGGCATGCGACGTCAGCCAGGAGTGTATTCCCTCCCGCTCGGCGGCAATCTGGCATGGCCCGAAACAAAATTCACGCGGAATTTTGACCTTTTGGAAAAGCTTTGTGCAGGCAAGCCGCACCGCAGCTTGTCCTTGCGCCAAGTGTCAGGCGGAGGCGGCGGCAGGGATGGCGCAAGCGACACCGGTGCCTTTGAGGTTGCACGTGCCGTAAGGGTTCTTTGCCAGATATTGCTGGTGATCGGCTTCGGCGAAGTAGAATTCGGCCGCCGGGGCGATCTCGGTGGTGATCCTGCCGTGGCCGGCACCGCGCAGCGAGGTCTCATACGCATCGCGCGAGGCGCTCGCCGCCAACAATTGCGCCTCGTCGCTCGTGTAGATCGCTGAGCGATAGGCGGTGCCGACATCATTGCCCTGGCGCATGCCCTGCGTGGGATCGTGGCTTTCCCAGAACAGCTTCAGAAGCCCAGCATAGGAGACGATCCCGGGGTCATGGACCACCAGCACCGCTTCGGCATGACCGGTTAGCCCGGTGCAGGTCTCCTGATAGGTCGGATTGGGCGTGAAGCCGCCGGCATAGCCGGCCGCGGTGACCCAGACGCCTTCGATCTGCCAGAACAGCCGCTCCGCAGCCCAGAAGCAGCCGAGCCCGAACATGGCCGTCTCCAGCCCCTCGGGATAAGGACCCTTGAGCGGTCTTTTCAAGACCTTGTGCCTGGATGCGGTCGGGATCGCCCTGGCGCGGCCCGGCAGGGCCTCGGAGGGCTTCGGCAGATTGAGCTTCTTGTTCAGCATGTCGCTGAGAAAGAACATGCGCGGGTTTCCCTCTCTTCGCGGAAAGCGGATCAGTTTGCGACGAACTGTCCGGCGCGACGTTGCCGCCTGTAGCCTATCGCATAGAGCAGGAAAGCCAGCACCGCGAACACGGCGAAGCCCGGCTGGTTCAGCACCCAGGCGATGGCGCCATCCCACAGCAGCGGGCTGGTCTTGGTTCGGATGAAGGTCTCGAAGGCGGCCCGCGTGTCGGGCGAGACCGCCAGCCAACTGCTGTTGAGCGGGGTCAGCACCAGCACGGAGGCCGCCACTGTGCGTGTCGCGTCGAGCACCGCCATGATGACGGAAATCGACAGCGCGATCATTGCGGCAAGACGAAAGACGAAGCGAAACATCAGAACCCTCCTCCGGGCTGGTCCTCTCCCGAGGGGCTTTTCAGAGATAGAATGCGCATGGCTGGATCGCAATCGCCATACGCGAATTTGCAGACTCCAAACTCAGGTCAACGGAGGGCCGGACGACAGTCGGTCGGGTCGCTTTTCATTGACATGTGAGGGCAGCTATGCTAATAATTTCGGTATGGCGTTGACTTGCGCCGATGACCCGCCGCACAGGCGGGTTTTTGCGTTTGGTGCTCGCAAACCGACGCGCCGGCGAAGTCTCCAAAGACCGTGTGAACCCGGATTTGTTGCCCGCGCGAATTATGCGGCCGGCTTCCTTTTGTGCCGGTGGACACGCCAGACAGCAAAAACGCCGCCGCCGATGGCGCCGATCACCAGACCGGCCAGGCCGGTGAACACGGCGAAATAGCCGCAGGCGCCCTCGAAACAGCTCATCTCGGTGGCATCGGCGATCAGCGAGCCGATGGCGAATCCGCCCACGGCGCCGATGACCGCGCCCAGGACGATGCCGAGCAGCGCGGCGATGACCGAGACGAAGGCCGATGGGCTCTCGGTTTTAGGATTGACATAAACGGCATCGGCTTCGGATCCATGGCGCAGCAGATAGATGCAGAGCGCGCCGATGGCGATTTCGGCGCCGGTGATGACAAGCGCCTGGCCCGAGAAGACGAATCCCGGCACCGTAGGGGCATAGGCATGGATGACCAGCAGCCCGACGATTATGGCAATCTGCCAGATCGTGAACTGGCGCGGGAAGCGGGCCGAGCGGCCGAAGGCGAGGCCGAGCAGGTAAAGCCCCCATAGGATGGTGACGATGTCGACGACGAGCCCGCCATAGATAAGGTAAAGCACGCTGTCTGGCAGGCCGGTGGCGCCGACCGCGGGCCAGACGGAGATCAGGCCGTAGACCGACCACGCCATGACGAAGACAAGCCAGCCCACCGGCACGAAGGACAGCCCGCTGTCCGGCCGCCTGACTGGCGTCTGTCCATTGCTCGATGTCATGTCCGCACAATGCCCTCGCAAAGCCTCGGCACCCGACAGGCAACTCCGGGGGAAGTCAAGGGCGGCCGTCCCTGCGGTCCTGCCTGTGCACACCATTGCAGCGGCGGCGCCCGCAAAAACGGGCATGCCGGCGGCCTCGTGAAACACTGTGTGGCCGGCAAAGCGAATAGACTGCCGTTATGGCTTGGCATTCGCCGTCGGATCGACTAGATGAGCCCCGCGCCTGTTGCTTCGACGGCTCAGGTGCAGGGGAAGGCGTTTGCTGGTTGGCGACGCCGATGGCGAAAGTTCCGTCTTGCCCCAAGGGAGGTGCATCTCCCCAACCCGCGCGGCAAAACCGGCCGACGCGACATGCATGGACGGAGAGGTGGCCGAGTGGTTGAAGGCGCACGCCTGGAAAGTGTGTTTACGGGAGACCGTAACGCGGGTTCGAATCCCGCTCTCTCCGCCATCCTGCTTCGCTCTACGAGCTTCGCAGGACAAGCCCGAGCCTCTGCGCGAAGCAGGGCGGTAAACATCCCGCCGCGCTCTGCCCTTGAAACCTGCCAATCACAGGAGATGGCATGCCGAACGATGTAATCGTGCGCGACAGCAATGGCGCTCAATTGAATGACGGCGATTCCGTCACGCTGATCAAGGACCTCAAAGTCAAAGGCGCTTCGGAAACGATCAAGCGCGGCACGTTGGTGAAGGCTATCCGCCTGAACGGCAATCCCGGCGAGATCGAATGCAACACCAAGCAAGTGAAAGGCCTGGTGCTCAAGACCGAGTTCGTGAAGAAGGCGTGAGCCTCAGGGCGGCAAGCGATCTCGATGGCTCCTTCGGGATTTTGGAGAGCCTGCCGTCGCCAAGTGGAAGCGGAGCCGTTGAGCGTCCGGCACATGATCGTTGCGCTGCGAAATTGATAATTTCGCCGACCAGGCACAATCAAAAACCGCCAAGACCCAAGTCTGGAACCTCCGGCCTCATTGCGCGTTTCAGGGCGTCCCGTTCGCGGACCCGCCGGATATCTCTCCAAGCGCGCAAAAAAACCAGGAGCCCGCTTCATGCACGACAAGCTGTTTCATTCCCCGGTCGCACTCTCGGTCGGCCTTGGCTTCAAGCGCGAGATTGCGTCGCTGGCCGAAATGCACGACTTCCTCACCAATTGGACGACCTCCCGCCGCGGCCCGCTCTACCGCAACGCGGTGGAAGCATGTGAACTCGCCATCCCAGGCTATGTGACCATCGAGCAGGCCCGCCACGCGCTCGTCCAGTTTGCGCAAGCTTCTTGTATCCTGTGGCCGGACCTCGAGCCGGTGGCGGGCGTGCACGCCGTTGCGCGTGGCTATGGCGGCTACGCCGCCTGAAGATTGATGTTCTCCGTGGCGGGTAAAGCCACACCATCATAGAAGGCCCGGCTGACCCCCAGCCGGGCTTTCCTGTTTCCGGCAGTTCGCAAGGAAATCGCAATCCTGTGGCTGGCCGCGTGCGCGACAATCCCCTGCGTGGAGTGTTGGGAAGAGCCCGCGCAAAAATCTTTATGAAATTCCTATTTCTTTCCACTGCGCCCCGTCTCGAACCTTTATGGCGATCGGGTCCATATTCCCTTCAGAAAACACATTCGGTTTCGTCGCCAAAGATGCGACGGGACACTTTCGATATATTGCGAACTCTCCTGTCAAGTTCGCAAAGTACAAAAGAACAAAAGGAATAAAAACAATGGATATGGCCGTTATCGGAATCGGAATTTTGTTCTTTGCCCTTTGTTTCGCCTACATAAAAGCTTGCGACGCTCTCTAGAGCGAGGCTGAAAAAATGATCGTCGACTATATTCTCGGTGGCGGCGTTACGCTGTTCCTGCTCGCCTACCTGACCTACGCCCTCGTTCGTCCAGAACGCTTCTGAAGGCACGGAAAGCCACAGCCATGACACTGAACGGTTGGATACAGATCCTGGTCTATTGCGGGATCGTCATATTGCTGGTGAAGCCGCTCGGCGGCTACATGCACCGCGTCTTCAACGGCGACCGGACGCTGCTCTCGCCCGTCTTCGGCCCGCTCGAGCGCGGGCTGTACCGTGTTTGCGGAACCAGCGAACGGGAGGAACAGCACTGGACCACCTATGCGGTCGCCCTGCTGCTCTTCAACCTTGCCGGCTTCCTGGTGCTCTACGCCCTGCAGCGCCTGCAGGGCAGCCTGCCCTACAACCCGGCCGGCATGACAGCGGTTGAACCAGGGCTCGCCTTCAACACCGCCGCCAGCTTCATGACCAACACCAACTGGCAGAACTATGGTGGCGAGAGCACGATGTCCTATCTCGTGCAGATGGCCGGGCTGACGGTGCAGAACTTCGTTTCGGCGGCCACGGGCATTGCCATCGCCATCGCGCTGATCCGCGGCTTTGCCCGGGCTTCGGGCAAGTCGATCGGCAATTTCTGGGTCGATATGACCCGCTCCACACTCTATTTGCTGCTGCCGTTCTGCGTCGTGCTGACGCTGGCCTATGTCTGGCTCGGCATGCCGCAGACGCTGGGCGCCTATGTCAACGCCACGACGCTCGAAGGCGCGCAGCAGACCATCGCCGTCGGCCCGGTCGCTTCGCAGGTGGCCATCAAGATGCTCGGCACCAATGGCGGCGGCTTCTTCAACGCCAATGCCGCGCACCCGTTCGAGAACCCCGACGCGATCTCCAACCTGATCCAGATGGTGTCGATCTTCGCCATCGGCGCCGCCTTGACCAATGTCTTCGGCCGCATGATCGGCAACCAGCGCCAGGGCTGGGCGATCCTCTCGGCCATGGGCGTCATGTTCATCGCCGGTGTCGCCATCTGCTACTGGGCGGAAGCCGCCGGCAACCCGCTGGTGCATGCGCTGGGCATCGACGGCGGCAACATGGAGGGCAAGGAGACACGTTTCGGCATCGCCTTGTCGGCGCTGTTTGCCGTCATCACCACGGCCGCTTCCTGCGGCGCCGTCAACGCCATGCACGGCTCGTTCACGGCGCTCGGCGGCATGATCCCGATCATCAACATGCAGCTTGGCGAAGTCATCGTCGGCGGTGTCGGCGCGGGCCTCTACGGCATCCTGATGTACATCGTCGTCGCCGTCTTCGTCGCCGGCCTGATGGTCGGTCGCACGCCCGAATATCTCGGCAAGAAGATCGAGGCCAAGGAGGTCAAGATGGCGATGCTGGCCATATTGTGCCTGCCGCTGGCGATGCTGATCTTCACGGCCATCGCCGTCGTGCTGCCGACCGGCGTGGCGTCGATGGGCAATGCCGGCCCGCACGGCTTCTCCGAGGTCCTCTATGCCTACACGTCGGCGGCGGCCAACAACGGTTCGGCCTTTGGCGGCCTCAGCGGCAACACGCCCTGGTACAACATCACCATCGGCATCGGCATGCTGATGGGCCGCTTCCTGGTCATCATCCCGGCGCTGGCCATTGCCGGCTCGCTGGTGGCGAAGAAAACGGTTCCGGCCTCCGCCGGCACCTTCCCGACCGACGGCCCGCTGTTCGTCGGGCTGCTGATCGGCGTCATCCTGATCGTCGGTGGCCTCACCTTCTTCCCCGCGCTCGCCGTCGGGCCGATCATCGAGCACCTGGCGATGGCTCACGGGCAGACCTTCTGAGGCCGCCATGTCGTGGTTCAATGCCATGCGCCGCAAGGTCGCCCACAGGGACGATCACGGAAAGGAGGAGGGACCTCCTCCTTTCCCGACCCTGTCGACGTTTCTCGGCCTTGCGGCAGTCATGCTCGTCCTCTGGCTGCTGGCCTACGGGCCGCCCCATCTCTTTTCGGCATCCGATCATCCGGTGCCGTCCAACAACACCGAAGCCGGAGCTTCAAAATGAGCAACTCGAAATCAGCCAGCATCATGGATGCCAGCATCCTGCTTCCCGCCATCGGCGGCGCCTTCCGCAAGCTCGACCCGCGCACGCTGGCCAGGAACCCGGTGATGTTCGTCGTTGCCGTCGTCTCGGCGCTCACCACCGTGCTGTTCGTCAAGGACCTGGTCTCCGGCGGCGGCAATCTCGGCTTCACGCTGCAGATCATCATCTGGCTTTGGTTCACCGTGCTGTTCGCCAACTTCGCCGAAGCGGTCGCAGAAGGCCGCGGCAAGGCGCAGGCGGATTCGCTGCGCAAGGCACGCACCGAGACCAAGGCCAAGCTTTTGACCGGTGAAGACCGCACCAAATACAAACTTGTGCCCGGCACCAGCCTCAAGGTCGGCGATGCCGTGCTGGTCGAGGCCGGCGACATCATCCCGTCCGACGGCGAAGTGATCGAAGGCGTCGCTTCGGTCAACGAGGCCGCGATCACGGGCGAATCCGCGCCGGTGATCCGCGAATCCGGCGGCGATCGTTCGGCGGTCACCGGCGGCACGCAGGTGCTGTCCGACTGGGTTCGCGTCCGCATCACCGCCGCCTCCGGCCATACCTTCCTCGACCGCATGATCTCGCTGGTCGAAGGTGCGGAGCGCCAGAAGACGCCGAACGAGATCGCGCTCAACATCCTGCTCGTCGGCATGACGCTGATCTTCGTGCTGGCCACCGCGACGATCCCGAGTTTTGCTTCCTATTCGGGCGGCTATATTTCGGTGACCGTTCTGGTGGCGCTGTTCGTCACCTTGATCCCGACCACGATCGGGGCGCTGCTTTCGGCCATCGGCATCGCCGGCATGGACCGTCTGGTGCGATTCAACGTGCTGGCCATGTCGGGTCGCGCCGTGGAAGCCGCAGGCGACGTCGACACGCTGCTGCTCGACAAGACCGGCACGATCACGCTCGGCAACCGCCAGGCGACGCAGTTCCGCCCGGTCAAGGGCGTCACCGAACAGGAACTGGCCGACGCGGCCCAGCTTGCCTCGCTCGCCGACGAAACGCCGGAAGGCCGTTCCATCGTCGTGCTGGCCAAGGAGAAATACGCCATCCGCGCCCGCGACATGGCAACGCTGCACGCCACCTTCGTGCCCTTCACAGCACAGACCCGTATGAGCGGCGTCGACATCGATGGTTCGTCGGTGCGCAAGGGCGCCGTGGATTCCGTGCTTGCCCATGTCAACCAATCGACGGTCGCAGCCCATGCCACGCGGCCCGGCAGCGATACCGTCAGGGATCTCCAGGCCATCGCCGACGAGATCGCCAAGTCCGGCGGCACGCCGCTGGCGGTCGAACGCGACGGCCGCCTGCTCGGCGTCATCCACCTCAAGGACATCGTCAAGGGCGGCATCAGGGAGCGCTTCACCGAACTGCGCCGCATGGGCATCCGCACGGTGATGATCACCGGCGACAACCCGATGACGGCGGCGGCGATCGCCGCGGAAGCCGGCGTCGACGACTTCCTCGCTCAGGCCACACCGGAGGACAAGCTGAAGCTGATCCGCGACGAACAGGCCAAGGGCAAGCTGGTTGCCATGTGCGGCGACGGCACCAACGATGCGCCGGCCCTCGCGCAAGCCGATGTCGGTGTCGCCATGAACACCGGCACGGTCGCCGCCCGCGAGGCCGGCAACATGATCGATCTCGACAGCGATCCGACCAAGCTCATCGAGATCGTCGAGATCGGCAAGGCGCTCTTGATGACGCGGGGCTCGCTGACGACCTTCTCGATCGCCAATGACGTCGCCAAGTATTTCGCCATCATCCCGGCGATGTTCGCCGTCTTCTACGTCGCACCGGGACAGACGACCGGCCCGCTGCAGGCACTTAACGTCATGCATCTGGCGACGCCGCAGAGTGCCATCCTGTCGGCCATCATCTTCAACGCGCTGATCATCATCGCGCTGATCCCGCTGTCGCTGAAGGGCGTCAAATATCGGGCCATCGGCGCCGGCGCGCTGCTCAGCCGCAATCTTCTCGTCTACGGCCTCGGCGGCCTCATCGTGCCTTTCGTCGGCATCAAGGCGATCGACATGATCGTCACCACGCTTGGCCTCGCTTAACTCTTTGTTTTAACGCAATTCCCTAGGGAAAACCGCTTCACACTTTTCCTGGAATTGCTTTGAGGAACATCTCCATGCTCACCCAGATAAGACCCGCGATCATCATGATCGTCTTCTTCACGGTCCTGACCGGCCTGATCTATCCCCTGGGCATGACCGGCATCGCCCAGGCGCTGTTTCCGCGGCAGGCCAATGGCAGCCTGGTCGAGAGGGACGGCAAGATCATCGGCTCCGAATTGATCGGCCAGGGGTTTGCCAGCGACAAGTATTTCCACGGCCGCCCCTCGGCTGCCGGCGACGGCTACAATGCAGCCGCCTCGAGCGGCAGCAATCTCGGTCCGACCAGTCCCAAGCTGATCGACCGCATCAAGGGCGACGCCGAGAAGTTGAAAGCGGAAAACCCGAACCAGCCTGTTCCGATGGATCTGGTGACGACGTCCGGCAGTGGCCTCGATCCCGACATCAGCCCGGAAGCCGCCTACTTCCAGGTCGCTCGGGTGGCCAAGGCCAGGGGCATCGAGGAAGCCAGGGTCAAGGCGCTTGTCGATGCCCAAGTCGAGGGCAGGGAACTCGGCTTCATGGGTGAGCCTGTGGTCAATGTGCTTGGCCTCAACCTTGCGCTGGACGTAGCGAAAGAGTGAATGGCGGCGGCCGGGGATCGACAGTACCCCCGGCGCCATCCATGATCGATCCCGATGCCTGACGACAGAAGCAGCGACACCAGACCCTCGCCCGACGCACTGCTTGACCATGCCGAGCGGGAGGGTCGCGGCCGCCTGAGAATTTTCCTCGGCGCGGCACCGGGCGTCGGCAAAACCTATGAGATGCTGATGTCGGGCCGCGCCAGGCTGGCCGACGGCGTGGATGTGGTGATCGGCGTCGTCGAGACGCATGGCCGCAAGGAGACGCTGGCCCTGGTCGAGGGCTATGAGATCATTCCCCGCCGCAAGGTCGACTACAAAGGGCGCATCCTCGACGAGATGGATATCGATGCCATCCTCGCCCGGCGCCCGGCGCTGGTTCTTGTCGACGAACTCGCCCACACCAATGCGCCCGGCAGCCGCCATCCCAAGCGCTATCTCGATGTCCAGGAGATCCTGACGCACGGCATCGACGTCTATACGACGCTCAACATCCAGCATGTCGAAAGCCTGAACGACGTCGTCGCCCAGATCACCAAGGTCAGGGTTCGCGAGACGGTTCCCGATTCCATCATCGACCAGGCCGACGATGTCGAGATCATCGATCTCACCCCCGACGACCTGATCAAGCGGCTCGAGGAAGGCAAGGTCTATTTCCCCAATACCGCGCAGCGCGCAATCGAGAACTATTTCTCGCCGGGCAACCTGACGGCGCTCAGGGAACTGGCGCTGCGCCGCACCGCGCAGCGTGTCGACGACCAGTTGCTCATCCATATGCAGGCGCACGCCATTCCCGGACCGTGGGCGGCAGGCGAAAGGGTCCTCGTCTGCCTCGACGCGCGACCTGGAGGAGCGGCCCGCGTGCGCTATGCGCGCAGGCTGGCCGACCGGCTGCGTGCGCCGTGGACGGCGCTGCACGTCGACAGCACGCGCTCGGCCAGCATGCCTGAGGATGACAAGGACCGGCTGGCGACGAACCTGCGCCTTGCCCAGCAGCTTGGCGCCGAGGTGACGACCATTCCGGGTCAGAATGTGGCGCAGGACATCGTGCGTTATGCGACGGCGAACAATTTTACCCATATCGTCGTCGGCAGGCCGACCCGGTCGCGCTGGCGCGAATTGATCGAAGGCTCGCTCACCTATGACCTCATCCGCAATGCCGGCGATATCAGCGTCCATGTCATTTCGGGAAGCGAACGCGGCACCGAGGCGGCGTCGCGGAGCGTCAAGGCGGCCGACGAGCAGTGGCAGTTCGAAATCCGGCCCTATCTCAAGGCGACGGCCTTTGTCATCGGCTCGCTCGCCTTCGCCGTCCTTCTCGATCAGTTTCTCGACGTTCGCAATCTGGCGATCATTCTGCTCATTGGGGTGCTGGCATCGGCGGTGACCGGCGGCCTGTGGCCGGCTCTGTATGCTTGTTTCGTCAGCGCCCTTGCTTTCAATTATTTCTTCCTGGAGCCGCGCTATACGCTGACGATCAGGGATCCGGAGAGCATCGTCGCGCTTGGGGTCTTTCTCGTCGTTGCGGTCATTGCCAGCAATCTGACGGCGCGCGTGCAGCGCCAGGCGGTCGCCGCCCGCTCGCGGGCGCGGGCGACCGAGGATATCTACCTCTTTTCGAAGAAGCTCGCCGGCGCCGGGACGCTGGACGACGTCCTCTGGGCCACCGCCTTCCAGATCGCCTCGATGCTGAAGTTGCGCGTGGTGCTGCTTTTGCCGGAAGACGGGACGATCACCGTCAAGGCCGGCTATCCGCCTGATGACACGCTGGCCGAAGCCGACATCGCCGCCGCCCGCTGGGCCTGGGAGCACAATCGTGCCGCAGGTCGCGGCGCCGACACGCTTCCGGGTGCCAAGCGCCTCTATCTGCCCTTGCGGACAGGACGCACGCCCATCGGCGTCGTCGGCCTCGACAACGACAAGCAGGGACCGTTGCTGACGCCCGAGCAGCAGCGGCTTCTCGACGCACTGGCCGACCAGGCGGCAGTCGCCATCGAACGTATCCAACTGGTCGCCGACGTCGACCGGGCCAAGCTCGCCGCCGAGGCGGACAGGCTGCGCTCGGCGCTGCTCACCTCCATTTCCCATGATCTGAAGACGCCGCTCGCCGCCATCATGGGCGCCGCCGGCACGCTGCGGGATTTTTCAGCAGCACTTCCCGAACCGGATCGGGCCGAACTGCTGTCGACGGTGCTCGACGAATCCGAGCGGTTGAACCGCTTCATCGCCAATCTGCTCGACATGACCAAGATCGAGTCCGGCGCGATGGAGCCGAACTACGCCTTTCACTATGTCGGCGACATCGTCGGCTCCGCCCTGCAAAGGGCCAGGAAAATCATCGGCGAGCACAAGATCGAGACGGACATCCCCAGGGATTTGCCGATGTTGAAGGTCGACCCGGTGCTGTTCGAGCAAGCGTTGTTCAATCTTCTCGACAATGCGGCGAAATATGCCCCGGCCGGCTCGACGATCCGCGTCCAGGGCTGGACCGACAATGGCTCCGTCCTGCTGCAGATCATGGATGAAGGGCCGGGCATTCCTCCCGGCGATCTGGAACGGATTTTCGACACCTTCTACCGGGTGCGCAAGCGCGATCAGATCCGCGCCGGCACCGGGCTCGGCCTGTCGATCTGCCGCGGCTTCATCGAGGCGATGGGTGGCACGATCACGGCGGCAAACCGGACCGACGGTTCGGGCGCGGTCTTCACCATCAAAATGCCCAAGCCGGCAAATCCGCCCAATTTCGACGCTTCGAATACCGACGATGTGGGTGACCTGGCATGACAAACTCGAACGTCAGGATACTGGTCGTCGATGACGAGCCGCCGATCCGCAAGCTGCTGCGCGTCGGCCTCGGCAGCCAGGGCTACGCGATCAGCGAGGCGCCGAATGCCAGGGCGGCCATCGAGCTGATGGAGGCGGAGAAGCCGGACCTCGTCTTGCTCGACCTTGGCCTGCCCGGCATGAGCGGCCATGAGTTGCTGCGCAAATGGCGCGACGACGGCCTCGACATTCCGGTGGTCATCCTGTCCAGCCGGACCGACGAGGCCGGTATCGTCCAGGCCCTGGAGCTCGGCGCCGACGACTATGTCACCAAACCCTTCGGCATGAACGAACTGGTCGCACGCATCCGCGTGGCGCTCCGCCACAAGTTCCAGCAACAGGGCGAGAAGCCGATTTTCCAGACCGGCGATCTCAGCGTCGATCTGGTCAAGCGCATCGTCAAGGTCGAGGGCAAGGAGGTAAAGCTGTCGCCGAAGGAATACGACATCCTGCGCATGCTGGTGCAGCACGCCGGCAAGGTGCTGACCCACCATTTCCTGTTGAAGCAGGTCTGGGGCGACTCGACCGACGTGCAGTATCTCAGGGTCTATGTGCGGCAGCTCAGGCAGAAGATCGAGAAGAGCCCCGATCAGCCGCGCTACATCACCACCGAGACCGGCGTCGGCTACCGCCTGCGCGAGGTCGAATGAGCGGGTTGGGCGCTTCTAGCCAGTAGCTTCCAGCTGCTGGCCAAGCGGCTTGGAAACCCGCAAGGCCGCCAGGCAGCCGACAATGCCGAGCGGGATGAAGGCAAGAAACAGCCAGGACGCGACATTCGCCGCCGCGTCGTGGTTCAAACCTTGCGAAAAGCCGCTGGCATTGGCGACGATGCCGGCAAGGGCTGCACCCACGGCGTAGCCGATGCGCTGCATGGTCGGCACCGCCGCCGAGGCGATGGTCTGCTCGCTCTTCGGGGCGGAGGCGACGATGACGCGTGTCAGGAACGGCCAGGCGATGCCGAAGCCGCCGCCTTGCAACAGGGCACAGATCAGGATGAGCGGGATGGAGCCCAGGGGTATCGTGTAGGCAAAGCCGGCGATGCCGGCCGCGATCATCACCGCGCCGCCGATGATGATCAGCCGCTCGCGCCGCGGGGGCGCGTTGGCGACCAGGATCGACAGGATCGACCAGGCGATCGATTCGGCGGCGATGATGTAGCCGGTGGTCAGCAGCGGAATGTCGTGAAGGCTGGTCAGCAGCAGCGGCCCGTAGACGCCGAAGGAACAGGTGGCCACCGAAAAGGCGGCAACCATGGTCATGCCGGCGCCGACCGGCGTGCGCCATGAGAACAGCCGCGCCGGGAACAGCCGCGAAAGCGGCTTCAGCGCGTCGATGGTGAAGAACAGCAGCAGGCCGATGAGGCCGAAGGCCATCAGCAGCGAAGAGCGTAGCAAGGCGATGTCGACGCCGGCCGAGGCGATCAGCACCACGGCAACGGTAAGGCAGGCAAGGGCCGCGAACGGGAAGGGCGGCGCCCCGCCTGCGCTCGCCTTCGGCCTCGTCGCCTCCGGCGTGTCGAGCACGATGAAACTTGCCAGCGCCATGGCTGCGCCGCCGAGGGTGAAGATGCCGAAGGCCCAGCGCCATGACAAAAGCTCGGTCATGATCGCGCCGAGCAATGGTCCGCTGAAGGCGGCGACGCCCCAGATCGCCGACATGATGCCGAAAAGCTGCGGCCAGATGGCGCGCGAGAACAGTCGTTCGACCGAGACGAAGGCCAGCGACACCAGCGCACCGCCGCCAAGTCCTTCGATCAGGCGGCCGGCGAGGAACAGTTGCATGGAAGGCGAGGTGGCGCAGATCAGGGCGCCTGCTGCGTAGAGCAGGGCTGCGACCACCATGTTGGTGCGCAAGGGGACATAACTCACCAGCCGTCCGGCGGCCGCGCCGGCAACGATGGCACCGAGTTCGTAGATCGCCAGCGACCAGCCGACGAGCTGCACGCCCGCCAGTTCGCCGACCATGGCCGGCATCACCGTTGCCACCATCGTCTCGTTGGTGGCGTGCAAGAGGATGCCGAGGCTGATGAAGCAGAAGCGCGCCAGGTCGCCGCTTGCCCATAATCCGCGCCAGTCGACCTTGTTTGTGCTGATCCCGGTCATTTCCACCCCTGTCTTGCATATCTCGACGCCAGCGCAGGACGCCAGAAGCCAGTACGGCTTTCCGGCAGGACCATGCGGTTCGACAGCGCCGGATCGGGCGCCGCATCGAGGCGTTGTTGCGTTCGGGGCAGGCTTGTAAAACCTCAACCGGGGTTGAGCTCAAGCGGTTTTTTGAGGACCGTTCGCGCGGCAGCCTTTCCGATTGGCGGGTTCGTTGCGCGATCAGTTCTCGGTGCTGCGCAGCTGGAACTGGCTGACGCCGATCGCGAGGTTCATGCCGGTCTGCGTCTGCAAGCTGAGCGGCTGCAAGGTGAAGGCCTGAGCGGAGCCGCCGACCAGGAGATTGGCGCCGGCGCCGACGGCGGCCGTCACCTCGGCGCTGGCGCCGATGTAGTCGCCGGCCAGCGCACCCGGCGCGTAGATGTTCTTCAGCGGCGTCAGCACGATCCACTGCATGACCGTCTGCTTCGTCGTGCCGATGTCGAGGCCGTATTTGTTGACGACGCCGAAATAGGCTTCCGGCGCGAAGCTCTTGTCGGCGGGGTTGAAGGTGCAGCTCAGATCCTTGCTCGAGCCGAAGATGAAGCCGGTGCCGCCGCCAATGGCACAGTCAAGCGTACCGAGCTCTATGCCTCGGTCCTGCGCCTGCGCTGCTCCGACAAACACGGTAGCGAATATGGCAGCAGCAATGGCTGTCTTCAGCATGATGGTCCCCTCAAAAATCAACGGCGCGGAACCATCCTATCTGGTTCCGCGCCGCGGGGTGAGGGGTCATGGAGCGCACGGCTCCATGCGATCACTTGAATGAATGGATCAGCTGGAGCGAGGTCACGGCCACGGCAAGGTTGACGCCGGTCTGCGCCTGGACGCTGAGCGGCTCCAGCATGAAGGCGCTGTCCAAGCCGCCAACCAGCAGATTGGCGCCGCCGCCGGTCACCACGCTCGCCTCGGCGTTGACGCCGTAATAGCTGCCGGCGAGATCGCCTCCGTCACGGTCCCGGGTCGCAGCCAGCACGGCCCAAACGAGCTGGCCCTGATGCGTCTGGCCGACATCGAGGCCGATCTTGGAGATGACGCCTGTGTAAACCTCGGACGGCCCGTGATGATGAGGCCGGAAGACACAGGACACGCCCTTGTTGGAAGCGACGATATAAGCGGTGCCGCCGTCGATGGTGCAATCGAGCGTGCCGAGTTGCAGCTTGCCGGCGCTGGCTGGAGCCACCGCGAACATCGTCGTGGCGAGGGCAGCGGCGCAGGCGAGTTTCTTGATCATGGGAGGGTCCTTTCGCAAATTGCTTTTCGATAACGGCTTGGGAGGCCAGACCGTTCCGCTGAAAACTTGGCGCGATCAAGGCAGGGGCCGAAAGCCTCCTGCCGGGGTTAATGCGCAGTTGCGAAGTGCGTCTTTTCGGACACGCCAAGAATCCCGCGGCACTTGGATGTCACGCGGCTTTGTATGGGAAGCGTTTGCCGAAACCGAGATCAGCTGACGCGGGCGAGGCCATCCTTGGCCGGCTGGTAGGTCGGGTCGAGGCGAACGGCTTCCTTATAGGATTTCGCGGCTTTCGCCTTGTCACCGCGCCGCTCGTAGATCAGCGCCTGGTTGGCCCAGGCCTCGGCGTTCTTGCCGTCGAGCTTGATCGCCATGTTGAAATCGGAGAAGGCGTTGTCCTCGTCATTGGTCGCCAGATAGGAGAGGCCGCGGCCGTTGTAGGGCTCGGCGGCGTCCGGCGCCAGCGAGATGGCGGTCGAGAAATCCTCGATGGCGAATTTGTGCTGGCCCTGGCTCTGATAGATCAGGCCTCGATTGTGGTAGGCGCGCGCGTCGGTCGTATCGAGTTGGATCGCCTTCTGAAAGTCGTTGAAGGCATCCTGGGTGCGACCCGCCTTGCGGTAGAGATTGCCGCGGCCGATATAGGCGGCGTCATAGTTCGAGTTGATCTGGATCGAACGGTTGTAGTCCGCGAGTGCGGCTTCCTGGTTGCCGAGGAAGCGCTGGATGAGCGCACGATTCGAATAGGCCTGGAAGAAATTCGGATTGAGCTGGATGGCTTGATTGAAATCCTTGAGCGCCGCCTGGTACTGACCGCCACGGCCATAGGCCGAGCCGCGCACATTGTAGCCTTCGGGATCCTGGGGATTGCGCTGGATGACCGCCGAGAGCGAGGAAATGTTCTCGCTCGAGCCTTGCGCCTTGTCGATGTTGTTGAATTCACCGGTCGGGCCCGCCGTTTGGCAGCCGGCAAGCGCCAGTCCGGAGAGCAGGGCCGCTGTCAGGGCGAAACCACGCAATGCGGTCCCGCGCTCCACGCTCGTTGCGTTCATGTCTGCCCTGTCCTCACTTCAAGCCGCGTCGTTCAGATCCGGCTCCCCCTCCGGACCGGTCACATCAAAACAAAAAGGTGGCGGCGATTCCACATCGCGCCACCTCTGATATCCTTCGAAAAGGACGAAAAATTGGCGTTAGAACCGCGGCGGACGCGGAGCGCCAGCTGCACCACCAGCGGCGCCGGCTGCAACAGGGCGCGGCGTCATCGGCAGCAGGCCTTCGCGCTGGGCGCGCTTGCGGGCCAGCTTGCGGGCGCGGCGAACGGCTTCAGCCTTTTCGCGGGCGCGCTTCTCGGACGGCTTCTCGTAGTGACCGCGCATCTTCATTTCGCGGAAAATGCCCTCGCGCTGCATCTTCTTCTTGAGAGCGCGAAGCGCCTGATCAACGTTATTGTCGCGGACGAGTACCTGCACGGGCAATCCTGTCTTTCGGGTTTGATATCAACAGGCAAGCGATCATAGCCGCTAGCCTCCGCGGCGGTTTACACCACGAATTGTGGCGGCTGATAGCAGAATCATGCCGCGCTGTCCACAGCGGAAATGAATTTGCGGTGTCAGCCGCAGTCTGTTTGCCTTGAGATAAGGAGCCGACTAGGCCGTCGCGAGGTGCAGCAGCTCGAAATCCTCGAAGAACTCGCCGTAGTCGCAGGTGATCTCCTCGCCCACGGCGATGTCGCGGGTCGCGGTGGCCCCGCCATATTGCGAAAAATCCGTATTCGGATTGCTGGAATGGTTCATGAAGCGGCCATTGTCGACTTCATAGACCATGAAACCTGGCCGGTCGGGGCTGGGATAGGCATAGCGGTCGAGCAGTTCCCTGAGATGCGGGGGGGCCGCTTCGTATTTGTCCATGGGGACCAGTCGGTCGAAATCCGGATCGAGCCGCCAGATCGAAGCCCCTTTCCTGATCGGCTCCGCAGCGAACACGCCGACGCCTTCGATCGCACTCGCAGTCACATAGGTTCTGATCAGCAACATGGTTCCAGACCCCGCTTTTGGACAAAACGGAATCGCCAAATCGCGGCAAAAAATCAAGACCGGTCGTCTGCCTGGCGGCTATGAGCATGCATTCCGGACGCGAAAAGTCTTCACGTCCGGTTGATCGACACGCCGCCATCGGCAAACAGAGCGGCTCCGGTGGTAAAGCTCGAGGCATCGGAGGCGAGATAGAGCGCCGAACGGGCGATCTCCTCCGGCATAGCGACACGCTTCAAAGCATGCAGGCCTTCGACGAAGGCCCGTGATTCCGGGGTCTTGAAGGTTGCCGCCGGCGTGTCTGTGCCGCCGGGCAGCAGCGCGTTGACCCGCACGCCTTTCGGGCCGTATTCGGCGGCAAGCACCTGTGTCAGTCCGATCAGGCCGGCCTTGCTTGCGGCATAACTGGTCATGCCTGGCATGCCGACTGTGTGGCCGACGAAGGTGGAGGTGAAGATCAGCGAACCACCGCCACGCTCGACCATTGGCGGCACCTGGTATTTGGCGCCGAGAAACGCGCTGGTGAGATTGGTGTCGAGCGTCTCGCGCCAGCCTTCCAGCGGCAATTCGGCTATCGGTCCCATCAGGCCGACAGCGCCGGCATTGTTGAAGGCGATGTCGAGCCCACCGAACTTTTCGGCCGCCAGATCGACAAGGGCCTTTGCGTAGGCTTCGTCGCGGACATCGCCGGCAAGCGCGATGGCGATGCCATCGGCATCCGCGATTTCGGCGACAAGCGCGTCGAGCTCGGCCTGGCGGCGGGCGGCGACGATGACCTTGGCGCCTTCCTCGGCAAAGAGTTTTGCCGTGGCGCGGCCGATGCCGGAACTGGCGCCGGTGACGATGGCGACCTTGTTGGCGAGTGCGAACATTTTTGCATCCTTTTCTTCGCGCCGGCTTGACCGGCAGTTGGGATGCTTGGTCGCAGATCGAGGCAAAGCGAGCCACCCGATACTCGCCAAGATGCTGGAAAGCGCCGACGCGCCGGATGCGTCTTTTTCACCACGGCGCAAAACGGCAAGCGCCGTCGCAAACAGCGCAAGGGTGGAAGCGCTGTTTCGCTAGTGATACACCTCGCGCGCCGGGACCGAATGAACGCCGGCCGCCATTCGCGAAGCCTTTTTGGGGCGAGGTTGGGACGTTGAAGAAATATTCGGTATTCGCCATCGCCCGTGAAGCCATGCGCGGTCACAAGGGCTGGGAAGAACAGTGGTCCTCGCCTGAGCCCAGGAAAGAATACGACGTCATCATCGTCGGCGCCGGCGGCCATGGCCTGGCCACCGCCTATTACCTCGCCACGGTTCACGGCATCACCAATGTCGCGGTGCTGGAAAAGGGCTGGCTCGGCGGCGGCAACACAGGCCGCAACACCACCATCATCCGCTCCAACTATCTCTATGACGAGAGCGCCGGCATCTACGACCATGCACTGAAGCTGTGGGATGGGCTGAGCCAGGAGCTCAACTACAACGTCATGTATTCGGCGCGCGGCGTCATGATGCTCGCGCACAATGTGCACGACGTGCAGGTGCTGAAGCGCCACGTGCACGCCAACCGGCTGAACGGTATCGACAATGAGTGGCTGACGCCGGAGCAGGCGAAGGAATTCTGCCCGCCGCTCAACACCTCCAGGGATGCGCGCTATCCGGTGGTCGGTGCGGCGCTGCAGCGGCGCGGCGGCACGGCGCGCCACGATGCGGTTGCCTGGGGCTATGCGCGCGGCGCCTCGGCGCGCGGCGTGCACATCATCCAGAATTGCGAGGTCACCGGGGTCAAGCGGGCGCCCAATGGCGCGGTCATGGGCGTCGACACGACACGCGGCTTCATCGGTGCCAAGAAGGTCGGCGTCGTTGCCGCCGGCCATTCCTCCGTCATCATGAACATGGCCGGCGTGCGTATGCCGCTGGAGAGTTATCCATTGCAGGCGCTGGTGTCGGAACCGGTCAAGCCGGTGGTGCCCTGCGTGGTCATGTCGAACACGGTGCACGCCTATATCTCGCAGTCCGACAAGGGCGAGCTGGTGATCGGCGCCGGCACCGACCAGTATGTCTCCTATTCGCAGACCGGCGGCCTGCACATATTGCAGCACACGCTGGACGCCATCTGCGAGATGTTCCCGATCTTCACGCGCATGAAGATGCTGCGCTCGTGGGGCGGCATCGTCGACGTCACGCCCGACCGCTCGCCGATCCTGGCCAAGACGCCGGTGCCCGGCCTTTATGTCAATTGCGGCTGGGGCACCGGCGGCTTCAAGGCGACGCCGGGCTCGGGCCATGTCTTTGCTCACACCATCGCCAAAGACGATCCGCATCCGATCAACGCGCCCTTCACCATCGAGCGCTTCCGCACCGGCCGGCTCATCGACGAGGCGGCGGCGGCGGCGGTGGCGCACTGATGATGGCTGGGATGGCTGTCGCGATGCCGCTGATTCTGGCGGGGGAACACGTGCTGGCGGGGGAACGGGGCATGTTCCATTTTCCGTCGGCTGACGAAGTGCGCACGCAACCGATCAGCCGCACCGGCAACGAGACCGTCTGGCCGTTTTCGGTCGACGACGGCACGCTGGCCTGCGTCTGGAGCGGCGGCCAGCGGGTGGTGATGTTCTTCGAGGGACGTCCCGAAGGGCTTGACGAAGACGAGACATTCCAGCCGCGTCAAGTCATCGTCACCACCGATCCGATGCAACTCACTCTCGGCAACATGGCGTCGCGCGATCTGTTTCGTCCCGCTGCAAGCGTGGAGGAACGCATCCGGCTCGTCGCGCCGTTCGCGACCCTGGGACAGAAGCTTTGCGATCAACCGGCGGGCGCCCGCGTCGGCCACGGCGAATTGTAGGAACGAACAAATGCTTCTCATCCGCTGCCCCTATTGCGAGGAAGAGCGTCCGGAACTCGAGTTCCGCAACGCCGGCGAGGCGCATATTGCGCGCTCGGCCAATATGGCCGGCGAGAGCGACGACGATTTCGAAAAGTTCTTCTTCATCCGCTCCAACCCCAAGGGCATCATCTATGAGCGGTGGCGGCACATGCATGGCTGCGCGCGCTTCTTCAACGCCGTGCGCGACACCGTCACCGACAGGTTCGTCATGACCTACAAGGCCGGCGAACCCAAACCCTCCAAGCTGCCAGGAGTTGGCAAATGAGCGGCGCGTCGTACCGCATTTCCGGCGCCGGCCGCTTCAGCCAAGCCAAGACCGCGCGTTTCAGCTTCGATGGCCAGTCCTATGCCGGCATCGAGGGCGACACGCTGGCCTCGGCGCTGCTCGCCAATGGCGTCCATCTGGTCGGCCGTTCGTTCAAGTACCACCGTCCGCGCGGCATCCTGTCGGCGGGCGCCGAGGAGCCGAACGCGCTGGTCGAAATCAGGCGCGACGCGGCACGCAAGACGCCGAACGTGCGCGCAACCGTGCAGGAGCTTTATGACGGGCTCGACGCGCAGTCGCAGAACCGCTGGCCGTCGCTGTCCTTCGACGTCGGTGCGGTCAACGACATTGCGTCGCCGATGTTTTCGGCCGGCTTCTACTACAAGACCTTCATGTGGCCGAAGGCGGCATGGAAGAGCCTCTACGAGCCAAAGATCCGCGCCGCGGCCGGTCTTGGCGTTTCCCCGGACAAGCCCGATCCCGACCATTATTCATCGCGCTATGCACATTGCGACGTGCTGGTGCTGGGCGGCGGTGCGGCGGGCATCGCTGCGGCATTGGCAGCGGCGGAGACCGGCGTGCGCGTCATCCTCGCCGACGAGCAGGCCGAGTTCGGCGGCAGCCTGCGTTTCGAGAGCGGCGCGAAAATCGACGGCCAGGACGGTTTTGCCTGGGCGCAAGCTGCCGTGGCGAAACTCACTGCGATGGACAATGTCCGCGTGCTCCCGCGCACGACGGCGTTCGGCTATTACGCGCAGAATTTCGTCGGCCTGGTCGAGCGTGTCAGCGATCATCTGAAGGCTCCCGGCCACGATCTGGCGCGCGAGCGGCTGTGGCAGGTCAGGGCCAAGCGCGTGGTGCTGGCCTCGGGCGCCATCGAGCGGCACATGGTGTTTGCCGACAACGACCGCCCGGGCATCATGCTGGCGGGTGCCGCGCGCACCTATCTCAACCACTATGGCGTCGCGGTCGGCAGGAATGTCGGCGTCTACACCGCCAATGATTCCGCCTATGCGGCGGCGATCGACCTGAAGAAGGCCGGCGTCAACGTGGCGGCGATCGTCGATCTGCGCGACAATCCGACCGGACCGGTGATCGACGAGGCGAGGGCGCTCGGCATCGAGGTCAATTTCGGCCGCGCGGTGATCCGCGCCGGCGGCAAGCTGCGCGTTTCCTCAATGACGGTGCAGCCGAAGAATGGCGGCGGCGAACGCACCATCGCGGTCGATGCGATCCTGATGTCGGCCGGCTGGACGCCGTCGGTGCATCTGTTCTCGCAGTCGCGCGGCAAGGTCGCCTTCAACGACGAGACCAAGCGCTTCGTGCCGGGCACCTATGCGCAGGATTGCGTCTCTGTCGGCGCCTGCAATGGTACCGACGGCCTATCGGCGACGGTCGACGAGGCCTATGCCGCGGGCGCCAAAGCGGCCAGGGATGCGGGCGCCAAAACCGCCAAGGGTACGAAGCCGAAGGTCGACACCTCCGAGAGCTGGTCGCGGGGCATGCTCGGCGCGGCACCCGGCGCCGGGCCGGACACCACGGTGAAGGCGTTTGTCGACTTCCAGAACGACGTCACCGCCAAGGATATCCGCCAGGCGGTGCACGAAGGCATGCGCTCGATCGAGCACGTCAAGCGCTTCACCACCAACGGCATGGCCACCGATCAGGGCAAGACCTCCAACATGCACGGCCTGGCGATTGCCGCCGAGATGCTGGGAAAGCCGATCCCGGAGGTCGGCCTGACCACGTTCCGGGCGCCCTATACGCCGGTGACCTTCGGCGCGATCGTCAGCCATGCGCGCGGGCCGCTGTTCGACCCCACGCGTAAAACGGCGATCCATCCCTGGGCCGAGGCGCAAGGCGCGGTGTTCGAGGACGTCGGCCAGTGGAAGCGCGCCTGGTATTTCCCCAAGGCGGGCGAGGACATGCACGCCGCGGTCGACCGCGAATGCGTCGCCGTGCGCAAGACGGCCGGCCTGTTCGACGCCTCGACGCTGGGCAAGATCGAAGTGGTCGGGCCGGATGCGGCCAAGTTCATGGAACTGCTCTACACCAACCCATGGGAGAAGCTGGAACCCGGCCGCTGCCGCTACGGCATCATGCTGCGCGAGGATGGCTTCATCTATGATGACGGCGTCGTCGGCAGGCTGGCGGCCGACCGCTTCCATGTGACGACGACGACCGGCGGTGCGCCGCGCGTCATGAACCATATGGAGGACTATCTCCAGACCGAGTTCCCGCATCTCAATGTCTGGCTGACCTCGATCACCGAGCAGTGGGCGGTCATCGCCGTGCAGGGACCCAAGTCGCGCGACATCATCGCGCCGCTGGTCGCAGGCATCGACATGTCGGACGAGGCGCTGCCGCACATGTCGGTGCGCGAAGGCAAGATCTGCGGCGTGCCGACGCGGCTGTTCCGCATGTCGTTCACCGGCGAGCGCGGGTTCGAGGTCAATGTGCCGGCCGATTATGGCCAGACGGTCTGGGAAGCGCTGTGGGCCGAAGGCCAGAAGCATGGTGCGGCTGCTTATGGCACCGAGGCGATGCACGTGCTGCGCGCCGAAAAGGGCTACATCATCGTCGGCCAGGACACCGACGGCACGGTAACGCCGAACGACGCCGGCCTCGACTGGGCGGTCGGCAAGAAGAAGACCGATTTCGTCGGAATCCGCGGCCTGACTCGGCCGGACCTTGTCGCCAAGGGCCGCAAGCAGCTGGTGGGCCTCAAGACCAAAGATCCCAAGGTGGTGCTCGAAGAAGGCGCGCAGATCGTCGAGGATCCGAAGCAGGCGATCCCGATGAAGATGATCGGCCATGTCACTTCGAGCTACTGGTCGGAAAATTGCGGCCGCTCGATCGCGCTGGCGCTGGTCGCCGGCGGCCGCGACCGGATGGGCGACACGCTCTACGTGCCGATGCCGAACGGGGTGATCGAAGTGGAGGTTACCGGCATGGTGTTCTTCGACGAGACGGGAGGGCGCCTCAATGGCTAAGGCCGCTGCAAGGAAGACGGCTCCGGCTGCATCGCCTTCGGTCGAGCGCCGTCCGGCGCTGGCTGGACGCAGCACCACTGCTGCCGCCGTCAAGGTCGAGGTGCTGCCGCCGGCCGAGCGCATTTCGCTGCGTGCGCCGGAGGCTTCGGCCGCAGCGCTTTCGAAGGCGCTCGGCGTGACCTTGCCGAAAAAGCCGAAGACATCCGCCTCGAAGGGCGGGCGCACCGCCTTGTGGCTCGGCCCCGACGAATGGCTTGTCATCGATGAAGCCGGCAACGATCCGCTGGCCGATTGCGCCGGGGTTGCCGCTTTGCACTCGGCGGTCGGCATCTCGCATCGCAACATCGCGATTGCCGTGACGGGCGCGGGGGCAGCGGCGACGATCAATGCGGGCTGCCCGCAAGACCTGTCGCTCGACGCGTTCCCGGTTGGAGCGGCGTCGCGCACCATCCTGGGCAAGACCGAGATCGTGCTGTTGCGCACAGCCGCCGATGCCTTCCGGGTCGAATGCTGGCGTTCCTTCTCGGACTATGTCTTTACTTTCCTGTCCGAGGGATCGCGCGACGCGGCGGTCTGAACTCGGAACGTTTTGCAGGGCACGCTCGTTCTGCATCCGCACGCCGAGGGAGAAATGCCGATGCCGTCGAATTCCGCGCCGAAGTCGCCGGTCAAAAAGACATCGGCCGTCCGCTCGCTCGAACATGAGCGACATGAAGCCCCGAGCGCCGAAGAGGAACTCGAGGAAGGCCTTGAAGACACGTTCCCGGCCAGCGATCCGGTATCCATTACCGGAACCGCCATCCCCGGCGCACCGGCGAAACCGGGCAAGGCCAAGACCGTGCCGGGGCGCAAGAAGCGCAAGACCTAGTATTCCATCGGGCCAGATCGCATCGGACCTTCTCAATCTCCTTGGGCGTGCTATTTAAAGCGCTTTGGGAGATGAAAATGCCGACAAAAGCGATCGTTTGGGGCGAGAACGTCCACGAGCAGACCAATGAAGCCGTGCGCGAACTCTATCCCTTGGGGATGCACGGCACCATCGCCGCCGCGCTCAACCAGGACAAGGGCATTGAGGCGGCCACCGCCACCTTGCAGGAGCCCGAGCACGGCCTGAGCGAAAAGCGCCTGGCGGCCACCGACGTGCTTTTGTGGTGGGGCCACGCGGCGCATGGCGAGGTCAAGGACGAGATCGTCGAGCGGGTGCAGAAGCGGGTGTGGGAAGGGATGGGCCTGATCGTGCTCCATTCCGGTCACTACTCAAAGATCTTCAAGCGGCTGATGGGCACGCCCTGTTCGCTGAAATGGCGCGAGGCGGGCGAGCGCGAGCGCGTCTGGGCGATCAACCGCGGCCACCCGATCGCGCAAGGCATTGGCGAGTGCCTGGAGATCGGCGAGACCGAAATGTATGGCGAGCCGTTCGCGGTGCCGGAGCCGCTGGAGACGGTGTTCGTCTCCTGGTACGAGGGCGGCGAGGTGTTCCGGTCCGGGCTGACGTACCAGCGCGGCGCGGGACGGATCTTCTACTTCTCGCCCGGCCACGAGACCTATCCGATCTATCACAATGAGGGCGTGCAGCAGGTGCTGCGCAACGCCGTCCATTGGGCGCACAACCCGGCGCCGGCATGGTCCGGCATCACCAATGCGCCGAACGTGCCGACGGATGCGGCCAAGGAGAAGATCGTGCAGAAGGGGCTGCGCCTGCATGCCGATGGCGACAAGGGCCTGAGCTGATTGGGGCGGCCTGAGCTGATCGGGCCTGAGTTGCCCAAGGCGTGAGTTGATTTTGGGGGCTTGGGGCTAATGCATCGAATTCTTCTGCTCGGCACCGGCGGTATCGCCGGGCATCATGTCGAGGAGTTTGCCGGGATTCCCGGCTGCAGCATCGTCGCCTGTGTCGACCAGGTGCCCGGCCGCGCTGCGGCGTTCGCCGCGGCCAGCAAGATCGGCGATTCTTTCGAGAGCCTGGAGGCGGCGATCGCCTGGGGCCAGTTCGATGCCGCCATCAACGCGACGCCGGATGGTGCGCATAGGGCGACGACGCTGGCGCTGCTCGGCGTGGGAAAACATGTGTTTTGCGAAAAGCCGCTGGCGCCGAACTACGCCGACGCGTTTGATATGACGCAAGCGGCCGAGGCTGCCGGGGTGATCAACATGGTCAACCTCACCTATCGCAACTCACCGGCGATCCACGAGGCGCGGCGCATGGTTCAGGCCGGCGAGATCGGCGCGTTGCGCCATGTCGAGGCGAGCTACCGGCAAAGCTGGCTGGTCAGCAAATCATGGGGTGACTGGCGGGTCGAGGACAAATGGCTGTGGCGCTTGTCCAGCCGGCACGGTTCGACCGGCGTGCTGGGCGATGTCGGCATCCATATCCTGGATTTCGCCACCTATGGCGCCGGCCAGGATATCGTCAGCCTGCATGCCGATCTGGTGACGTTTCCGAAGGCCGAGGGCGAGCGCATCGGCGACTATGTGCTGGACGCCAATGACAGCGTGGCAATGACGGCGCGGCTCGATTGCGGCGCGCTTGCCACGATCGTGGCGGGCCGCTACATGACCGGTCACGCCAACGATTTGTCGCTGGCCCTGCACGGCACCCAGGGCGCCATCAAGGTCGAGACCGACGGCAAGGCATCGAGCCTGTCGGCCTGCCTCGGCGGGGATGTCGATCTTCAGCGCTGGCGGACTTTGGATCTGCCCAGTGTCAAGCGCAATGCGCGACGCTTTGCCGATGCGCTGGATGCAGGCCGGAATGGCGATCCGTCGTTCCGGCGCGCCGCCGACATGCAGAAGCTGATCGACGCAGCCTTTGAGAGTTCAGCGGCGAAGCTGCCGATTTCGGTCGCTTGAAGCTGGCCGGCTTGTGCCGGCCAGACGTGATCTTTGCTGATATCAGAATGCGCTCGGCACAATCCACGGATTGATGCTGATGCCGAGCCGCGGGCCCTTGCCTTCAGCGGTGTTTTCCGTGGCACCCTTCTTCTCGACCGAACCGGTCGAAGCGCAATCGAGCTTCAGGTTGGTCTTGGTGTCAACGCAGGCCGCCACCGGCGCATGCTTGACCGGATGGGTGGTGTTGGCGGCGAAAGCCGAGCCCGAAAGTGCCAGCACGGCGGCGAGGGTGAGGAGTGTCTTTTTCATTGTCAGTCTCCGGTTTCCGGGTCGAATTCAATTCGTACCGACGGGTGAATTTTTCTCGTACATGTACGATAGACTGTACATATACGCCGTCGATTGGGAATTCAAGGGAAAACCGTACGCGTACGATAAATTTTTCGTTAACCAAGAAATCCCCCCAGGGTCTGGCTGGGGCGGAGAGAAAATATGGAAATGAAAGGGAACGGCGTTCAGCAGTTGACCGGTGTCTCGGTCAATGGCGGGACGTTTTGCGTGCTGAGCGTGGCGAGCGTGAAATCGCACATCCGCTTCACGAAGGCCTGCGGGTCGCCGAAGGGGTAGAATGGAAAGGTGATGAGCAGCGAGATCGTGCCGTGGCCGACCGCCCACAGCATGGTGGCGATGGCGCGCGGATCGCCCTGCAATTTTCCGGCGGCAACGCAGGCCTCGACCCGGCTGATCAGCGCCTTCATCGCCGGGTTGCTCTCTTCCATGTCGTCGTAGCTCCTGCCTTCCGGCAGCTTGGTCTTTTCGGTCATGAATACGGTGCGGTATTCGTTGGGATTGCCGAGCCCGAAGGCGGCATATTCCGTCATCACCGCCTGCAAGGCTGCGATCGGATCATCGGACGGATGCTCCTCGATGCGGCGAGCAAGCGTCTCGAATGCGTCCTCGGCCAGAGCGAACAGGATGTCCTGCTTGTCGGCGAAGTAGGAATAAACGGACATCGGGGCGTAGCCGACCCGCTTGGCCAGCTTGCGGATGGTCAGGCCCTCATAGCCCTCTTCCTGGACAAGCTTATGCGCGGCCTCGAGCAATTCGGAGCGCAGTTCTGCTTTTTGTTTCTCGCGGCGTGTCTGGACGCTCTGCGGCAAGATCTGGTGCCTTCGGTTGGGTTGGTGGCTGGCTAAATTATATACGCTGTACGGAAACGGACAAGGGCACGGGAAGTTCCCAAACGGTATGCTTCGGATCGTGCCGACGCTTGTCGTAATTTGGCAGCCCCGTGATCAGCACCGTTCCTCTCTCGAAATGGCCCATCACGCCTCCCTGTCGATCAGTTCTGCGGCAAGACACGAAAGCAGTTTCACCGCCTCGCCATAGGTTTTCGCCTTCTCGGGATTGGAGGCGTTGCCGTCCAGCGCCCGCTTGAAGACGCCCTGGCAGATGGCAGCCAGCCGGAAGAAGGAAAAGGCGAGGAAGAACGTCCAGTTGCCGATACCGGTGAGCCCGCGCCGCCGGCAGTAGGCGGCGACGTAGTCCTCTTCGGAAGGCAGGCCGAGTGCGGAACGATCGATACCGCCCAGGCCGCGAAAGCCGGAAGCGTGCGGCAGCCGCCATTGCATGCATTGATAGGCGATATCGGCGAAGGGGTGGCCTGATGTCGAAAGTTCCCAGTCGAGCACCGCCAGAACCGTTGGCCGGTCCGGCGCGAAGATCAGATTGTCCAGCCGGTAGTCGCCATGGACCAGTGAGATCCGGCCGTCATCTACGGGCATATGCGTTTCCAACCAGGCAATCAGCCGGTCCATGTCGGCGACGGTGCCGGTTTCCGAGGCACGGTACTGGCTCGTCCAGCGCGCCAGTTGGCGCTCGAAATAATTGCCCGGCCGGCCGAAATCGCCGAGTCCCACTGTTTCGACATCGACCTCGTGCAGGGCGGCGAGGGTGTCGTTCATGGCATCGTAGATGGCGGCGCGTTCATCATTGTCGCCAGCCTCCGGCAGAGCCGGATCCCAGAAAATGCGGCCGTCGAGGAAATCCATCACGTAGAACATGCGGCCGATGGGCGAGCCTTCCGCCGACAGATGCAGCATGGCCGGCACAGGCACGGCGGTGCCGGCAAGCGCGCTCATCACCCTGAATTCGCGGTCGACCTGGTGTGCCGATTTCAGCAATTGCCCCGGCGGCTTGGCGCGCAGCACGTAACGGCCGCTTGCCGCCGTCAAAAGGTAGGTCGGGTTCGATTGGCCGGATTTGAACTTCTCGACTGCAGCAAGCCCGGAAAAGCCCGGTATGCTCGCCTCGAGGTAAGGCGCAAGCGCTGCCTGGTCGAGAACGGGATCACTCATGCCGTCTCGGGCTGGCGTTCGATCAAGGTCAGCGTCAGCCAGCGCGCGGTCAGTGCCGGCTTCTTCGAGCCCTCGATCTCGATCGTCACGTCATGCGCGGTCTGCACCCAGCCCGACGGCCTGACCTTGACGTCGGCCAGCACGAAACGGGTGCGGATGCGCGCGCCGGTTTTCACCGGCGCCAGGAAGCGCAGCGAATCGAAGCCGTGGTTGACGCCCATCTTGCCGTTTTCCAGCGGCGGCATGGTCTCGAAGGTCATCGCCGACAACAGCGACAGCGACAGGAAGCCGTGCGCGATGGTGCCGCCGAACGGCGTTTCACGCATCGCCCGCTCCGGATCGCAGTGGATGAACTGATGGTCGTCCGTGGCGTCGGCGAACTGGTCGATCATGCGTTGCGTGACCACCCGCCACGGCGACACGCCGACCTCCTTGCCGACACTGGCCAGAAGCACATCGAGACTGATCGGTTCCACGCTCATGTCCTCCAGTTCACCCCCGGCTTCTATGGCCGGAAAATGTCATTCCTTGAACAGCGTCAACCCATGCTGCACCGACTGTCCGCCATCGATCGGCAGGATGGCGCCAGTGACATAGCTGCCTGCACGGCTGCACAAATAGAGCGTTGCGCCGGCAATGTCATCCGGTGCGCCGATACGGCCGATCGGAACACGGCTGCCGACGTGCCTGGCCTGTTCCTCTGTGGCGGTGGCAAATGCCGTCATCCGGCTCTGGAAGGGGCCGGGGGCAAAGGCGTTGACGGTGATGCGGCGGGCGGCGAACTCGAGCGCCAGTGTGCGCGTCAGATGATGAACCGCAGCCTTCGAGGCGGTGTAGGAATAGGCGTCGTCGGCCAGCGGCTGCGTGCCCATCACCGAACCGAGGTTGATCACCCTGGCCGGATCGGCGTCGCTGGCGGCGGCATCGAGCAGCGGCAGCAATTCACGGGTCAGGTGGAAAACCGCGGTGACGTTGACGCCAAACACCTTGGCCCATGCCGAATAGGGGAAGCTTTCCAGCGGCGCGCCCCAGGAGACGCCGGCGTTGTTGACCAGAATGTTCAGCCGTTCGATGCGCGATTTGACCTCGGCGACGAGTGCGGCGATGCCGGCTTCGCTGGAAACGTCGCCGACGAAGCCGTCGGCCCGGCCCGGTGCACCAAGCTGGTTCAACTCTTCGGCGACCTTGATACAATCCTCGCCCTTGCGCGACGCGATCATCACGCTGGCGCCGGCCTTGACCAGCGCGGTCGCCGCCATGCGGCCGATGCCGGTCGCCGCACCCGTCACCAGTGCGGTCTTGCCGGCCACCGAAAACAGTTCGTCCAGATAGCTCATCACAATCCTCCGCGCTCGGCATGCGGGCAAACAGTTCGTTGACAAGGCTATCCGAAGTGCGGTCATCCTTGCCACTGACAAAATGCCTGGCGTGTATGAAGGGTTAGCGACCGATGACGGAGATGAATCTCGGCATGACCGAGCGGCTGAAGCCAATCCACGCGCGCGTCGCGGCCATGGTGCGCGACGAGATCATGCCGCTCGACCATGAATTCCTCAGCGAAGTGGGCAAGGCAGGCAACCGCTGGGTCTACAGTGCGCGTCAGAGCGAGATCCTCGAAGGGCTGAAGAAGACCGCAAGAGAGCGCGGCCTGTGGAATTTCTGGCTGACCGGCTCGGAACGCGGCTATGGCCTTTCCACCGTCGAATACGCCTATCTGGCCGAAGAGATGGGCAAGGCGCATCTCGGCGCCGAGACCTTCAACTGCTCGGCGCCCGACACCGGCAACATGGAGGTGCTGGAGCGATACGGCTCGACCGACCACAAGAAAGCATGGCTGGAACCGCTGCTCGACGGCAAGATCCGCTCGGCCTATCTGATGACCGAGCCGGATGTCGCTTCATCCGATGCCACCAACATTGCCATGCGCTGTGAACGCCACGGCGGCGACTATGTGCTCAATGGCGAGAAATGGTGGGCTTCGGGCGCCGGCGATCCGCGCTGCGCCATCTACATCGTCATGGTCAGGACCGGGGGCGATGACGAGCCGCAGCACCGCCGCCATTCGATGATCCTGGTGCCATCAGACACCAAAGGCGTGACCAAGGTGCGGGCCATGCAGGTCTATGGCGATGACGACGCGCCGCATGGCCACATGCATCTTCGCTTCGACAATGTGCGCGTACCGGCGTCGAACCTGATCCTCGGCGAGGGCAGGGGGTTCGAGATCGCGCAAGGGCGGCTCGGTCCCGGCCGCATCCACCACTGCATGCGCGCCATCGGACAGGCCGAGATGGCGCTCGAGATGCTGTGCCAGCGTTCCGTGCGCCGCGAGGCCTTCGGCCAGAAGCTGGCAAAGCTCGGCGCCAATTTCGACATCATCGCCGAATGCCGCATGGAGATCGAGATGGCGCGGCTGCTCTGCCTCAAAGCGGCGTGGATGATCGACCAGGGCGATGTGCGGGCCGCTGCTCCCTGGATCAGCCAGATCAAGGTGGTCGCACCGCGCGTCGCGCTCAAGGTCACCGACGAGGCGGTGCAGATGTTCGGCGCGCAAGGCATCAGCCAGGACACACCGCTGGCGCGGTCGTGGACGCATCTGCGGACCTTGCGCCTTGCCGACGGGCCGGACGCCGTGCATCGCCGTCAGGTGGCGCGGACGGAGTTGAGGAAATACACGCAGGAGAAGGTCTGAGCGCCGGCATCGTCATGCGGGCGCGACCCGAGGCTCGAGCGAGGAGTGTTCCGATGACCGTCCCATCCGAAATGAAGGCGCTGCTGCTTGTCGGCGATGGCTACACCAGGACGCGGAGCGGCAGTGTGCTGGAGGCGATGGAGCCCTATCTCGAGCCGGGCAGCATCGCGGTGCCGACACCGGGCCCCAGCCAGGTGCTGATCAAGGTCAGCCTCGCCTCGATCAATCCGTCCGATGTCGCCTTCGTCAAGGGCCAGTACGGCCAGCCGCGTGCCAAGGGCCAGCCGGCCGGCTTCGAGGGTGTCGGCATTGTCGTTGCCAGCGGGGACGAGCCCTATCCCAAAAGCCTGATCGGCAAGCGCGTGGCTTTTGCCACCGGCGTCACCAACTGGGGCTCGTGGGCCGACTATGCCGTCGCCGAGGCGGCTGCCTGCATCCCGCTGCTCGACACCGTTCGCGACGAGGACGGTGCGGCGATGATCGTCAACCCGCTCACGGCGCTCGCCATGTTCGACATCGTCAAGGAGGAAGGCGAGAAGGCCTTCGTCATGACCGCCGGCGCCAGCCAGCTCTGCAAGCTGATCATCGGCCTGGCCAGCGAAGAGGGTTTCCGGCCGATCGTCACCGTGCGCCGCGATGACCAGACCGCGGCTCTGAAAGCGCTTGGTGCGGCGCACGTGCTCAATGAAAGGGCGCCGGATTTCAAGGCGGCGCTGCGCGAGGTGATGAAGGCCGAACAGCCGCGCATCTTCCTTGACGCGGTAACCGGGCCGCTTGCCTCCGCCATCTTCGACGTCATGCCGAAGCGGTCGCGCTGGATCATCTATGGGCGGCTCGATCCCGAAGCCACCGTTATCCGCGAGCCCGGCCAACTGATCTTCCAGCACAAGCATATCGAAGGGTTTTGGCTGAGTGAGTGGATGCGCCAGTTCCGCGACCGTCGCGGCCCGGCGATCCTGGAAGCGCAGAAGCGTTTTTCCGATGGGCGCTGGTCGACCGACGTGACGGCGGTGGTGCCGCTTGCCGAAGCAATGGCGCGGCTGCCAGCCGAACTGGCCAAACCCAACGGCAAGGTGTTCATCCGGCCTTGAACGAAAATGGCTGGCGAGCGAAGTCCAGTTACTGCAAAAAAGGGGCTGCTTGTGAGAACAGGCTGCCGAAAAGTTCCCGCCGTTTTGGCGCAAGGCGATGACGAACGATCCCGGTACGAATTACTTTCTCAAGAAATATTCGGCCCCGCTGGATGATCCTGCCGGGACTGCGGTCAGGAACATCATGCTGGCGCGGGTCGTCGGCGCCGAATGTCAGGCCTCCAGACTCAACAAGGCCAAGATCAAAGCCTATCGCGACAGGATGATCGGGCCGCTCATGCCTGAGCAACTCAAAACAGCTGCATTTGAAGGTGGCAGTGCGTTGCGCAGTTTCAACTACCAGGATCTCGCTCACCTCTGTGCCGGCATCGACTATCAGTTCGGGCCGAAAGGCGTGCTGATTCCGGGGGCTGTTCTTGCTGGTAAGGGCGAGCCGAAATATCCCTTTGATCCGCGCAACCCCTATTTTCGTTTGCCCGAATTCACTGACGATTAGTCAGGTCGCCAGCCTCGGACGGCAGCCATGAAGGTGGGAACGCATATTCGAGGCGAAGGAGGTGCGGCCCTGACGTTCGTCAGCCCCCTATGCCACGCCACTTCGTCCGTGATATGCCGCCGCCATCGAATGCCGGGACAGGCTGGACTGATCCAGTTCCGGGATTGTGTGGAGCGCCTTGATGACGATTTCCAAGCCGGTTTTCGACCGTTTGGGGTTTGGCCTGTGGATCGGAGCGTTCCTGGTCGTTCTTGCCCTGGTCCTGTGGTCACCGCACACGCGGACGGTATGGCAGGCCTATATCGACGGCAGCGTGGCGCTTCAGGCCGGTCTGCCGCTCTACGACACCCAGTCCGAGATGGGGTATCTCTACGCGCCGGCCTTTGCCGCGCTCTACACTCCAATAGTCAAGCTTGGTCCGCATCTGGGCGGCTTGGTTTGGCATTCCATTGGCTTTGCGGTGCTGACCTACGCCGCGATGCGGCAGGTGCGCAAGCTCGGCGGCGGCGAACTGACATGGCTGCTTTCTTTCGGTCTTTTCCTCGCTTTGCCGATGGCGGTGGGGGCGATCCGCAACGGCCAGGCGACGATCCTTTTGACCGGCGCTTGCTGGATTCTCACCCTGTCGGCGCTGGAAGGGCGGCGGGCGGAGACGTTCTTCTGGGCTTCGCTTGCCATCATCGCCAAGCCGACCGCGATCATAATGCTGTTGTTGGTAGGAGCCCTTCGGCTCCGGCTGATACCGGTGCTGGTGCTGGCGCTGCTGTTCGTGCTGGCACTGCCTTACGCTTTTGCTCCCGCCGGCTATCTCAACGACCAGTATCGTGTCTTCATCCAGATGCTGACCTCCATGGCCGTCGACAACACCAGCCATTTCGTGCCCACCGATTTCACGGCACCGTTCACCACGATAGGACTGCCAATTCCGGAATTCGGCGCAACGATCGTGCGCATGGTCATGGCCCTGTTTACGCTTTCTGCCGTCATCTGGTTCGACCGCAGGCTCGAACAGGGAAAGGCGGCGCTGGCGATCTTCCTGACAGCCACTTTCTACATGTGCGTCTTCAACCCGCGCGTCGAGCCAAACACCTTTGCCATGATCGCGGTACCAGCCGGTCTTGCCATCGCCCTGTTGTGGCGCGAAGAACGGGGCGGCGTCCTTGCCTCGGTGCTGTCGACGACGCTGTTCGTGACCGGGTTGAGCGGCGTCGAGCGCCATGTGCACGATTTCCTCTTCCCCTGGTTCCGGCCGGTCGCCGTCACTTTTATCGCCGGTTCGCTGATCTGGTGGTTCTGGGCCAAGGCACGGGAAAAGGTGGTGAATGCGGGAGTCGCGAATGGTTGAGTTGCGGCCGAGCCTCGATATCGTCGCACCGTTCTTCAACGAGGCGGCATCGGCATCGGCCTTCGCGCGCCTGCTCGGCGAGCTCGAAGTGGCCGTGGTACAACGCTTCGGCATGGGCGTGCACAAGATCCTGGTCGATGACGGCAGTCGTGACGATGGTGCCGTGCGGTTTTCGCAAGCGCTGACGGGGTCGTGGGAGATCGTGCGCCTCAGCCGCAATTTCGGCAAGGAAGTCGCGGTGCTCGCCGGCCTCGACCAGTCGCGCGGCGACATGGTGCTGATCATGGACGCCGACCTCCAGCATTCCCTGGACATCAGCCTGAAGCTGATCGCCGAGCTGGTGGACCATCCGGACATCGACGTCGTCTATGCGCAGAACGACCGCCGCGAGGCGAGCTGGCGGCGCAGCCAGCTTGCACGGCTTTTCTACAGCCTGATCAACTCGAGCCAGCGTTTCGACATTCCCGAAAATGCCGGCGACTTTCGCGTCATGCGCGGCGCCGTGGCGCGCGCGCTGACCAGCCTGCGCGACAAGCGGCGCTTCAACAAGGGCCTGTTTGCCTGGGCCGGCTTTCGCCAGAAGGCGTTGCCCTATTCGCCGGAAGGCCGCGCCAGCGGCACGTCGAAATGGAGCCGGCTCAACCTGATCGCCTTCTCGCTCGAAGGTTTTACTTCCTTTTCCGTCATTCCCTTGCGTCTCATCAGCCTCAGCGGGCTGCTCGCGGCGTTGGCCGGTGCGCTCTATGGCGCCAAGGTGCTCTTCGAGGTGATCTTCTACGGCATTGCCGTTCCGGGCTACCCCAGCCTGCTGGTTGCCGTCGTCCTGCTCGGCGGCCTCAACCTGACCTTGCTTGGCCTGATCGGCGAATACGTCTGGGTCACGCTCAGCGAGAGCAAGGATCGGCCGGTCTATCTCGTGCGCGATGTCGTGCGCAGCGAGGCCCCCGCCGACCGGCCGGAGCCGGGCTCTTCGAACAGATGACGCGGCGCATTCGCCTGATCGCCGACGATTACGGCTTGGCGCCTGGCGTTTCCGCCGCGATTCTCGATCTTCTCGATCGGGGGCGCCTGACCGGCACCAGCTGCATGACCGGCTTTCCCGAGTGGGCAAAGGAGGCAGAGCGCATAAAACCGCTGTGCGGCCGGGCCGCGGTTGGGCTGCACCTCACCTTGACCGACCAGTTGGCCGTCACCGGCCGGTCGGCCCTGGCGCCGGAAGGCCGGCTGCCACCGCTCCGCGCACTGGCCTTGCCTGTTCTGCGCGGCCGCATCGGCGCCCGCCATGTCCATGCCGAGCTTGACGCCCAGTACAGCCGCTTCGTCGAGGCGCTTGGCCGCCGCCCCGATTTCGTCGACGGGCATCAGCATGTGCATTTCCTTCCCGTCGTGCGCACATGGCTGCGCGCGCGGTTTCCAGAAGGCGCCGACAGGCCGGCCCTGCGCGGCGGCCCGGCGCTGGCCGCAGGGTCGAAGGTCGCCGCGATTGCCGCGCTCGCCGCCGGGTTCAACCGCTCGATGCAGCGCGCGGGCTTCACCGTTTTCCAGCCGCTCGCCGGCATCTATGACTGGCGGCAGCCCGAAAAATTCACTGCAGTTCTGCAGGCCGCCGTCGAAGGGTTGCCGGAACAAGGGCTGTTCATGTGCCATCCCGGCCATGTCGACGAGACGCTGCGCGCGCGCGACACGATGCAAGCTGTGCGCGAGGTCGAATTCGCGGCCCTGGCATCGGACGCGTTCGGAGCCAGCCTGGCCCGCGCCAATGTCGCAATCATGGAGGGCAGGGGATGAACGACGCCGAGCGGCCCCCGCGTTCGACCGGCAACAAGATCGTCCGCTTTGCCATTGTCGGACTGGCCAACACAGCCATCGACCTTGCCAGCTTCTTCCTGCTGCTCAAGCTCGGTGCTTCGCCGCTGCCGGCCAACGTTGCTGCCTGGTTCATCGCCGTCACCTTTTCCTTCGCGGCGAACGGCTTCTGGTCGTTCGAGCGCAATCGAGCCATCCGGCTGCGTGACGCATTCCTTCGCTTCGCCTCGCTTGGAGGGCTGATTTCGCTCGGCGTCTCCAGCCTCTCCATCGTGCTGTTCGCCGGCATCATCGGGGTGTGGCCGGCGAAAATCGGCGGCGTCGTGGTGGCGGCGGTGCTGAATTTCCTCGCCGCGCGCTGGTCGATCGAAGGCCGGTTCTTGAGATAGGCGGAATTATTTTTCTTACGAAATTCCGGACGAAAAACCGCTACACATTTTTCCTGGGATTTCTATTCAGCCGGCTCCACATTGGTGTAGGCGGCTTCCTCCAACTCGCGCTTCAGTCGCGCTTCCTCATGGGTCTTCGGCGTGACGAAGCGGCCAAGCAAGAGATAGGCGACCGGCGTCAGGAACAGCGTCGAGACGGTGGCCAACCCCAGGCCGCCGACGATGACCCAGCCGAGCGCGACGCGCGCCTCGGCACCGGCGCCGCTCGCCAGCACCAGCGGCAAGCCGCCGAGCACGGTGCAGATCATCGTCATCATCACCGGCCGCACGCGGATGATCGAGGCCTGCTCGATCGCTTCGCGCACGCCAAGCCCGCGATCGCGCAGCTGGTTGGCGAATTCGACGATCAGGATGCCGTTCTTGGCCATGACGCCAACCAAAAGCACCAGGCCGATCTGGCTGTAGGCGTTGAGACTGGTGCCCGAGAGCAGAAGCGCGAAAATCGCGCAGGCCAGTCCCAGCGGCACCGTCGCCATGATGATGACGGCACTGACGAAACTTTCGAACTGGGCGGCCAGCACCAAAAGGATGATGACCAGCGCGAAGCCGAAAATGGTGATCATGGCGCTGTTGGTTTCGCCCAGCGTCGCCGCCTCGGCCAGAGGCAGGATGCGGCTGCCCGCAGGCAGCAGCGGCGTGGCGATCTCCTCGGCGCGGGTGAGCGCGTCGCCAAGTGCGAAGTCGCCACTGAGGTTGGAGGTGATGGCCACCGAGGGCTGCTGCTGTTCGCGCGACAGTGATGGCGGTACGGCACGTTCGGTCAGGGTGGCGATGGTCGACATCGGCACGAAACGTCCGTCTGATGTTTTCAGGAAGATGTTTTCCAGATCGGTCGGATCGTTGATCGGATTGGTGGTCGAGACCAGCTTCACGCCGTAGCTGCGGTCGGCGATGTAGACGTCGACGACATCGTTGCCGTCGAGCATGGCCTGCAAGGTGTTGGCCAGTCCCGATATGTCGATGCCGAGGTCGGAGGCGCGCTCGCGGTCGATGGCCACGGCGAGCTGCGGTTGCGTCGGGTCGATCGACAGGCGCGGTGTCTGGAAGCGCGCGTCCTTCTGCATCTCGGCGATGATCTTCACGGCTGCGTCGCCGAGCGCCTTGCGGTCGTTGCCGACCAGCGCGAACTGCAGGCCGTTGCCGGCGCCACGGATGCCGAGGCTGTTGGGCTGTACCGGGAAGATGCGCACGCTCGGCACCTGCCTGGTCAACTGGCTGATCTCGGCCATGATCTCCTGCTGGCTGCGGCTGCGCTCGTTCCACGGCGCCAACGTCATCACCATGAAGCCGGAATTGTAGGAGCCGTTCTGGCCGGCATTCTCGAAGGTCGAGCGGATCTCGCCGGAATCGCGCATCGGCTGGATCAGTCTCTCGATCTTCTGCATCTGCTGCGTCGTATAGTCGAGGCTGACGCCTTGCGGGGCGCTGATGCGCAGAAGCACGGCGGCGCGGTCCTCGGTCGGCGTCAGCTCCTGGCGGATGGTGCCGAACAGCGTGAAGGCGGTGCCGGCAAACAGCACCGCGACCAGAAGCACGATCCATGGCGCGTCGAGGCAGGCGTGTAGGCCGCGCTTGTAGGCCGTACTGAGCGCGCCGCCGATGCGGGCGCCGATGCCATGGCCCCCTTCGTGGTGGAGCGATGCGCTGGTCAGCATGCGCGAGGCGAGCATCGGGCACAGCGTCAGCGCCACAACGCAGGACAATAGCACCGACATGGCAAGCACGAAGCCGAATTCGCGGAACAGGCCGCCGGTCTGGCCGGGCAGGAACGAAATCGGCACGAAGACGGCGACCAGCGTCAAGGTGGTGGCAATGACGGCGAAAAACACTTCCTGCGCGCCAAGCACGGCGGCGGCGCGGGGCCCCATGCCCTCATTGCGTCGTCGCACGATGTTTTCGAGCACGACGATGGCGTCGTCGACGACCAGTCCCGTCGCCAGCACCAGAGCGAGCAGGGTCAGGATGTTGACCGAGAAGCCGGCCAGATAGATGGCAGCGATGGTGCCAATCATGGCGACCGGCATCGACAGGCCGGGGATCAGCGTCGCGCGCCAGTCGAGGAGAAACACATAGATGACGATCAGCACCATGGTCACGGACAGGCCGAGTGCGATCTCGACCTCGTGCACCGCGCCCTTGACGAAGACGGCGTCGTCGCTGGTGATCTTGATCGACATGCCCTTGGGCAGGTTTTCCTGCAGCTTGGCGACGGCGGCCTGGACACCGGTCGAGATGTCCAGCGTGTTCGATTCCGCCTGGCGGATGATGCCGATGCCGATGCCGGTCTTGCCGTCCGAGCGCAGCGTGGTCTGGCCGACGTCGGGACCGAGCGTGACGGTGGCGACGTCGCGGATGCGCGTCGTGCCGCCGACAATGATGTTTTCGAACTCTTCCGGCGTGGTCACGTCGGCAGTCGTGCGGACGATCAGGTCCTGGTTGGTCGTGGTGATCGAACCGGCAGGGGAATCGAAAGCGACCGAGGCAAGGGCGGCCCTGAGATCGGCAACCGTGAAGCCGAGGCTGGCCAGCTTATTCTGGTCGACATCGATGCGGAAGATCTTGTCGCGGTCGCCATAGACCTGGACGTCGGCAACGCCGGGCACGGCGGCAAGCTCGTCCTCGATCTGGTCCTGGACCACCACGGTCATGTCCTGGATCGACATGTTGTCCGAGGTCACCGCCAGTCGCATCACCGCGTCGGAATTGGCGTCGGCCTTGACGATGCGCGGCGGATCGGCGGTGTCGGGCATCTGATTGGCGACGCGGCCGACGGCATCACGCACGTCCGAGGCGGCGACATTCAGATCGACGCCGTCGTTGAACTCGATGGTGACGCGGCTCGAGCCGAACGAGGAAGACGACGAGATCGACTTGACGCCTGAGACGCGGGCGACGGCGCCCTCGATCGTGTCGGTCAGTTCGCGGTCGACGGTCTCGGCCGCCGCGCCCTCGAAGGTGGTGGAAACAGTGACGACCGCGCGATCGACATCAGGCAGTTCGCGGATCTCGACGCCGTAGAAAGCGGCCAGGCCGGCGACCGCAATCAGTGTGTTCAGCACGAAGGCCATGACCGGCCTGCGGATGAACAGGGCGGTGAAGCCGGTCTCGCTGGCGGTGTTGATGGTTCCGGTCATGAGCCTGCGGCGGCGTCCGCGGCGCGCTGCTCTTCGCCGGCAAGGCGAACCGCGCCGCCCTCGCTGACGCTCTGGGTGCCTTCTGTGACCACCATGTCGCCATTGTCGATCTCGGCGTCGATCAGCACGGTCTCGGTGTTGCGCTGGATGATGCGCACCGGGACCCGCCTGGCTTTGCCATCCTCGATCTGCCAGACATAGGCGCCGTCCGACCCCCACAGGATCGCCAGCGGGCTGACGGCCGGATAGGTTTGCCCCGGAAATTTCATGGTGATGCCGAACGACATGCCGGCGCGCAGCGAATCGGCCGGGTTGGCGATCTTGGCCTTGACCAGCAGGGTGCGACTCTTTTCATCGATGTGGTTGTCGATGGCCGAAACGGTGCCGCTATAGGCGTTGCTGGGATTGGCGATCGGCGTCGCTGTCAATTGCGCACCGACCTTGACGGCGGCGGCGAAGCGCTCGGGCACCAGGAAATCGACCAGGATCGAGGACCGGTCGTCGAGCGTGGCGATGGCCGACTGGTTGGTGACGTAATTGCCGGCCGAGATCGGCAGGATGCCGACGGTGCCGGCGATCGGCGCCAGGATCGACCGGCGCTGCAGTGCAAGTTCCGCGTCCTGAAGCGCCAGCTTGGCGCCCGCCAGCACCACCTCGGCGTCAGCCACGGCTACCGGGGTCGCGGCATTGGAGGCACGCAGCGACTTGACGCGGTCGAGCTTGGACTGAGCGTCCTGCAAGGCGAGCTTGGCACGGTCCTGAGAGATCACTTCGGTCTCGGAATCGAGGGTGGCGAGGATCTGTCCCTTTTCGACATGGCTGCCGGACTCGACCAGCAGTTCGGCGAGGCGGCCGGAGCTGTAAGGATTGACGGTCACCGAGGCGTTGGCACGGCCGGTGCCGATCGCCTGCAGGCGGTCGTTGATAACAGCCGAAGTGGCCGCCAAGGCGACCACGTTCACCCGCTGGTTGCCGTTGCGGCCGTTTGCCTGCCTCGCGTTGGCGGCACCGGTTTCAGCCGGGGGCGTTGCCGCGTAAGCCCAGTCGATGCCCCAACGTGCCAGCACGTCCGGTGCGCCGGGATAAAAGCGCAGCCAGGCGGCTGCCGCCACCACCAGCACCATGAGTGCAAAAAGTATCTGTTTCCAGGCGGCCATCAGCACTCCGGTTGGTAAAACAATCCTTCCGTCTACCGGTTTCCCGAAATGAAGCAGACGCAGCGAGGCTATTGTAAGGCAAAGAAGCCGTCTCGATATCGCGTCTTTATGACAATTCTCCGGGTGCTGCGCACATTAAATATATGTAACGTTTGAGAAAATATGCGTAACGCTTCGGATCATCGCATATGCACTAACGCAGACTTTCCATCTCGCGAATGCGTTTGGCGCCTTCTGCTTCCAGTTGCCTGGTGACGGCGCCGATCAGCGTTTCGGCGACGACGAAAAGGGCCGCCGATGAATCCCATGCCGACGGCACCGCGGTTCGTCCGGCGATGACATGGCGAGCAAGGCGGGCGATCGGCGACAGCCACTGGTCGGTGAACAGCACGATCTGCACGCCACGCTGATGCGCCTTCTCGGCGAAGCGGAGGAGGCTGTCCTGGTAGCGCCTGATGTCGAAGATGACCAGCACGTCGCGCTTGCCCATGTCGATCAGCCGGTCACGCCACATGCTTTCCTGCCCGGCGAGGTGAAAGACATCCGGCTGGATGATGGCGAGGTGGGCGGCCATGTAGCGCGCCAGCGGATCGGTGAAGCGGCCGCCGATCAGGAAGGTCTTGCCGCGCCGGTCCGCTAGCCGGGCGGCGATGTCGGCAAGCTGCTTGTCGGACAGGTGTCTGAATGTCTCGCGCATATTGTCGAGCGTCGCTTCCAGCATCGGCGACACGGTCCCGCCGCCGGGCGAGGGCGGATTGAGCGTCCTTGTCGCCGGCGATTGCAGTTGCGCCGCCAGTTCGTCCTGCAGGCTCGACTGGAACTCCGGATAGTTCTGAAAGCCCAACCGGGCGACGAAACGCAGGATTGTCGGCGAGGAAACGCCGGCTGCGGCCGAGAATTCAGCGACCGTTTTCAAGCCGATCATCGGGTAGAAGGCAATCAGTGTCTGGGCCGCGCGCCGTTCGCTGGCCGGCATCGTGCCGATGCGGTCGGCGATCAGTTCGGCAATGTTGGAAATCATCTTTTCCCCACCCTTGGCTCGGTCGATGGTCTTTTCCGAAATCGCATTTGACAAAGCCGGACAAACTGTATGAAATCATCCACAGGGACGCAATGAGGCAAAATACGTAACATACGATACAGCGCTCCCCGGGGACGGCAGAGTATGGAGAAAGCACGGCCCGCCAGCCTTGCATCGTCTGATACCGTAAGGGTGACGAACCCCGGCGGATCAAGCCCTTTCGTGCTGACCTGCGATCACGCCTCGAACTTCCTGCCCGCCGAATTCGGCACGCTCGGCCTTGCTGTCGAGGACCTGTCGCGCCACATCGCCTGGGATCCCGGCGCGCTGCCGGTTGCCCGCCGCATGGCGCAGGCGCTCGACGCGACGCTGGTCGAAACCCGCATTTCGCGCCTTGTCATCGACTGCAACCGGCCGCTTGACGCGCCCGACCTGGTGCCGCCGGTCAGTGAGACAACGGCCATACCGGGCAATGCCGGCCTGTCGGAAAGTGAGCGTGCCGCGCGTGTCGCGCTTTCGTGGCGCCCTTTCCACGATACGATTGCGGATATCATCAGCCACAGGCTGTCACACGGTCAGGAAACGCGGCTGGTTTCGGTCCATTCCTTCACGCCGGTATACAAGGGCCGCAACCGGCCCTGGCATATCGGCATCATCCATGACGAGGATCGCCGGCTGGCGGCGCCGCTGATATCGGCGCTGAAGCGGCTTTCCGGTGTCACCGTCGGGGTCAACGAGCCGTATTCACCTGATGACCGAGTCTATTTCACGCTGGAACGGCATGCGCGCTCGCGCGGACTGCCCTGCGCGATGATCGAAATCCGCAATGACGAAATCGCCGGCGAGACCGGGCAGCGGAAATGGGCGGATCTGCTCACGGGCATTTTTTCGGATCTGGAGCCAGAGGAGGCCGGACACACCAGATCGCATTCAGTCGGAAAGTCAGTTCAATCGGCTAGCTAGGGCGGGATCTCATCCCGACCCGAAAACCAACAGGGGACACTAAAATGGCAGCACCGGGTTATACTGAAGTTGACAAGGCGGAGGACGTAAAGCACCTCCACAGCATGGGCTATGCCCAGGAATTGGAGCGGCGCCTCAGTCGCTTTTCGAACTTCGCCGTTTCCTTCTCCATCATCTGCATCCTGTCGGGCGGCATCAATTCGCTGGCCCAGGCCACCTCCGGCGCCGGCGGCATCGGCATCGGCATCGGCTGGCTGGTCGGCTGCTTCGTTTCGCTGACCTTTGCGGTCGCCATGTCGCAGATCAGCTCGGCCTATCCGACGGCCGGCGGCCTCTATCACTGGGGTTCGATCCTCGGCAACCGCGGCACCGGCTGGGTCACCGCATGGCTCAATCTGCTCGGCCTGATCACCGTGCTCGGCGCCATCAATGTCGGCACCTGGACGTTTTTCATCGGCGCTTTCGGCCCGACGCTCGGAATCGAAGGCACGCTGACAAACCAGATGATCTTTCTGATCATCATCACCGGCGCGCAGGCGCTGATCAACCATCTCGGCATCAAGCTGACGGCGAAGCTGACCGATTTCTCGGGCTATCTCATCTTCTTCGGCTCGATCCTGATCGCCATCGTCTGCCTGGCTTCCGCTGAGACCTGGGATTTCAGCCGTCTCTTCACCTTCAAGAACTATTCCGGGGACGCAGGCGCCGGCGTGTGGCCATCCGTCTCGAATGCCTGGGTGTTCGCGCTCGGACTGTTGCTGCCGATCTACACGATCACCGGTTATGACGCTTCCGCGCACACCTCGGAGGAAACCATCAAGGCGGCTTCTTCCGTGCCGCGCGCCATGGTCATGTCGGTGATCTGGTCGGCCGTTTTCGGCTATCTGTTCCTGGCCGCCTTCGTGCTGATGATCCCGAACATGGACGATGCCGCCAAGCAGGGCTGGAACGTGTTCTTCTGGGCCTTCGACCAGCGTGTAAGCCCCGGCATCAAGGAGTTCGTCTACCTCGTCGTGTTCGTCGCGCAGCTGCTGTGCGGCCTTGCCACGGTGACGTCTGCCTCGCGCATGATCTTCGCCTTCTCGCGTGACGGCGGCCTGCCGGGTTCGGCGGCACTCGCCAAGGTCAGCCCGACCTACCGCACGCCGGTGGCGGCGATCTGGACGGCTTCGATCCTGTCGGTGCTGTTCGTCTGGGGTTCGACGCTGGTTTCGGTCGCAGGCACTTCGGCCTACACCATCGTGGTTTCCTGCACCGTCATCTTCCTGTTCCTCTCCTTCACCGTGCCGATCGTGCTCGGCATGCTCGCCTGGGGCACGCCGAAGTGGGACAAGATGGGTCCCTGGAACATGGGGCGCGGCGTGTTCATGCTGTTCGCCTTCCTGTCGATCGTCTCAATGATCCTGATCTTCATCATCGGCATCCAGCCGCCGAACGATTGGGCGCTCTACATCACCGTCGGCTTCTTCATCCTGACGGCAGTCGTCTGGTTCGGCTTCGAGAAGCGCCGCTTCCAGGGGCCGCCGCTCGGCGACATCATTGCGGCGCGTCAGGCGGCCATCAAGGCGGCCGAACAGGCAGTCGGCGAAACCGGCCACTGACCTCGACCATCATGGCCATGGCCGGCATCGTGCCGGCCATGGTTTCGTTCAACTCATTCAAAGCCCAAGCGCTGGAGTGCCAAAGGAATGGCCGGAAATTTCTCGTTCGATCAGTTGAAGAAAGCGGTCTCCAGCGGTGAGATCGACACCGTGCTGGCCTGCATCGTCGACATGCAGGGACGGCTGGCGGGAAAACGCTTCCTGGCGCAGTACTTCGTCGATTCCGCGCATGACGAAACGCATGGATGCAACTATCTGCTGGCGGCCGACATCGATATGGAGCCGGTGCCGGGCTACAAGGCGGCGAGCTGGTCGAAGGGCTATGGCGATTTCGTCATGAAGCCGGATCTCGCCACGCTGCGGCGCATTCCCTGGCTGGAAAAGACCGCGCTCGTGATCTGCGACGTGCTCGACCACCACACGCATGACGACCTGCCGCATTCGCCGCGCGCCATCTTGAAGAAGCAGGTCAAGCGGCTGAGCGAGCGCGGCTATATCGGCTATTTCGCATCCGAGCTCGAATTCTATCTGTTCAACGAGACCTACGATTCGGCCCGCAAGAAGCACTGGCAAGGTCTCGACACCGCATCGCCCTATATCGGCGACTACCAGATCGGCATCACCACCAAGGAAGAAGGCGTCATGCGCCGGCTTCGCAACGAAATGGAAGCGGCCGGCATTCCGATCGAGAATTCCAAGGGCGAGTGGGGTCCTGGCCAGGAAGAGATCAATGTGCGCTATGCCGAGGCGCTCGACATGGCCGACCGCCACGTCATCCTGAAGAACGGCGCCAAGGAAATCGCCGAGTCCGAGGGCAAGGCGATTTCGTTCATGTCCAAGTATAATTACGGGCTCGCCGGCAATTCCAGCCACATCCACAATTCGCTGTGGAGCGCCGACGGCAAGACACCGCTGTTCTTCGACAAAAAGGCCGACTGGACGCTGTCGACACTCGGCCAGCAATGGGCCGCCGGCCAGCTCAAATACGCCAAGGAATTCACCTGGTTCCTGGCGCCCTATATCAACTCCTACAAGCGCTTCCAGGCCGGCACCTTCGCGCCGACCAAGATCATGTGGAGCGAGGACAACCGCACCGCAGGCTTCCGCCTGTGCGGCGAGGGCACCAAGGGCATCCGCATGGAATGCCGCATCGGTGGCGCCGACCTCAACCCATATCTTGCTTTCGCAGCCCTGATCGCCGCCGGGCTTGCCGGCATCGACGAAAAGCTGGAATTGCAGAAGCCGTTCGTCGGCGATGCCTATCAGGCATCTCGCCTGCCGGAGATTCCGAAGACGCTGCGCGATGCCACCGACACGCTGGCGAAGTCGAAGATGCTCAAGCAGGCGCTCGGCGAGGATGTGCTCGAACACTATGTCCACACCGCAAAGTGGGAGCAGTTCGAATACGATCGCCGGATTACGGATTGGGAACTGCACAGAGGTTTCGAGCGGTATTAGGTATCGACGGTTCGTCGGCGCCACCCCTTCACTCTTAGCCTTTCCCCGTGGGGGAGGATGCCGGCAGGCAGATGAGGGGCAGCGCCAGGCCACACGATTTTGTTGTAGAATACGAGGACTTACAAAATGACCGAGACGGTCAAACTCATTACCCCCGTCGATGGCTCGATCTATGCCGAGCGGCCGATTGCTACAGACCAGGCGATCAACGCCGCAGTGGAACGCGCCAAGGCGGCGCAAGAGAAGTGGGCTGAGACACCTATCGTCGAGCGCGGCAAGTACATGTTGGCTATGCTGGAAGCGCTGGTCGCGATGACCGACGAGATCGTGCCGGAAATCGCCTGGCAGATGGGGCGGCCCGTGCGCTATGGCGGCGAATTCGGCGGCGTCAGGGAGCGCACCAACTACATGGTCGAGATCGCCGAGCAGGCGCTCAAATCGGTGCCGGCCTCCAACCCCAAGGACGGTTTCCGCCGCTATGTGAAGAAAGACCCGCTCGGCGTCGTCATGGTGATCGCGCCGTGGAATTATCCCTATCTGACCGCCGTCAACACCATCGTGCCGGCGCTGATGGCCGGCAACACCGTGATCCTGAAGCATGCGGCGCAGACGCTGCTGGTCGGCGAGCGCTTTCAACAGGCTTTCGACAAGATCGGCCTGCCCAAGGGCGTGTTCCAGAATGTCGTGCTGAACCACGCCCAGACCGAAAGGCTGCTCGGCTCGGGCAAGATCGACCACGTCAATTTCACCGGTTCGGTCGGCGGCGGCCGCGCCATCGAAAAGGCGGCGGCGGGCACCTTCATGACGCTCGGCCTCGAGCTTGGCGGCAAGGATCCGGCCTATGTGCTGCCCGATGCCAAGATGGACCATGCGGTCGCCAATCTGGTCGACGGCGCCTTCTACAATTCCGGCCAGTGCTGCTGCGGCATCGAACGCGTTTATGTGCACGAGAAGGTCTATGACGAATTCGTCGAAGGCTTCATCGCCGAGACCAAGAACTATGTCGTCGGCAATCCGCTCGACCAGGCGACGACGATGGGACCGATGGCGCAGGCGCGCTTTGCTGACCTGATCCGTGAACAGAAGGCGGAAGCGCTGCGCAAGGGTGCCAAGGCGCACATCAACATGAAGGTGGCTAACGACAAGGCTGGTTCGCCTTATCTGGCACCTGAGGTGCTGACAGAAGTCGATCATCAGATGAGCGTCATGCGCGAGGAAAGCTTTGGCCCGATCGTCGGCATCATGAAGGTGCGCAACGACGAAGAGGCGATCGCGCTGATGAACGACAGTCCCTACGGGCTGACCGCTTCGATCTGGACGCGCGATACCGAGCATGCCGTGGCGATCGGCAACCGCGTCGAGACCGGCACGGTGTTCATGAACCGCTGCGACTACCTCGACCCGGCCTTGGTCTGGACCGGCGTCAAGGACACCGGCAAGGGTGCGGGCTTGTCGGCCATCGGCTACGACAATCTGACCCGGCCGAAATCATTCCATCTGCGCGAAGCCATCTGATTTATTGAAAGACAAAAATGTCCAAGCTGATCTCCAAATGGAACTACCCCACCACCGTCCGCTTCGGCGCCGGCCGCATCAAGGAATTGCCTGAGGTGCTGGCGGCCACCGGCATCAAGCGGCCGTTGTTCGTCACCGACCCTGGACTGGCGAAACTGCCGGTCGTCGCCTCGACGCTGAAGATACTCGACGACGCCAAGGTTCCCTACGGCGTCTTCTCCGAGGTCAGGCCTAACCCGGTCGAGTCCAATCTGACCGCCGGCATCGCCGTGTTCAAGAAGGGCAAGCATGACGGCGTCATCGCCTTCGGCGGCGGTTCGGCGCTCGATCTCGGCAAGCTGATCGCCTTCCAGGCCGGGCAGGTCAGGCCGGTATGGGATTTCGAGGATGTCGACGACTGGTGGACGCGCGCCAATTCGGACGCCATCGCGCCGATCATCGCCGTGCCGACCACCGCCGGGACCGGATCGGAAGTTGGCCGCGCCGGCGTTATCACCAATGAGGCGACGCACACCAAGAAGGTCATCTTCCATCCGAAACTTTTGCCAGCAATCGTTATTGCCGATCCGGAGCTGTCGGTCGGCATGCCCGGCTTCATCACCGCCGGCACCGGCATGGATGCGCTCGCCCACTGTCTCGAGGCCTATTGCGCGCCGGGCTATCATCCGATGGCCGACGGCATCGCCGTCGAAGGTGTGAGGCTGGTCTTCGAGAACCTGCCGAAGGCCTATGCCAACGGCAGGGATCTCGTCGCGCGCGCCCACATGATGAGCGCCGCCGCCATGGGCGCCACTGCCTTCCAGAAGGGGCTCGGCGCCATCCATTCGCTGTCGCATCCGGTCGGTGCGCTCTATGACACCCATCACGGCATGACCAATGCGGTGTTCATGCCCTATGTGCTCGCCTTCAACCGTGACTCCATCGAGGAGCGTATCGGCCGGCTCGCCGCCTATTGCGGCATCAAGGGCGGCTTCGACGGGTTCGCCAAGGCGATTATCAAGCTGCGCAAGGAATTGAAGGTGCCGCATGCGCTGCCGGGCCTTATCAAGGGGCTCGACATGGACAAGAAACGCAAGGCGCTGATCGCCGACATGGCGGTGGTCGATCCGACCGCCGGCGGTAACCCGGTCAAGCTGACCAAGAAGGCGGCGCTGACCTTGCTCGAAAACGCCATTGCCGGCACGGTCTGAGGCGTTTTCCGCGCCGCAAAGTGATCTGAAAAGGGGCTATGAAAACAAGGGGGAGGATGACGGGCAAGGCACAAACTAGTTAGCCGGAAAAAGAATCGCGGAGCGATTGCTACATCAGGTTAAAAAGAGTTTACTTTTTCGCACTGCGAGCAGCCGCTTTCACAAAGCTTTCATCTGGCTGTCACATGAAAACGATACCGCATCGCAGGCGTCCAACGGCGTCAGTTCAACGGAGAGAACACATGTTCAAGTTCACGGGGAAAGTGCTTTCCCTTTCGGCCGCGGCGCTTTTCGCGTCGACGGTGATTTCGTCCGCGGATTCGCTGGACGATCTCGTCAAGGCCGCCAAGGCGGAAGGCCAGCTCACCACCATCGCGCTGCCGCATGACTGGTGCGGCTATGGCGATGTCATCGCAGGTTTCAAGGCGAAGTATCCGGAAATCACCGTCAACGAACTCAACCCCGACGCCGGCTCCGGCGACGAGGTCGAGGCGATCAAGGCCAACAAGGACAACAAGGGCCCGCAGGCGCCCGACGTCATCGACGTCGGCCTGTCCTTCGGCCCGACCGCCAAGGCCGATGGCCTGATCCAGCCCTACAAGGTGTCGACCTGGGACTCGATCCCCGACAGCGCCAAGGATGCCGACGGCTTCTGGTACGGCGACTATTACGGCGTTCTGTCGTTCATGGTGAACAAGGACCTGATCAAGGAATCGCCCACCGACTGGGCCGACCTCTTGAAGCCGGAATTCGCCAACGCGGTCGCTCTTGCCGGCGATCCGCGCGTTTCAAACCAGGCCATCCAGGCTGTCTACGCCGCCGGCCTTTCCGGTGGCGCCGCAGCCGGTGAAGCTGCCGGCACTGCTGGCCTAGACTTCTTCAAGAAGCTCAACGCCGCCGGCAATTTCGTTCCGGTCGTAGGCAAGCCGGCAACGCTTGCCCAGGGTCAGACCCCGATCCTGATCAACTGGGACTACAACGCGCTCGCCGGCCGCGACACGTTGAAGGGCAACCCGCCCGTCGACGTCATCGTGCCGAAGACCGGCGTCGTCGCCGGCGTCTACGTGCAGGCGATCAGCGCCTACGCGCCGCATCCGAATGCAGCCAAGCTGTGGATGGAATACCTCTACTCCGACGAAGGCCAGATCGGCTGGCTGAAGGGCTATTGCCACCCGATCCGCTTCAACGATCTCGCCAAGAACGGCAAGATCCCGGCGGACGTGCTGGCCAAGCTGCCGCCGGCGGAATCCTATGCCTCGGCCGCGTTCCCGTCGCTCGACGAGCAGGCTAAGGCCAAGGAAGCTATCAGCAAGAACTGGGACGCCACTGTCGGCGCCAACGTCAAGTAAGACTTGAAATCCACCGGGCGGCCGCGAGGCCGCCCGGTCCTTCCTCGAAGACGGTAGCCGGCGCATGACCGATCTCTCGCTTTCAAATCAGGCATTCGCCACCAAGCCGGTGCCGCCGAAGGAGGCGACCGCCTTCCGCTTGCCGACGCAATGGATCGGCGTGGCGCCGTTCTTCATCTTTGCCCTAATGTTCTTGATCCTGCCCACGCTCTATCTCGTCGTGGGAGCCTTCCGGAACGGTGAAGGCGGGTTCACGCTCGACAATATTCTGCAGCTGGTCAGCGATCCGTCGATCAGCAATTCCTACTGGTCTTCGATCAAGATCAGTTTCTGGTCGGCCATCATCGGGGCGTTTGCCGGGCTCGCCATCGCGATCGCGATCGTGCGCGGCGGACTGCCAAGCTGGACGCGCTCCGCGACCCTGACGTTTTCGGGCGTCGCCTCGAATTTTGCCGGCTTGCCGCTCGCCTTCGCGTTCCTGGCTACGCTCGGCCGTGTCGGTATCGTCACGACGCTTCTGCGTGACGTGCTCAACATCAACATTTACGCGATGGGCTTCAATTTTCTCACCACAACGGGCCTGATCGCGGTCTATCTGTTCTTTCAGATTCCCCTGATGGTGGTCATCATCGTGCCAGCCATCGACGGCTTGAAGAAGGAGTGGGGCGAGGCTGCGGCCACGCTCGGTGCCACGCAGGCGCAGTACTGGCGCATGGTTGTCATCCCTGTGATATGGCCGAGTTTTCTCGGTACGGTCATCCTGTTGTTTGCGAACGCCTTCGGCGCCATCGCCACCGCTTATGCGTTTGCCGGTCCGACGCTTAATATCGTTCCGATCAAGCTCTACTCGCAGATGAATGGCGACGTGCTGCACAACCCGCAACTCGCTTATGCCATAGCCTTTGGCATGATCGTCATCACCGGGCTTGCGAATGTCTTCTACATCTGGTTTCGGACTCGGTCCGAAAGGTGGCTCAAATGAAGTCGGGTAAGTTCTGGGCCTGGGTCGTCTTTGTTGTCGGGGCCGCCTATTTCTTTATTCCGTTGATGGCGACGGTCGAGTTCTCGCTGCGCATGCGGCGCGGCGTCCACTCCTTCGACGCCTATCAAGTCGTGCTGGGAGACGCGCGCTTCCAGTCAACTTTCCTCTTTTCAGTCATCGCTGCGCTCTGCACCATTATCCTGGGGGTGCTGATCGTGGTGCCGGCGGCATACTGGATCCGGCTGCGTCTGCCTCAGCTCAGGCCAATCGTCGAATTCATCACCCTTTTGCCGCTGGTCATTCCGGCAATCGTCATCGTCTTCGGCTATATCAGGATGTACGGCTCGAACTCGCCGCTGCCATTCTTGGCAAGCAATTGGGGTGCGAACGCGTTGCTTGTCATTGGCTATACGACGCTGTCTCTGCCTTACATGTATCGGGCCGTTGACACCGGTCTGCGCACCATCGATGTGCGTACGCTGACCGAAGCCGCGCAAATTCTGGGTGCGGGCTGGGGCACCATCATCACCCGCGTCATCCTGCCCAATGTGCTGATCGCGGTGCTGTCCGGCGCATTCCTGACTTTCGCCATCGTCATTGGCGAGTTTACAATGGCCAGCCTGCTCAGCCGTCCGGCTTTCGGCCCGTATCTGCAGAACATCGGCGCCAACCGTGCATACGAGCCCGCAGCCCTTGCAGTGATCGCCTTCGCCATCACCTGGGGCTGCATGTCGCTGATCCAGATCCTGTCCCGCTTCGCGCCGAAATCGGCGAACCGCCCAAATTGATCGAGAGAACCACGCCATGGCCGACCCATTCCTCTCCATCCAGCACGTTCGAAAATCCTTCGGCGCCACCACGGTGGTGGAGGACTTCAATCTCGACGTAGAGCGCGGCGAATTCGTCTCCTTCCTCGGGCCATCCGGCTGCGGCAAGACGACGGTGTTGCGCATGGTTGCCGGTTTCGAGGAGCCGAGCGCGGGCACGATCGTCGTCAGCGGCAAGGACATTACGAGACTGAAGCCCAACCAGCGCAATGTCGGCATGGTTTTCCAGGCCTATGCGCTGTTCCCGAACCTGACCGTGGCGCAGAATATCGGCTTCGGCCTGAAGGTCGCCGGCATGCCGAGGGCGGACATCGATGCCCGCGTCGCCGAGATGCTCGGCATCATCAAGCTGCCGCAGATGGCGGATCGCTACCCCTACCAGCTCTCGGGCGGCCAGCAGCAGCGCATCGCGCTAGCCCGCGCCATCGCGCCGAAGCCAAAGCTGCTGCTGCTCGACGAGCCGCTGTCGGCGCTCGACGCCAAGGTGCGCGTGTCGCTGCGCGAGGAAATCCGGTCGATCCAGAAGAAGCTCGGCATCACCACCATCTTCGTCACGCACGACCAGGAAGAGGCGCTGTCGATCTCGGACCGCATCGCCGTCATGTACGGCGGCAAGGCCGAGCAGGTCGGCACGCCATTCGAGATCTACAACCGGCCGGCAACCAAGTTCGTCGCCAATTTCGTCGGCACGCTGAATGTGCTGGAAGGCACCGTCACCGATGCCGCCGCGGGCACGGTGCGGGTCAATTCCGAACAGGTCTCGCTCAAGGGCAAGCTCAACGGTTCCAAGTCGGGCGACACGCTGTCCCTGGCGCTGCGTCCGGAAGCCATCTCGCTTGGGCGCCAGCCCGGCCGCGACTCCAGCCTTTCCGGAGAAATCTCCGAAGTGCATTTCCTCGGATCGGTCATCCGGGTTCGTGTCGGCATCGGCGGCAACACGGTCTCGCTCGACACGTTCAACAGCCCGGCAACGCCGCCCCCCGCAGTTGGTGAGAAGGCCGAGATCTCGTTTTCTTCGAGCGATATGCTCGTGCTGCACTAGGCTGCTGCGCTTGTTTGGAATGAATGGCTGTATCCCGGTTAGCGAAGGGGGAAGGATGCTTCCGCCCGCGTGGCATGGGCTGCAGTGCAGGGAAGTCCGCGTTTAAGCGGGCCCCATATCAGATGATTTCAATGTCGGTGTGGACGGCGATTTGTCAGGAAGCAATTCGAGGTATTTTCTGCCGGCTCGAGCTTGCCGGGCAATCAACAATTTCCAGCCGCTTTGCCGCTGCCAGAATCTCGCTTCCCGGCTATAAGAGGCCATGGTTCTTTTCGAACTGACACTCGTTCTGCTGTTGATCGCCGTTGCGCTGACGGCGCTGTCGCGGCGCGTGCAGGTTCCTTATCCCTCTTTGCTGGCGCTGGCAGGGGTGGCCATCGCCTTCGTGCCTGGCGTGCCGACCATCGAGATCGACCCGGAACTGGCGCTTGCCCTGTTCATCGCGCCGGTGCTGCTCGACGCCGCCTATGACACGTCACTGCGCGATCTCAACCGCTACAAGGTGCCGCTTGTGCTGCTGGCGCTTGGTGCCGTCCTTTTCACGACAGCGACGGTGGCGCTGGCCGGCTGGGCGATGGCAGGTCTGCCGATTGCCGCGGCCATAGCGCTTGGCGCCATCGTGGCGCCGCCCGATGCGGTTGCGGCATCGGCCGTGCTTGGCCAGTTCAAGGTGCCGCATCGCATCACTGCCATTCTGCAAGGCGAGAGCCTGCTTAACGACGCCACCGCGCTGCTGATTTACCGAATGGCGATTTCTGCGGCAGCAGGTTCCATTCTGCTGAGCAGCGCCGTTCCGATGATCCTGCTGTCCACGCTCGGCAGTCTTGCGGCCGGCTATCTGCTTGGCCGGTTGTCTCTGATGACGCTGGGCCGGATCGAGGACCCGGCGAGCGGCACTGTGGTGCAATTTGCCGGCACGTTCGGGGTCTGGATCCTGGCCGACAGGATCGGACTGTCGGCCATCATCACCATAGTCGTCTATGCCATGACGATCGCCCGCACCGCGCCGCGCCGCATGCCGGCCAGAAACCGCATCAGCTCTTATTCCGTCTGGGAAACGGCGGTCTTCGTGCTCAATGTTCTGGCTTTCGTGCTGATGGGCCTGCAGGCGCGTACGATCGTCGGCCGGCTTGCCGGGCAGGGGCAGACCGATGCGTTCGTCCTGGCCGGGACCGTGCTCGCCATCGTCATCGTCTCACGCTTCGTCTGGGTTCTGGGGTGCGGCGCGATCATCAGGTGGTTTGACCGTTTCGGCGTGGCTGATCGTCAGCGTGACGCTCCGTCGTTTCGTGGCGGCGTGCTGATCGGCTGGTGCGGGATGCGCGGTTTGGTGACGCTTGCGGCGGCATTCGCCCTGCCGGCTGAATTCCCGGCCCGCGACCCGATCGTGCTCGCTGCCTTCACGGTCGTCCTCGGCACGCTGGTGCTGCAAGGCATGAGCCTGAAGCCGCTGCTGCGCCTTTTGAATCTCAACCCTGACGAAACGGTCGACCGCGAGGTTGCGCAGGCGCGCGTTGTGGTCATGCAGGCGGCGCTCGACATATTGAGCGGCAAGACATCGGACGCTGCGGCCGCGGTGCGCGAGCAATATGCCGCTCAACGCAAGATCGCCAAAAACCCCGACGATGCCCAGGCGGCGACCGAATATGACCGCTTGCGTCTTTATGCGATCAAGAGCCAGCGCGACGCGCTGGAGGAATTGCGCCGCAACGGGACGATTGGCGACGAAGCCTATCATCGCCTTGAGGAAGAGATCGACTGGACCGAACTGGCCGCGTCGCCACCCGGCCGGTTCCAGCCGCTGAATACTTGAGGCATCGCACGCCGTTTTCCGGCGCACGGAAGATACCGAAGTGCTTCGGGATCGGTGCCTGATCCCGGTCAGGGGCAAGGCTGGTCCAAGCCACGTCCATTCTCCTGCACATTGCAACCGCGGCATCGAACCGCTACTGCCAACACGAAATTGAGCCGGATAAGCAATGAAGCTGGTCAGCTACAACATCCAGTACGGGTTCGGCAGCGACGGGCGCTACGATCTTTCGCGCGCCGCGCGCATCGTTGCCGGCGCCGACGTCATTGCACTGCAGGAAGTCGAGCGTCACTGGCAGCGCAGCAATTTCGACGATCAGCCGGAACTGCTTTCCAGCCTGCTGCCCGACTATCACTGGGTCTATGGCCCGGCCTTCGACATGGACGCCAGCGAGCGGCATGACGGCCGCCTGGTCAACCGGCGCCGCCAGTTCGGCACCATGGTGCTGTCGAAACTGCCGATCGTCTGGTCGCGGCTGCATGCGCTGCCGATGCGCCGCACGCAGCGGCCGCTCAACACCCGCAATGCAGCACTTGAATGCATGATCCGCACGCCGGCAGGGCCGGTGCGGGTGTTGTCGCTGCATCTCGCCCATATCGCGGCCGAGGAGCGGCTGGAGCAGATCGACTATCTCCTGGCCGAGCATCGCCGGGCACCGTCCGACGGCGGGCCGTGGAGCGGCGTCGACGACGAGCCCACGCGCAACTGGACCAGCGGCGAAGCGGAGCCGGAAAACCCGCTGGCGGCGATCTGGATGGGCGATTTCAACATGGAGCCGGGCAGCGCCGAATATCGCCACATCGTCGGCAGCACGCCCTACCATCGGGGTGCCGCCTATCTCAGCGGTTTCGTCGATGCCGCCGCCGTTGCCGGGGAGCCGGTTCCGGACTTCCACTTCCACACCCATGTGAAGACCATCGACGGCAGATTGGCAAAGCGCCGGCTCGACCATTGCTTCGTCGGCGGCATGTTCGCCGGGCGGGTGCGTTCGATCGGTGCCGATATCGGCGAGGTTGCGTCGGATCATTTTCCGTTGCGGGTCGACATCGACCTGGAAACGCCCGGCATTGCCACATGACGCTTTTCGTTTTTTTCGCAGTGCTTGCCGCCGCCGCCATGCACGCGATCTGGAATGCGCTGGTCAAGGTTCATCTCGACCGCTTCCTGTCGATCACGCTGATGACGCTCGGCATGGGCGCGGCGGCACTCGTGGTGCTGCCCTTCGTCGAAGTGCCGAAGGCGGAGGTGTGGCCCTACATCATCGCCTCCGTCATTTTCCACATGGGCTACCGCACCTTCCTGATCGGCGCCTACAAGGCAGGCGATTTCGCCCAGACCTATCCGCTGGCGCGGGGCACCGCACCTCTGCTCTCGGCCTTTGGCGGCATGTTCGTCGTTGCCGAGATTCCCGGCCCGTTCGCCATGCTCGGCATCTTCCTGTTGTCGGCCGGCACGCTGGTGATGTCGTTTCGTGGCGGCGCATATCTGGAAAAACTCAATCTGCGCGCGGTTGGCTTCGCACTGGGCACTTCCATCTTCATTGCCAGTTACACGCTGTCCGACGGCAGCGGCGCACGGCTGGCGGCAACCGCGCAGAGCTATGCAGCCTGGCTGTTCATCTGCGATGCTTTTGGCGCCTTGGTGCTGTGCCTCATCTTCCGCGGGCCGAAGGCGCTGCCGGTGTTGGCGCGCGACTGGAAGGCAGGACTGTTCACGGGCGTGCTCAGCGGCGCCGCCTACTGGATCGTCATGTGGGCGATGACCAAGGCGCCGATCGCCTCCGTGGCCTCGCTGCGCGAAACCTCGATCCTGTTTGCCATGATGATCTCGGTCTTCGCTCTCGGCGAAAAAATGACCGGCTGGCGCGGTGCCGCCGCGCTCAGCATCGTCGCCGGTGTCGTTGCGCTCAGGCTCGGCTGATTTCGACCCTAATTGAGTACGGTCATCAACTGGCCACGTCGTTCCGGACTGAAACGTATGACGACGATGATGCAGATGGCGACCACGCCTGCGAACAGCGCCAGGGCATAGCCATAGCTGCCTCCGGCGCTTTCCGCGATTCCTGCCTGATAGGGGCCGCCATAGGACGCGGCGAGATTGCCCGCCTGATAGATAAAGCCGGGCAAGGTCGCCCGCACCGCCCCGGGCGAAAGCTCGTTGAGGTGCACGGGGATGACGCCCCAGGCGCCCTGGACCGCGACCTGCATGACGAAGGCGCCGATGGCGAGCATGAACGGCGTGGTCGAGTAGGCCCATAGCGGGATCGACGGCAAGGCGATCAGGCAGGCCAGCGTGATGGCGTTGACGCGGCCGATCTTTTCGGACAGCGCGCCGAACGCCAGGCCGCCGACGATGGCGCCGATATTGGCGATGATGGTGATCCAGCTCACCGTATGCGGATCGAAGCCGTGCTGCTTCTTCAGGAAGGTCGGGTAGAGGTCCTGCGTGCCATGACTGAAGAAATTGAAGAACATCATCAGCACGACGGCATAGAGCGCGACACCCCAGTGTTTCTGCAGGGTTTCCCACATGCCCGGTCGAGCCGTCTTCTGCGCTTCGACGAAGGCCGGCGATTCCGGCACATGCGAGCGGATGAAGAGCACAATCAGCGCCGGCACGAAGCTGAGCAGGAACATGACGCGCCAGCCGATCGTGTAGCCGCCGATCGTCTGCTGATAGAGCAGGCCATAGACCACCGCCGCCAGCAGATAGCCGGCCGGATAGCCGCATTGCAGGATGCCGGAGACCATGCCGCGTGCGCTCGGCGGAATGGATTCCATGGCCAGCGAACTGCCAAGCCCCCATTCGCCGCCCATGGCGATGCCGAACAGCGCACGCAGGGCGAGGAAGATGCCGAGATTGGGCGAGAAGGCGGCCAGCGCGCCGATCACCGAATAGCTCACGATGTTGAGCATGAGGATCGGCTTGCGCCCGTACTTGTCGGCAAGCATGCCGAAGAAGAACGCGCCGATGAAGCGTGTGGCCAAGGTCAGGAACAGCGCCTTGGAGACCGCGGGCACGTCGGCGTGGAATTCGGTCGCGATATCGGTGAGCAGGAATGTCAGAAGGAAGAAATCGAAAGCATCGAGCGTCCAGCCCAGGAACGAGGCGAGGACGGTCTTCTTCTGCTGCGAATTAAGGGGCAAATCTTCCTCCTCCACCATCATCGATGTGAGGAATTATCAGCCAGTTCAGGGAAGACCGGTGGTCACTTTTTCGCGCGGCTCATTTGATCGAACGCCCCTGAGGTGCGATGAGGAGCGACCGGTGCCATCTGTCGATGAACTCGATCGTGGCTTGACGGTGAGTCTAGATTTCGAGATCAAACACCATCAGCCCGTCCGTGCCGCCTTCCAGGGCAGCGACCAGGCGTGCGCCGGCGCGCTGGTGCGCTTCATGCACAAGATAGGCATCGCGCGCGGCAGCATCGCGGAAGTCGATGGTGAAGCCATGGGTGAAGCCGCGTGCGAACGGCTCCGGGCTGACATTGGCGCTGAATTTTACGGCGTCCATGCCGTCGATCAGCTGTCGCAGCGCCTCGAGATCGGCATGGACCGCCGTGCGCTCGGTAGCGGCGACATCATTGCGAAATCTAGCGAAAACACAGTGCCTGATCATGTCTTGCTCCTCAGCGGCTAAGCAGCCCGGTTTCCGGAAAACACCGCCGGCGGCAGCGGCTCGCGGCCGAGGACCAGATCGGCTCCTTTTTCACCGACCATTATTGTCGGCGCATTGGTGTTGGATGAAGGCACGCGCGGCATCACCGAGGCGTCGCAAACGCGCAGGGCCTCGATGCCGCGCAACCGCAGATCCGGTGTCACCACGGCCATGTCGTCATGGCCCATGCGGCAGGTGCCAACCGGGTGATGGTCGGTTTTGGAGGTGCGGCAGGCATAGTCGAACAGCTCGTCGTCGCTGGCGAGCGACGGCCCGGGCAGCACTTCGCGCAGCACGTAAGGGGCAAGCGCCTTCTGTCGCATGATCTGGCGCGCCAGTCGCAGCCCCTTGATCGACATGGCGCGGTCATAGGGATCGGACCAGTAGTTCGGATCGATCAGCGGGTGGTCGGACGGGTCGGCACTCTTCAGCCGCACCGTGCCGCGTGAGCGCGGCCGCAGGAAGGCCGAGTTCAGGGTGACACCTGGATTGTTCAGCTTCTCGACGCCGGCCTCGATGCCGGATCCCAAGCCGAGATGGAACTGAATGTCGGGCGAGGCGGCGGTCGGGTCGGCGTACCAGAAGCCGCCGGTCTCGAACAGGCTGGAGGCCACCGGGCCTTTCTTCAGCAGCAGATATTGCAGACCGGCCCAGGCCGTGCGGTGCAGCTTGGCGTAGTTGTCATAGGTGTGATCGCCGGTGCATTCGGCGATGACGAACAAATCGAGATGGTCCTGCATGTTGGAGCCGACGCCGGGCAGGTCATGCACCGGCGTGACGCCGACCGACTTCAGATGGTCTGCGGGGCCGATCCCCGACTGCATCAGGAGCTTCGGCGAGCCGATGGCGCCGGACGAGACGATCACCTCGCGCTCGGCGCGCAGGATTTTCTTCTCGCCGCCCGGCCTGTCGACCACCTCGACGCCGATAGCGCGACCGTTCTCGACGACGATGCGCGTCACCAGCACATCGGTTCGGACGGTCAGATTCTTGCGGGCGCGGATCGGCTTCAAATAGGCGACTGAAGCGGACGAGCGCCGGGCATCCTTCTGGGTCAGCTGGTAGTAGCCGACGCCTTCCTGGGCAGCGCCGTTGAAGTCCGGGTTGAAGGGGATGCCCATCTCCTGGCCGGCACGGAAATAGGCCTCGCAGATAGGCAGCGGCGAAATCGGGTTGGACACGCCGAGCGGGCCCTGGTCGCCATGAAAGTCGTTGGCGTAGCGCTGGTTGTTTTCGGCGCGCTTGAAATAGGGCAGCACGTCGCGATAGCCCCAGCCGGCGAGGCCTTCTTCCTTCTCCCAGGCGTCGTAGTCGCGGGCATTGCCGCGCGTGTAGATCTGGGCGTTGATGGACGAGCCGCCGCCGACGACCTTGGCCTGCGTGTACCAGAAGACGCGGTCCTTCATGTGCTTTTGCGGCACGGTCGACCAACCCCAGGAAGCAATGCCTTTGGTCATCTTGGCGAAGCCCGCCGGCATGTGGATGTAGGGGTGCCAGTCCTTGCCGCCGGCTTCCAGCAGCAGGACCGAATTGCTGGGATCTTCGCTCAGCCGGTTGGCCATAACGCAGCCGGCAGGACCGGCGCCCACGATGATATAGTCAGTCATTTCCTGATCCATTCATAGCCGTGGCACCGAGAGCGCGCCGTCGACATTGATGATCGAGCCGGTCGAAAAGCCGAGCTTGCCGCCGGCGAGCGTCGCCACCACCGCGCCGATGTCCGATGCTTCGCCCCAGCGTTTGGCCGGAACCAGGCCGCCGTCGATAAGGGCGTCATATTTGGCGGTCACGCCTGAGGTCATGTCGGTGCGGATGATGCCGGGCCGGACTTCGAAGACGGCGATGTTTTCAGGCGCAAGCCGCAACGCCAGGTTCTTCACCCACATCGAAAGCCCGGCCTTCGAGATGCAGTAGTCCGGCCGTTCCGGCGACGCCATTTCAGCACTGACCGAGGTGATGGTGATGATCGATCTCTGATCGCCTGGCGCAGCCAGCATCGCCTTGGCCACCGCCTGGCTGAGGAAGACGGTGCCGCGCAGGTTGATGCCGAGCGTGCGGTCGAAATTTTCCGGCTTGAGGTCCAAGAGGTCACCGCGCATCACGGCGCCGACGCCGGCATTGTTGACCAGGCAGTCGATGCGGCCGAAGGCGCGCATCGCGGCATCGACAAGTGCTGTATGGGTGTCGAGGTCCGCGATGTCGCACCTGACATAGGCGAATTCTGCGCCACGCTTGGTGATGTCGGGGGCAAGTCCGTCAGCGGCTGTTTCGGCAAGGTCGGCGACCAGAATATCGAAGCCGGCATCCGCCAGTGCCTGGGCGCAGGCGAGGCCGATGCCGCGCGCGCCGCCGGTGACGATGGCGGCGGGGCGGGTCATGCGGCGAGGTCCGTCTTGCGGATGTGGTCAGCAACGCGCAGCGCTTGGGCTGCAATCGACAGCGCTGGGTTGACCGCCGCCGAGTTCGGCAGGAAACCGGCGTCGACGACGAACAGGTTCCGGTGGTCGAAGGAGCGGCAGTAGGGGTCGAGCGCCGCCGTCGCCGGATCGTCGCCCATCTTGACCGTGCCGCATTGATGCGACGGCGTGCGCTTGTCGAAGGGGCGCGACAGCACGATGGGATAGCCGCAGGCGCGGAAGTTTTCGCGCATTACCTTGTTCAGCCCGTCGAGCGACTGCATGTTGGAGCGCCGCCACTGCATGACGATGTCCTTGCCGTCGACCATGATGCGGCTTTCCGGGTCGGGCAGGTCTTCGCACATCAGGTACCAGTCGACGGCGTGGCCGGCCATGAAGTCGAGCGCGAATCCCGGCGTGTACTTGACATTGGCCCGCAGCATGTTGCCGTCGATCTTGCCGAGCAGTTGGACGTTCCCCAGCGGCTTACCGCCCTTGCCGTCGGACAGATAGTAGTCGTTGAGCATCAGCGTCTTCTGGTAGACGGCATCGTTGCGGCGGCGCGGATCGATCGCCAGCATGGCGCTGGAATTGTGGTTCATGAAATTGCGCCCGACCTGGTCTGATCGGTTGGCAAGGCCCTTGCCATCGGCCGAAGGCGAGCGCAGCAGGATGACGGCGGAATTGACCGCGCCAGCGGAGAGGATGACCAGTTTCGGCGCGACCTCTTTCAGCTCACCATTCTGCCGATAGTGGATGGCAGCAATGGTTTTGCCGTCGGTCGATGCCTCCAGGTACTCGACATAACAGCCGGTCTCGAGCCGGATGTTGGTGTCCTTCAGGGCCGCCGTCAGCGGTCCTGTCTGCGCGTCGACCTTGCCCTGGCCTGTGTTGGGAAACGCGTCCCAGCCGGTCTTGCCCTCTTTCAGCCAGGTGTCGATGTCGACGCCGAGCGGCAGCGAGGCCGGATGCAGGCCGAGGTTTTTCAGCTCGGCGCGGGCGCGGGCGATCGGCGCCTCGTCGGGCACCGGCTTGTAGGCGTAGGGGATCGAATGGAACGGCTCGGTCGGATCCTCGCCCAGTGCACCGCGCACGCGAAACAGCTGTTCGGCTTTCGAATACCAGGGCTCGAATTCCTCATAGGAGAACGGCCATGCCGGCGAGACCCCGCCAAAGTGCTCCATGGCGGCGAAATCTTCCTTGCGGTAGCGGATCAGCACCGCGCCATAGAACTTCGAATTGCCGCCGACATAATAATAATTGCCGGGGTTGAAGGCGGCGCCGCCGGCCTCACGCCACATCTCCTTCGGCCTATAATGGCCGTCGACGAAGATCGAGCGCGTGTCGCGCGCGTGCGGCGTCGCCGGCAACGGCTCGCCGCGCTCGAGCATCAAGATCGAGGCGCCGCTGCCGGCAAGGCCGGAAGCGATCGTGGCGCCGCCGATGCCGGAGCCGATGATGACGATGTCCGGATTTCTCATGGCCTAAATCGCGTCCCGACGCGCTTTAGTTTTTTGTTTTGATGCATGTCGTTGCCCCAAAACCGGATCCACTTTTGGGCGACATACATTAGCGAATACGGGTCTCGGTCGCCGGATCGAAGAACACCGCCTTTGTCAGGTTGAAGGCGAGCGGCGTGTTGGTGCCCGGCTGAATGTTGGCGTCGGCGCGCAGCCGCGCCACCACGCCCTTGCCGCCGAGATTGGTGACGGCGAAGGTGTCCGAACCTGCCGGCTCGACGACCTCGATGTGACAGTCCGCGGTTGCGATGTGCGAGGCGTTGCGCTCGGCACCTTCCGGATCGGTCAGGGCTTCGGGACGGACACCGAAGATGATCGGCTTGCCCTGGAATGCCGACAGGCCCGCCGGCGCATTGGCCATCGGCAGGTTGATCGGCTCGCGCGCCTCGCGCTGCAGCACGACGGACAACGCATTGCCTGACGTACCGATCGTCGCCGGGATCAGGTTCATCGCCGGCGAGCCCATGAAGTCGGCGACGAAGAGATTGCTCGGGTTGTTGTAGATTTCGGCCGGCGTGCCAAACTGCTGCACCTCGCCGTCGCGCATCACGGCGATCTTGGTCGCCAGCGTCATCGCCTCGATCTGGTCGTGGGTGACGTAGACGATGGTGGTGCCGGTGGTGGCATGCAGGCGCTTGATCTCGATGCGCATGTCGACGCGCAGCTTGGCGTCGAGGTTGGACAAAGGCTCGTCGAAAAGGAACAGTTTGGGGTCGCGCACCAGCGCCCGGCCCATGGCGACGCGCTGGCGCTGGCCGCCCGAAAGCTGGCTCGGCTTGCGCTGCAAGAGGTGGCCGATCTGCAGCACCTTGGCCACCTTGTCGATCGCCTTCTGGCGCTCCGCCGCCGGCACGCCACGCATCTCCATGCCGAAGGAGATGTTTCCGGCCACCGTCATGTTCGGGTAGAGCGCATAGCTCTGGAACACCATGGCGATGTCGCGCTTGGAGGGGTGCAGATCGTTGATGGCGCGGCCGTCGACCCGGATTTCGCCCGAGGTGATCGTCTCCAGGCCGGCGATGGTGTTGAGCAAAGTGGACTTGCCGCAGCCGGAAGGGCCGACCAGCACCAGGAAACCGCCTTTCTCGAGCTCGACATCGATCCCTTTCAGGATCTCGACCTGGCCGAAGCGCTTTCTCAGACCATCAATTTCCAGAAAAGCCATCAGATCATCCTTTGACGGCGCCAGCCATGAGACCGCGCACGAAGTAGCGGCCGGCGAGCACATAGACGAGAAGGGTGGGCAGTGCCGCGATCATCGCGGCGGCCATGTTGACGTTGTATTCGACGACGCCGGTCGACGTGTTGACGACGTTGTTGAGCGCCACCGTCATCGGCATCGCGTCGCCGGTGCCGGCGTAAGCCGAGGCGAACAGGAAGTCGTTCCAGATGTTGGTGAACTGGTAGATCACGGTGACGACGAAGATCGGCATCGAGTTCGGCAGCATGATGCGGCGGAAGATCTGGAAGAAGGATGCGCCGTCGACCTGTGCCGCCTTGACCAGTTCGGTCGGAAACGCCTCGTAGTAGTTGCGGAAGAACAGCGTGGTGAAGCCGATGCCGTAGACGACGTGGACGAAGACCAGGTTGACCGTCGGGTTGCCGAGACCGAAGCTCGTTCCGACCGAGTTCTGCAGTGTGACGCCGAAGCGGCCGAGGCTGCCGAGGATGGTCGCCATCGGCAACAGCACCGACTGGAACGGAATGAAGCAGGCAAACAGCATCAGCCCGAACACCAGCGTTGCGCCGCGGAAACGCCATTTCGTCAGCACGTAGCCGTTCAGCGCGCCCAGCATGGTCGAGATCAGAACGGCCGGAACCACCATCTTGATGGAGTTCCAGAAATAGCCCTTGATGCCGGCGCAGGTGAGGCCGACGCAGGTCTCGCCCCACGCCTTCAGCCACGGGTCGAAGGTCGGCGCCTTGGGCAGCGCCAGCATGTTGCCGTTCTGGATCTCGTCCATGGTCTTGAACGAGGTCACCAGCATGACGAACAGCGGCATCAGGTAAAACAGCGCAAACAGAGCCAGCAGCCCGTAGATGACGATGCGGTTGATGACCTTGACGTTGACGCCGCCGGAGGCCTGGCGGGCGGGAGTGGTGACGGCGCTCATCGCGGCTTCTCCCGCAGTTCCGAATAGAGATAGGGCACGATGATGGCGACGATGGTCATCAGCATGATCACCGCACTGGCCGAGCCGACGGCCATTTCGTTGCGCTTGAACGTGTACTCATACATGAAGTTGGACGGCAGCCACGCCGAGCCGCCGGGCCCGCCGCTGGTCAGTGCGACCACGAGATCGTAGGACTTGATGGCGAGGTGCGCGAGCACGATGAATGCCGACAGGAAGATCGGCCGCAGCAGCGGGATGACGATGCGGCGATAGAGCTGGAAGGTGGTGGCGCCGTCGATCTGCGCCGCCTTCATGATCTCGCCGTCGATGCCGCGCAGGCCAGCCAGGAACATCGCCATGATGAAGCCGGAGGCCTGCCAGACGCCGGCAATGACCACCGTGTAGATGACGAAATCCTTGTTCTTGATCCAGTCGAAATGGAAGCTCGTCCAGCCCCATTGATGCAAGGTCTGCTCGAGACCGAGGCCGGGATCGAGGAACCATTTCCAGGCGACGCCGGTGACGATGAAGGACAGCGCCATCGGATAGAGATAGATCGGCCTCAACACGCCTTCGCCGCGGATCTTCTGGTCGAGCAGGATGGCCAGGAACAGGCCGAGCGCCAGGCAGATTGCGATGTAGAGGAAACCGAAAATACCCATATTGGTGATCGACGTGTACCAGCTCGAGGGCGGGTCGGTATCGAAGGTCCAGCCCCACAGCCGCTGATAGGCGCGCGAGCCGGTTAGGACATAGGACGGGAAGGTCTTGGAATTGGTGAAGGACAGATAGATCGTCCACAGGATGAAGCCGTAGACGAAGACGATGGTGATGGCGAAGCTCGGCGCCAGCACGATCTTCGGCAATGCGTCCTGCAGGCGCGAGCGCACCGAGGCGCGTGGCCGCGCATGCTCCGGCGTCAGCTTGATCTGGCTTGTCGCTACCGTGCTCATGGGGCTCCTCCCGTCGACTCGCGGCCAACCAGCTTCGCGGATCTATGTTCGCGGATCTGGGCCTTCCCCGCCGGAGCGGGGAAGGCGTTTTTGGCGCGTGGCGCTTACTTGGCGTCGTCGATCGCCTTGACCAGCTCGGTCACGGCTTCGTCCGAGGTCTTGATCTGACCATGGACGAATTTGGAGACGACATCCTTATAGGCATTGGCGACCGCCGGAGGCGCGCCATAGCCCTGGGCCAGCGAGCCGAACAGCGTGCCGCCTTCATTGGCTGCCTTCAGGTCGGCGATGCCCTTCTTGCCGCAAGCGTCGAAGTCGGTGTCCGGAACGTCGGTACGGGCCGGGACCGAACCCTTGACGACGTTGAAGGCCGACTGGAAGCTCTTCGACAGGGTGGCGGTGGCCAGCGCGACCTGGGCGGCCTTGCGATCGTCGGGAACATTGAACATGCCGAACATGTCGGAGTTGTAGATCACCGAGCCGTCGGTGCCCGGGAAGCGATAGCACAGGAAGTCTGTGCCCGGGGTCTTGTTGGCGGCGTGGAACTCGCCCTTCGCCCAGTCGCCCATGACCTGCACCAGGGCATCGCCCTTGATGACCATGGCGGTGGCAAGGTTCCAGTCGCGGCCCGAGAAGTTGGGGTCGACATAGGTGACGAGCTTGGCCAGATTGTCGAACGACTTCTTCATCGTGTCGGACTTCAGGGACTCGTCATCGAGGTCGTTGAAGGCCTTCTTGTAGAACTCGGGTCCGCCGGTCGACAGCACGACGGAGTCGAACATGGTGGCTTCCTGCCAGTTCTGGCCGCCGAGAGCGAGCGGGATCACGCCTGCCGCCTTGGCCTTGTCGAGCAGGGCAACGAAGTCGTCGAAGGTCTTCGGCTCGGTGCCGCCGATCTTGTCCAGGACGGCCTTGTTGATCCACAGCCAGTTGACCGAGTGAACATTGACCGGCGCCGCGACCCACTTGCCGTCATAGACCGAAAACTTCTGCAGGGCTGCCGGAACGGACTTGTCCCAGCCTTCCTTCTTCGCCGTTTCGGTCAGGTCGCCCATGACGCCGGCGGCTGCATAGTCGAGCACGGTGTAGCCGAGCATCTGCGAGGCGGTCGGATAATTGCCGGCCGCGACCATCGCCTTCAGCGCGGTCATGGCGGCATCGCCGCCGCCGCCGGCCACCGGCACGTCCTTCCAGGCATAGCCTTCCTTGGCCAGATCACCCTTGAGGACGTTGAGAGCAGCCGCTTCGCCGCCCGAGGTCCACCAATGCAGCATCTGGACTTCCTTGACGTCCTCGGCGTGGGCCGCGAAAGCCAGGCCCGACGCGAGAGCCGTTCCGATAAGCAGTTTGCGCAACATGTACTTCCTCCCTTGTTGCATTACACGACCGGCGGATGCCGCCGGGTTCTTCTCAACTCAGCCGACCCACCACCCGGTGCGCTGGCCGCGATGAAACTGGATTGTCTTTTCCTCGGTATAATCCTCGACGGCGCGTTTGCCGAGTTCGCGTCCGAGACCGGACTGCTTGTAGCCTCCGAAAGGCAGCTCGGGATAACCTTCCATGAATGTGTTCACCCAAACGGTTCCCGAACGCACGCCGCGCGCGACCGACATGCAAGTGTCGATGCTGGCGCTCCACACGCCCGCCGACAAACCATAGGGCGTGTTGTTGGCGATGTGCAACGCCTTTTCAATCGATTCAAAAGTCAGCACCGAGAGCACCGGGCCGAACACTTCCTCGCGCGCTATGGCCATGTCCTCGGTGACGCCGCGGATGATGGTGGGATCGAGGTATTGACCGATATTGGAGGCCAATTGCTTGCCTCCGCTGTAGATGCTGCTGCCCTCGGTCGCGGCTGCCGCAACGTAACCGGCCACCTTGGCCAAATGGTCGGACGAGATCATCGCGCCGACCTTGGTTTGGTCATCGAGCGGATCGCCGACCGTGACCCTGGCGGTAAGCGCCTTGGCGGTGCTGAGAAAATCGTCGGCGATCGCCTCGTGCACGATCAGCCGGCTGCCGGCATTGCAGCACTCGCCGGCATTGAAGAAGCCGCCGAACACCGCCGCATCGGCGGCCGCTTCGAGGTCGGCGTCCTGGAAGACGATCTGGCCGTTCTTGCCGCCGAGCTCCATCGAGACTTTCTTCAGCGACTGCGCGGCGGATGCCATCGTCATCTTGCCGACGCGGGTGGAGCCGGTGAACGAGACCATTTCGACCAGCGGGTGGCTGACCATCGGCGCACCGACATCGGCGCCAAGTCCGGCCAGGATATTGACGACGCCGGCGGGCAGGCCGGCCTGCATCAGGATGTCGCCGAGCACGAAGGTCGAGGCCGAGGTCATTTCGCTCGGCTTGACCACCGCCGTGCAGCCGGCGGCGAGCGCGAAGGGCAGTTTCTGGCTGACGATCAGGAACGGGAAATTCCACGGGGTGATGATCGAGACGACGCCGATCGGTTCGCGCAGGACGACACCCAGCATGGCGTCGCCGAGATTGGCGTAGGTTTCACCATGCAGGGTGCGGGCAAGCGAGGCGGCATAGCGCCAGATGTCGACGGCGCCGCCGATCTCGCCGCGTGCCTGGGCGATCGGTTTGCCCGATTCCAGTGCGTCGAGCCGGGCGATGTCTTCCAGCCGGCCCTCGATCAGATCAGCTGCCTTGAGCAGGATCGCGGCACGTTCGGCCGCCTTCATGCGCGGCCATGGACCCGTTTCGAAAGCCCTGTGGGCGGCAAGCACAGCGGCTTCCACTTCGGCCTCACCGGCCCGCGCATAGTGCGAGACGGTGAAGCCGTGGCCGGGGCTGTTTCGAGCAATCGTGCGGCCGTCGCGGGCATCGACATGCTTGCCGTCGATCAGCAGCTTGTAGCCTTTCGGGGCTTCGGCCGCCTCGGCCGGCATGGCGATCTTCAGGGGTGCGTTCATATGTTTGCTCTAGGATCTCGAAAAGGCCGGCTTCTGCTTGGCCTTGAAGGCATCGACGCCGGCCTTCAGATCGCCGGTCAGGGCGATGAAGCCGCTGGCCAGCGCTTCGGTGGCGGCGGCACTTTCCTCGCCTTCGGCGACCGCGATCATCAGCTTGGCGGCTTCCGTCGCCAGCGGGCCGCGCTCGGCGATCTTTTCCGCCCACGCCTTTGCTTCTTCGTGTGCGTTGCCAGTCGCGACCACCCGGTCGACGATGCCCAGGGCGAGTGCCTCGGGGGCGAGAAGGATCTCGCCGCCCAGCGCCATGCGGCGCACCGTCTGCGCGCCGAAGCGGCGCACGGCGCGCTGCGTACCGGACCAGCCGGGCACGACGCCAATCGAGGTTTCCGGGAAGCCTAATTTCATTTGTGTTTCCGCCACGCGCAAGTCGCAAGCCGCAGCCAGTTCCAGGCCGCCGCCCAGCGCATGGCCGGACAGGACGGCGATTGTCGGCTGCCGCAGCCGCGCCAAGCGGTCGAAGACGCGGTGGCCGTAGCGCACCCACTGCACCTGGAAATCGGCGGCACTCATCTGCGCCCAGGCTTCGACATCGCCACCGGCGCAAAAGCCCTTGCCTTCGCCGCGCAGCAGCACGACGCGGACGCCCTCGGCCATCTCGGCCGCGTCGAGCGCCGTCTCTAGCGCCCGCAGCATCGGAATGTCCAGTGCGTTGAATTTCTCCGGCCGGCGCAGCGTGATGGTACCGATGGCGCCATCCTGCTCGAAGGTGACGAGAGGCTCAGCCACGCGCGCCTCCGAGCGAGGCGCCGCCATTCAGCGACAGGCCTATCGGTTGCTCCTGATAGAGGGCTGCCGGTGTCGTCTTGAGGTCCCTGGCAACGCCCAACGGAATTTCCGACTGGGCCAGCACATCACGCTGCAGATCGATGCCGGGTGCGAGTTCTGTGACGACCAACCCCTCCGGCGTCAGCTTCATCACGCAGCGCTCGGTGACATAGGTGATGTCCTGTCCCTGCGCCACCGCGCGCTTGCCCGAAAACGAGATGTGCTCGACTTCGTTGACCACCTTCTTGACCTTGCCCTCGTGGTCGATGCGGATGCCGCCATCGGCCAGAGACAGCTTGGCGCCGGCATTGAAGAAGCCGGAGAAGACGATCTTCTTCGCCCGTGCGGTGATGTCGACAAAGCCGCCGGCGCCGGCGGTGACATGCGGCCGCGCCGAAAGCTTCGAAACATTCACAGAGCCGTGTCGATCGATCTGCAGGAAGGACAGCAGCGAGGCGTCGAAGCCGCCGGCCTGGAAATAGATGAACTGGTGCGGCGAGGGCATGAAGGCGTCGGCGTTCGATGAGCAGCCGAATTTGAAGTCGAGCAGCGGCACGCCGCCGACCGCGCCCTGTTCGATCACCCAGGTAATTTTGCCGTGCTGGCCTTCCTCGAGAAGGATGCGCGGCACATTGGCGGAAATGCCGAACCCGATATTGACGGCCATGCCGTCGCGCAACTCCATGGCGACGCGGCGCGCGATCACCTTCTGCACGTTCATCTCCGGCGTGCGGAAGCTCGACAGCGGCCGGAAGATTTCTCCGGAGATCGCCGGGTCGTAGGGTGTCAGCGTCGTCTGCAACTGGTCGGGCGCGACGACGATATGGTCGACCAGGACGCCGGGCACGCGCACGTCATGCGGTTTAAGCGTGCCGTTCTCGACGACGCGCTTGACCTGCGCGATGACGATGCCGCCATTGTTGCGGGCGGCGAGCGCCTGTTCCAGTCCGCCGAGATAGGCGCCCTCATGCTCGTAGGTGAGGTTGCCGCGCTCGTCGGCCGACGTGGCGCGGATGATCGACACCTGCGGCACGATGGAGCGGAAATAGAGCCATTCCTCGCCGTCGAACTGCTGCACCGAAACGATCGGCTCGCTGGCGGCGGCGTTCATGGCGCAGCCCTGGTGGCGCGGGTCGGCGAAGGTGTCGAGACCGACCTTGGTCAGCACGCCCGGCCGCTTGGCCGCGGCTTCGCGGTGCATATCGAACAGGATGCCGGACGGCACGTTGTAGGCGGCGACCGAATTGTCGCCGATCATCTTCCAGATCTGCGGCGGTTCGGAAGAGGAGGGGCCGGACGGGTAGGAGCCGCACAAGGTACGCTTCAGCAGTCCCGGCTTGGCCAGATGGTCGATGCCTTTGATGCCATACATGTCGCCGGCTGCGATCGGGTGCAGCGTGGTGATGTTCTTCGGATGGCCTTCTGCGTCGAAGCGTTCGCCGATCGCGGCGAGCACCGCATCGGGGCAGCCGAGGCCGCTCGACGAGGACACCGACACGACCATGCCGTCCTTGACCAGGCCGGCTGCCTGCGCCGCGGAGACCACCTTGCTCAATTCACACTCCCGAGCTTAGGCTCGATTGCGACCGCCTTGCCTGATTTCGCGGTTTGCAATGCTGCTTCAACTGACGCCGATGACCAGATGCTGTCCTCGCCTTGCGCGCGGATGGCGTTGATCATGAACTGCCTGACGATCGTGCTGGCACCGATCAAGCTCCATTTGACGCTCATGCAGCGCCTCCCGAACCGGCCGCCCTGTTTCGAATGCGGCGATCCGGGCCGCAGCTTTCCCTGACCACCAGATTGACCGCGCCGATATGGTCTTCGGCCCGTGTTGTGCGTGACTGGATCATTTTCAACATGACATGGGCGGCGCGTTCGCCAAGACCCGCCGAGTCCACCGCGACGCTGGTCAGAGCCGGCATGTAATGCTCGGCCTCGGCCACATCGTCGAAGCCGACGATGGCGAAATCAACTCCCGGCTCAAGCCCGCGCTTGCGCAGCGCCAGCATGGCGCCAAAGGCGACGGCATCGTTGAAGCAGAGTGCCGCGGTCGGCGGTTCAGCCATTGCGAGAGCAGTTTCGAGGCATGCGATACCACCTCTGCGGCTGGTCTCTCCCTCGACGACCAATGCGTCGCGGTCAGAGATGCCCTGCGTCTCGCAGGCTTCGCGAAATCCGCCAAGCCGCTCGTGATAGACGACGAGATCGGACGAGCCGCCGAAGAAGACCAGCCGGCGATGTCCCTTGCCGATCAGATGAGCGGTGGCGAGATAGGCGCCGCGATGATTGTCGGGCGCGATGACCGGAATGCGGCTCTCGGGAAGCCGGCGCATGGCGAAGACCACCGGCAGACCTGCCGTCTCGATCCGCCTGAAGGCGCCCGGCGTCGTGCCGCGAGCCGGCGACACGATGAGGCCGGCGACGCCTTGCTCCATCAGCGACTTCAGTACTTCTTCCTGGCGCACCGGATTTTCCGCCGTGTTGGCGATGAACGGCACGATGCCGGCCGACTGGAAGACCCGCTCCATGCCGACCGCCAGCTCCGCGAAGAAAGGATTGGTGAGATCGTTGATGACCATGCCGATGACGTTGGAGTGCGCCTTGCGCAGATTGGCGGCGCCGCGGTTGTAGACGTAACCGACATCCTCGATCGCCTTGCGCACCTTGCTCGCTGTTTCGGGCCGGATCAGTCCGCTGCCCTGGAGCACGAGCGATACCGTCGATTTGGACACGCCCGCCTCGCGGGCGATGTCGAATATCGTCGCCTTGGCCCGGTTGGCCATCCAGATGCATCCTCCCGACTGCAGGCCCAAAACTATTGGAACGTTCTAATCTCTGCTCCGCTCGTGAGTCAATCGGGATTTTTCCCGCGCCTCGAACAGCGATTGTGCGTACTCAAATGGCATGCTCCATAAGGCTTTCTTGTTGCAATGCAGCATTTCATCCTGCAGGGAGTTCGAATCTTAAAGGTCCTTGATTTATTGGAACGTTCCATTTAGTACGTTGCGGAGGGAGCGATGGATGGACATTTCCTTGCCTGGTGAGGGTGGCGGCAGCACCCGGTACACGCTGGTTGGCGAGCCCGTGCAGCCTGACATCGGCGCGCGATTTTCGCGTATCGCCTATGCCGCCGCGCACGTCGTTGCCGATCCGCTCGCCATGACCGATCCGTGGTCCAGACCGGTGATCGACTGGGAGAGGACGATGGCGTTCCGTCACCATCTGTGGCGGCTGGGCTTTCGCATCGCCGAAGCGATGGACACGTCGCAGCGCGGCATGGGCTTCGACTGGGCAAACGCGCAGGAATTGATCCGCCGCTCGATCGCCGAGGCGCGCACGGTCGATGGCGCCGATCTCGCCTCGGGCGCCGGCACCGACCATCTGGCGCCCGCCGCCGCCAAAACAATCGATGACGTCATCAAGGCCTATGAAGAGCAGTTCGCTTTTATCGAAGGGCTCGGCGGCAAGGCGATCATGATGGCCAGCCGGGCGTTGGCGGCAGTTGCCAAAGGGCCGGACGACTATGTCAGGGTCTACGACCGCATCCTGTCACAGTCCTCCGGCAAGGTCATCCTGCACTGGCTGGGCGACATGTTCGATCCGGCGCTCAGGGGCTATTGGGGCAGCGAGAATTTCGAGGTCGCTCTCGATACAGTCGTTGCCATCATCGAATGCCACGTTGGCAAGGTGGAGGGGATAAAAATCTCACTGCTCGATGCCGGCAAGGAGGTCGCGCTGAGGAACCGTCTGCCGGACGGCGTCGTCATGTTCACCGGCGACGATTTCAATTATCCCGAACTGATCGCCGGCGACGAGAAAAGGCACTCGCACGCATTGCTGGGTATTTTCGACGCGATTGCGCCGGTTGCCAACGCGGCGCTGGCGAAACTGGCGGAAGGCGACCGCGCCGGCTTTGACGCGTTGATGGCGCCGACCGTGCCGCTGTCGCGAAAGATCTTCGAGGCGCCGACCGAGTATTACAAAGCCGGCATCGTCCTCATGGCCTGGCTGAACGGCCATCAGGATCATTTTGCGATGGTCGGCGGTATGCAGTCGGCGCGCGGCATCCGTCACTATGCCGACGTGTTCCGCCTTGCCGACCAGGCCGGATTGCTGGCCGATCCGGAACTGGCGGTGACCAGGATGAAGAGCCTTTGCACCGTCGCGGGTGTTTGAAGCGCGGAAAGTGGTTCTCATCATCGACGTAACAGGCCAGGAATGCCGGGCGTCGCTAATGTCTCCGCCACAGCCAAAAAGGCGCGATTGCCTCGTCTGGATGAAAAATGGGCTTGGTCGCCCTTCCCAGATCGGCAGGTGGCATTCCTGCGGGATCATGGTGCGTCAGGTCGAGAAGCAGCGGCCCAAGCCGATCCGGATCGACAGTTTCGGCCGACATGGTGTGTGGCTTGTTCTCGTGCGCAACAAGCCAGTGCAGCGCCTGGACCAGTCCCAGCCCCTCGGCTGTCTTGTGTTGCCAGAGATTGTCACCGACCGAAGACAGGACACGGGCCAGCGACGTCCAGCCTTGCAAGGTAAACATGGCGTAGTGCCTGGGGCGCGTGCGGGACAGTTCCCTGGGCAAGGAGCCATCGGCTGCGATCTGGGTTGCTAGTCTCTCCCGAGCATAGAGGCTGATCTTGGCCAGGGTGGCGCTGTCGCCAAGAAACGTGGCGATCGATGCCCGCTGCAAATCGTAATATGTTCCTTGGTTGCTGCTGCTGCAGAAGGCCGTCGCGGCTGCCGGCGCGGTGTCCAGCCATTCGCAGTAGGAACCGAGCCAGGCTCTGAACGCCTCGCGATCCTCGTCGCCCAGTACTCCTGTTCCCTCGAGCAGGCGTACGGCATCCAGGAAGAAATAGAAATCCTTCAGCTCGATGATGCCGTGGCCGGACCCTTCATTGTTGTCGTGGCCCGACCGCACCTGCGCATAGCGCAAATGCGGGTTCATTCTTGTCCTGGGATCGATAAACCATGCGCGAATGAGCCTGGCGGCGTGGACGGCATAATGATGTCCATCAAGCACGGTTGCGGCGAGCGCAAGCACGGTTGTGTCGTCGAAGACGCGCTGCAAGCGTGTGCGATCGTAGGTTTCGCTTCCTGCTGCATACAATGCCGTGCCGGGCACGCGTTCGCCATCGCGCCGGATATAGGGCAGGCCGTCGGGTCTGTCGGGGTCGGGCCACCAGTAAGGCGCGGGGTGAAAATAGTCCTGGGGATCCCCGCTGGGGGCTAGGCCAGTCTTGTCGAGCACGCTGAACGGACCGCGGGCGAGTGCCTGTCCGGCCGCGGTTTCGAGATGGTGCAGGATGGGCCCGTCCTTCACCGCGTGGGCCAGGGCGTCTTCGTCATAAAAGGCCAGGCGGGAGGCATCAAGCCGAGCGGCGACTGCCTTGGCGTCACATTGATCGACCATATCGACGATCGCCTGATCGCGGCTGACCAGACGCGCGACGAAGCCGGCCTTGCCGATCTCCAGATGCGAACGCCCTGAATCCAGGCGCGCCACCCAGCCCGCTTTCTGGAGCAGCCCGGCATCCGCTGCCCGGACCGGGCGTGGAAAATCCCAGGCATCGTCGCGGTAGCGGTCCCAGGGGCCGGGAACTGCCAACCGCCACAGCATCTCGATTTTTGGCCGCCTTCCGTAACCATAGTTTTCGTCGAACAGGTGCGTGGTATCGGCTCGAAATATGATCTGCGGCTCCTCCTCGGCCGGCGGCTGGAAGCTCTGGTCCAGCAGAAGCGCATTGTCGACAATGCGCGCCATGGGCACCACAGCGTAGGGAAGGTGCGGGTTTTTCTCGATCGCGGACCGTATCCGCTGGAACGCAGAGTCTGTCAGGTAGCAGTTCCCGTCCCAGGGCATCAGCCATTTTGCCCTGTCGCGGGCAATCGCGAGCGCGGCGTTGCGAGCCCCATTGTTGTTCATCACATAGAGGTTCTTGCTGCGGCGGATGTGCGTTTCGTAACGCGCGGACTGTCCGCTCGCCCGGCCCTTCTCTGAGAATCGGAGGTCGCCGGCAACAAGCTGCTCGACGTCCCAGGATATCTTCCGGTACTGATCGAGTTCGAAGGGGATTGTATGAAAATTCTGGCGGCGGCTTTCGAGCAGGCCGATGATCCGGGCTTCCTCGTCGGTGTCGACTATTCGATTGACGATCCAGAATTTTTCGCAGGCGTCGAAGACCGGTTCGTTGTCCAGAATGAACAGCACGTTGTCGAATGACTGGCCCTTGCGGTGTCGCGGTTCCAGATCATTGCCGATGATCCGGACAAGCATGAAGCTGTCGGCAATCTGCGAGATCGGCGACGCCGTGTAAGTCTCGCGGGCGGCCTCGATCCGCTTGCCGAGTCCGCGCCGGTATTCAGCATTCTGCTTTGCGGAAATGAGCGCGTTGCCCAATGTCGACCACGGCGACCGCAATTGCGTGCGCACACGGTTCAGTTCGCGATATATCTTCGGCCAGGACGATAGTTTTATCCTACCGGACTGTGAACTCATGACGGCACGCAGGGAGACCGGATCCCGATCACCGCCTCGGGGATGCGCGCGGTTTCGCCAATCATTCCGACTTCGATTCCGGACCATTTCTGAGCGTGAGGCGACCAAGCCCTGAATTGTGCGACACGATCAATCATGGAAAACGTCTCTCGCATGTAACGTTGCAAATGTCCTGTTACGTTCTGCTGCATAAGTGACGGCAGGTTGCCAGGCAACGCCGACAGGACAATGCGATAAATCAAATCCGAAAACCACATAGCATGGCAAATGCCCCGGCATCGGCGATTCGCCTTCACGCAAAGGCAAGCTCGCAAAAGATGCGCCGGTGATCGCAATTTTCTTGGAACCAATCCTCCTGGCGCGCGACCAAGCGATGTGTCCAAACATGGTCAGCTTGTGGCGGCCGCATTCGACCGCCATTGCATCGAATGCATGAGTTATCTGCCACTCCCCGCATATCACCTCACGGCCCTAGCCTCGTCCGTCCTGCATTGTTGAACCCGACAACCCTTTGCTTACTATATGGTTTTCCAGGCCTTGCCGGCTGCTCCTATGCGTGCTTACTTGTGGTTGTTTTCATGAGGGGGATACAATCATGCGTTTTCTACTTGCTGCGGTCGCCATGCTGTCGTTCGCCGCCACCGCGGCTCTGGCCGATCCAGCTTCGGACTTCAAAAGAGCCGATCAGGCATTGAACCAGACCTTCAAGCAAATCCAGAAGCGGCTTACGGATGATTCCGACGGCAAGGCACGGTTCGTGAAAGCGCAGAGAGCGTGGATTGCGTTCCGCAACGCCGAATGCACGTTTCAATCCAGCGGTGACGATGGTGGCTCCGCGGCGCCGATGGTTGCCGCTGCTTGTCAGGCTGACCTGACCAAGGCCCGCACCAGGCAGTTGAAGGCCTACCTGAACTGCCAGGAGGGTGACCTCTCTTGCCCGGTGCCATCAGAATAATCTGGAGTGACAAAATGCCGAATTTCAAGATGAGATATGTGCTGATCGCGCTTGTGCCGTTGGCGGTTGCCGGTTGCGTCAGCGCTGAGGATCAGCGCGCAATGGATCAGCAACAGTGCGCGTCTTACGGCTACAGGCCAGGAACCAACAGGTTTGCCGACTGCATGATGCAACAGACCTCACAACGTTCAGAAGATGAGCAGCGCTCATTGGATCGCATGGCCGCGCAAGAACAGAGAGACAAGGATCGCAAGGAAGCGCGTCGAAAGGACGACAGCTACATCGATCCAAGGCCGAGTTACGACAAGGACGGCAATCCGAATTTCGACACTCAAGGCAATTACCAAGGGTGTCACGGCGCGGGATGCTTGGTCGACAATCCAGACAATAACGATGACGATGACCAGTAGGCTGGCTCCGCGAGGCTCTCCTTCCTGCCCCCTATAGTTCGGACCTCAACCCAATCGAGAAACCACCCTTCGCCAACTTCAAGCACTACATGCGGCGTTGCGCCAGGTGCAGGCTGGAAGTCAATCTAAATGTGAACCGCTCTACCTCGGCGAACAGCCGGGAAATGCCGATCCTGCACACGCGATCCGCGATTCCATCAGCTTGAAGGATGGTTCCGGAACTTTTTGCCGCAATGGCAGGTTCGAGCGACATGACGAAACTATCTGACCCTGGCCCGCCGTTCCCAGCAAGCTGCACGGCGGCCAGGATATCCCGGAAGAGAGCATTTCTATCCATTCTCATACCGCAGGCAGAAGGTTGACCAGTGCGATTTACTCCAGGTGTTCTGGAGGAAGAGCCGGGGCATTGAGCGCTGAACCGAGCCAGCTGCAACGATCATCGAACTCCCCCGAAGAAAGTGCCTGCCTCTAGAAGCGCTTTCGGATCAGGGGCCGTTTCAGGGCAAAGCGGGCGATATTGTCGAGCGTTCTTGGCACCGCCATCTCCCCGATGCCCTCAATGGCGCCCTTGGCCGCTGCGTCCTCACGAAAGCGCACTATCCATTCTTCCGTGAGGCTGTCCCGTTGAATAGTGAATCTCGAATTGGCGGTGTCTTCCGGGACCTGGACGCCCATATAATCCGCCACAGCTTCCAGATAGGGCCGTGGGTCTTGCTGCAAATCTTCGTAGATGAATTGACGACAATCCAGCCCCGCAAGTTGTAGGTAGGACCTCCAGAACGCATAGCTTCGATCAATCTGGAAATACGCTTGGCTGATGTCGGCGAAGCTATAAGGAACAGAGCGCGGATTGACTTTCCCTTCGTGCCGGCTCGTCCACACTCCAGACATCCTAGCTCGGTAGAACGAAATAGCTTGCTGAATTCGGTCGCGACGTTCCAACAAAATGAATTCCAAGCCGTGTTTTCTTCGAATCTCGAATAGAAAATCCTTTCCGAATTTCTCCTTACACCAGGCCAGATGGCGCGGAAACAACTTGATCGCAAACCGCCCGTTGTCGGTCGACGCTCTCTCGATGACCGCTTTTTCAAGATCATCATAGGTGCGGGGATCGAAACGTAGATAGGCCGGATCAAGCCATTCCTCCGACCGTCCCATCAGGCCAGTTGCGTTCGTCAGGCTTCCCAGCCAGTTCGAACCGCTTCTTCCCTCTGTAAGAATCGCAACGCCTCGCATAAACTCCTCACTTCACCTTGTCCCGGAACGCATGCCGCAAGGCCCGCTTACCTTCAACCCAAATCAGTGCTGCGTTCCCGCCCCAGGTCCAGGAACACCGTGCTCAGCTTATTGCCGCCGTGATCTTCGTTGCCATCTTGTCGGCATCACCAGGGCTTTGGCCGGATTCCAGACCAGATGACCACGCAATTCATCTAGGACGCCGCATCGGCCGCCATCGTCATCGTGGGCGTGTTCGCCGTCGCCGACACGTCGCCACGCGATTGCTGCGCCTGCCCAGGAGTGTCCTCTGTCGAACAACCGTGAGGGTTGTTTTCGCCGCCATCACTATTTTTGTGAACCAATTCACCCGAGGCGCGACCAAGTGATGTGTCCAAACATGGTTCATCAAAGAGAACGTCTTATGTTTACTGTCTCGAGAAACGTCTTTTTGGCCGCCATCGCCGTTTCGGTGCTGGCCGGCTGCAAGACAACCGCTCCCAGGGAATGCGACAAGCTGAAGCCTGGCGTCACCTATAACGGCAAATGCTGCGGCATCGGCGAGCCTTGCCGCGAAGGCAAGGGCGGCGGCGACAGGCCGGGAAATACGCCTGATCCAGCGCCGCAATGATCTGATTGCGTGTCGCCCGTTCCGGTCAGCGCTGGGACGGGCGCGTTGCGCTCGAAAGCTCGCCAACGTCCAGCCTCCCCTTGAGGCACCGAAATCGTCCACCTCTGTGTGACGCGCCCCCTGGACGGCCCTGTGCCACGCTGTGCCCAGCTTATCCCAAGTGAGGCGTTCTTCCGCCAGCACCTCGACGCTGCTCATCCCGCGCGTCATGCCCACGCGCTTTGTCTGGCGAGCCGGCCAGCATGTCGATCCAAGTCTGATTTGTCTGGTTGGATGGTGGGCGTGACAGGGATTGAACCTGTGACCCCTGCAATGTCAATGCAGTGCTCTCCCGCTGAGCTACACGCCCATCCGAAGCCGCGCATACACCATTTTTGATCCAGCGCGTCAATAGCAGGAAAAAGGAAAGAAGGCGTCGTCTCGCCGCAGTGGCGAAGAGGTGCGGCGCCTCGCCTAGAAAACGGCTCAGGCCGCCTGCAGCATCTTCTCCACCTCGTTGACGAGGTCGCGCAGATGGAATGGCTTCGACAGCACCTTGGCGTCTTTCGGCGCCTTGGAATCCGGGTTCAACGCAACGGCGGCGAAACCGGTGATGAACATGACTTTCAGATCGGGATCGATCTCGGTGGCGCGGCGCGCCAGCTCGATGCCGTCCATCTCCGGCATGACGATGTCGGTCAGCAGCAGCGAGAACGGCTCTTCGCGCAGCCGCTCATAGGCGCTGGCGCCATTGTCGAAATCGCTGACCTGGTAACCGGCGCGCTCCAGCGCCTTGACGAGGAACCGACGCATATCGTCGTCGTCTTCCGCCAGAAGAATGCGTGCCATGATATCCTGTCCGAATCACCCGCCCGAGATTGCCGTTGGGCAAGCCCGTTAACCATCCTGTATATGAGGAGGTGAGGGTAAACATCAAGTGAACGCGGACGGCGATGATCCATATTTGCCGCGGGTGTGCCGCCGCTGAAATGCTGGACACGCGGCCTGCAAGGTGGCACTTTCACATCATGATGCACTGGTGTTTTCGGGTTCGTTCAAATTGAAGACGGCAGCCGAGGATTTTTCGGTCTTTCCACCCTTCGAAATCCGGTCGGGCGCCGAGCAGCGCGTCCCCTTCCTCTTCAACTCGCCGCATAGCGGCCGCTACTATCCCGAACGCTTCCTGGCCATGGCAAGGCTGGACCGCAACGCCATCCGCCGGTCGGAAGACTGTTACGTCGATGAGCTGTTCGGCGGTGCCGTGGCGCTCGGCGCGCCGCTGCTGGCGGCGAATTTTCCGAGGGCCTATCTCGACGTCAATCGCGAGCCGTGGGAGCTCGATCCTCGCATGTTCGCCGAGCCAGTGCCGTCCTTCTGCAACATCCGCTCGGCGCGGGTGGCGGGTGGGCTTGGCACGGTGCCGAAGCTGGTCGGCGAGGGGCTCGACATCTATTCCGGCCGCCTGCCGCTGTCGGAAGCCGTTGCCCGGATCGAAACCGTCTACAAGCCCTATCACGAGACGCTGAAGCGGCTTTTGACCCGGACCCATGCGCGGTTCGGTTTTGCCGTGCTGATCGACTGTCATTCGATGCCGGCGAGCATCCGTGTCGGCGACAGCGGGCTGCGGCCCGACTTCATCATCGGCGACCGTTTCGGCATCTCGGCAACCGCCGCCCTGACCGAGACCGCGATCGGCCTGCTCAGCGCCATGGGCTATTCGGTTGCCCACAACAAACCCTATGCCGGCGGCTTCATCACCGAGCATTACGGCCGCCCGGCGCGCCATCTGCATGCGCTGCAGATCGAGGTCAATCGCGGGCTCTACATGAACGAACGGACATTCGAGAAGGCCGCCGGCTTCGATGCGCTGGCCGACGATCTGACGCGGTTCTCAGCCGACCTGATGTCGATGCCCGACCATCATTTCATCGACCTGCCGCTGGCCGCGGAGTGAAATCGCGGCGTAAAAAAAGACCGCATCGTTTGCACGATACGGTCGAAGTCTAGGGAGGAAACGCCCAAGGAGGGCATGGACAGGAAACCCTGTCCGAGGTCAAGGGTATTGTGCGTTGCACAAATGTCAAGCGACCTTCAGGCTTTTTTAATTCACTCTGATGTGGAAATTGCGTTTCGACGACGCTTATGTGACATCCGGGCAACAGATGCCGTCGCGGAGAAGTCGTCGAACACACTTGTTTTGGTACGAAATTGGCGGCAGAGCACGGCTCGGACATGCTGCAGTGCGGGAGAATCAGTTGGACATCAGTGTCGATTTCATGCGCCGCATCGCGCAGGTGGCGGCGGCGGAGACCTTGCCGCGCTTTCGTGCCCAGGGCGCGGTCGCCAACAAGGAACAGGGCAGTTTCGATCCGGTCACCGAGGCCGATCGCGAGGCCGAGCGCGCTATCCGGGCGTTGATCTCTGCCGAGTATCCCGACCATGGCATTCTTGGCGAGGAGCATGGCAGCGAGAACATTTCGAGCCGGCATGTCTGGGTGATCGACCCGATCGACGGCACGCGCGCCTTTATTTCCGGCCTGCCGGTGTGGGGCACGCTGGTCGGGCTGACGGTCGACGGTGACGCCGTTGCCGGCATGATGGCGCAACCCTTCACCGGCGAGCTGTTCTACGCCAACGCCTCAGGTTCGCACTATGAGGGGCCGGGCGGGCCGCGAAAACTGACGACCCGCAAGACGACGAAGTTGGACCAGGCGACGCTGTTCACCACCACGCCGGCGCTATTCAAAGGCGAAGCGCGCAACCGTTACGATGCATTCGAAAGACAGATCCAACTCGCCCGCTATGGCGCCGATTGCTATGCCTTCGCCATGATCGCTTCGGGAAGCGTCGATATCGTCGCCGATCCCGGTTTGAAGCCATACGACATCGTGGCGCTGATCCCGATCATCGAGAAGGCAGGCGGTGTGGTCACCACATTCGATGGCGGGCCTGCGGAAAAGGGCGGCGATGTCCTGGCGGCTGCAACGCCGGAACTCCACGCAGCTGCCATGGCTGCCTTGCGCGGCTGACCAGCGACCGGCGGCCGTCAGGCCGTGGGGTCGTCGCTGCCGGGAATGAAGGCGTCGAAGGCGGCGAGCAATTGCTCGCGGTAGATGTCGGCTTCCTGCAGGATTTCGTGGCGGGAGCCGTCGATCATCAGCAATGAACCGAGCCGCAGACGCCTGGCGTAGGCTTCGACAGCCCTGGTCGAGACGACCTGGTCGGCGCCGGCGGCGATGATCAGCAGCGGGACCTGGATCCGGGCCATGAAGTCGGGGTCGTTGACGGCTTCCGAAGCTTTCGCGGCTGCCCGCAGCCAACGGATCGTCGGCCCGCCAAGCGCCAGTTGCGGGTATTCTTCATAGATCCGTGTGTTGCGCCGATAGCGTTCCGGGTCCGATGTCAGCTTGTTGGTCTCGAAAGGGGCCGTTACCCTCGGCCGCGGACCCCAGGCGGCATAGAGCCGGCCGAGGCCGAGAGCGCAGAACAGGGAACAGACGCGGCGAACCGTCGAGATCGAGACCGGCAGGTCGGGCAGCGTCAGGAAAGGCGCGATCAGCACCATGCGCCGGACGCGGTTCACCATCGACGGCGCGGCCAGCAGGGTGATCAATGCGCCTGCCGAATGGGCCAGGATGTAGTAGGGTCCGCGGCAATCGGGCAGCACGATCTCCTCGAAGAACTGTTCGAGGTCGGCGGTGTAGTCGCGGAAGCTGCTGACGTAGCCGCGCTGGCGATCGCGGATCAGCCGGTCTGAATCGCCCTGGCCGCGCCAGTCGAGCGTGGCGACGCCAAAGCCACGATCGGCAAGGTTGCGGATGGTTTCGAAATATTTCTCGATGCACTCGTTGCGGCCGGTGAGCAGGACCACGGTGCCCTTCATCGGGCGAGCGACCGCGCCGAACAGGCCGTAGCGGATATTCTTGCGGTCACGCGTGGTGAAGAAGCCGCCGGTGGCGTTTTCCGGCCGCGGATTGCCCTCGATTTCGTGAAAAAGGGAGTTTTCGGTGAAAAGATCCGTCATTCGGCGCTTCGTGCTCGGCGTCTCGCATGCCCGCCTGCGCTGGCCGGCTCCGCTAAGGTGATAGACGCCCATGCGCCAAAAGCCAAGGAATTCCCGGTGACTGACTGGGCTGCAACAGGGAAGGCCGGAAGCCGCTTGAAAGCGTGCTTCCGGTCTCTGTCGATCCGGGAGGAAGGGACGTTACACCCGGTCGGCCTCGTTGCGGTGCCTGTTGTGCAATCGGCGCCGCCAGTCCTTGATCGTGGAATGGACTTTAGCGCCGGCTGCCTGAACGCGCGCCGAAGTGCCGGTTCATCTGCCGTTCATCAAGGGTCCGGCCGCCGTGGCTTTTGCCGCCAGGTGAAATCTTGAAATGCTTTCCAGCGCTCCCCAAATGTCTCGTGCGGTCGCCAATGTCGGGGCCGCTGGCCCACCCGAAACGCCGCTCAAGGGTTTCGCACCGGCCATACGCAAACCATGTTGCTCAACAGGAGAACACCTCATGCGTCACGTTGATTTTTCCCCGCTTTATCGCTCGACCGTCGGCTTCGATCGTCTGTTCACGATGCTCGATTCGCTTGCGCAGCCGGATGGCGCGCAGACCTACCCGCCCTACAACATCGAGCGCACCGGTGAGGATTCCTACCGGATCTCGATGGCGGTTGCCGGCTTCTCTGACGAGGAAATCTCGATCGAAGCCCATCGCAACGTGCTGACCGTCAAGGGTGAGCGCAAGGACGAGGGCACCGGCGAAGGCTCTGAACTGCTCTATCGCGGCATTGCCTCGAGAGCCTTCGAACGCCGCTTCCAGCTTGCCGACCACGTCGAAGTTGTCGGTGCTTCGCTGAAGAACGGCCTGCTGTTCGTCGACCTCAAGCGCAACATCCCCGAGGAGCTGAAGCCGCGCAAGATCGCCATTACGGCATCTTCGGCCAAGGCCAAGCAGATCGAGGCCAAGACCGCTGCCTAAAGTACAAGTCTCCTCCCGAGACGGAAGCGGCGCCGAAAGGCGCCGCTTTTTTGTTGTCGGGGATTTCGGTATCAGGCGATCAGCTGGCCAAAACGGTCGACCTCATCGGCCGTCGTCGCGAAGCTGGTGACGAAGCGATACAGCAACTCGTCCTCGCTGATGTGGCCGTCAAAGCCGTGCGGCTTGTGCCAATCATAGAACGCCGCACCCGCTGCCTGCAGCTTTTCAGCTTCGGCTTTCTTGATCACAGCGAAAACCTCGTTTGCCTGCGGCAGCCATGCCAGCTTTGCCGTGGCCGAATCCTCGATCGCGGCGGCAAGGCGTGCGGCCATGGCGTTGGCGTGGCGGGCGGTGTCCAGCCACAATCCGTCTTTGAAATAGGCCTCGAACTGCGCCGCGACGAAGCGCGATTTCGAAAACAGCTGGGCGGCGCGCTTGCGCAGGAACGCCAATTCCCTGGCACGATCAAGATCGAACAGCACGATCGCTTCGGCGCACCAGCAGCCATTCTTGGTGCCGCCGAAGGACAGGATGTCGACGCCGCGTTTCCAGGTCATTTCGGCTGGCGACGTGTCGAGCGCGACCAGCGCATTGGCAAAGCGGGCGCCGTCCATGTGCAAGGGCACCGAATATCGTTTGGCGATCGCCGCGATCGTCTCGATCTCATCCAGGCCGTAGATGGTGCCGACCTCGGTCGACTGGGTGATCGAAACGGCCATCGGCCGTCCCCAATGGACGATTTCCGGTGCGAAACGGCCGATGGTCCTTTCCAGATTGTGCGGATCGATCTTGCCCAGCGCGCCATCGATCTCATGCAGGCGTGAGCCGCCGGAAAAATACACCGGCGCGCCGCATTCGTCCTCGATGACATGCGATTCGCGATGAGCAAAGGAAATGCCGCCCGGCTTGTTGTAAGCGGTCAGCGCCAGCGAGTTGGCGGCCGTGCCGGTGGCGACGAAGAACACCGCGACCTCGCGTTCGAAAATCTCGCTGAAGCGCTGGTAGACTGCCTGGTCGAGCGCTCCGTCGCCATAGGCGGTGGAAAAGCCGCCGGCATTGGCCGACAGGCCGGCGGCAATGTTGGGGTGGGCGCCTGCCCAATTGTCGGAAGCGAAGAACATGCATCTGCCTATGTCTTGGGAGAACGGGGGGTTGGGGAAAATCAGACTGAAGTTGACCGGTTTCGCGTGCTGATCGCAAGGGCCAGGCGCCGGAAAAACAGTAAAGCCAGCCAACGGGCAAAGCCCAGGCCGGCGACTGAAGCTTACGTTTTTCCCCAGCTTCACGACATTTTCTGTCGCGAATGCCCCAAGTTTTTTGCAAATCGGTCTTGTGTGCGTCCGGGATTTCTGCCATAAAAATTTAGGACAGTAGTGCTGTCTTATTTTGTCGCACAAAACGAGCTGGATTGGCGTATCATTTGGGCCTCTCCGGCTGTTGCCGCGAGCGACAGGTGGACAGCCAGACTCTGGCCTGTACGATTACCGGATGCGATCCATGCGGAAAGCCGCCTGGTTCGACAGGATTTCGCAAGACGTGCCACAAGGATCAGGGTGAGCCAAGCGCTTGCCGAGGCAAACCAGCGCCTGAATGGCTGGGAAGGAGGACAGGAGATGACGGACATGACGCACTCTGCGACGAACGGCCAGGCCGCGCAGACGAAAGCGGCAACCGTCAAAACCGCCTTGCGATCCAATATTGGCCGAAGCGCCAACGGATTTTCCGCCCAGGGCCTCTACGATCCGCGCAACGAGCATGACGCCTGCGGCGTCGGCTTCATCGTCAACATGAAGGGCGTGAAGTCGCATCAGATCGTCGAGGACGGGCTGGCTGTGCTCGAAAACCTGACGCATCGCGGCGCCGTCGGCGCCGATCCGCTGGTCGGCGATGGCGCCGGCGTGCTGGTGCAGCTTCCCGACCAGTTCTTCCGTGAGGAGATGGCAGCCCAGGGCATCGAGCTGCCGCCGGCGGGCCAGTACGGCGTCGGACACTGGTTCATGCCGCAGGACGCGGCCCTTCGCGCCCATATCGAGGACATCATTGCCGAATCGGCGCAATCCGAGGGACTTCCGCTCATCGGTTTCCGTGACGTGCCCGTCGACAATTCGTCGCTGTCGAAGGCGCCCGACATCGTGGCATCCGAGCCGTTCCATCGGCAGATCTTCATCGGCCGCACGCCAGACATTACCGATGACGAGGAATACGAGGCCAGGCTCTATCTGCTGCGCAAGGTCATCTCGGGCCGCATCTATGCCGAGAACGACAACAAGGACATCGGCGCCTATTGCGTGTCGCTGTCGGCGCGCACCATCGTCTACAAGGGCATGTTCCTGGCTTATCAGGTCGGGGCCTACTACAAGGACCTCAAGGACCCGCGCTTCGAAACCGCGCTGATCCTCGTCCACCAGCGCTTCTCGACCAACACGTTCCCGTCATGGAAGCTGGCGCATCCCTACCGCATGGTCGCCCACAATGGCGAGATCAACACCGTGCGCGGCAACAACAACTGGATGGCTGCGCGCCAGGCGTCGGTCGATTCCGAACTGTTCGGCAACAACATCTCGAAGCTGTGGCCGATTTCCTATGACGGCCAATCCGACACCGCCTGCTTCGACAATGCGCTCGAGTTCCTGTTCCAGGGCGGGTACAGGCTCAGCCATGCCATGATGATGCTGATCCCGGAAGCCTGGGCCGGCAACAAGCTCATGGATGCCGATCGCAAGGCCTTCTACGAATACCATGCGGCACTGATGGAGCCGTGGGACGGACCGGCGGCGGTGGTCTTCACCGATGGCCGCCAGATCGGCGCCACGCTCGACCGCAATGGCTTGCGCCCGGCACGCTACATCGTCACCGACGATGACCGCGTCATCATGGCCTCGGAAGCCGGCGTGCTGCCGGTGCCGGAGGAGAAGATCGTCAAGAAGTGGCGGCTGCAGCCCGGCCGCATGCTTCTGATCGACCTGGAGAAGGGGCGCATCGTCTCCGACGAGGAGCTCAAGTCGGAGATCGCGACCAAGCATCCCTACAAGACCTGGCTCGCCAACACGCAGTTGATCCTCGAAGATCTGAAGCCGGTCGAACCGCGCGCGTTGCGCAAGGATGTCAGCCTGCTCGATCGCCAGCAGGCATTCGGCTACAGCCAGGAGGACACCAAGCTGTTGATGTCGCCTATGGCGACGACAGGCCAGGAAGCGGTAGGCTCGATGGGCACCGACACGCCGATCTCGGCGATGTCGGACAAGTCGAAGCTGCTCTACACCTATTTCAAGCAGAACTTCGCCCAGGTCACCAACCCGCCGATCGACCCGATCCGCGAGGAGCTGGTGATGAGCCTGGTGTCGTTCATCGGGCCGCGGCCCAACATCTTCGACCTTGTCGGCAATTCGCGCCGCAAGCGGCTCGAAGTGCGCCAGCCGATCCTGACCAATGGCGATCTCGAGAAGATCCGCTCCATCGGCCACACCGAGGACCGTTTCGACACCAAGACGATCGACATCACCTATGGCTCCGCCGAAGGCGCCGCGGGCATGCAGGGCGCCATCGATCGGTTGTGCGAGCGGGCGGAGGCGGCGGTTGCCGGCGGCTACAACATCATCATCCTGTCCGACCGCCAGGTCGGGCCCGACCGCATCGCCATCCCGGCGCTGCTGGCGACGGCGGCGGTCCATCATCACCTGATCCGCAAGGGGCTGCGCACCTCGGTCGGCCTCGTCGTCGAATCCGGCGAGCCGCGCGAAGTGCATCATTTCTGCTGCCTCGCCGGCTATGGCGCCGAGGCGATCAATCCCTACCTCGCCTTCGACACGCTGCTCGACATGCACAAGCGCGGCGAACTGCCGAAGGAAGTGGACGCCTACGAAGTCGTCTCGCGCTACATCAAGTCGATCGGCAAGGGCATCCTCAAGGTGATGTCCAAGATGGGCATCTCGACCTACCAGTCCTATTGCGGCGCGCAGATTTTCGACGCCATCGGCCTGAAGACCGATTTCGTGCAGCAATACTTCACCGGCACCGCGACGCTGATCGAAGGCGTCGGCCTGGACGAGATCGCGGCCGAGACGCTCAGCCGCCACAATGACGGTTTCGGCAACGACCCCGTGCTGCGCAACAGCCTCGAGGTCGGCGGCGAATACATGTTCCGCATGCGCGGCGAGGCGCATATCTGGTCGCCCGATGCTGTCGCCACCTTGCAGCACGCCGTGCGCCAGGGATCGTGGGAAACCTTCAAGGACTATTCCGCCCAGATCGACAGCGAGACGGCCCGCGCCCAGACCATTCGCGGCCTGTTCAAGCTCAAGCTGGCCGGGGAAACCGGCCGCAAGAAGGTGGCGCTCGACGACGTCATGCCGGCGGCCGACATCGTCAAGCGGTTCTCGACCGGGGCGATGTCGTTCGGCTCGATCTCGCGCGAAGCGCACACGACGCTGGCGCGCGCGATGAACCAGATCGGCGGCAAGTCGAACACCGGCGAGGGCGGCGAAGAGGCCGACCGCTATCTGCCGCTGCCGGGCGGCGGCAAGAACCCGGAACGCTCGGCGATCAAGCAGATCGCCTCGGGACGTTTCGGCGTCACGGCCGAATACCTCGTCAACTCCGACATGATGCAGATCAAGGTGGCGCAGGGTGCCAAGCCCGGCGAGGGCGGTCAGCTGCCCGGCCACAAGGTCGACGCCACTATCGCCAAGGTCCGGCATTCGACGCCGGGCGTCGGCCTGATCTCGCCGCCGCCGCATCACGACATCTATTCGATCGAGGATCTGGCACAGCTGATCTACGACCTGAAGAACGTCAATCCGGCAGCCGACGTGTCGGTCAAGCTGGTGTCGGAAGTCGGCGTCGGCACGGTCGCGGCGGGCGTCGCCAAGGCGCGCGCCGACCACATCACAATTTCGGGCTATGACGGCGGCACCGGTGCCTCGCCGTTGACCTCGCTCAAGCATGCCGGCAGCCCGTGGGAAATGGGCCTTGCCGAGACACACCAGACGCTGGTGCTGAACGGCTTGCGGTCGCGCGTTGCGCTGCAGGTCGATGGTGGCTTGCGCACAGGGCGCGACGTCATCATCGGCGCGCTGCTCGGCGCCGACGAGTTCGGCTTCTCGACCGCACCGCTGATCGCGGCCGGCTGCATCATGATGCGCAAATGCCATCTCAACACCTGTCCGGTCGGCGTCGCGACGCAGGATCCGGTGCTGCGCAAGCGCTTCAAGGGCACGCCCGAGCATGTCATCAACTTCTTCTTCTACGTCGCGGAAGAGGTGAGGGAGCTGCTCGCCGAGATGGGCTACACCCATCTCGACCAGATCATCGGCGACACCGATCTTCTGGAAAAGCGCGACCTGATCGTGCACTGGAAGGCGCGCGGGCTCGATTTCTCGAAGATGTTCTTCAAGCCGGATGCGCCGCATGAAGCGGTGCACTGGACCGAGCGGCAGAAGCACCCGATCGACGACGTGCTCGACCGCAAGCTGATCGAACTGGCCAAGCCGGCGCTCGAGAGCAAGCTGCCGGTCAAGATCGAGGTCGATATCCGCAATGTCGACCGCTCCGCGGGTGCCATGCTGTCGGGCGAAGTGGCCAAGCGCTTCAAGCACAAGGGCCTGCGCGAGGATACGATCCAGGTGAAGCTGACCGGCACTGCCGGCCAGTCCTTTGGCGCCTTCCTGGCGCGCGGCATCTCGTTCGAGCTTGTCGGCGCCGGCAACGACTATGTCGGCAAGGGCCTGTCGGGCGGACGTATCGTCATTCGGCCGCCGGAAGAGGCCAAGATCGTCGCGGCTGAATCCATCATCGTCGGCAACACGGTGCTCTATGGCGCAACCGAGGGCGAGGCCTATTTCGCCGGCGTCGCCGGCGAGCGTTTCGCCGTGCGCAATTCGGGCGTCGCCGCCGTCGTCGAAGGCGTCGGCGATCATGGCTGCGAGTACATGACTGGCGGCATCGTCGTCGTCATCGGCAAGACCGGCCGCAACTTCGCCGCCGGCATGTCTGGCGGCGTCGCCTACGTGCTCGACGAGGCGGGCGATTTCGCCGAGCGCTGCAACATGGCGATGGTCGAGCTGGAGCCGGTTCCGGAAGAAGACGATCTGATGGAAAGGCTGCTGCACCATGGCGGCGACCTCGACCACAAGGGCCGCGTCGACGTCTCCGGCGACATGACCAGCCATGACGAGGAGCGGCTCTACCAGCTGATCTCGAACCATGTGCACTACACCGGGTCGGTACGTGGTCGCGAGATTCTCGACGACTGGGCGACGTTCCGGCCGAAGTTCCGCAAGATCATGCCGGTCGAATACCGCCGCGCCCTGATCGAGATGGAACGCATGCGCATGGGCGTTGCGGCGGAATAGGCTTTGCAATGGCCGGGGAGCCCAGGCTTCCCGGCCCATCTTCATCGACAGTTTGACCTCCGGCGCAAGGTTGCCATGGCTGCCTCAAGGGGTTAACGGGTGCGGCGAAAACCGCACCATCTGGACAGCAGGAACTGGACTATGGGCAAGGTAACAGGCTTTCTCGAAATCGACCGGCAGGTGCACAAGTACCAGCCGGCCTCAGACCGCATCCGGCATTTCCGCGAGTTCACGCTGCCGATGTCTGACAAGGAGGTCGAGAAACAGGCCGCGCGCTGCATGGATTGCGGCATTCCGTTCTGCCACGGGCCGACCGGCTGCCCGATCCACAACCAGATTCCAGACTGGAACGACCTCGTCTACAATGGCGACTGGGACAACGCGATCCGCAACCTGCATTCGACCAACAATTTCCCGGAGTTCACCGGCCGCATCTGCCCGGCGCCTTGCGAGGAAGCCTGCACGCTGAACCTCGAGGACATTCCCGTCGCCATCAAGACGGTCGAGCAGGCGATTGCCGACAAGGCCTATGAAACCGGCCATATCAGGCCCTATCCGCCGGAGAAGAAGACCGGCAAGCGGGTCGCCGTCATCGGCTCCGGCCCGGCCGGCATGGCGGCTGCCCAGCAGCTTGGCCGCGCCGGCCACGACGTCCATGTCTACGAGCGCGAAAGCCGGCCCGGCGGGCTGATGCGCTACGGTATTCCCGACTTCAAGATCGAGAAGCACTATATCGACCGGCGCATCGAGCAGATGCAGGGCGAGGGCGTGACCTTCCATTGCGGCGTCAATGTCGGGGTCGACAAGCCGGTCGCCGAACTGCTCGCCGAACATGATGCCGTGCTCTATTGCGGCGGTTCCGAAACGCCGCGCGCGGCCGGTATTCCCGGCGACGATCTCGGCGGCGTGCATGACGCGATGCCCTATCTGGTGCAGCAGAACAGGCGGGTCGGCGGCGAACCGATCCAGTCGGTGGCGTGGCCGTCGCATCCCATCATCGCCGGCGGCCAGCATGTCGTCGTCGTCGGCGGCGGCGATACCGCGTCCGACTGCGTCGGCACGGCCTTCCGCCAGGGCGCGGTGCGCGTCACACAGCTCGACATCCGCCCACAGCCGCCGGAGAAGGAAGACAAGCTTTCGGTCTGGCCCTACTGGGCGACGAAGATGCGCACCTCGTCCTCGCAGGCCGAAGGCGCCGAGCGCGAATTCCAGGTGGCGACGCTCGAATTCATCGGCGAAGAAGGCCAGCTGACCGGCGTCAAGTGCTGCGAGGTCGACGACAAGCGCAAGCCGATCGCCGGTACCGAATTCGTCATTCGTGCCGATCTCGCTTTCATCGCCATCGGCTTTGCCGGGCCGGCCGCGGCCGGTGTGGCAAAGGAATTGGAGGGTGAGATGAAGATCTCCACCGACAGCCGCCGCTCGCGCAATGTCGAGGCCAATGACCGCGACTACAAGACCAGCGTCGACAGGCTCTATGCGGCCGGCGACGTGCGTCGTGGCCAGTCGCTGGTCGTCTGGGCGATCCGCGAAGGCCGCCAGGCGGCGCGTTCGATCGACGAGGCGTTGATGGGGTCGAGCGTTCTCCCGCGCTGAGCCCGGCCTCAGAGCCGCGCTGCGAGACTAACGATTGATCGCGGTCGTGGTGTCGGTCGCGGCTGCGGCCTTCGGCGGCCAGGAGAAATCGTCGGCGCGGCCGGGCGATGCAATCGGTGCCTTGCCCTCGACCACAAGCTTTTCACCGGGCAGGTCCGGATTGGCCTTTGCCGGCGGTGCCGCGCCAAGCAGCTCCGAGCCGCCGTCGAGTGCCGGATCGCTGAGCAGCATCGGCGCAGTGCGGTCGATGACGATGGGGGGCGCGGCCGGCGCCGGCGTCTCGACAGGGGCGCCCGCCGGAGCGGACGGTGTAATCATGCTTCCCGGCGCGGTCAGGCCGAGGATCTTCAGCAGCGGTTTTTCGGTGTAGAAGGCGAGCTTGCGCTTGCCCGCCTTCGAGATATTGATGCCGTCATCGGCGCGCAGCCGCACCGGCTGGCCGTTGATGTCGGGGCCGCTGGTGACGAAGGCGCCGTTCTCGTCGACAAAGCCGTCCCAGATATCGACGAATTCGCCGCCATGGCTTTCTGCGGCCTGATGGTAGATGTCGTTGAAGGCAAGCATATCCGAGGTCATCTTCGGCACCCGGAACGCCGGCATGCCGACCCAAAGGAAGGGGACCTTGGCCGCGGCGATGGCTTTGCCCAGCGCGTCGGTCCTGCGTTCATATTCCTTGGTCCAGTTCTCGGAGCGTGGCTGTTCGCGCACGTCGCCCACCTTCATCGACTGGCGGTCGTTGGAACCCAGCATGACGATCACGGCGGCGGGTTTTTCGGTCTCGATCAGCGATTTGATCTGTTCGGGCCAGTTGTAGAAATCATCGCGCACGAAGCCGGACGAGCCATTGCTGCGAACGACGATCCTGACGCCGGCATTCTCTGCGAAAGCGGTGTCGAGGCCTTCGGCGAGGCCGGCCGCCATGAAGTCGCCGACCACCAGGACGGTGCGGGCGTCCGGCGCCTTGTCGACCACCGGGATTTCCGGTTCCGCGGGCGGGCGCGGGGCGCGGGGTTTTTTCGCCTTGGGCCTGGGCCTCGGCTTCTGGATATCCAGGGGCGGCTCAATGCGCTCGCTGCGGCGCGGAAACAAAAGGTCGCGCAACGACCAGCCGCGGTTTTGCTGCTCCTGCGCCATGGCCGGCGCATGAAAGGCGCCAGCCAGGCCGACGGCAAGCACGACCACGGCCAGGACGAGCACCGGCATGCGACGAACAAGCCCTGCGATGCGCGCAGCCGAAGCCAATCGTTTCCTCCGTCCCTTGGCGCAGTCCTGCCGAAAAACCGCATCGGTTTCTCGGCAAATGCCGCGCCAACCAGATTGCTACGGTGTCCTTTGCGCGCCCGGAAGGCCGCGCGGCACCGCAGGCGGCTCTATTTCTGCCGGAGCCACTTCAGCACTTCCATGCTCGGATAGCCGTCCTGGGTCAAGCCGGCCTTGGCCTGGAAGGCCATGATGGCAGTCTTCGAGCCGTCGCCGATCTTGCCGTCGAACTTGCCGTCGTAAAGGCCATGCTGGGAAAGCCGCTTCTGCAGCTCCTGTCTTTCCTCGAAAGTAAGCTTGGTGAAAGGCCGCTTCCAGTCCTGCACCAGACCGCTCGAGCCGGCGATTTCGTCGGCAAGAAGGCCGACGGCCAGCGCATATTTGTCGGCGTTGTTGTAGGCCTTGATGACCGTGAAATTCTTGATCATCAGGAAGGCTGGCCCGCTGCGGCCGTCCGGCACCTTCAGCGTCGCCTTGTCGGAGCCGTTCTTGAACGGCTTGCCGTTGGCCCTGACGACGCCGAGCGCCTGCCACTGCGACAGTGTCTTGGAACCGCCGGGAAGTTTTCCGGCTGGCAAGGCGACCTCATAGCCCCAGGTCTTGCCGGCTTGCCAGCCATTCTTCTTCAACAAATTGGCTGATGTCGCCAGCGCATCGGGGATCGAATTCCAGATGTCTCGCTTGCCATTGCCGTCCATGTCCACGGCATAGTGCAGATAGCTGGTCGGGATGAACTGGGTGTGGCCCATGGCGCCGGCCCAGGATCCGCTCAGATGGCTTTCGTCGATGTCGCCGGTCTGCAGGATCTTCAGCGCGGCGATCAGCTGTGTGCGGGCGAATTTCGCCCGCTTCGGATCGGCGTAGGCCAAGGTCGCCAGCGAGCGCACGACGTTGCGCATGATGTCGTCGCGCTTGAGGATCTCGCCATAATTCGATTCCATCGACCAGATGGCCAGCAGGATGTAGCGGTCGACGCCGAACTTGGCCTCGATCCGATCCAGCCACGGCTTCCATTTCCTGGCCATCTGCTGGCCGACGGCGACGGACTGATCATGGACGCGGTTGTCGAAATAGTCCCAGGCAGGGGCCGTGAATTCAGGCTGCGTGCGCGCCTTTTCCAGCACCACGGGATCGATATCCCTGATGTTCCTGAAGGCCTGGTCGTAGAGGGCGCCGGAAACGCCGCTCTGCACGGCGGTGGCGCGGAAGCCGGCGACCCATTGCCGGAAGCCGGCATCGGCGAAAGCGGGGCCAGGCATCAGCAGAGCGAGCGATAGGCTGGCTGCCGCCATGACGCTGGTAAAAATTTTTGCGGCATTGCGAACGGACATCTTTTCCTCCTTCTCTGTCTCAGGAAAGACCATTCATCGCCGAACCAGGTTAGGAATTAGTTTACCATAGGTGCCACCGGGAACGAAAAGACGCTTCGAAGCTTTACCGGTGGACGTTCCCCTCAGTTTCCCAGTAATCCCCAATTCCGGCGTGAAAATGTCTTGAAACGGGGATTGCGGAGCTGGCCCTCAAACGGATAATTGAAAGCATGAAGAGAGTTCGCAAGGCAGTCTTCCCGGTCGCCGGTCTCGGCACACGGTTTCTTCCGGCCACCAAGGCTGTCCCCAAGGAAATGCTGACCGTCGTCGACCGGCCGGTGATCCAGTATGTGGTGGATGAGGCGCGCGAGGCCGGCATCGAGCATTTCATCTTCGTCACCGGTCGCAACAAGGCCGTCATCGAGGATCATTTCGACATCCAGTTCGAACTCTATGACACGCTGGCCCAGCGCGGCAAGGACGACCAGCTCGCCCGCCTGCAGCGGCTGCAGCCGGCGCCGGGGCAGACCAGTTTCACACGCCAGCAGGTGCCGATGGGACTTGGCCACGCCGTCTGGTGCGCCCGCGAGCTCGTCGGCGACGAGCCCTTCGCGCTTTTGTTGCCTGACATGATCATGCAGTCGGAGAAGAGCTGCACGAAGGCAATGGTCGAGCTCTACGAGGAGACCGGCAACAACATCATCGCGGTGCAGGAATGCGATCCCGCCGAAACCCACAAATACGGCATCGTCGGCCGCGGCGAGGACACGCATCACGGCTTCCGTATCACCGAGATGGTGGAAAAGCCGAAGGCCGGCACCGCGCCGTCCAACCTGTACATCAACGGCCGCTACATCCTGCAGCCGGAGATCTTCAAGATCCTAGAAGGTCAGGAAAAAGGCGCCGGCAACGAGATCCAGCTCACCGACGCCATGCTGAAGCTGGAAAAGCAGCAGCCTTTCTACGGCTACCACTATCGAGGCCGCACGTTCGACTGCGGATCGCCGGAGGGTTTTGTCGAGGCCAATGTCGCCTTCGCGCTGTGGCGCAGCGACATGAACGAGAACATGGCGGGCGTCATCCGCACGCTTCTCGACGAGCTGAAGCCGTCAGAGCGCCGTGGCGCTGCGTTTTAAAACATCCTAGCGAGCGGCCGGATGTCGTTGGTGCGGCCGTTCAGCGCTGCACCTTGACGCCGAGGAAGATGCTGTTGGCGGTGTAGTCCCGGCCCGGCAGGTTGCTGGTCAGTTTCTCGCTCCTCACTCTTGTGGTCAGGCCGGCGTAGCGGTTCAGCCACCAGGTCAGGCCGGCCTCGGCGCTCAACACCCTGTCATGGCCGTCGATGCCGATGTAATCACGCCAGTCGAGACCCAGAGCCGCGTTGGCGGTGAGGTTGGCGCGAATCTGGCGTTCGCCTGTCAGGCGACCGGAATAGAGGATATCGCCGCTCTCGCCCGATGTGGTCGTGGGCTCGACGGTGGTCCGCCCGGTCAGGCCGATTATGGTGCCGCGCTCGGGTGACCATTTGAGGTCGGCGTTGACGGTGGCACCCGAGATCGCATCAAGGTTTTTGTCGTCGATCGCTTCCCTGAGCCAGCCGGCCGAGAATTCGCCCGACAGCTTCTCACCCATGTCGAGTGCAAGGCCGGCGCGGGCGCCGAGCCGCGTCGACGAGCGCTCGAAGCCTTCATTGTCGATGCGTTGATCATAGGTCCGGCGGCCGACCTCGATTTCGGTGAAGGGGGTCAGGGCGGGGGAGATCTCGTAGCCGGTGCGCAACGTCGCCGTGTAGAGCGTCGAGTCCTGATCCTTCTGCGACAGCGAGGTGCCGTCCGAGAGCTTGGCGTCGCCGTAGAAGTCGTGCGAGACCGCGCCGGTCAAGGTGTACTGCATCTTGCCGAGATGCTTTTCGACGGCCAGGCTGCCATCGATGGTCTGCCGCAGCGGCTGCTTGCTGACGCCTGCAATGGCATCAGGCGATGATGCCGATTCCGGCACGGCCTCGTAGCCGAGCTTGGCGATGGCGCGCAATTCATTGTCGAGATCGACATTGAGCTGGCCTTCGATGCGGCCTTGCTCGTCGTGAACCGGGTAACCCGAGACGGTCTCGCGAAAAAGGCCATAGCCGTCGATCGTAGCGGAGTTCTCGCGCCAGTCGGAGGCGGCGGAAAAGCGCAGCGCCGTCTCGGACAGCAGCGCCGACTTGCCTGCACTGCTCGAATCGCCGTTCGAGGTGGCGGTCAGGCCCTGTTCGATCGTCGGCCGGATGACGAAGGAGCCCCATTTGATGCCGGTGGCGGCAAACGGATCATCCTCCAGCTTCTTCTTCTGGCCTTCGATGGCGTCCGTACGCTCCGCTCCTGGGTCGAGCTTCTGCCTGTCGGCGCTGTCGATGGTGAGTGCGCGGCGGTTGGCCGTGTCCGCATCGGTCTCTGCAGCATCGGTGGCGTCCGTCGTGGAGGCGGTCGTGGAAGCGGTGATGTCGGAGGTGTCGGCCGTCGATTTCTTCTTCTTTTTCGACTTGTCGGCAGCCCTGTCCTTGGCCTGGTCAGCCGCATTCTGCCTGGCGCTCGATGAGCGGCGGCGAGGCTTGGGCGGCGCCGCAGTGTTGGCGGACGTGTCGTCAGTGGCTGCCGGCGGGTCAAAGAGGCTGCCGGTCGCGGTGGCGTCGCCAGTGTCAGCGTCGTCAGGCACGGCACCGGCGCTGGCCGGCAGATAGGTGCGGGCCGGCGCATTGTCCTGCGCGGCGTTGGCCGGCTGTTGACCCTGCGCTGCCAAGGCCAGCTGTCTCGCCTTGCGCTGCTGGTCGGACAGGATCGCCGATTCCGAAACTTCGCCGCGCAGTTCGGTTTCCTGGGCATGGAGCGCCGTTGGGCGCAGCAAGGCAAACATGCTGGTTGCCAGCAGCAAGGCGCAGACCGCCTTGCCTCCACGTCCCGTCGAATTTTCTGGCTGGACCCCGGACATCGCCACCACTGCTTGCGCGGCGCACGCGCGCCATACTTACCGAACCGTAAATGGGGATGGTTAACGGAGGGTTGAGGCAGCGGCCCGTCAGCTGCCTGAAGCGCTGATTTCCAAAGGGATTCATACCGCGTGCGTTTCTCGCCTGCCGTCGTCTGAAACCACCGCACACGTTTGGGCGATATGCCTGGGGCCATTTCCGTTGGACAGCGCGCCGGCAAAGCGCTAATCGCATCAGCCATGCATGCGGGATCCCTGGATAAGAAGCCTTTGGACAGGCAAGCCTCGATCGCTTCGGCGCTGAGGACGGTGGCGACAGAACAGGCTGGTGTCGCAGCCCTCGCCGAGGCGCTGGAGAATGGGCTGGCCGCGCCTTTCGCCCAGGCGGTCGAGATGATCTCGGGGATTGAAGGCCGGCTCATCGTCACCGGCGTCGGCAAAAGCGGCCATATCGGTTCGAAGATCGCCGCGACGCTGGCCTCGACCGGCACGCCGGCTTTCTTTGTCCATCCCGCCGAAGCCAACCACGGCGATCTCGGCATGATCGCCAGGGACGACGCCATCATCGCCATGTCGTGGTCGGGCGAAAGCAAGGAACTGATGGGCATCGTCGCCTATTCCAGGCGCTTTTCCATTCCGCTGATCGCCATCACCGCCGGAGAGACATCGGCGCTGGCGCGGGCGGCGGACGTGGTGCTGCTTTTGCCGCGCGCTCCGGAGGCCTGTCCGCACGGCCTGGCGCCAACGACATCGACGCTGCTGCAACTGGTGATGGGCGACGCGCTGGCGATCGCGCTGCTCGAAGCACGCGGCTTCACGCCGGACCATTTCCGCACCTTTCACCCGGGCGGCCAGCTCGGCGCCAACCTGACGCAGATCCGCGAGATCATGCATGTCGGCGACAGGCTGCCGCTGGTGGTTGCGGGCACCGGCATGCAGGACGCGATCCTGGAACTGTCGCGCAAAGGGTTTGGCTGCGTCGCGATCACCGATGTCGACGGTGCGCTGGTCGGCATCATCACCGATGGCGACATCCGCCGTCACATCGGCAGCAATCTGCTGGCGATGACGGTGGATCAGGTGATGACAAGAGGTCCGAAGACCGCGACGCCGGACACGCTGGTGGCAACGGCGCTGCAGACGATCAACAATTCAGCCATCACCAGCCTGATGGTGGTGGAGGGCCGGAAACCAGTCGGCCTCATCCACCTGCATGATCTGCTGCGTATCGGCGCCGCCTAAGGCGCGTCGATGTTCAGGTGATGCCGGCCTGCAAACGACGGTTTCCTGCGCTTCCGGTGCTCACGTACGAAAAGTACGCTCCGCTCCGGTTCTCGGAACCCACCGTTTTCGACTCGGCCTGACCTGAATCTCAACACACCTTGTCCAAGCGGCGGGTTTCCAGAGTTCAGACCGCCTCGACGGTCAGTTCCAGATCCGTATCGGCCGCACCCGTCACGCGCACTTGCGTGCCGGCCGGCAGGTCAGGGCCGGAGACACGCCACAGTGTGTCGCCCAGCTTGATGCGGCCGCGCCCGTCACGGATCGGTTCGGCAAGTGTCGCCATCCTGCCGACCATTTGCGCGCCGCGCCGGTTGAGCAGCGGCTGATCGGTCGGGTCGTTGCGGCTGCCGACCAGCTTCTTGCCGACATACGCCGAGACCAGCGACAGCGCTAGGAAGGCGAGGACCTGGACCTGCCATGTCCAGAAGCCGGTGTCCCAGATCAGCAGCGACACAGCGCCGATGATCAGCGCGGCGATGCCGATCCACAGCATGAAGATACCCGGCGCGATGATTTCCATCACCAGCAGGACGAAACCGAGAACCATCCAGTTCCACGGGCCGAGTTCGGAAACGATGCGGTCGATCATTGGTTTCGACCTCAGTTGTCGGTTGGGCGAACGACCGGCGGGCGCGCGGCCTGCCTCTGCGAGCCGGTCGTGCCTTCGCTGCGGAAGACTTCCTTGGCGATCTCGCCAATGCCGCCGAGCGAACCGATCAGCGACGATGCCTCGAAGGGCATCAGCACGATCTTGCTGTTGGTCGCGGTGCCGATCTTGCCCAACGCTTCGGTGTATTTCTGGGCGACGAAGTAGTTCAGCGCCTGCACATCGCCTTTGGAGATCGCTTCCGACACCACCTGGGTGGCGCGGGCCTCCGCCTCGGCCGAACGCTCGCGCGCCTCGGCATCGCGGAAGGCGGCTTCCTTGCGGCCTTCGGCCTCGAGGATCTGCGACTGCTTGAGGCCTTCGGCGGCAAGGATCTGGGCGCGCTTGTTGCGTTCCGCGGTCATCTGCCGGCCCATCGATTCGATAAGGTTGGCCGGCGGGTTGATGTCCTTGATTTCGACGCGGGTGATCTTGATGCCCCACGGGTGGGCCGCTTCATCGACGACGCGCAGCAGGCGCTCGTTGATGGCGTCGCGGTTCGACAGGAGTTCATCGAGATCCATCGAACCCATGACGGTACGGATGTTGGTCATCGTCAAATTGAGGATGGCGTTCTGCAGGCCGGAAACCTGGTAGGCGGCCTGAGCGGCGTTGAGGATCTGGAAAAAGGCGATGCCGTCGACACCGACGATGGCGTTGTCGCGGGTGATGATTTCCTGGCTTGGAACGTCGAGCACCTGCTCCATCATGTTCATCTTGGCGCCGATGCGGTCGATGAACGGGTAAATGAAATTGAGACCCGGGCTCAGTGTCTTGGTGTAACGGCCAAAGCGCTCCACCGTATAGTTGTAGCCTTGCGGGATTGTCCTGATGCCTTTGATCAGCAGCACCAATACCAGAAGGGCAAGTGCACCAACCGCAATATCGAAACCACTGAAATCCATTTGGCTCTCCCTCAGGCGAAGGCCGCACAAGCCATTCTCGCGCGGCCGACTTCACCAAAGACTTAAGTGTGTTTCAGATGCGTTACAATCAGGTGATGACGGATTGTTTGCGGGTGCGATCAGCGGTTGAAGGCAAACAATCTTGCATCCGTGTCCTCCAGCCCGTTGATCGAAGCCGGGACAATCTCGGAAGCGATCTGCGAGAAGGTGATGCCGTTGCCGCCGTAGCCCATCACTGCATAGATGCGCGGGTGGCGGGGAATGGCGCCGATATAGGGCAGGCCGGTGGTTGTGGTGCCGAACGAACCGGTCCAGGCAAAATCGGGCCTGGTGTCGAGATGCGGAAATACCAGGCCGAGCTCCTCGGCGATGCGTGTGCTCTTGTCGGCGATCAGCTCGTCGCGCCGCGCTTCGTCGACAAAATCCTCGTCCTCGCCGCCGCAAATGACCCGGCCGTCGATCGTCGTGCGCATATACAGATACGGCTCCGACGCTTCCCAGATGAACGCTGCGTCCGGCCAGAGCTTTCGCGGTTGCGGGCATGTTGCGATCGCCCATGTCGAGATGATCCGGTGGGCCGCGGCCGGCACGATCTCCACAAGTTCGTAGCCGGTGGCCAGAACAACATGTCGCGCGGTTATGGTCGGGCCATCCCTGGTCGCGACGACAACAGCTTCGGCGCTATCCTCGATCACTGTCGCTTCGACGGGGGCGTAGAAGCGAGCCTTGCGCTGAAGGGATTTCAGCAGCAGCCCAGCCGTCAGCTTACGCGGGTCGAGCGCGATGTTGCCGTGGCTGAGAATGGCGCCTTCGCGGTCGATGCCGAATGTCTCCGCCAGCGGCGCCGGCGTCAGATAGGTCGCGGCGATGCCGGCTAGCCGCCGTGCCTTGGCCTCGTCGCGCAGTTCCGACGGACCAAGTATCGTGCCAGACAGATAGAGCGACGGCGCCCGGCTCAGGCCACAGTTGATGCCGAGTTCGGCGATGCGTCCGGCGAGATTGGAGACGGCGAGCCGCGAGCGCCGCCAGGCCTGCTGCGCCGAGGCTCTGCCGACCATCTTCGAGAGCGTGGAGAGAGGCTGGTCTATTTCGAATGCCACCAGTGCGGTGGTTGCGGCCGTCGAGCCCTTCAGCGGACCGCGCCGGTCGATACAGATCACCCGATGGCCATCGGCCGTCAGCGCCTCGGCCATCATGGCGCCGCTGATGCCCATGCCGACGACCAGCACATCTGCCTTGACGTCCCGGACCAGGCCGTCCGTCGGCACCGCAGGCGCGCGATAGGCTGACCAGACGGGCTGGCCAGTTCTGAGGTCGAGTTTGCGGGACATCGCATTCTCCGGCGGCGCGCCTTAACGCCCCGGAGCTTGTGTTGTTCCGGAGTTAGAGCGGCGAGCTGCTCTAACTCCCGTTGACGAAATTCCCAAGGGAAAGCGCTATTCGCTTTTCCCGGGAAAACCGTTTCACACTTTTCCTGGAATTTCTCCTAGACCCAGCCAGACAGTTCGCGCCGCACCATCGCCTCGATCACCGCCATCCCCTCCGCGCTGTCGTTGAGGCAAGGGATATGGGCGAAATTCTTGCCGCCGGCATGGTGGAAGGTTTCGGCCGCCTCGCGGCCGATCTCATCCAGCGTCTCGATGCAGTCGACGGAAAAGCCGGGATTGACGACGGCGATCGACTTGACGCCGTCCTGTGCGAGTTTCTCCACCGTCTTGTCGGTATAGGGTTGCAGCCATTCCTGCGCGCCGAAGCGCGACTGGAAGGTGATGATCAGTTTCTTGTCATCCCAGCCGAGCCGTTCGCGCAACAGCCGCGTCGTCTTCTGGCAGTGGCAATGATAGGGATCGCCCTTCTCGAAATAGGGTTTTGGAATGCCGTGATAGGAGGTGATGACCACCTCCGGCTCGAAATCCAGCGTCGCCAGATGCCGTTCGATCGAACGCGCCAGCGCCTCGATATAGACCGGCTCGTCATAGTAGGGCGGCACGCTGCGGACGGCCGGCGCGCGGCGCATCTTCATCAGCGCGCGAAACAGCTGGTCGTTGGCTGTTGCCGTGGTCGTCGCCGAATATTGCGGATAGAGCGGAAACGAAAGAATGCGATCGCAGCCCTGGTCGGCCAGACGCTGGGCAATGCTTGCAGTCGAAGGATTGCCGTAGCGCATCGCCCAGTCGACGACGACATCAGGCAGGTCGCGCAGCGCTTCGGCCAGCTTTTCGGCCTGGGCACGGGTGTAGGTGCGCAGCGGCGACTCGTTCTTTTCCCGGTTCCAGATCCGGGCGTAATTGGCGCCGGACTTCTTGGGGCGCGTGGTGAGCACAAGTCCATAGAGGATCGGATACCAGATCGCCCTGTTGAGCTCGATGACGCGCGGATCGGACAGGAATTCACGCAGATACCGCCACATCGGCTTGAAATCGGTGCCATCGGGCGTGCCCAGATTGACCAGCATGACGCCGATCTTGCCCGCCTTGACCGGCGGATGCCCAGCGGGCAACGGGCCGAGCGCTTTTGCGACCTTGGGATCGGCAGGGGTGGGAAGCGTCATAAGGGTTCTCCGGGAGACGCGAACCTAACCATCTTGCGCGCGCATTCAATGCAGCGTCTGGCCGCACCTTAAAGCGGATTGTCCGAATGGATTCAGACGGCCCGCTTTAAGTCTTTGTTTTTATGCATGTCGTTCTCCCAAAACCGAGGTCACTTTTGAGCGACATGCATTAGCCCGAAAACAGGACGCCCGTCCGGTTTTCGGACGGGCGGTGTCATTCAGGCATATAAGCGAGCTATTTCGGCGGGATGGTCAGGGTTGCGCCGACAGGAAGCCGGCGGGGTTCGTAGCCCTTGTTGGCGCCCGAAATGACCTTCCACCTGGCGCCGTCGCCATAGGCTTTCTTGGCCAAATCCCAATAGGTGTCGCCGGCAACGATGACATGGCTGGCTTCCGCTGGCGCGGCCTCAGCAGGCTTTGCCGGCTCGGCCGGTGCCGGCGCGGCTGGTTGCGCTGGCGGGGGAGGTGCTCCTTCCGTCGATATGGCCGGTGGTGTGTTGGCGATATCGCCCGAGTTGGCCGGCAATTCAGGCATTGCCGGTGCCGCTTCGGCAGGCTTGGCGGCTTCAGCCGGTGCGGGCGCCGGGGTGGCCGGGGCTGCTTCGGCTGGCTTGGCCGGATCGCTTGCCGGGGCCGCAGGCGCCGCGGCGACGGTCGCGGCTATTTCGGTGATGCGGCCGTCGAGCTTCGGCGTGTAGGGCCGGTGGGCGCCGAGATAGTCGGCAACCACCTGTTCGAGGCCGGGGCCGTAGTCGTAGGCATTCCTGGCCTTGTCGGCGAAGATCTTGTAGCCGTCGCCGCCCTGGCGAACATAGTTGTTGGTGGCGACCAGATAGTCCTTGTCCGGCTTGATCGGCGTCCATGCACCGCCTTCCAAGACCTCCACCGATTTGACCCGGCCGGCATTGGGCGCAACGGATTTGTCGAAGGAATATTTCAGGCCGGCGACCTGGGGGAAGCGCCCGGCGCCGTCCTCGACCTGACTGAGACCCCCCTCGAGGCCGGCCACCAGATCCTTGCCCGAAATCTGGAAGGTCGCCAGCGTGTTCTGGAAGGGCAGCACGGTCAGCACCTCGCCCATGGTGACGGTGCCCTTGTCGATCGAGGCGCGCAGGCCGCCGCCATTGGAGATGACGATCTCGACGCCCTGTCCCTTGACGCGGTCGAGGATGGCGTCGGAGACGAGATTGCCCATCGCGCATTCGCGGGTGCGGCAGCTCTCGCGACTGCCGTCGATGACGTCGGTGGTTTCGGCCACTTCCTTGTTCTTCAACGCCTCGATCGGCGCACCAAGCTCCTTGATGCGGGCGAGCACGGCCGGGTCGGGGGTGATCGACTTGTCGAGATAGATCGGGTCGCCGCTGGCCGATTTGACGACGCCATTGTCGTCGAACACCACCTTGAACTCGCCGAGATATTTCGAATAGGAGGCCGCCTGCACCACCGGCACCTTGTAGCCGTCCGGATTGTCGACCATCGTCGGGTAGGGGCCTTCCGCCTTCGGGTCGGTGTTCGACAGCAGGGAATGGCTGTGGCCGCCGACGACGACATCGACGCCCGGGATCTTGGCGATGACGTCGCGTTCGCGCTTGTAGCCGATATGGGTCACGGCGATGATCTTGTTGACGCCTTCGCCCTTGAGCTTCTCGACTTCGGCAGTGATCGACTTGACGTCGTCCTCGATGGCGACGTTGGGACCCGGCGAAGCGAGGTCCGGCGTGTCGTTGGTGATCGCGCCGATGATGCCGATCTTCTGGCCGCCGACCTCGACGACAACAGATGGCTTGACGCGGTCGCCGAGCTTGGATTGCGCGTTGGCCTTCACATTGGCGCCGAGCACGGGGAACTTGATCATGTCGAGGAACGGCGCCAAGGCGGCCTCGCCGTCGTCGAATTCATGGTTGCCGAGGGCCATGGCATCGAACTTCATGTCGTTGAGGAATTCGCCTTCGACCTTGCCCTTATAGGTCGTGTAGAACAGCGAGCCCTGGAAATTGTCGCCGGCGCTGAGCAGCAGCACGTTCTGGCCTTCCAGCTTCTTGCGTTCCTGGGCAATCGCGGTGATCAGCCGGCCCGCGCCGCCGATGCACTCGCCCTTGGTCTCCTCGTCCGCCGAGCAGGTCGATTCATATTTGTTGTTGCCTTCGATGCGGCTGTGCCAGTCGTTGATATGCAGGATGTTCAGCGTGTAGTCGGCAAAGGACGCGCCGGCCGACAGGCCGAGGGCTGAGGCTGACAGGGCTGCAATGGCGGCAAGCTTCTTCATCTTCGTCTCCCGGAAAGCTGATCAGAGGCCATTAGCGCTCTTGCTTGACTGGAACATAACAGCCGGCGCTTTGGCCATGTTCCCATCGCGTTCCGGATGACGCAAGCGGAATCCGGGACCCTTTGCCGGCACAAAAAAGGACGGCGGCCAACCAGCCGCCGTCCTTGGAAAACGAATGGTCGTGGGTTCAGACGCGCCTTGTCAGCACGAAATTCTGACCGCTGGAGCTCGTGCAGTTGAGCTGGCTTGTCGACACCATCAGGCAGTTGAAGCTGACCGCGGTCTGGCGGATCAGCGAGGTGCCGTTGATCTGCACCGATGTGGCGCCGGTCATCGTGTAGCTGCCGTCGGCAAGCTTCTGGCCGGTGTCGGTGGCTACCGTCGTGAAGGTGCCGCCGGTGAAGGTCGACAGGCCGGTGCCCTTGGCGTCGATCCACGAGCCCTCGACGCCTTTCGGCGCCGCTGCCATCGGCGGTTGATCGGGGCCGCTGGTCGCACAGGCGGCGAGCATCGCCGCAATGGCACCCGCCACGCTCATCGAAAGAATTTTGCGCGCAATGATCATGTGAAAATCCTCTCCTCTCGCTTCGGCCCAAAAATCGGAAATCGATTTTCGACAAGCACGAGGCGTGCATCCAAGTTTCCAGAGCGACGTGCGTCCAGATGAATACGTATCGCTATGGTCCGCATCCCTTCAATCGCCCGATTTCCGGGCGATTGCAAGGCAGTGAGGCAGGTGGGCGGTGCTGCTATCGCACAAGGATGTTGCGGAACTGCCACGGGTCGTTCCGGTCGAGGTCTTCCGGGAACAGGCCGGGACGGTTATCGAGCGGCGTCCAGTCGGTGTAGTAGCCCTTGACCGGTCCGAGATACTGGGACTGCACTTCCAGGCACCGCCTGTAGTCCATCTCGTCGGCTTCGACGATGCCGGCCTCGGGATTCTCCAGCGCCCAGACCATGCCCGAGAGCACCGCCGAGGTGACCTGCATGCCGGTGGCATTCTGGTAGGGGGCCAGCTTGCGCGCCTCGGCGAGCGACAGCTGCGAGCCGTACCAGTAGGCATTCTTGTCGTGGCCGTAGAGCAGCACGCCGAGTTCGTCGACGCCGTCGATCAACTCGTTCTCGTCGAGCACATGATGCACCGGCTGAGGCTTGCCGGCGGCGCCGAACATCTCGTCAAGCGACAGCATCGCGTCGTTGCAGGGATGATAGGCATAGTGGCAGGTCGGGCGGTAATGCACCTTGCCCTTCTTCGAACGCACGGTGAAGAAATCGGCGATAGAGATCGCCTCGTTATGCGTCACCAGCAGGCCGTATTGCGCGCCGGGCGTCGGGCACCACGAGCGCACGCGCGTGTTGGCGCCCGGCTGCTCCAGGTAGATGGCTGCCTTCGAGCCGTGCTTGTGCTTCTTGGCGTTCTTCGGCATCCATGTCTCGTGTGTGCCCCAGCCAAGTTCCGCGGGCTGCAGGCCCTCGGAGATGAAGCCTTCGACCGACCATGTGTTCCAGAACACATCCATCGGTTTCGGCTTCTTGGTGCGCTGGGTGTCGCGTTCGGCGATGTGGATGCCCTTGACGCCTGCCTTCTTCATCAGCTTGGCCCAGCCCTCGCGGTCGTCCTGCGCGGGCTCCGAGAACTCCAGGCCAAGATCGGTGGCGAGATTGACCAACGCCTGCTTGACGAACCACGAGACCATGCCTGGATTGGCGCCGCAGGTGGAGACCGCCGTGGCGCCGCCGGGCTTGTCGTGCTTTTCCTTGAGCAGCGACTCGCGCAGCGCGTAATTGGTGCGGCTGGCGTTATCGGCCTTGGCGTCGAAATAGAAGCCGAGCCACGGCTCGACGACGGTGTCGATGTAGAGCACGCCGAGCTTGCGGCAGAGCCGCATCAGGTCCACCGAGCCGGTATCAACCGACAGGTTGATGCAAAAGCCCTGGCCGCCGCCATTGGTCAGAAGCGGGGTCAGGAGCTTCTTGTAGTTCTTCTCGGTCACCGCTTCCTGGACGAAGGTGATGCCGCGCTCGTCGAGCAGCTTGCGGTCGGTGTCGCGCGGATCGATAACCGTCATGCGCGACTTGTCGAACTTGAAATGGCGTTCGATCAGCGGCAGCGTTCCCCGGCCAATCGAGCCGAAGCCGATCATCACGACAGGGCCGCTGATCTCACCGTAAACGGGCCAGTTTTCATTCGCCATTTTATCGAGCACTCCTTCAAAGCCCAGGAAACTGGGAAAACGCACACACAAAACCGGGCATCTTTGCCCGGCGGCCATGCGCTACATCACAGATCATTGTCACAAACCAGCGAAAAGCGCCAACCAGCGATCAGTCGTCATTGGCCATGTGGTTAAGGACCGTCATCAGCCGGTCGCGGTCCGATGTCAGGCCCTTGTAGTCGAGCTGGGCGAGATCGAGTGCTTCGAGCTGGGCGGCGAAAGACACCGCGAGCTTCGCCCGATCAGGGTGCCTGGCCAGCACGGCGAGCGGGTCGAGATGGATGCGGATGGTGAACAGGATATCGCGTGAAACAGGCAGTTTGCGCAGGGTTTGCCGCTCGACGCGAATGAAGGCATGGGCGTCGATGTCGCCATCGGGAAAGCGCGACGGCCGGTTGGTGGCGCGGTCGATGCGCTGCAGGTCGGAGAGCGGATGGTAGAGCGCGTTGTCGGACTGGATCGACCAGTTGTAGCGTTCGACGGCCTGCCCCTGGAGGCCATCGAACATCCGGTTGATGAGTTCCGCCGGACGCGTGCCAGGGCCGAAACCCGGCACCGGCGCGTGGATGTCCTGCAGCGGCTTGCCGAACTTTTCCAGGAGCGACCAGGAGGAGGGAAAGCAGAGCGAGCCGGCGACCAGCCGCCAGCCGCTGTCACTGCTGCGCATCAGGATCAGGTCTTCCTGGACGAGCAGTGAGGCTTTGGCCAGCGGCGCATCGGCGAGGGAAGCAGGCAGACGGCTCGCCGCGCCCGCCACCTCGACGCCTGATCCGCCGAGCCGATGGGTTTCGGGGAACCTCTCCAGGAGATGCGCAGCGAGCAAGTCGAGCACTTCCTGCTGGGCGTCGCGCGTGCCGTCCTCTTCGACGAAAATGCGCTCTGGGATTTCGGCATAGAGCCGGTGCTTTTCGGCGAGATACGGCAGCAGATGGCCGTCGACCTCGATCCAGGCCGCCGGGTCGAGCGGCTTCAGCCCGATGCTGAACAGTTTCGACGAGCCGTCATAGGGCGTGTGGGTGGGCAGCGTATGTTTTGGGGACGTCATGTCTCAGGTCAGTCTTGCCGGGATCAGTCCGCGCAGCGAATTGCCGACGAACAGGGACTTGGCGGATTTCAGATCGTCCAAGCTGTAGATCGCTTCGCGGGCGCGGCCTTCATCCAGAAGCTGCGCGCGCAATACGCCAGGCAGCAGGCCGCAATCGAGCCGGGGCGTCGCCAGCACGCCGTCGCCGAGATCGGCAAAGACATTGGTGATCGTGCCTTCACAGATCTCGCCACGCTCGTTGGCCATAAGCACCTCGTCGGCCTGCGTGATGAGGTGTTCGGCACGGGCACGCGTGTAAAGCTGTCGCCGGCTGGTCTTGTGGCGCAGCAGCGTGTCGTTCGAATCGAGCCTCGTCCGCGCCAGCCGCAGCATCCAGACCTTGTCGGCGGCGAGCGGTTCATAAGGCTGCGCAGAGGCCGTCACCTCGCCATCGTGCGACAGGACGAGGCGCGTGCGCATGGCAACGCCGGAACCGCCGACCGCGCTGCTCAGCGCCTCGCCGACCGTGCCTGGATCACAGCGGAAGCCGAGTTCCGCCGCCGAGCCATAGAGGCGCGCAAGATGACGATCGAAGCGCAGGAAGCCCGAGCCGGGTTCCCAGCGCATGGTCTCGATCAACTGAAAGTCGGCGGTGTTCCCGTCGCGAAGCGCGCTTTCAGCAGACACTCCTGATACTCCTCCTGCGCCGTCGAATCGAAGACGACGCCGCCTCCGACATTGTAGACGGCCTCGCCGCCCGAAAAGAGCGAGATGGTGCGGATCGCCACGGAAAAGCGCATCGGGCCGCCGGGCGCGATCCAGCCTATGGCGCCGCAATAGGCATCGCGGGGCGTGCCTTCCAGGTCGCGCAGGATCTCCATGGCACGGATCTTAGGCGCGCCGGTGATCGAACCGCAAGGAAACAGCGCCGCAAAGATCTGGCGGATAGAGAGACCCGGCAGCAATTTGGCCCTGACGTCGCTCACCATCTGATGCACGGTCGGGTAAGTCTCGATGCGGAACAGCGCCGGCACGTCCAGCGTGCCCACCTCGCTGATCAGCGAGATATCGTTGCGCAGGAGATCGACGATCATCCGGTTTTCGGCCTGGTTTTTCTCGTCATTGCGCAGGAAGATCTTCTGCCGTTCGTCTTCGGCTTTGGTGGCGCCGCGCGGCGCCGTTCCCTTCATCGGATGCGTCTCGATCATGCCCTCGGCGTCGATCTCGAAGAACAGTTCAGGCGAGCGCGACAGCACGATGGGTTCACCGAGCGCGATCAGCGCGCCATATTTCACCGGCTGACGTTCAGTCAACGCATCGAAGGCGGCCAGCGGCTCGCCTGACCATTGCGCATGCACGGGAAAGGTCAGATTGCCCTGGTAGCAATCACCTTGCCGGATGTGCTGGTGCAGCCGCGAGAAGCGTTTTTCATAATCCTCGGGCGACCACGTCGCACGGGCGTCGAAGATCGGGCCATTGGTCGCCGCCGTATTGCGCGGCGGCACCGCCTGTTCGACCGGGGCATCGAAAACCCCGAGGCACACGAGTGGAGCGCGGCGTCCGTTCGGCAGCAGGGGAACGAGCTTGGGTTCGAGCAGGTAGCCCGCCTCATACGAGAAATAGCCGGCAAGCCATTTGCCTGCATCATGCGCGGCTTGTGCTGCTTCCAGAGCCGGCCCGAAATCGCCTGCATCGTGCGCCACGATGATATCGGCCGGCCGGTCGAAAACGAGCTGGCGCGCGCTTTTGTCATTGCGAAAAATTGCGGCGGGCAGGGACATGGGCACCGAATGCTGCGGTCAATGAAGCCATCAACCGCTCTATATGGGGTGCCGCCCGCGCGCAATCGAGGGAACGGCACGCTGCCTCTTAAAGCCGACCTTTGGGCCAACTCAGGAACCAAGAGCAAACGGCGACGCCGATATGGCGCCGCCGCTTGCAATCTTCAGGTCGTGCCTGGCGATCAGCTGTTGCTGGAGGTTCCGGCTGTTGGAAACTGCTTGGCGAATTCCTTCTCGTTGCCGGCGGCGAGCAGCTTGGCCTGCTCGATCCAGCGTTCGCGCGCGATGCGGCCATCGAAATTCATGACGTCCTCGATCCGTTTGATATCGGCCGCTGTCCAGGACGCGATCTGGGCGAAGCTGGTGACGCCTTGTGCCTTGAGCAGTTTCTCATTGACCGGACCGATACCGATCAGCCGACGCAGATTGTCGGGCTTTCCGGATGCTGGTTTGGCTGTTGCAGGCTTGACTGTTGCAGGCTTGCTCGTTGCGGATTTGGCTGGAGCCGAGGTTTTGGTGGCGGCGGGTTTCGCCGCCGGCTTGGCAGGGACCGCCTTGGCAGAGACCGCTTTCGCAGCGGCCGGTTTGGCCGTCGCGGGCTTTGTGGTGGCGGATTTGGCCGTCGCGGGGGTCGACATCAGGGCCGCCGGCGCCTGGCTTGCCGGTTTTGCCGCGCTGCTTCCGGCGGCAGGTGCGGCCGACGCTTCGCGCAGCCGGCGCTCAAGGTCGGCGCGGGTCTTGCCGCATGCATCGAGTTCGCCGGTCAGGCGGTCGCTGTCGGTGCGCAGCCTGTCGCGTTCGCTGCGTGTACGGTCGAGATCGCCGCGCAAGCTGTCGAGTTCACCGCGCAGGCGCCCCCAAAGGAACCAGCCGACCAATACGCCTATCAGGAACGCCAGGACCACGTAGAAAAAAGTGCCCATTGTCTCTCTCCAGTCAGATCCGTCTGCCGTGGGTCATGATCTTCGGCGAAGGACTACTCTTGGTGGTTCCGCGGTAAGCAGAACAGCCGGCTTCGGTTCGAGCTGTCGGCGATCGGCTTTGCTTGCCCATGGCCAACGGCCGTTGTCGCGTTCGCCTGAGCGCCACGGCCGGCTGAGATTTCTCCTCGCCGATCCGCATGCGCTCCGGCTGAGCTTGGAGCGAAGGCTATCATAGAGCTTGTGGAAAGCTATCGGAAAACTTCGGTGGAGAGTACTTCAAGAACAGATATTTAGGGCGATAGTAGAGCTGTCCCAACATGCATTCCGGCTAAACTGTTAGAGCGACGCCTGGGGGCGCATTTCAAGTGTCGAGCGCTTCCAGCTCGTCGATCAGGCCACCGATGACGCCAAGTCCGATCTGCCAGAAGGCGGGATCGGTGGCGTCGAGCCCGAAGGGCGCCAGAAGCTCGGAATGATGTTTGGTGCCGCCGGCGCGCAGCATTTCGAAATACTTGTCCTGAAAGCCGCGCTCGGCGTTCTGGTAGACCGCGTAAAGCGAGTTCACCAGGCAGTCGCCGAAAGCATAGGCATAGACATAAAAGGGCGAATGGATGAAGTGCGGGATGTAGGTCCAGAACACCTCGTAGCCTTCGCGCAGCTTGATGGCGGGACCCAGACTTTCGGCCTGCACTTCGAGCCAGAACTGACCGAGCCTGTCGGAGGTCAGTTCGCCGTTCTTGCGTTCGGCATGCACCTTGCGCTCGAATTCATAGAAGGCGATCTGGCGCACGACCGTGTTGATCATGTCCTCGACCTTCTGGGCGAGCATGGCCTTGCGCTCGCGCCGGTCGGTGGTCTGGTCGAGCAGCGAGCGGAAGGTCAGCATCTCGCCGAAGACCGATGCCGTCTCGGCCAGCGTCAGCGGCGTCGAGGCCATCAGCGCACCCTGGCCGCCGGCCAGCACCTGATGCACGCCATGGCCAAGCTCGTGCGCCAGCGTCATCACATCGCGCGGCTTGCCCATGTAGTTGAGCAGGACATAGGGATGCGCCGACGGTACGGTCGGATGCGCGAAGGCGCCAGGCGACTTGCCGGGCCGCACCGGCGCGTCGATCCAGTTGCGGTCGAAGAAGGTTCGCGCGATCTCGGCCATGTCGGGCGAAAAGCGCTGATAGGCGGACAGCACGGTGTTCCTGGCCTCGTCCCAGCCGATGATCGCCTGGGGCGTATCCGGCAACGGCGCGTTGCGGTCCCAATGGTTCATCACCTCCATGCCCAGCCAGCGTGCCTTCATCGCGTAGTAGCGGTGCGAGAGGCGCGGATAGGCATCGCGAACGGCGGAGGCCAAGGCGTCCACCACACTGCGCTCGACGCGGTTGGCCAGATGGCGTGAATCGGCGATATCCTCGAAGCCACGCCAGCGGTCGGATATCTCCTTGTCCTTGGCCAGCGTGTTGGTGATCAGCGTGAAGGTGCGCAAGTTCTTGCGGAAGGTCGTGGCCAGCGCCTCGGACGCCCGGCGGCGCACCTCGCCGTCGGCGTCCTGCAGACGGTTCAGCGCCGGCTCCAACGTCAGTTCCTCGCCGTCGATGTGGAAGCGAAGGTCGGTCATCGTCTCGTCGAACAGGCGGTTCCAGGCGCCGCGTCCGGTGATCGACTTTTCGTGGAAGAGCTGCTCGACGCGGTCCTCGAGCTGGTAAGGCTTGTCCTTGCGCAGATCGAGCACCCATGGCCGATAGTGGCCGAAGGCGGGATCGCCGGCGAGCGCGCCTTCGATCGACGCATCGTCGATCAGGTTGAGTTCGAGCGCGAAGAACAGAAGGTGCGCGCTGGCGTCGGTCATCTTCTCCTGGATGTCGCCATAGAGCTTGGCGCGCTGGGGATCGGCGGTGTTTCCGGCATAAACCAGTCCCGCATAGGAGACGATGCGGCCGATCAGTTCCTCCAGCGCCTCGTAGGCGACAAGCGCCTCGCCCAGCCTGCCGGCGCCGCCGCGCTCGGCTTCGGCGGCCAGCGTACCCTTCCAGCGGCTCTCGAAACTGGTCGCATCGGTGGCGGCCTTGGCGATGTCGCGCTTCAGCTCCGGCGCGTCCATGCCGGCATAGAGGTCGGCAAGGTTCCATTCCGGCAAGTCGCCCAGCTCGGCCGCGCCTTGACCCGACGCCGGCGCCGCCAGCCGCCGTGCGGAAATCATGTGGCCAGAATCCCTATGCATTGCCGACACCTTCCGTGGCCAAGGTTCAAGGAGAAACCAGAAGCCGGTCAAATCCTAAGGAATTCATTCACCGGGTTTTTTGAAACCTTATTTAGAACCCTGTGCCAAGATGGTCCACAGGGCAGAATTCCTCGGGCGGGCAGTCACACCAGTCATGACAGGTTCCATACTCATAGTCGATGACGATCCGGTGCAACGCCGGCTGCTCGAAGCGGCGGTGACGCGGTTCGGCTACAGCGCAATCGTGGTCGACGGCGGCGCGGCCGCTCTCGACATCCTCGATGGGCCCGGCGCCCGCGAGGTGTCGGTGGTCATCCTCGATCTGGTCATGCCCGGTCTCGACGGTATCGGCGTGCTGAAGGCAATGCGCGAGCGCGACATCAACGTGCCGGCGATCGTGCAAACCGCGCAGGGCGGAATCGAGACCGTGGTTTCGGCGATGCGTCATGGCGCCTTCGATTTCGTCGTCAAGCCGGCGTCTCCCGACAGGCTGCAGGCATCGATCGGCAATGCGCTCAAGGTCGAGGCCGTCGAGGGCGAGGTCAAGCGCACATCGCGCCGGCGCGGCGGCCTCCTGACCTTCAAGGACATGATCACGCACAGCCCGGCCATGGACAGGGTGATCCGTCTTGGCCAGAAAGCGGCGGCATCCAACATCCCGATCCTGATCGAGGGCGAGTCCGGCGTCGGCAAGGAACTGGTGGCGCGTGCCATCCAGGGCAGTGGCGACCGCCGCACGAAGCCCTTCGTCACCGTCAATTGCGGCGCCATTCCAGACAATCTGGTCGAATCGATCCTGTTCGGTCACGAGAAGGGCTCGTTCACCGGGGCCACCGACAAGCACACCGGCAAGTTCGTCGAAGCGCATTCGGGCACGCTGTTTCTCGACGAGATCGGCGACCTGCCGCTCGACGTGCAGGTCAAGCTGTTGCGCGCGGTCCAGGACGGCGAGGTCGACCCTGTCGGTGGGCGCTCGACCGTCAGGGTCGACATCAGGCTGATTTCGGCGACGCACCGCAACCTCCTGCAGCAGGTCAAGGACGGCAAGTTCCGCGAGGATCTGTTCTACCGGCTGAACGTCTATCCGATCTTCGTGCCGCCGCTGCGCGACCGCCGCGACGACATCCCATATCTGGTCACCCATTTCATGGAGAAGGTCGCGCCGGCCGACCCGCACCGTCGCCTGCAAGGTATTTCGGCGGCAGCGCTCGCGGTGCTGCAGGCCTATGACTGGCCCGGAAACATCCGGCAGCTCGAAAACGCCGTCTTTCGCGCTTCGGTGCTTTGCGAAGGCGATGTGCTTGCCGCCGAGGACTTCCCGCAGATCCGGGCGCAAGTGGAAGGCACCGTCAACCTCGATGTGGATGGCGACGCGCCGTCGCCGTCCTTGCCTTTGCAGGCGCGCGATGACGAAGCCTTGCCCGGCGAGGGCGGCCCGGCAATCGCGTTCGATCCGCCGGCAAGGCTGCAGCCTCGCTTCGGCACGTTGCGGGCGCTCGACGAGCGCGGCAATGTGCGGGCACTTGCCGATGTCGAACTCGAGATGATCAAGCTTGCCATCGATCACTACAACGGACAGATGAGCGAAGTCGCCCGCCGACTCGGCATCGGCCGCTCGACGCTCTATCGCAAGCTCAAGGAACACGGCATCGATCCGGAGACAGGCCGCGTCGATCGACTAGCCTCCTAAGGGCGATGCCGGGCTGAGCTTTGGCCCGGCTTCCGGCTTTGCCACAAGGCCGGCGCCAGCTTGCAATGCCACAACGGGCCTTGTATCGCCGTTTCGGCGGCATTGTGGCTGTCCCGTGGACAGCTCTGTTCACGCATTAAGGCTAACGGTAACAGATCGTGTTTGGGGCGAAGGCGAAAATCCGATCTAAACCAGCGGTTTACCAAGAAACCTTGTGAACAATTTTTGACGGGATATCGCCACGGTGTTACCGCATTTCGGCTTCAATAAGCGATGATTAACCATTAGGATCGATATTCGGGTGTGCTAATGCCACATCCGTTTGGACAAATCCGGGGACAAACGGCAGCCTGCAAGGCCTTTTGATTTGAACAGAATCGAACGACACACAAACAGGCGGCACCATCATTTGAGCGTCTGGCCGAAGTGGCTGGCAGTGTTGGTTGTCGCTTTTGGTTTTGTTGCCGCGGCTGCGAGCGGAGCCAGCGCCGAAACACGGTCGCTGAAGCTGTATCATCTCCACACCCACGAGAAGGCCGAGATCGTCTACAAGCGCAACGGCCGCTACGTTCCCGAGGGTCTCCGCAAGATCAACATCATTTTGCGCGACTGGCGTCGCAACGAGCCGACCAAGATGGATCCGCGCCTGCTGGATCTCGTCTGGGAGGCGTATCGGGAAGCAGGTGCCACGGACTACATCCAGGTCGTGTGCGGCTATCGCTCGCCGTCGACGAACTCGATGCTGCGCAGCCGCAGCAGGGGCGTGGCCGAGAAGAGCCAGCACATGCTCGGCAAGGCGATGGATTTCTATATTCCCGGCGTGCCGCTGAAGAAGCTGCGCAACATCGGCCTCAAGATGCAGGGCGGCGGCGTCGGCTACTATCCGTCATCCGGTTCGCCGTTCGTCCACATGGATGTCGGCAATGTGCGCCATTGGCCCGGTATCAGCCGCCAGGAACTGGTCTCCCTGTTCCCCAATGGCAAGACGCTGCATGTGCCGAGCGACGGCAGGCCGCTGCCCGGTTTTGAGCAGGCGCTCGCCTCCTACAAGGCGCGCAAGGGTTCAGGCTCGCCGGCCATCGAGATGGCCAGTGCCGGCGGCAGCAGCAAGAAATCGGGTGGATTCCTGTCGGCTTTCTTCGGTGGCGGCGGCGACGACGAGGCCGACGACAGCGCCGATGTCGAGACCGCTTCGGCCGCCCCCCCGCCCAAGGCGAGAAACCTGAAGCCGGCAGCGGCGGCCAAGACCAGCAACCTCCCGGGCATCGCCATCGTGGCGCCGGAGAATGCGCGGCGCGCCGAGATTCCGCAGGTGACCGAACAGCAGGCTCCGGAGCCTGAACAGGACACGCCGGAGACGATCATCGCGGCATTGCCGGCCCGAAGCATTCCGCTGCCGGATTTCGCACCGCGGCCGAAAGCCGATGTCGGCGCGCAGCAGCCTGAGAATGTTCCCTTTGCGATGGCGGAGGCGACAGCCACCACCGAGCAGGCCGTGGCGACCGCGCATGCGCCGGCGAGCGTTCCTTTCGGCATGGCCGATGCAACGGCTTCGGCTGATGCGACCCAGGTCGCGGTCAACAACATACCGTTGCCGACATGGCGTCCCGACAATTCGCTGCCGGCCGCTCTGGCTGCGCCGCCCAGCAAGGATGTGCTGATGGCGCTGGCCGAGACGGCCGACCAAGGCAAGACCGCGACCGATGCGTTCTCGGTGCTGCCGACGGCACGGCCCGAGATGGCCAGGCCGGACGCGGTCAAGGCCGTGCTCGACGAGGCCAATGCCCAGGTCGGTGCGGCCGATTACCAGCTTGCTTCCTTGTCCGGGTCCGAGCCGCGTTCGGCGTTCAACGATCCGGGCACCAACGCCGCATCGCCGCGCGATGCTGTCGTAGCCCGCCCAGTCGGTTCCGATCCGGCCGCCGCGATCGGCGCCGGCGTCAAGACGACGCGCAAGGAATCGAGAGCCACCGCCCGCGACCTGAAGCCAGGCCCCAAGGCCATGGTGGTTGCAGCCGCACCGCAGGCCGCCCGTTGGGCCTTGACCAGCGGCGAGCAGGTCGCCACCGTTTCAAGCGCGACGACGGCGCCGGGTTACGCCTACAGCATCGTGCACACGCCGCCGAGCGAGGTCTACACCGCTGGCTTCCAGCCGAGCAGCCAGGTGGCCGATGCCAATCGCTTCACCGGCAACGCCGTCAAGTTCATGTCGGTAGCCCGCTTCCAGACCAAATGACGGCAAACCAATCGACAAAGCCGCGCCGGGCAACCAGCGCGGCTTTTTGCTGCGTGGCCGGATCCGGTCGCGCGGCCCGCCGGCTTCCGATCACACCGGCCTGACATTGCCGTGATCGTGGAACGCCTCGGGCCGTCAACGGTTTCTCCCTCGTTCGTTCAAACCCGGGGATACCCATGAAGAAGATTCTACTGGCATCGGTCATCGCGTTGGCAACCGCTTCGGCGGCCATCGCCCCTACGCAGGCCGAAACCATTGTCGTCAAGACCCACGATCACATGCACATGAAGAAGCACTGCCGGACCAAGGTTGTCACGACCTGGAAGCATCATCATAGGGTGGTCAGGGAAGTCAGGGTCTGCAACTGATCCAGCCAAGGCAGGCCTGGAAAAAACATCCGGCGGAAACCCGGTCGACGCAAGTCGGCCGGGTTTTTCCATGCCGCCATGAAAGCCTTATTTTGTGAGCTTGCTCGCCGCGCGCGCCAAGGCTTCGATCTCGTCCCATTTGCCGGCCTTGACGAGGTCGTCGGGCGCCACCCAGGAGCCGCCGACGCAGACCACGTTGGGCAGGCTGAGATAGTCAGCTGCGTTCTTGGCCGAGATGCCGCCGGTCGGGCAGAATTTCACATCGGCGAGCGGCGAGGCGAAGGCCTTCAGCGAAGCGATGCCGCCCGACTGCTCGGCCGGGAAGAATTTCAGGAAGCGCAGGCCGGCTTCGCGCGCGGCCATGATCTCGCCGGGCGTGATCGCACCGGGCAGCAGCGGAACATCGCTGGCGGCGGCTGCCGACAGAAGCTCGCGGGTGATGCCGGGGCTGACGATGAAGCGCGAGCCCGCGGCGGCCGCCTCTTCGAACTGCCTGGCATCAAGAATGGTGCCGGCGCCGACGATGGCTTCCTCGACTTCACCAGCGACCCGCCGGATCGCTTCCAGCGCGTCGGCGGTCCTCAGCGTGATCTCGATCGCAGGCAGGCCGCCGCGCGCCAGAGCGCGGGCCAGCGGCACGGCATTGGCGACATCGGAGATCTTCAGCACCGGGATGACGGGCTGGCCGTTGAGGAGCGACAGAAGTTTTTCGGTCTTGCTGGGCATGTGTCTCTCCGTGGCGTGGGACAATTCAACCGATTAGCAGAAGGCCGTTTTCCTGTCCACGAAACCGGCCGTGTCGCGATGTCACGCGTCGCCCATACTCGCCAAGCCCAAGTTGACAAGGGTGGCTGCCGGCTCGATGGTGCCGACAGCTTTTGTCCGGGTGGCTTTTCAGGATAGGAATTTTTTCTTGACTCCCTGATCTCAGCTATGGTACAAATTCACCCATGGTGCAGATTTGCGCCAGTGACCCGCCGAACAGGATGCCTGCTTTGCCTTGAATCGGCTTGCTCGAGCGTCTAGTGGCTTCGGCGATGACATCACTTCCACTCCTTCGCGTCGCCGCGCTCTACCGGTTTGCCCGGCTCGACGCTTTCGAAGAACTGCGCGCGCCGCTCGCCGCATTCTGCTGCGGGCGCGGCATAAAGGGCACGCTGCTGCTGGCGCATGAAGGCATCAACGGCACCGTCGCCGGCAGCGAGACGGCAATTGCCGAACTGATCGCGTATCTCGAAGCCATCGAAGGGCTTGCCGGACTCGAGGTCAAGTACAGCGCGGCCGCGGACATGCCGTTCCATCGCATGAAGGTGCGGCTGAAGCGCGAGATCGTCACCATGGGTGTCGATGACATCGATCCTTCGAAAAGTGCCGGCACCTACGTTGCGCCGGCCGACTGGAACGCTCTGATTTCGCAGCCCGGCACTGTCATCATCGACACGCGCAACGCCTATGAGGTGTCGATCGGCACGTTCAAGGGTGCGATCGACCCGGCCACCGCAAGCTTTCGCGAGTTCCCGGCCTGGGTGGAAACGCACCGGGCGGAGCTCGAAGGCCGCAAGGTTGCGATGTTCTGCACCGGCGGCATACGCTGCGAAAAGGCGACCGCCTATGTCAAATCGCTCGGCTTCGAGGATGTCTTCCATCTCAAGGGCGGTATCCTCAAATACCTCGAAGAGGTTCCGGCTGAACAGAGCCTCTGGCAAGGCGAGTGCTTCGTCTTCGATGAGCGGGTTTCGGTGTCGCACGGCCTTGCCGAGGGCGACGCGGAACTGTGCCGCGCCTGCCGCCACCCGCTGACGCCGGGCGAGCTGACGTCGCCCAAATTCGCTGCCGGTATTTCGTGCCCGCATTGCTTCGATGCGCGTTCGGACGAGGACCGCCAGCGTTATGCCGAGCGCCAGCGCCAGGTCGAGCTTGCGCAGGCGCGGGGCAGGGGGCCGCATATCGGCTCCTGATCCAGCATCGTGCTGCTGCAAAGCGGCTGCCTGTCATTGCAATCTCAAGTTTCGGGACCTACGTCTTCGACGTTCGAAACCCGCCCGTTGGCCGGGCAAATCCTGGAGGCACTGAATGTTCGATCCCAAGAAGCTTCTCGACGATCTGCTCGGCTCGCAAATCCCCGGCACCAGCGGCACCGTTCGCGACAAGGCGGGGCAGGCCGTGCAGATGGCCAAGGACAATCCGCTGGCCGCCGGTGCGCTGGCCGCGGTGCTGCTCGGAACCGGTACTGGCCGCAACGTGACGGGCGCCGCGGTGAAGCTTGGCGGACTGGCCGCGATCGGCGGCCTCGCCTACAAGGCCTACCAGAATTACAAGGCCGGCAACGCGCCCGCGGAAGCACCGGCGGCCGGCCAACCGGAATTGCTGCCGCCGCCCAAGGATACCCCCTTCCACCCGTCGCAGGCGCCGCAAGGCGAGGACGAATTCACGCTGACCCTGGTGCGGGCGATGATCTCGGCGGCGAAGGCCGATGGCCATATCGACGATGAAGAGCGCCAGAAGATCGCCGGCAAGCTCAGCCTGGCCGGCATAGGCTCCGATGCCGAAAAGTTCCTGATGGCGGAGCTGGCAAGCCCGCTCGACCTCGACACGCTGGTGGCCGGCGCCAAGACCGATGCGCAGAAGCTCGAACTCTACACGGCGTCGCGCCTGACCATCGATCCCGACACACGCGCCGAGCGCGGTTATCTCGATCTGCTCGCCGGCCGGCTCGGCCTGCCGGACGCGCTGGTCGACCATGTCGAGGCGACGGTTTCGGCGGCCAAGGTACCGGCCAAGGCCGGGACGTCACCCAATCCGCGCTGGTAGGCCAAAACGGCACAAGGCGCACTTTCCGGGTTAACCGCTCATTAACCCAGCAAGCGCATCATTCTATCCAGTCGGATCGGCTTTTCCTCCTCCCAAGCCCGGTTCAGATCAGGGGCGGTCGCCAATGGCCGCCCTTTTTGTCGGTCCGCCGGATGGACGCGCTTGCCATCGCCGCCGTCATTTGCGATGCCTTCCTTTTCGAGCCAACCCCCCAAAATCAGTCGAGCAAGCGCAGCGCTGCCGGAGGACAATAGCCCATGACCGAGCAAAGAACCGCCATCGTCACCGGGGCCGGCACGGGCATCGGCAAGAGCGTTGCCACGGCGCTGCTCAAGGCCGGCTGGAACACGGTGTTCTGCGGACGCCGCAAATCCGTGCTGGATGCAGCCGTGGCTGAGGCCGGGTCCACCGGCGCCAAGGCCCTGGCGGTTGCCTGCGATATCAGCAAGGCAGGCGAGGTCGACGATCTGTTCGAGACCGTGGCGGCGGCCTTCGGCCGTGTCGACCTGCTCTTCAACAATGCCGGCATGGGCTACAAATCGACGCCGATCGACGAGATACCGGTCGAAGTGTGGAACGATATCGTCGGCGTCAACCTCACCGGTTCGTTCCTGTGCGCCCGTGCCGCCTTTGGCGCCATGCGCAAGCAGAAGCCGATGGGTGGCCGCATCATCAACAACGGTTCGGTGTCGGCCTATGCGCCGCGCCCAGGCTCGGTGCCCTACACGGCGACCAAGCATGCCATCACCGGACTGACCAAGACGCTGGCGCTCGACGGCCGGCCCTATGACATCGCCTGCGGCCAGATCGACATCGGCAATGCGCTGACCGATATGGCACAGCCGATGACGGTCGGTGTGCCGCAGGCCAATGGCTCGATCGCAGCCGAAGCGGTGATGGATGTTCAGCATGTCGCCAACGCCGTCGTCCACATGGCCAGCCTGCCGCTCGACGCCAACGTGCTGTTCATGACCGTGATGGCGACCAAGATGCCGTTTGTCGGGCGTGGGTAGTTATTTCCCGGCCAGCGGCACGCCGGGCTTGAACAGCAGAATGGGCCTGATCTCGTAAACGGCGGTGGGATTGACGCGGCGAAGGTCGCGGGCGATCGCGATGGCCTCGTCTCGCGTGGCGCAGTCGACGACATAGAGCCCGAGCAACTGTTCCTTGGTTTCGGCGAAAGGACCGTCGATGATCACACCGTCGCCCGGGCCGCGCAGGGTGATGGCATCCTGTGTTGCGCCCAGACGCGCGGACGGCCCCAGCGTGCCTTCCTCATGAAGCCGGGTGTTGATCTTCAGCAGGTCGGCCATAAGTGCTGCATCTTCCTGCGGCGTCAGCGCCTTGATCGCATCTTCCACGTGATAGGCAAGGATTGCGTAGAACATTTTATGTCACCTGCTTCGATCCTGATCCAGGGAGCGTAGCGGTTCCCGACACGCCCGCCCAGCCTTGGCCGTGCGTGTCCGGACAGATCATGACACCATCATGGTCGCCAGCCGCAACCATCCGGAAAGAGGCCACCGGCCCGCTTTCAAACCTACTTCGCCAGGAATGCTCCGATCCGCTCCAGCGCGCGCAAGATGTTCTCCTCGGAATTGGCGTAGGAGAGCCTGATATAGCCTTCGCCGAGAATGCCGAAATCGGGGCCGCCGATCAGCGCCACGCCGGCCTCGTCGAGCAGTGCCGAGGCGAGCTTCTTGGCCTTCCAGCCGATCTTCGAGACGTTGGGGAAGGCGTAGAACGCGCCCTTGGGCGTGATGCAGGAAATATTGGGCAGGGCATTCAGTCCCTCGACGACGATCTTCCGGCGGCGGTCGAAGGCGCGCATCATCTTGTCGACGTCGTCCTGCGGGCCGTCGATGGCGGCGATGCCGGCAAACTGGCTCGGCGCGTTGACGCAGGACCAGCAATTGACCGCCAGCTTGCGCACCTTGTCGTAGAGATGGGCGCCCTTGTCGCCATTCGGCCAGATCGACCAGCCCATGCGCCAGCCGGTCATCGCCCAGGTCTTCGACCAGCCATTGAGCACGATCAGCCGGTCGCGGATTTCGGGAAAGCCGAGCAGCGAGCAATGCGTCTCGCCATCATAGGTCATGACGTCGTAGATCTCGTCGGAGAGGATGGCGACCTGCGGATGCGCCTCCAGCCCCTTGACCAGTTTCTCGATCTCGGCGCGAGGCGTGACGCCGCCGGTCGGATTGGCGGGCGAGTTGAGGATCAGCAGCCTGGTCTTCGAGGTGATCAGCGCCAGCGTCTCCTCGGCCGAGAAGGCAAAGCCGTTTTCTTCGCGCATCGGCACGGGAATGGGTGCCGCACCCGTGAACTCGATCATCGAGCGGTAGATGGGGAAGCCGGGGTCCGGGTAGAGGATCTCGGCGCCGGGCTCGCCGAACATCAGGATCGCGGCGAACATGGTCGGCTTGCCGCCGGGCAGGATCATCACCGTTTCGGGCGATATCTCGACACCGGTGGTGGTCAGCGTGCGGCGCACCACCGCCTCGCGCGTCGCCAGCAGGCCATTGGCCGGCGTGTAGCCGTGATGGCCGTCGCGCAGCGCCTTGATCGCCGCCTCGACGATGTGCTGCGGCGTCTTGAAGTCGGGCTGGCCGATGCCGAGATTGACGATGTCGCGGCCTTGTTGGGCAAGTGCTGTGGCCCTCGCAAGCACGGCGAAGGCGTTTTCCTCGCCAAGGCGGTCGAAGGCCGAAATCGTGTGGAGCATTTTTCCCGTCCGTGTGGTTCTTGCTGTTGGGTCGCGTTTTTGTGAGCCTCAGCCCGCAAAAGTCAAACGGATTGGAGCATTCGGTGTCGGAAAATCTGAAGGATTGGCAACCGCGTCCGCGGCCCGAACGCAAGACCATCGACGGTCGATACGTCCGGCTTGAACCGCTAAGCGCTGCAAAACACGGCGACGGCCTCTATGAAGCGTCCTCCGTGTCCGATATCGACGACCGCTTCGCCTGGTTGCCCGACTATCCGCCGGAGACCCGCGCCGCCTTCCAGCCATGGCTGGACAAGGTCGAGGCCAGCGAGGATCCGCTGTTCTTCACCGTCATCGACAAGGCCAGCGGCAAGGTCGCCGGACGCCAGACGCTGATGCGCATCGATCCGGCCTACGGCGTCATCGAGATCGGCAACATCTATTGGGGACCGCTCATCTCGCGCAAGCCGGGAGCAACCGAAGCGCAGTTCCTGTTCATGAAATACATCTTCGACGGGCTCGGCTATCGCCGCTACGAATGGAAGTGCAACAACCGCAACGAGCCATCGAAGCGGGCGGCCGAGCGGTTCGGCTTCAAGTTCGAAGGCATTTTCCGCCAGCATCTCATCGTCAAGGGTGAAAACCGCGACACTGCGTGGTATTCGATCATCGACAAGGAATGGCCGGCGCTGCGCAGTGCCTATGAGGCGTGGCTCGATCCGGCCAATTTCGATGGCGACGGCCGGCAGAAGCGACGGCTCGAGGATTTTCGCGCGGAATTCGGCGCTTAGGAGTTCACTATTGGCACATACCCACGATCACACCGGGCACGGTCACGGCCCTGGTCATGTGCATGGCTCGACCGACAAGAAACGCGTTCTGATCGCAGCCTGCCTGACCGGCGGCTTCATGGTCGCCGAGGCGCTTGGCGGCATCCTCACGGGCTCGCTGGCGCTGCTGGCCGATGCCGGCCACATGCTCGCCGATTCGATCGCGCTCGGCCTTGCCTGGTATGCGTTTCATCTTGGCGGCCGGCCGGCGACCGTTCGCCTCACCTATGGCTTCGGCCGGGTCAAGACGCTGGTGGCCTATACCAACGGCATCGCCATCTTCGTCATCGCGCTGTGGATCGTCTATGAAGCCTGGGGACGCCTGCAGGCGCCGGCGCCGGTGCTTGGCGGGCCGATGCTGGTGGTGGCGATCCTCGGCCTGCTGGTGAACCTCGGCTCGTTCTTCGTGCTGCATGGCGGCGACCGCGAGAGCCTGAACATGCGCGGCGCCATCCTGCATGTGCTTGGCGACCTGCTCGGCTCGGCGGCGGCCATCGCGGCGGCGCTGGTCATCCTGGCGACCGGCTGGACGCCGATCGACCCGATCCTGTCGGTCCTGGTTTCACTGCTGATCCTCTACACGGCGTGGTCGCTGATGCGGGAGGCCGCCCATGTCCTGCTCGAGGGCGTGCCGCCAAGCCTCGACCGAGATCTGATCGCCAGGGATATCCAGACGACGATCCACGGTGTGCGCGAAGTGCACCACATGCATGTCTGGTCGCTCGACGGGACCAGCAATATGGCGACGCTGCATGCCTGTCTCGACGAGGGCGTCGATGCGCATCAGGCGGTGAGTGCCGTCAAGAAGCGGCTTGCCAGCGAGCACGGCATCAGCCATGCCACCGTGGAACCGGAATTCGGGCAATGCGCCGACGATGGCGACGAGCACGACCACGGGCACGAGCATGAAGCGGCTGCATATCACGACCACCATCACTAGGACCGGATCGATCGATGTCGATCGTCCTGCCTCAGGAGTTGCAAAACCTTGAAAACCAGCTTGACGAACGCCCATCCTCCGGACGCGGCATGATGGACCGCGACACCAGGAACGCGGTCATCGCTGCCGCGTGGATCATGCTGCTGTTCGGTATAGGCGCCTACTATCTGCCGACCGTGATGCTGGCACTCGGCAGCCTTTCCACTGTGCTGGCCGGCGCCTTTGGCATCGTCTTCGTGCTGGCGTTCTTCTCGGTGTTCTGGCTGCGCGCCCGCAACCAGCGCAAAAACCAGGGTAAATAGGCAAGGGATCTTCGACATGCGCATTCTGATCACTGGCGCCGCGGGTATGGTCGGCCGCAAGCTCATCGCCCGGCTGGCCAAGGACGGGACGCTGCGCGGGGGCAAGATCACCGCGCTCGATCTCCACGATATCGTGCCGCCACAGGCGCCGAGCCTGGATGGCGTCAGCGTCACGCTGCACACCGGCGATCTCGCCGAAGCGGGTGCCACCGAGCGCCTGGTCGCATCGCGCCCCGACGTCGTCTTTCATCTCGCCGGCATCGTATCCGGCGAGGCGGAGGCGAATTTCGAACTCGGCTACCGCGTCAATCTCGATGGCACGCGCGCCCTGTTCGATGCCATCCGGGTGGCGGGCTTTGCGCCGCGCGTCGTCTTCACCTCGTCGATCGCGGTGTTCGGCGCGCCGTTCCCGGACGTCATTCCCGATGACTTCCATCCGACGCCGCTGACCTCTTATGGTACCCAGAAGCAGATGAGCGAAGCGCTGCTGGCCGACTATTCCAGGCGCGGGTTCTTCGACGGTATCGGCATCCGGCTGCCGACCATCTGCGTGCGGCCGGGCAAGCCGAACAAGGCGGCGTCGGGCTTCTTCTCGGGCATCATCCGCGAGCCGTTGAGCGGCCATGAGGCGATCCTGCCGGTGCCGCGCTCGGTCGTGCACACGCATGCCAGCCCCCGCTCGGCGGTCAACTTCCTGATCCATGCGGCGGGGATCGACGGCAGCGCTGTCGGGCCACGCCGCAATCTGACGATGCCCGGCGTCGCCGTCACCGTCGGCGAGCAGATCGAGGCGCTGGAACGCATCGCCGGGCCGAAGGCGGTAAGCCTGATCCGCGAGGTTCCGGATGACACGATCTGGGCGATCGTCAAGGGCTGGCCGACGCGCTTCGAGGCAAAGCGGTCGCGGGAGCTCGGCTTCAGCGCCGAAAAGAGTTTTGACGAGATCATCCGCGCTCACATCGAGGATGAGCTCGGCGGCAAGATCGCGGGTTAAACTCCGACCCTCGTGGCGCCGGGCATCATCCGCCGCTCGCCAGGCTTGCCGACAGCAGCAGCAGTCCGAACAGGAACACGAAGGCGGCGCCGCCGATCTCGACGATCGAGTGGATGCGGTTGCCCATGCGGCCGTCGCCGGCGAAATAGACCGCCCAGTTCTTGGCGGTCACCGCCAGCGTCGCCAGTGCCGAAACGGTGATGGCGGTGCCCAGCGACATTGCCAGCACCGACAGCAGGCCGCCGAGCCAGAGGCCGTTGAGCAGGGCGAAGCTGAGCACGATCAGCGCGCCGGAGCAGGGGCGGATGCCGACCGCCGCCACCGCTGTCCAGGCCGTGCGCCAGTCGAAGCGGTCGCCTGACAGCAGCGCCGGATCGGGTGCGTGCGAATGGCCGCAGGTGTCGCAGACTTCGCCGGCCGCGTGATCGTGATGAGCATGATCGTGTTCGGCATGATCGTGATGATCGTGCGAAGGGCCGTGCACATGGTCATGCGCGTGTAGAGCGTGCGAATGGGCATGCGCCGAATGGCTGTGAGCTGCATGGGAATGGCCGGCATGCGAATGCGCGCCGTGCGAATGACCCCCATGAGAATGACCCGCGTGAGAATGGCCGGCATGAGCCGCCGACAGGCTGTAGGCCGGGCCCTTGCCGAACAGACGCAGGACGGAAGGACCGAGTTTGCGCCACAGCAGCCAGGCGCCGAACAGGGTGACGAAGACAAAGCTCATGATCTCCATGAACCAGGCTGCGTCCGTCATCGAGACGGAGGTGCCGCGCAGGACGAAATAGGCGACCCCCATCACCGCGACCGCGGTCAGGCCCTGCAGCAGCGCCGAGACGAAGGACAAGAGGATGCCGCGCCGCAACGCCACTTCATTGGCCACCATGTAGGACGAGATCACCGCCTTGCCGTGACCGGGGCCGGCGGCATGGAAAATACCGTAGGCGAAGGACAGGCCGACGAGTATCCAGATCTTGCTGCCGTCCTGGCGCATCGCCTTCATCGCCGTTGCCAGCGCGCGGTAGAATTCCTGCTGCCTGAGATTGATCCACATCAGGATATGGGCGAACGGGCCGGTGGTGGGCGCCATGCCGTCATTGACGCCGATGCCGAGCGAACTCTGGGCATGAGCGGCGTCGGCGAAATGCATCATGGCGACTGTGAGGGCCAACAGGCCGAATGCCAAACGCAGGGACGGTTTCGTCACCGGCTTCATCCTTCTGGCTGACAGGTCAGTTCGAGCTTGGTGGCGAAGATCTTGCTCATATCGGTGCCGGTCGGATCGTTGAAGAAGGCATCGGTGAGGGTCTTCTGGTTTTCCTTGATGGCCTCGTCGGGGTCGGGACGGACCACCTTGCTGGTGCAGTTCGAGGGCAGGCCTTCGACCGTGATGTTGGAGTCCTCGGTGAAGTCGATCGCCGTGTAGAATGTCGGATCGTAGACGCCGATATCGATCTTGCCGTTGAGCTTGATCGGCACCTTCGGTTCGGACTCGAACAGGATGATCAGCTGGTCGTTGTCGAAATTGGCCATCAGATGCGGCGGCGGCGTCATCGCCACGTCCTTGCCGTCGACGGTGACGAGCTGGAAGTAATTGAACTCCGCCAGCGAGGCATGAACGGTGTCGGCGACTTCCTTCAGCTCCTTGTCGTCGAGCTTCAGGTCGGAGTTCTTGTCGAACTCCATCATCACCGTCGAGGAAAACAGGTCGTCGAAGCGCCAGAGATGACGCAGAGCCTTCACGCTTTGGTGATCCGGGGAGAGGATCACATCGAGGCGAGCCTCGGCGAAGACGTGTGGATGCACGTAAGCCGGTCCAGTGGCGGCAAAGCTAGCCGCCAAGGCCGAAGCCAGCATGATTGCGTGCCGTTTCAGGTGCATTCTCGGTCGCGATTCCCTAGGCCTCGGAAGAGTTGCCGAGAGTTACCAGAAAGGGGGCGAAATTGGGACCGCTGCTCGGCTGAAGTGGGTCAGGCAACTTCACGCGTCCTGAACCACTGCACCAGGAAGTCGACGAAAACGCGGACCTTGGCCGGCAGATAGCGGCGGTGCGGGTAGACGGCGAAGATGCCGCCGCCCGACAGGATACGGTCATCTATCACCGACACCAGCCGGCCGCTCGCGAGGTCGGGCGCGGCAATGAAATCCGGCAGGACGGTGAATCCCAGCCCGGACACGGCCGCGGCTCTCGCCGTCATCGGGCTGTTGACCTCGATCGGACCCGACACCGAAACGCTGACCGGATCGCCATTGTCGCCCTTGAACGGCCAGTTGTTCAGTCCGCGGCCATTGGTGTCGACGATGCAAGGCATGCGGCTGAGATCCTGCGGCCGTGTCGGCGTGCCGTGCTTGGCGATCAGTTCGGGGGAGGCGCAGAGCTTTATCGAAAATGGCGCCAGACGCCTGGCGATCAGCGACGAGTTCTCCAGCCGCGAGATGCGCACCGCAAGGTCGAAGCCTTCCTCGACCAGATCGACGAAGCGGTCGTCGAGCTGGATGTCGAGCACGATGTCTGGATGCTGCTTGGCGAAGTCGATCAGCGACTGGCCGATCGGCGCGTCGGCGAAGGTGCGGGGCGCCGACAGCTTGATCCGGCCGCGCACGTCGCCGGAGGATTCGCGCACCGCGTCGGCCAGGCTGTCGACCTCGCGCACGATCTCCGAGGCGCGCCGGTAATAGGTGTGGCCGGCCTCGGTCATCGAGAACTGGCGCGTGGTGCGGTTGAGCAGCAAAGCGCCGAGTTCGTCCTCCAGCTCGCGCACATATTTCGACAGCAAGGCCTTGGAGCGGCCGATCTTGCGCGCCGCCGCGGAAAAGCCCTCGGCCTCGACCACGTCGATGAAGGCACGCATGCGCGTCAGTGTGTCCATGGTCAGGCCTTTCGTGCCGCGTCGAGAAGTTTCCGGCCGAGCCGTATCAGGGCAATGTCGCTGCCGGAAGGGCCAAGCAGCGACAGGCCGAACGGGGCGCCGGCGACCGAGCCGACGGGCAGTGTGATCTGTGGAAAACCGGACAGGCCGGCCAGGCACAGAAGCTGGAGCGCCCGTTCGCGATAGGCCTGGAACTGCTCCGGCGTGCTGTCCACGTAAGGCGCCGGACCAGGCACCGTCGGCAGGACAAGGAAGCCGTCCTTGCCGAGCAGGGCGCTCAGTTCGCCGCGAAAGGTCAGACGCCGCACCTTCTCGGCCTGCGCTGTCTTGTCGTCGACGGCGCGGCCGAAGCCGAAACGCTCCTCGACGCCGGGGCCGAGGCCGCGCTCGCCGCTGGTGATCCATTCGCCATGCACCGCCCAGGCCTCCCTGGCCTGCAGCCGGCGAAAGCACCAGTAAAGTTCATCGGGAGATGAGGAGAAGCGGATTGCCGGCGTCGCCGGCGCGCCGAAAACCGCGCCCGCCAGCCCCTTCATTCCGGCATATTCGGCCAGCGCCGGGCGGGCGACCAGCCCGTCCAGCCAATCCAGCGCCAGCGGCCGGTCCAACACGTGCTGGTGCGGATCGCGGCCGAGCAGCAGCTTGCCGACGGTCTCGTAGGTCTCGATGTCGTCGGCGAACCAGCCGAACGTGTCAAGGCTCGGCGCCAGCTTCATCGTGCCGTCGAGCGAAATGCGGCCATGCGTGGTGCGCAGCCCGATCAGTCCGCAAAAGCTCGCCGGCGCGCGGATCGAGCCGCCGGTGTCGGAACCAGTGGCGATATCGGCCAGCCTGCCCGCCACCGCCGCCGCCGACCCCGATGAGGAGCCGCCGGTGACGCGGTCGGGTGCCGCCGGGTTCACCGGAAACGAGAAATGCGCATTCTGACCGAACAGCGCGAAGGCGAGCTCGTCGGTCTGCGTCTTGCCGACGAAGCGTGCGCCGGCATCGAGGATCATCTGCACGGCGGGTGCGGTGCGCGAGGCTGCGTGGCTTTCGGCGAATTTTTGCAAATTGCCGCAACCGGTGCGGTAGCCGGCGACGTCGTATATGTCCTTGACGGCCAGCCGCAGGCCGGCCAACGGGCCGAGCTGGGCATGTGCCACGGGCATCTGGCGAAGATCGAGAAAGGCGTTGAGAGGGCCGTGCGTGCCTGTCATCGTTCGATATCCGGATACGGTTGCCGCAACATTGTTCGACGCCAGAAATTTTACAACCTGCGATACGATTTTTATTGATTGTGAAAGTCTTCGCCCTTATATCGCGCTTGCCCAAAGTCGCACGTGCCTGTGGGTGTCCGCCGATCCTCGAATGGTGAGGGAAATCGGTAAGGTAACTGGAGCCAACCCCTCCAGTCGGTCTAGCGGCCAACCGCCAGCCCGAGGACACCTTGAAGCAACGACGGTGCGGGCCTTTCTGGTGTTCTGCCGGTTGTCCAAAAACCGGGGTTACTGAAGAGGCACACCTTCATTGCCGGCAGTGCGGACGGGTCTCCCATCCAAGCCAAGGCAGACAAAGCGAACCGAGGCCGGGCAAGGCCAAGGTTCACCGCCGCGAGACGGCGCTTCATGGTTCCGGGGTCTCCACCGGCTGGTTCCATGGATTTCCGTCCCGCCTTTGTCCACCGCGAGTTCGCGAGGCCGACAGCCCGCGTCCCGCAGCCTTATTGCGCGCCGAAAGGCGCTGATGGAGAGACCCCGATGGCCACCCAGCGCATCCTTGACTTCCTCGCCACCCGACGTCCGACCGGCCCCTGCCTCGTCGTCGACCTCGATGTCGTGCGCGACAATTTCCGCGCCTTCGAGAAGGCGCTGCCCGATTCCAGGATCTACTATGCGGTGAAAGCAAACCCGGCGCCGGAAATCCTGCGCCTGCTTGCTGCGATGGGCTCGTCCTTCGACACCGCTTCCGTTGCCGAAGTCGAGATGGCGATGGACGCTGGTGCACCGGCGGACCGCATCTCCTTCGGCAACACCATCAAGAAGGAGCGTGACATCGCACGCGCCTACCAGCTCGGCATCCGCCTGTTCGCCGTCGATTGCGTCGAAGAGGTCGAGAAGATCGCCCGCGTCGCGCCCGGTGCGCGCGTGTTCTGCCGCGTGCTGACCGATGGCGAGGGCGCCGAGTGGCCGCTGTCGCGCAAGTTCGGCTGCGTGCCGGCGATGGCCGTCGACGTGCTGCGCCATGCCAAGGGGCTCGGCCTCGACGCCTATGGCGTGTCGTTCCATGTCGGCTCGCAGCAGACCGACCTGACCGCCTGGGACCGCGCGCTGGCCGACGCCAAGGTGGTGTTCGCGACGCTCGCCGAGGAAGGCATCGTCTTGAAGATGGTCAATATGGGCGGTGGTTTCCCGACGCGCTATCTGCGTGACGTGCCGGCCGCCCAGGCCTATGGCCAGGCGATCTTCTCGGCGCTGCGCAAGCATTTCGGCAATGCCATTCCGGAGACCATCATCGAGCCGGGCCGTGGCATGGTCGGCAATGCCGGCGTCATCAAGTCGGAAGTCGTGCTGATCTCGAAGAAGGCCGCCAACGACAATGTGCGCTGGGTGTTCCTCGACATCGGCAAGTTCGGCGGCCTGGCCGAGACGATGGACGAGGCGATCCGCTACCCGATCGTCACCGCGCATGACGGCACGGAGACCGCACCTTGCGTGCTCGCCGGCCCGACCTGCGATTCGGCCGACGTGATGTACGAGAAGACGCCCTATCTGCTGCCTTTGTCGCTGACCATCGGCGACGAGGTGCTGATCGAAGGCACCGGCGCCTACACGACCACCTACTCGGCGGTCGCCTTCAACGGCTTCGAGCCTCTCCGATCCTACGTGATCTGACGGCGCTTGCTCAGCGCATTTTCGAACGGCGAACCGGACACAACTTCGCCTGAAAATGCGCTGAGAGAGCCGATCAGATCATCCCAGGTGGGCGACTTTCGTCCACCCGGGCTCGCCTGTGGAACAGATCTCCGCTCGCCAGGGATTACGGAAATGGAAATGCCAGTTGAAATTGGGGGCCACGCACCGGCCTTTGTGATGGTTGCCGAAACCGCCGCCGATGTTGCGGCGCGCGAGGCGTTGCTCGATCGGGCCATGGGGCCGAAGCGCAGGAAAAAGTCGTCGGAGAAGCTGCGGCGTGGCCGGCGGCCCTCGGAAGGCCTGGTCTTCGTCGCCCGCGATGCCTCGGGCGGCGTCGCCGGCACCGTGCGGCTGTGGGATGTAAGGCTGGGCGAGGGCGGTGCGGCTGCGCTGCTGCTTGGCCCGCTTGCCGTCGATCCGTCGCTCAAGAACGCCGGCATCGGCTCGGCCCTGATGCGCCATGCCATCGCCGAGGCGGCACGTCTTGGCCATGCCGCGATCCTTCTGGTCGGCGATGCGCCCTATTACGCGCGCTTCGGCTTCTCGGCCGAGAAGACCGGTTCACTTGCCATGCCGGGACCCTATGAGCGGCACCGCCTGCTGGCGCTGGAACTGGTGGAAGGCGCGCTTGACGGCGTGCACGGCACGCTGAAGGCTGCCGGCCGCAAGCTGAAGGCGCAGGCGTTGACATCGGCGGCCTGAGATACGAAGCCGCCAGCATTTCATGCAAAAACGCCGCCCGAAAAGGCGGCGTTTTTTCGCGATTGGTGGGCGCCACCTTGGGCGCCTGCATGCCTTCAGCCGATCAGTTGGCTGAGCGCCATGGCAACGGTCATGTCGCCTTCGACCTTTATCTTGCCGGTCATGAACGCCATTGTCGGGTTCAGGTCGCCAGCGATCAGCGAATCGAGATCGTCGAGCGAGAGCTTGATGGTGCAGTCGGTGGGTGCATCGGTGTTCGAGACGGTTGCGCCGTCGATGACGATGACGCCGTCGCTGCCGGTGTCGAATTTCACGGAACGATCGAACCCGCTGCTGGCCACGCGCGACTTGATCTTCTCGGCAATCTCCTGAACGCTCACGCTGTTCTCCTTGTCTGGTTGCATCTGTCTCGCAACGGCGCTTCGATCCAGCCGAAGCCCGTGCCGCGGTTTCGCGATCACGGTCGCTGCCGCATATAGCTTTGGGTTGACGTTTACGTCAACGCGAATTCAGGCGGTTGGTTCCTGCCGTTGCGGCAGGCGAGCCTGGAGGAGGCCGGGAATGCGAGCCCGGCAACTCAGTGTTCCTTGAACGCCTTGGTCATTTCGCTCGCCGTCTCGCTTTTCTTGCGGCGCAGCCAGTTGTCGCGGATTTCGTCCTTCGACAGGAAATTGACCTGGTCGATCAGAACCTCATGCACCAAAGGCGCCCCGACACGCGTGTTGACGGTATCGCGGATGGCGGCGCGGAAGGCATCGAGATCGATCGTCGCCTTGTTGGTGAAGTCGATCTGCGGATTGGAATAGAGGTAGGAATAAACCTGGTCGGTGATCAGCGCTTCGGCGGGAATGGACAGTTTCTTGATCTGCTCGGGTTCGACCGTGTAGACAAGCTTGGTCAGGAAATAGCCGCCGATCTCGGAGTCGCGGATCAGCGGCACCGAAATGATGTCGGTCTTGACGTAGTCGAGGCCGCCCAGCATCGGCTTCGGCGTTTCGCCGACACCGCGCTCGCCGGCCGCCTGGAAAGAATAGAACACGGCGCCCAGCGTTGCGGCGCAGATCCAGACGGCGATGGCGATGACCTTGATCATCGGGCCTTGTCAGTCCCTTGGTCAGTCCCTTGCAATGGCAACGCGGCACGGCGCCGTTGCCGAGGCAGGATCTCCGATGTGTCGCCTGTGTTCGCCATCACGCCTTTATCCAGCCGAACTCGCCGGCGGAATAGGTGCCGTCGGTCTCGGCGCGCTGGATGGCGTGCCGCAGCAGGCTGGCGACTTCGTTGACCGCGCTGAGATGCGCCAGGATCGCCGCTTCGTTCTTCGCCAGCTTCTGGCGCAGCCGGGTCAGGCCCTCGCGGTGCTGCTCGAGGAATTCGGCTTCGCTGCCGCCCTTCATGGCGCGGGTCAACTCGTAGAGGTAGCGGCTCTTGCGGGCGTTCGATGCCTTGAGATCATAGTTGGTGGCGTTACGGATGCCTGCCGTCTCTTCCTCGACCACTTCCTCGATGCGGCCGATGATGGCGGCGAGATTGCCGGGCCGCGCGAACGGGATCGGCGCTTCCGACGTGGTCGTGCGTGCTGGCAGGTTGGGGGTGGATTCCGAAAAGTCGGCCATGGCGTTTCCCAGTTTAGATCTTGATATTTGTTTTTATGGTCGTCTCGTCACCGGTCATCGATCCCGCAGCCTTGCGCTGCAATTGATGGACCAGCGAGGTCGACAGGCTGTTTTGCTGGTCGACCTCGGTCTTTTCCGGCCCGCCCGAAACCGGACCGACGGGCACGACGCGCTTGCCTTCGAGATAGTGGTCGGCGAGCATCGATTTGGCGATGCCGATGCCGCCGCGTTCGGCCATCACGTCGGCCACCCGCTCTGCAAGCTGCGATTTCCACATGTCGCCGGCCAAGCCCTTGCCGTAGACGCCCTCGGTGTCCTTGGGCAGCATGTTCTGGATGAAGGTCTGCAGCACCATCGCCTCGAACTTCTTGAATTTCTTGGCCGGGTCGGTTGCAGCGGCGGCCTTGTCGGCTGTGGCGCGCGACAGGATCGAGCCGGCATCGACGGAAGCGGCTGTGTCGAGTGAAAACGTGCCCGTAGCGCCGCCGGCCCGCTTTGCCAGCGCGGCGCGGGCGGTCTCGATATCCGCCGGGTCGACGGCTCGGGCCACATCCATAACGATGTCGCTGGGTGGAGAAATCGCCAAGAAAGTCCGCCTTTTACCGGTTTTCCCTGACCAGACCATGCCTCAACAAGCTTGTGGCAGGCTTGCGGGAAGGAGAGGGAGCGGAGTGCGGGGATCGGATCGAAGCTGCCGGCCGAGGGTGGGATTTGCGCCTCAGCCTCACTCCTTGACCGCCCCCGTCATCGAGGAGACGTAGTGCTCGACAAAGAATGAATAGAGCACCACCACCGGCAGGGAGCCGATCAGCGCGCCTGCCATCAGGGCTCCCCATTCATAGACGTCCGAACGTACCAGCTCGGTAAGCACGCCGACCGGCACGGTCTTGTTTTCGGACGACTGGATAAAGGTCAAGGCGTAGATGAATTCGTTCCATGACAGGGTGAAGGCGAAGATGCCGGCGGAGATCAGGCCGGGCACCGACAGCGGCAGAACTATCTTGGTCAGGATTTGCCAGCGGCTCGCTCCGTCGATCAGCGCGCATTCTTCCAGTTCGAAGGGTATCGAGCGGAAGTAGCCCATCAAGAGCCACGTGCAGAATGGAATGAGGAACGTCGGATAGGTGAGGATCAGTGCGAACGGCGTATCGTAAAGGCCGAGGTTGAACACCATTACCGACAGTGGAATGAACAGAATCGAGGGCGGCACGAGATAGGCCAGGAAGATCGCCAAGCCGACCTGCCGCGCCCCGGAAAACCTCAAGCGTTCGATCGCATAGGCTGCGAACACCGCCGCCAGCAGCGACAGGAAAGTTGCGGCGGTCGAGATGATGATCGTGTTGAGAAGCCAACCCGGATAGGACGTCTCGAAGAGCAGATACCGAATATGCTCGAGCGTCGGATGGACGACCCAGAACGGGTTGAAATTGGCATAATCCGTCATCTCGAGATTGGGTTTCACCGCCGTGATCGTCATCCAGTAGAACGGGAACAGCAACACGATGACGAAGATCAGGAGCGGCAGATAAACGGTCACCACGCGCCGGGGCAGGCTCTGAAGATAGCCCATGCCGCCTTCATCCGTGTTCGGACGATCGTTCGTTTCGATCGCGGCCATGTCAGTCTCCACCGCCCTGCTGCCATTTACGACGTTGCAGCCCGAAATAGCTGAAAAGGATCGCCGCAAGCAGGAACGGGATCATCGCCACCGCGATCGCGGCTCCCTCGCCAAGCTGGCCGCCGGAAATGCCGCGCTGGAACGAGAGCGTCGCCATCAGATGGGTGGCATTCACCGGCCCGCCGCGAGTCAGCACATAGATCAGCTGGAAATCGGTGAAGGTGAACAGGACCGAAAAGGTCATGGTGATGGCGATGATCGGCGTCAGCAGCGGCAGCGTCACATAGCGGAACAACTGCCAACGGCTGGCGCCGTCGAGCGTCGCGGCCTCGTAAAGCGATTGGGGAATCGTCTGCAGGCCGGCCAGCAGCGTGATGGCCACGAAAGGAATGCCGCGCCAGACATTGGCGGCGATCACCGAGGCGCGCGCGTTCTCCGGATCGCCAAGGAAATTGATGCGGTGGTCGATCAGTCCCATCTGCTGCAGCGCCCAGGAGAGGATGGAGAACTGCGAATCGTAGATCCACCAGAAGGCGATGGCCGAGAGCACCGTCGGCACCACCCACGGCAGCAGGACAATCGCGCGGAAGAACGATTTGAAGGGAAGGTTCTGGTTGAGGAGGAGCGCCAGCCAGAGGCCGAGCGCGAATTTCAGGATCGAAGCGCTGATCGTGTAGAGCAAGGTGTTGAAGACGGAGAGCCAGAAGACGGCGTCGCTCCACAGATATTCATAGTTTTCGATGCCGATGAAGATGCCGGGGCGGCCGATGCGGGCATCGGTGAAGCCGAGCCAGACACCGAGCCCCAGCGGATAGGTCAGGAAGACAAGCAGCAGTGCAGCCGCCGGAAGCATGAAGCCGAAGCCAAGTGCGTTCCGGCTTTCGCTCCAGCGCGATAGAATCCGTGAGAAGATCGAAGATCGCGGCTGGATAGCAGCTGACGGCACGGCCATGGGTCGGCTCCTGCTGAGGTCTCATTGATCGGCCGGATCGGCCACGATGCAATCCGAAGCCAGCCGGGCAGCCGCGCTGCCCGGCTGAACCGGCTCAAACGCGATAATAGCGATTTGCCCGCTTCTCGGCCTCTTCCATTGCCTCTTGCGGCGTCGCCTGGCCGGTCACCGCTTTGGCGAACATATCGACCAGCACGTAGTCGGCCATGGTTGCCGCCGAAGCATAGCCGAGCGGCCCGGCATAGCCGTTAGGCCGCAGAGTAGCCGAAGCCTTGGCGTAAGCGGCGTTGTTGGGATCGGCAGTCCATACCGGGTTGTTGTCGAATGCCTTCAGGGTCTGGCAGCAATATCCGGCCGAGGAGGTGATCCAGTCCTTCATTTGCGGTTCCTCGAACATGAACTGCAAATACGCCTTGGCCGCGTTGGGGTAGGGCGTGTAATTGAAGATGACAGCCGTGGTCACCTGGAACAATTCGACGGATTTGCCGACAGGACCGATGGGCAGGTTGGTGGTGCGTATGTCCTTGGCGATTTCAGCCAGCTTCGGATCATTGTCTTTATTGATTTTGGCGGTGTTGTAGGCCGAGATGCCGTTGGCGATGACAGCCAGTTCGCCGGCCAGGAAGGCGCGGTTGTTGTTGACGTCGAGCCAGCTTTCCGTGCCTGGAATGAAGGTCTTGTAGAGTTCCTGCGCGTATTCGATGGCCTTGAGGGTCTCGGGGCTGTTGATCGTTACCTTGCCGCTCTCGTCGACCATCTGGCCGCCATGGCTCCACAGCAGCCAATGAGCATAGTTGTTGCCGTCGCCGACGCCATGGCCATGCGTGAAGCCGGCCGGATGGCCCTTCGCCTGCAAGGCCTTGCAAAGTTCCAGGAAGCCTTTCGTGTCTTTGGGAAACTCCGAAAAGCCGGCCTCTTTCACCCAGCTTTCCCGATAGACGATGGCATTTCCGATCGTGGCCAGTGGCAGGCCGATGAATTTGCCTTCCCGGGTCGCATATTGCTTTGGTCCATCATGCCAGCCGCCGTATTTCGAGCCGAGATACTCGCCCAGTTCGCTCACGTCGTGCAGCTTGTCGGGATATTGGTGCGGGTCATCGAACCAGACGAACATCAGGTCGGGGCCGGAGCCGACATTTGCCGCGACCGCCGCCTTGGGGCGAATGTCCTCCCAACTTTCCTTGTCGACGCGGACCGCGACACCGGTCGCTTCGGTGAAGCGCTTGGTGTTGGCCAGCCATTGGTCCTCGTCGCCCTGGACGAAGGGCGACCAGCGCAGCAGCCTAAGCTTGGCGCCATCCTCGGGTTTGTATTTCGGTCCGTCCTGGGCAAGGGCCGGAGAGCTGATGAACCGACTTCCCAAGGCACCCGCCGCCGCGCCGGCGGTGGTGCGGATCACGTCACGTCTGGTGAACTTCATGCTCGTTTCCTCCTGCTTGTTGTCCTTGCCTGTGGTCCTACTGATCGGTACGTGTTTGGAACCTCTGTCCGGTTTCTCCGTGAAAGAGATGGATGAGGCCGGGCTCGGCCGTAAGCCGGATGGTTTCGCCCGGCGTGAAGGAATGTCGTTCCCGGAAATTCGCGACGATCTCTTCGCCGCCGGCTGTCCGGCCGATGAGCTGCACTTCGGACCCGGTTGGTTCAACCACCGCGACGGTGACCGGAATGCCCCGGTCGTCGGACAGCCGCAAATGCTCGGGCCTTATTCCCAGCACCACAGGCTCGCCATTGGGGATGGAAAGTGCCGAGGCCAACGGGACTGAAATCCCCCCGGCGCCGCGGAACGAGGGTGAGCCGTCAATAGCGATCTCGCCCCTCAGCAAATTCATGGCCGGCGAGCCGATGAAGCTGGCGACAAAAAGATTGTTCGGCCGGTCATAGAGTTCCAGCGGCGGCCCTATCTGCTCGACGATGCCGTCATGCATGACCACGATCTTGTCAGCCATGGTCATGGCCTCGATCTGGTCGTGCGTGACGTAGACTGTCGTGGTCTTGAGGCGCTGGTGCAGTTCCTTGATCTCGGCGCGCATCTGCACCCTGAGTTTGGCGTCGAGATTGGACAGCGGTTCGTCGAAGAGAAAGACCGCCGGATCACGCACGATCGCGCGGCCCATGGCGACGCGCTGGCGCTGGCCGCCGGAAAGCTGCCGAGGATAGCGCGCCAGCAACGGCACCAGCCCAAGGATTTCGGCCGCGCGGCGCACGCCTGCATCGCTCTCCGGCTTGGAAACTCCTTTGAGCATCAGCGAGAACGCCATGTTCTCGGCAACGGTCATGTGTGGGTAGAGCGCATAGTTCTGGAAGACCATGGCGACGTCGCGCTCCTTGGGCGCAACGTTGTTGACGACACGTTCGCCAATCGCGATCTGGCCGCGTGAAATCTTTTCCAGGCCGGCGATCATTCTGAGAAGGGTTGATTTTCCGCAGCCCGATGGTCCGACCAGAGTGACGAACTCGCCGTCCTCGATGTTCACGCTGACCCCGTGCAGGATCTCGACAGCGCCGAATGATTTGTAGACTTCGCCAATTGCGACAGACGCCATCGATCCTCCCAAGAAATTCCTGCGACCTCGTCGAAGGAACAACGCTTCCGCTAGCGACAGCCCTGGCTCCTCCCAGGCTCACGCTAGGCCGAAACGGTAGCGCTACCAAACCGGGCTGTAAAGCGTTTAGGGGAAAGCCGAACCTTGGGAGGGTCCGCTTCGCGCCACACAATCCTCCCAGCTGCTCCTGCGTCCGCTTCTGCGCGATCAAGTCCGGCACCTGCGGTCGCAGCGTTCGCGTTCATCACAGTTGCGCACGTCCTTGTAGGCTCGCTCCGACCGGCGGCGATAAGGCTGGCTTCCTGCCTGGCGCTCGCGAGGTTCGCTTCCTGGCGTACGACCGCCTGGGCGATGCGACAAGCGGATTGAATAGCCCCTTTTCCGTCAGGGGCAGTCATTCCGGAACGATCCTTCCCGCTTGATTAGAATTCCACGTTGAGTTTTGCATTGAAGCCGTTCTGCTGGACGCCGGAGCCGAACTGACCCTGGTAGGCGACGCTGAGGGTTGCGGCATCGGTCAGGTTGAGATCGAACCCCGCTTCGATGGCGGCACTGTCCTTGGCGATCGGCACGCCAGCGATCGTGAAGGCATCACCGGCAGAGAAGGCATGTGTGCTGGTCGGTATGACGTCGCCATAGGCATGGCGCCAGCCCAGCATGCCGCGCGCTGTGGCATTGATGGCGCCGAGCGTGAAGCCGGCGGAGGCTCTGAGACCAAGCGTGGTGAAGGTGGCGTCGGTGGTCTGGCTTGCACTGGTCAATGCCGCCGCACCGCCCTTTTCCGTGAAGCCGTCCGTATGCAGGTTGACATAAGCGAGGTTGGCAAAAGGCTCGAAGGCCGCGACTGGCGTATCGATGCGATAGCCGAGTTCCCCGAACGCCTGGAAGGTGCCAGCGTTGTAGTCGCCGCTCAGGCTGTCGGCAAAGCCGGGCATGGCCACCGAGCGCGATGTCTTCATGTCATGCCACGTATAGGCAAGCCCGGAGCGGAAGGCGAGAGCGCCCCGCTGCGTGCCACCATAAAGGCCGAGATGATAATTGTCGCTCGAGCCTGACGAGGATCGGCCGTCGGCATCGAAGCTCGTGTGGCTGTAGCCAGTCATGATGCCAAGCCGCACATCCTCCGCGACAAGGCCGTCGACGCCGGTAAGAAAGCCGCCGGTGGAGGTATCGAGGCCTGCGGCATTGCCGTCGCCGTCGAAGGAACCCCATGACCCGAAAGCCGTGCCCCAGGCGGCAAAGCGATCGGTGGTGGCAGGCGCCAGCATCGGACCGCCTTCGCCATAGGCCAGCACCGGCGATGCCGGGATACCTACCCCCTCGAAGGCCGCACGCAGGCGGTCATTGATGGCATCGCGGACAAAATGGCTGTCCTCGATCAGCGCCGATTTGGCGGACGCATGGATCTCGCCAGATAACACATCGAAGGCTTCGCGTGCGGTTTCATCGTCCGGCAGGCCGGCGATTGCATCGTAGATCGGGTTGCCCGACCCGGCGCTTTCGGCGCCATTGGCGGTGGCACACTGGTTGCGGGTGCCGGCCACGTCGCAGAACGACACGTCATTGCGGGCAACGTCGAGATAGATATTACTGGCGTCATAGGCGAGTGCCAGATCGACAAACGGGGCGTTCTGGTCGAACGCATCATAGGTGCCGGTCACGCCCTGATCCGCGCTCAGGATCGTGTAGCGGGTTCCGGCACTGTAGCCGCCCGGCGCTTTGAGCGCGAAGACGGTGCCACCCTGGATGGTGGCTTTGCCCGTCACGTCGATCAGGTCGGAATTGCCGGCCGGATTGATCTCGACTTCGTAGGTCGAGCCTATCTCCTGCGTGTAATCGCCTGACACATTCAGCGTGCCGATCGAATTGCCCGGCGTAATCGTGCCGCCAGAAGCGATCGTGGTCGTACCCACCGTTCCCGAACCGCCGAGCGTGCCGCCGGCTGCAACCGCAATGGCGCCAGCAATGCTTGCCCCGGAATGGCTGCCGTCGCCGACAACGAGCTTGCCGCCGCCGATGGTGGTCAGACCGGTATAGGTGCTGACGCCGTTCAGCGTCAGCGTGCCGGCGCCGGTCTTGACGAGGCTCCCTCCGATGCCAGTGCTGCCATCCTGGATGACGCCGCCGATGGTGTCGTTCTTATCCAATCCGCCAAGCGTCAGCACCTTCGAGCCGAGAAAGACGAGACCATCGCCCGAAAGCGAGCCAATCGCGATACCGTCCGACGTCATTTCGGAGATGTCGACCTTTCCCCCCGTATCGTTGATGATCGTGGCGCCATCCGCGGTGTTGGCGCCATGGAAGCCAACGAAGCCGCCCTTGTTGGTGATGGCGGCGCTGCCGGCAGACGCGGTGTCGTAGAAGTCGAGCGTTCCTTGGATTGTAACGCCAATCGTGGCATTGGCGGCGCTCGAATTGCCGTTGAAGGACGTCCTGCTACCATTGCCGGTGATCGAAGCCGCACCGGCCGATGTTTCGTCGTTGAAGTTGATGCGGCTTTGGGTAGTGACGATCGTCGCCGTTCCCGCCGACGCACTGCCATCGAAGCGCATCGTTGCGTTTGTTTCCATGACGATGTCGAGGCTCTCGGCGCTTGCATCATTGATGAAGCGGAGGTCACCGGCCTTGACATTCACCGGTCCGCTGCCCAGCGCGCCTGTCGTCGCCGCGGTGATGAATCCTGCCGAAACCGTCGTCCCACCGGCGTAGCTGTTGGCGCTCGAAAGCACCAGCCCGCCGGCCCCGGTCTTGGTGAGCGCGCCGGTCCCGGAGATGACGCCGTTCGCCGTCAGGTCGGCATCGGTCTGGAACGTCCCACCGCCGGCATCCAGGGTGACGTTGCGCGCCGTCGCGAACGCCGCCGTGTTCCGCAGCGTGCCGCCGTTGAATGTCAGGGCACCGCTTGCAGCGCCGAGATTGGCATCGGAAGAAACGGAAATAATCCCGCCTAGAAGCCGCGTGCCGCCCTGATAGCTGTTGCTGCCTTCCAGGACGAGCGTGCCGCCTTCCGTCTTGCTGACCCCGCCCGCGCCTGTAATCGTCGTCGCGATGGCGGCTGCCGTGCCTGCCAGCACCCGGATCTCGGCATTGCCGGAGCCGCCTACGTCAAGTGTGCCTGGGCCTTCCAGGCGATAGCCGTTGTCGACGAATTGCAGGCCCTTGAAGCTTTGCGCTCCCTCGACGGCGATCGTGCCGCCGTCGAAGCCGCCCGGTTCGTTCTTGAACACCGCATGGTTGCCTGCCCAGGAGACGAGAGTATCGCCGCCCTGGTTCAGCCATTTTTCGTTCGTGGTGTTCCAGGTCCCGTCGCCGCCCTGCCAGTGCTGCAGCGTGTCGTCTCCCGGCGTGCCCGAAGCGGGAACAAACAGATCGACATTGCCATTCCCGGCCTGGATTTCATAAAGACTGGCATCGCGATAGGGAACCGCACCGATCGTCAACCCATCGCCGGACAGCGTTCCGCCATAGGTCATCAGCCGGTAATAACCCAAGCCTGCCGACCCGTCTCCCGGGTTTCCGCTCTGTGCCAGGTTAATCGTGCCATTAAGCGTAAGGTTGTCACGCACTGCTATCTGGTCGCTCACGCCCGTGGCCGGATTTCCGGCCGTGCCGGGACTACCCAGCTCGTAATCGAGGATCGATCCGGCCGACAGCTCCAGATTGCCATCGACCGTCAGCGTACCCACCGAATTGCCTGGCGCGATATGCCCGCCATCGGCAACCGTCGTCGTGCCCACCGTGCCCGAGCCACCGAGCGTGGCGCCGTCCTCGACATTGATCGTGCCACCGAGGAAGCCGGCACTGGCATGGTTCCCGACAAGAAGCGTGCCGCCTGCAACAGTGGTGGCACCGGTGAAGCTGGAACTGTCCGTGGCCAAAACGGTCGTGCCGCTTTCATGGAGGATGGTCCCCAAGCCGGTCAGGGAAGGGGTGAAAATCAGATCGGACCCATCGGGATTTCCCAGATGATTGAACACAACCGTGCCTGTGCCAGCGCCAAAAGCTATCGATGCCGCATCAACCGTGCCGGCGGCCTTCGCCACTTCCCCACTTGCCGCACCGATGTTGAGCGTTCCGAATGATCCTGGCTGGGCCGCCAACCCAACGATAGCAGGACCCCCGGCAAGCGAAACCTGTCCGCCCTCCGACAGAGTCAGCGTGCCCTTGCCCAAGACGCCAACGGCAATGATGGAGTCGCCTGTCCAAACCGACCCGGGGCCCGTAATATTCACAATTCCGGTGGCTTGAGCATCCCAACCAACAATGGCGTTGTTGCCGCTGGAAACCTGCCCGCCATTTTCAATGCTGAGCGATCCATTGCCAAAGAGACCAACTGCGATGGCATCAACGAGTGTCCAACCCGAATCATTTCCGGAAATCACCGCGGAGCCAGTGCTGCCCGCGCCATACGCCACAACTCCCGAATCGTTGAAAACCTGACCGCCATTCTCGACGATCAAGCTCCCTTTCCCTTTGGAATCCCCATTGGAATCCCCGACCCTAAGGACGTCGGCAGTCCAGGTGGCCGACCCTGAAACTCTTGCGGTTGCCCACTCGTCCGGATCAGTTCCGTCAGTAGCAATGATCCCGGTAAAAGAGGTGAGCTGTGTGTCGATGTCGAGCGTGCCCCCCATGACGCCCAGGTTGCCCGCGAGGTCGGAAGCGTCGCCTGACAGCGTCAGCGTACCGGCGCCGGCCTTGCCGAAATGGCCGGGGCCGGTAATGGTCCCGGCATAGGTACCGTCGCTCGCCTGGTCGAAGACGACGGCGCCGGTGTTCACGCCTGAGAAGGTGAGATTGCCGCCGAAGCTGTTGGTGTCGCCGACCAAGGTGCCTTGATCGATGGTCCAGTCCTGCGCACCCGTGCCGGTCAGGGTCACGGTATTCGTCCCGGCCTTGTTAAAGCTCGTGAAGCCGACGAACTCGTCACTCGCGCCTACCGTGGCCGTATTCACGAGCTTCGAGACATCGAAGGCCGGTGTGGAAGGCCCCCGCGAGCGCCGTGGAGCACAAAAGTACAAGCGGGCGTATGAGCGAGCGACGATCGCGAATTGTCATGGAATTCCCCCCGTGTGCCGCAAGCAACGATTCCGCGGCCGGCCCGATCGCCGAGCGTCCCGCGAAAATCATCGCTTGCCGCTGCGTCGGGTCGCGTGCGTCCGCCACGCACATCGCCCGACTGCTTCCTCACAATCCGCCCGGCGAAACCACCAAGACGATCGCGGCCGATGATAAAACGTCCTCTCCCGACAATTCCACCGATCAATTCTATTGAATTCTGACCAATTCTTGCACGGGCGGATCGCGCTTGCCTCCCCGCACAACTCCTGCGAGATTCAACATTTGGCGCATCGGGGGGTGCGGCAGGGGAACCCCGTGCGAATACTCGACCATGCTTGATCTGAAGACCGTTCTGGTTGTTACGTTTGCAACCGCAAGCCTGCAGGCCGTCACCTGGTTGTTTGTGTGGCTGGCGTGGCGCCGCCTCTATGAGTTGAAGTTTCTTGCGGCCGGCTTCGTCGCTATCGCGGCGGGGGTGCTGCTGATTCTCCTGCGTGGGGAGCAGCCGGCGGCCTGGGCCATCGTGCTCCACAACACGATCATCAAGCTAGGCCTGGTGTTGCTGGCCGAGGGTCTGGCGCGCTTTCTGGGACAGCCACGCTATACCTGGATCAGCATTTCACTGCTGATTTTCCAAATTGTCGCATGGAGTGCCGCCCTCGCGATGGATCCGGGCGACATTGCTATACGCATTCACGCATCGACCTTCTTTACGGTCGTGATGATGTCGGTGATGTGTCTTGGGCTGATGCGGGACCGGACGCAACCAACCCTCCTGCGCTGGATCACGATCGGTGTGCTTGCCGAGTATATCGCGGCTAGCGTTCTCCAGAGCATCATCGAATACCGGCTGCCGGTCGATTTTCAAGGCGCCTCGGTTCTGGCCGACCGCAACGCCTGGTATCTGCTGCAGGGCGCGCTGTTCCTGATCGCCTTTTTCGGCTGCCTGCTGTTCATGGTCAGTTCGCGGCTGTCCTCTGCGCTGCTGGAGAAAAATATCGCCCTGTCGCGGGAGGTACGGGAACGACGACGGCTGGAAAGCCGGTTGAACGCGAGCCTGGCGGCCGAACGTGTGCTTCGCGACGAGCAGGCGGACTTCATGCGCGTCGTCAGCCACGAGTTTCGCACCCCGCTCGCCATCATCCGCAACGCGGCCGACATGATCGGCCTTGTCGGCCACAAGTCGCCCGAAGCGACACGAGAACGGATTGCCGGCATTGGCGAGGCGCTCGATCGCCTGTTTTCCCTGATCGACCGCTTCATGGCCAATGATCGCGACAGCGGGTTTCAGCCGGAGATGATACGCGTCGGTTTGCTTATTGCCGATGTGCGGCTGCATTTCGGGATGACCGGGCGCGGCGAGCGCCTGATCTTTACGGCGGATGACGACGCCGTTTCGCTTGTCGCCGATCCCGAGATGCTGGCGACCGTCCTGATCAACCTCATCGACAATGCGCTCAAATATTCGTCGGAGGACCAGCCAGTGGATATCGATGTGCGCAGCGAAGGTCGAAGTGCGGTCATTCGGGTGCGTGACCGTGGCATCGGCATTCCACAGGCCGAGCTTCACAAGATCGGCAGGCGCTTTTTCCGGGCCTCCAATACGATGGCGGGAACCGGAACCGGTCTCGGCCTCTATTCTTCGCGCAAATTGCTGGCCTATCACGGCGGCAAGCTGCAGTTGCTCGCCAACGACGACCAGGGCATTACGTCCATCGTCAGCCTGCCTCTGGCAGGCGAGGCAACGGATCACTTTCGCCCGAGGAACTGACCGCATGACGCATATTCTGATCGTCGAGGACGAGCCCCGGCTGCGCAAGGATCTGGCGGATTTCCTGGAACTGACGGGCTTCACGGCCGAAAGCGTCGCCACGGCAGGGGAATTGCGCCAGACGCTGGCCAACGGCAGCTCGCCCGCTGTCATCATCCTCGATGTCGGGCTGCCCGATGGGAACGGGTTCGATCTGGCAACCGAAATCCGCAAATCACATGCCTGCGGCATCATCATGCTGACGGCGCTCGGTGACAGCGACGACCGTATCCGTGGCTTTGAGAGCGGCGCCGACATCTACCTGGTCAAGCACAGCACGCTGCGCGAGATCGACGCCGCAATTCGCAGCCTGCTGCGACGGACGGGAGCCCCGCCCGACTCTGCCAACGGCAGCAGCGATCGGTGGGTGCTGGACGGCACGAACTGGATGCTGATCGCGCCCAATCACCGTTCGCTTAAACTGACGGCGGCCGAGTTCGCCTTCATGAACGTGCTCTGCAACCGTAGCGGCGAAATCTGCCAGCGCGAGGATCTGGTGGAGCTTGTCGCCCGTCCCAGGTCGAACTTCGACAACAGGCATCTCGACGCAGTCGTCAGCCGGCTACGCCGCAAACTGGAGGAGCACATCAGCTTGCCCGCGCCGATCAAGGTCGTCTATGGCGTTGGCTACATCTTCACCGCAGCCGCCGCCGTGCAATGAACGTCTGCTCAACGGCTGCTTCCAGACCGAAGCATCGACTGGTCACGGCGCGGCAGGACCTCGATGTGCAGCCTGCAATGTCCGCTCTCAGGAAGCCACCATGCCCGCCCCTAAGACCGAGATTGCCGCCATTCGCAACCTGGTCAATGACGCTCACCGTTGGCCCCATAGCAGAACACCCTCAGCTTATTCCTCGCCCTGCTTCTGCGCGATGATGTCGAGCCGCTCGCGGTCGGAGCGTTCGCGCTCGTCGCGGTTGCGCACGTCCTTGTAGGCACGCTCAACCATGTTGGTGCGGGCGGTCGCGGCGGCGATGAGGCCGGCTTCTTGCTTCGCGCTTGCCAGGTTCGCCTCCTGGCGCACGACCGCTTGGGCGATGCGGCGGTGGTAGAGATCGGGGAACAGGGCGGAAAGCGAATCGGGCTGGTCGAAATGGCCGACCAGTTCCCTGGCTTCAGCCTCGGCGGCACTGGCCGCGGCAAGGAAGGTGGCGTGGCGGGTTTCGTGCAGCGCCTTCAGCTGTTCCTGCACCTTGACCAGTTTCTTGAGGCGGTCCTTGCGCGTGCTCATGGTCATCTCGCCAGCGTCAGGTCGACGAAGCCGTCGACGAACAGCGACAGCATGGTGCCGACGGCGAAATAGAAGATGATCATGCCGCCGGCGATGATGAAGGGCTGGGAGATGAAATAGATCGGGATCTGCGGGGTCAGCTTGTTGACGAAGCCGATCGTCAGATTGACGAGAATGGCATAGGCGACGAACGGGCTGCCGAGGCGGATGACCAGGAAGAAGGTGTCCGACACCGTGTCGGTGACATCGACGAGGGCTGCCTGCGGGTTGAAGAAGATGTTGACCGGCGCGACCGTGTAGGAGGAAACCAGCGCGCGTATTATCTCGTGGTCGAAATCGAACACGAACAGCATCAACAGCGCCGAGAACGAGATGATCGCGGCAAGGGCTGCCTGGGGTTCGGGCTCCTCGATCGCCGGTCCGCCGGTGCCGCCATAACCGACCAGCATGGCGATGGCCGAACCCATGAAGCGCAGGGCTTCCATGTAGAGCCTGGTCATGGCGCCGATCAGGCCGCCGACCAGAAGTTCCGAGATGATCATCGGCACCAGGATCTGCGGGCGCGGGTCGACGAAAGGAAAGATCTTGTCCCACAGGAAGGCGAGCAGGCCGCCGGTGGCGGCGACCGCCACGAACAACCTGACCTGGACCGGGACGCGGGCGCTGGACAGGCCCGGCATCAGCATGAAACAGGCGCCGATGCGGCAGAAGGCGAGGAACGCCGCGATGACGACGCCTTGCGACAGCACGCTCACGATATGGTTCCGAGCACCCTGATCTCGACGCCCTTGGCGATTTCGACGTGGCTGAGCACCGGCAGCGTGGTGAACAGCCGCTCGATGATCATGCGCACATAGGGGCGGGCGTCGGGCGCGGTGACGAGGACGAAACGTTCGCCGGCTTCCAGATATTTCTTGATCGCCTTGGTGGCGTCCTGGCCGAACTCCTCGAGCTGGCGCGGGTCGATGTCGAACTCGCGCACCTCGCCCTTGGCGTCGCGCTTGAGGCTCTGGTGGAAGGCGAGGTCCCAGCGGTTGCCGAGGCGAAGCACCTTCAGCACGCCGCCCTCGGACAGGTCGCCGCAAATCTGCTGGGCCATGCGGATGCGGACATGTTCGACGATCTGCTCGGTGCGGCGCACATGCGGCGCGATCTCGGCGATCGCCTCGATGATCAGGTGCAGGTTGCGGATCGAGACGCGCTCGGCGAGCAGCAGCTTCAGCACCGCCTGCAGGCCGGGATAGGAGATGTGGGTGGTGCAGATCTCGTCGGCGAGCTTGCGGTATTCCTGGTCCTGGCGTTCGAGCAGCGCCTTCATATCCTTGTAGGACAGAAGCTGCGGCAGGTTGTTGCGGATAACCTCGGAGAGATGGGTGAGCAGCACCGACATGTTGTCGGCGAAGGTGTAGTTCTCGCGCTTCAGATCCTCGGCGAAGGCTTCGACGACGGAATAGGCGCGCATGCCGAAGGCCGGCTCACGGATTTCCTCGCCCGGTATCTCGGGTACGTCGCGATTGCCGAGCAGCACCATGATCTCGCCGACGCGCATCTGGTATTCGGCCACCACGGTGCCGTGCACCTTGATCTGGTAGCTTTTCGGCGGGATGGCGAAATCGTCGGCGACACGCACTTCCGGCACGACGAAGCCGTACTGGGTGGCGAATTTCTTGCGCATCTTGCCCATGCGGAAAACCAGTTCCTGATGCGACGTCAGCAGCCTTGTCGACAGCTGCTTGCCGATCAAAAGCTCGATCTCGGCGGTGGCGAGCGAGGCCTTGACCGAGTTCTTCTCCTCCTCGACCTTGGTCGCCTTTTCCTGGTCCTTGATCGCCTCGGCTTCGGCGAGGACACGGTTGGCGCGCATCGGGATGACGTAGCCGAGACCGGCCATGCCGGCGGCGAGCGCAAAGAACGGGAACAGCGGCAGGCCGGGCATCAAGCCGAGCAGGACCAGCAGCGATGCCGCGACATAGAGGGCGCGCGGGTGGGCGCCGAGCTGGCCGAACACCGCCTGGTTGGTCGAGCCGCGGGTGCCGCCCTTGGAGACGAGCAGGCCGGCGGCGAGCGACACGATCAGTGCCGGGATCTGGGTGACGAGGCCGTCGCCGACCGACAGCTTGATGAACACGTCGGCGGCTTCGCCCATGCCCATGCCGTGCCTGATGTAGCCGATGGCAATGCCGCCGACGATGTTGATGGCGGTGATGATGAGGCCGGCGATGGCGTCGCCGCGGACGAACTTCGAGGCGCCGTCCATCGAGCCGAAGAAAGAAGATTCTTCTTCCAGTTCACGGCGGCGCAGCTGCGCGGTCTTGTCGTCGATCATGCCGGCCGAGAGGTCGGCGTCGATCGACATCTGCTTGCCGGGGATGGCATCGAGGGTGAAGCGCGCGCCGACTTCGGCGATACGCGTGGCGCCCTTGGTGATGACGATGAAGTTCACCACGATCAGGATCATGAAGACGATGAGGCCGATGACGAAGTCGCTGGCCATCACCAACTTGGAGAAGCCGGCGATGACGTAGCCGGCGGCATGCGTCCCTTCATTGCCATGCGACAGGATCATGCGCGTGGTGGCGATGTTGAGCGACAGCCGCAGCATGGTGGCGATGAGCAGCACGGTTGGAAAAGACGAAAAATCGAGCGGCCGCTGGATCCACAGCGCCACCATCAGGATCAGCACCGAAAGCGCGATCGAAAAGGCGAGGCCGACATCGATGAGAAAGGCCGGGATCGGCAGGAACAGCACGGCAAGTATGATGACGATGCCGATGGCGAAGAAGACGTCGCGGCCGTTCTTGGCGGCCGCGCCGGGCTGAATGCTTTCGCTGATCGCCATATCGTCCTCAAACCCCATAGACTGCCGAGCGCGCGACAGCCCTGTGAGGGTAGTCCGCCAAGCTTGCGCGAGGGTGGGAGACTGGCTAGTTCGAACGATCATGCGCAGGTCGCCGTGTCGGCTAGCCTCGCCAGGAAAGGGAAACCCATGCTTCTGATCATCGGCACCATCCGCTTGCCGCCAAACAAATTTGAGGAAGCCAAGCCCGCAATGGAACGCATGGTTTCAGGCAGCCGCGCGGAGGTCGGCTGCATCCAATATTCCTATGCGCAGGATGTTTTTGATGCCGGGCTCATCCGGGTCACGGAAGTCTGGAGCGACAGGGCAGCGCTCGACGCGCACTTCGCCTCGCCGCACATTGCGGACTGGCGTGCGAGCTGGCCGGCGCTCGGCATAGGCGAGCGCAACCTCGTACTCTATGAAGCCGGCGAGCCCATGCCGACCTGAACGGTCCATCGGCCCGATCGATATCGCGCTGTCGCCAACATGGTGTCTGTCGGCATTGTGGTTGCCATGCCGTGCCGCCGGGCGTATCAGGCTGGCTTTCCACTGCCTTTCGATATCGGCGAGCCGCCCCGGTGCTTTCCAGAAACCACAGCGAAGTTTACGCCCGCCGGCTGCGCGCGGTGCTGATCAGGTCGTTGCCCCTGCTCGAGGCACGCGGCATCGTGGTGGTCATCCTCGCCGGTGTCGTAGGCGTCATGGCTGGCATATTGGTCACGGCGATGAGCCAGATCGTGCAGGACCTGCACGGGCTGCTGTTCGGCGTTCAGCCTGGCGGCCGGCTTTCCGGCATGTTCTCGCTCGCCAATCCGATGCAGGCGCTGATACCGGCGATCGGCGGCATACTGCTGGGGCTGACGGTGGTCTGGCTCCGGATACGGAAATTCCGCACACCGATCGACCCGATCGAAGCCAATGCGCTCTATGGCGGGCGCATGTCGCTGACCGACACCTTCATCATCGCCGGCCAGACGATGATCTCCAGCGGTTTTGGCGCCTCGGTCGGGCTGGAAGCCGGCTACACGCAGGTTGGCTCCGGGCTGGCATCGCGGCTGGCGGGCATCTTCAGGCTGCGCCGCAACGATGTCCGTATCCTGGTCGGCTGTGGTGCGGCCGGCGCCATCGCCGCTGCCTTCGATGCACCGCTGACCGGCGCCTTCTACGGCTTCGAATTGGTCATCGGCATCTACTCGGTCGCCAATGTCGCGCCTGTCATGACCGCCGCGATCTCAGCCTCGCTGACCGCTGAAATGTTCGGCGGGGTGCCTTTCCCGCTCGAGCTTTCGGGTCTGCCGGCGCTCACCGCCAGCCAGTATGTGCCGTTCCTGCTGCTCGGGCTGCTCGGCGGTGCCGCCTCGATCGCCATCATGCATCTAGTGACGCTGATCGAGCGCGGTTTCGCCAGGCTGTCGATCGATGCGTCGCTGCGCCCCGTCATTGGCGGCGTCATCGTTGGCTTGTTGGGGCTGATCACGCCGCAAGTGCTGTCCAGCGGCCATGGCGCGCTGCATCGCGAATTCTCGATGAATTACGGGCTGGCCGTGGTGGCCAGCGTCTTCGTGCTCAAGCTGGCGGCGTCGGCGGTCTCGCTGGGGTCGGGTTTTCGCGGCGGACTGTTCTTTGCCTCGCTGTTCCTCGGCGCGCTGCTCGGCAAGGCGTTCGCGGATGTGATGCTTGTTATTTCTCCGGCAACCGGCATCGACCCTGCCGTCGCCGCCGTCGTCGGCATGACGTCGCTCGCCGTCGGTGTCGTCGGCGGTCCGCTGACGATGACCTTCCTGGCGCTGGAATCGACCCGCGACCTGACGCTGACCGGCGTCGTGCTGGCCGCCTCGATCATGTCGGCCATCCTGGTGCGCGAAACCTTCGGCTACTCGTTCTCGACATGGCGCTTCCATCTGCGCGGCGAGACCATCCGCAGCGCCCACGATGTCGGCTGGATGCGCAGCCTCACAGTCGGCTCGATGATGCGCAAGGACATCAAGACCATCTATGCCTCGACGACGCTGGCAGCCTTCCGCAAGGAGGTGCCGCTCGGCTCTGCCCAGCGCGTCATCGCCGTCGATGCGGGCGACCACTATGTCGGCGTGCTGATCGTGGCCGAACTGCACAGCGATCCGTCCGATGGCGAGGTGCCGGTGCGCGATCTCGCCAAATACAAGGACGCGGTGCTGGTGCCGAGCATGAACGTGCAGGCCGCCGCGGAAACATTCCAGCGGGCGGGCGCCGAAGAACTCGCCGTGGTCGAGGATTTCACCGACCATATCGTGCTGGGCCTGTTGACCGAAGGCCATTTGATGCGGCGCTATGCCGAGGAACTCGACAAGGCGCGCCGGGACCTGTCGGGCGAGGGGTAAGCGGGCAAAAGGGGTTACGGGCTTAATGCTCGATCGGCCCCTTGGCCATCACAAGCGCCGTGCCGGCGGTGGTCGGGCGCTCGATCATGCGTCGTACGCGGGGCGGTTCGTCGCCGCTGTGCAGGGCCCGCACGCGTTCGCCGATGACGGCGTCGGCATGGGTGATGCGTCCATTGTGCCTGATATACTCGATCCAGGTCGGCGTGTGATAATGCTCGATCCATACGGTGGGATTCTCGAGATCGCGCGCCAGCGTCCAGTTGCGGGCGCCGTCACGGCGGCGGATGCGGCCGCGTTCGGCCATGATGGCGAGGAACTCCGGTTCGTCCTCGTGGCGGATCACATACTCGATCATGATGGCGATGGGACCACTGCGCGGCTTCAGGTCAAGCGCCAAATGCGGTTCCTTGAAGCGATTGAGCGGGTCGAGGTTGAGCACCTGCTGTTGCGGCAGCGGGAGCAAAAGACCGATGGCACCGCCGGCCAGCATGGCGATGCTGGCGGCGATCAGCGCGGTTTCGGCGCCATGCGCGTCGGCGACGACGCCCCAGATCCAGCTGCCGAGCGCGATGCCGCCGAAGGTCGCGGTCTGGTAGACCGACAGCACCCGGCCGACCACCCAGCGCGGCGTCGCCATCTGCACCGTGACGTTGAAATGCGAAAGCGCGATCACCCAGCAGGCACCGCCGACAAGCAGGCCGAGCGATGTCTGCCAGGCATGCTGGCTGACGGCGGCATTGAAGGCGCAGACGGCGAAGCCGGCGAACGCACAGCGCACCATCGTCTCGCTGGAGAGCAACTGCCGCAGCCTGACGCTGATCAAGGCGCCGCCGACCGCGCCGATGCCGAAGGCGCCGAGCATGATGCCATAGGTAAGCGCATCGCCCTTGACGACGTCGCGCGCCACCAGAGGCAGCAACGCAAGCACAGCGCCTGCACTGAAGCCGAACGCAGCACCCCTGACCAGCACCTTGCCGATGTTGGGCGACATGGCGACATAGCGCAGGCCGGCGCCCATGGCGGCCCCCAGCGACTCGCGCGGCAAGGTCGATACCGGCACGTTCGGCTTCCAGCGCGCCAGCACGACGATCAGGCCGATATAGCTCACCGCGTTCGCCGCGAAGGCGGCTGCCGCACCGGCGGCGGCGACGATGATGCCGCCGATCGCCGGACCGACGCTGCGCGTCAGGTTAAAGCCCATCGAATTGAGGGCGACGGCCGCCGGCACCTTGTTGCGGGGAACGATATCGCCGACGGAGGCTTGCCATGACGGGCTGTTGAGCGCGGTGCCGCTGTCGATCAGGAAGGTGAAGGCAAGCAGCGTCCATGGCGTGATCAGGCCCGAATAGGTGAACAGGGTCAGAAGCACCGACACCACCAGCATGAAGGTCTGGGCGACCAGCATCACCTTGCGCCGGTCGAAACTGTCGGCGATGGCGCCGGCGACCAACGCAAACAGCATGATCGGCAAGGTGGTCGAAGCCTGGACAAGGGCCACCTGATAGGGCGAGGCGGCGATCGTGGTCATCATCCAGGCGGCGCCGACACCCTGGATCAGGCCACCGAAATTCGAGACGAGACTTGCGCCCCACACGGCGCGGAAAATGCCGTGCCGGAAGGGCGCCAGCGCCGAGACGCTCTCGCTGTCCGGCTTTTCGTCAATCATTTGGGATTCCTGCCATGTCGTGCCTGCCCGTCAGACAATCCGTTTGCGCAGACCGTTTGCCGAAAGTAGGGCATGGCGCCGCAAAGGGCAAAAAAGCTCATGGTCCAACAATGGGATAGAGGCGGTCCAGGCCTTGTCTGCCGTGCGTGCGGAGGCGCCAAGGGGATCGGCGGCGTCTGTCTTCGGACAATTACGAACGGCATGCCGCGGCACGCCTTCCCAAAACAGGTTAGAACCCGTTCTGGATGCGCTCGAAGATGACGTTGGTGAAGGCCGATATCTGGCTGCCGATGAAGGGGCCGGTCAGCGCCACCACCAGCATGATGGCGACGATCTTCGGCACGAAGGTCAAGGTGATTTCCTGCACCTGGGTCAGCGCCTGGATGAGGGCGATGCCGATGCCGACCACCATGGCGACCAGCACCACCGGAGCGGACGCGACGAGCACCGTCCATACCGCGTACTGGACGATGTCGAGAGCGTCGGCCTCATTCATGGGACTGGCTCTCTGTCGAAAGCGTCAGCTTGCCGCCTTGACCGAAACTCCCGGACCGACCGCGACTTCGGTGCCGTTCTGCAGCACGGCGATGAGACCGTTGCTGGCGAGGCGCACCGAAGCCACGGTGCCCGTCGTCAGGCCGTCGGCGGAGGTTATCGAGCGCCCGATCAGTGCGTCGGCCTGTGACAGCGCCGAGGACTGCATGATCTGATTGAGCTTGGTGTTGGTCTGCACCGATTGCTCGACCTGCGAGAAGGTGGCGAGCTGGGCGACATACTGCGTCGAATCCATCGGCTTGGTCGGATCCTGGTTCTTCATCTCGGCGATCAGAAGCTTCAGGAAGGACTGGTAGTCGACTGCTGTCTTCGAGGTGGACGCGGTGGCCTGATTGGCGCCGGTCGGAATCGTCGTCGTCATGTCCACGTTCATCAGTATCCTGCTCCCACAGCCAACGGGCGCTCGGCACCCGAAACATCGTCATTGCCACCCAGCGCGCGGCGTTCGAGCGGATAAAGTGCGCGGATCGCCTTCAGCGCTTCGTAGATATGGTCCTCGCCGACCATGCGGTCGATCTGTTTCAGCGCGCTGCAGATCTGGCCGTCCTCGAAGCTTGCCAGAAGCAGCGGCAGCGAACGACGGAACATCTCGCGTGCGGCGGCGGCGCCGGCCGGGTTCATCAGCATGACCTGCAGGATGAAATAAAGCTGCTTGAGCGGTGTCGAGGCATCTTCGGCCTGGATCACGTGGTTTTCGAGCAGGAACTGGACGTCGTTCATCAATTCGACGGTGACCTTGCGGTCGACCCGGATGACGGCGCCGTTGATATAGATCTTTTCGTTCGGCTTCAGCGATATCTTCAGCGTGTTGGTCATTGAATGCCGTCCCTGATGATCTGGGACACCTCGATCAGCCCTTCGAAATTGTTGGTGCGGCCCTGACGGATGTCCTCCGCCTCGCGCAGCAGCCACAGGCCGATGGAAATGAGGTTGGCGCGCAGTTCCTTTGGCAGGGCGTTGTCGCTGGAGCCAAGATCCTCGACGAAGGCGGTCCAGACGCGGTTGGTGAAGTGAAGCGCCTCTATCGCCTCCATCGAACCGTGGCCGGCCACTGCTGCTGCCGCCAGCATGTCGATCGAGCGGGTCAGAAGCTCGCGCTCGCGGTCCTTCGCGTCGGCAACGGAGTTGCTCTGGATGTCGGCGTAAGAGAATTGGTACATCGTTGGGGCTCTACCGTTCCGTTAAGCGTTGTCAGGTCAGGTAATTCAACAGGCTGAGCTGCTGCAGGCGTGCGGTCAACGCGAAAGACGTTTCGATGTGCTGTGTCAGGTCCGCGACCCGTGTCGCGGCTTCGGCCGGATCGACAGCTTCCAGGTCGAGAATGTGCCGTTCGAGAAGGTCGACCTGCGTTTTCATCCGATCGTTGGCATCGGAAACCCGCTTCTGGACGATGCCGGTCTCGGATTGAAGCTGGCCAATGCCGCTCAGCGCTTCGCCAACCAATGTGGTGGAGCGGCTGACAACCGTATTCTTCGCCGCCTGGCTGATGTTGCTGGACATCAGGCTGCTGACCATGGCTGCCGCCATTGCGAGCTTCTGGATGCCGGCGCTGTTGGCGCTGGTCGACGTCGGTGTGGTTTCGTTGAGTGCGATGCGGCTGACGATCTGCTGGTCGGTGGCGTTCGACCAGTTGCCCTGCCAACCAGCGCCCGTGAACTGCGGGGCGACATCATTGGTGATGAAATCGTCCATCTGGGCAGCCGTGATGTCGGCCGCGAGCGGATCGTCCTGGGTGAAGCCGAAATTGGCGACGAAAGCGGCGTCGAATGCCGCCTTGGCGGGGGAGCCGGCAGCTGTGAAGTCGTTGATTGGCTTGACGTCGGTGTTGGTGCCGGCGAACAGGTATTCGCCATTGACGCTGGTGTTGAGGATCGAGGTCAACTGCTGGATGGTCGCCTTGCCGGAGGATTGGGTGAGGCTGTTGGATGAGTCACTTGAGGAGGCGGTGGTCAGGGCGGACAGGAACGTCTGAGCGGCGGTCGAGAGTTGACCAAGCGAGGTCTGCGTCGAGGAGAGCCGGGCGCCGACCAGGCCGTTGGAATCGATGATGACGTTGAGCCGGTCAAGATCGCGCTGGAAAGTGACGGCCTGGGTGGTGCGCCCGCCGAGAGCCAGGCCGACGTCGGCGACCCTGCCCGTCGAGGATTCTTTCGTGGCTTTGACGAGTTCGGCCTGCATGCGCATCTGCTGGGAGCGCATGGCATTGGAGATTGCGGCCGAGGAGACTGAAGTCATGGAATTATCCCACCGCGTTGAGCAAGGCCGTCATCATGTCGTCGACGGTTTTCATCATCCGGGCCGATGCCTGGTAGGTGTGTTCGAGGTCGAGCAGCAGCGACATTTCCTGGTCGACATTGACCCCGGTCGCGTTGGACAGCGCCTCGGCGCTGCGCGACGCCAGTGCTTCCTTGGCGTCGGAGGCGGTCGAAGCCTGCTGGCGCACGCCCTCGAACCAGCCGATCGAACTGGCGGCGTAGTCGGACACGCTGGACGTTGCCGAAACCCCGGCGGCGGGGTCGAAAGTCATCGGCTGGTCGAGCCGGTCGCCATAGGCAACCAGAAGGGTGGAATAGGATGCGCCACCGCCCGTGTTGGCGACGTAGGCCGCACCGTTGGCTCCGCCGTCGCGCAGCAGCATCGGGTTGCCGCCGGTGCTCGGGTCCATCGCTGCATTGACGCTGATGGACGCGGCAAGGCCGTTGACCAGCGTGCCGGCCGCCGGCACGGCCGGCGCACCAGACCAGGTGAACAGGCCGGCGGCGTTGGCCATCGAGGGTGCGGTCTCGGCAAAGGCTGTGATCAGGCCACGCGCGGTCTCGTCGAGCTGGCTCTGCATGGTCGAGGCGACGCCGTCACGCAATTGCAGCAGGCCGGCAAGCGTGCCGCTGGCGCTGGTGTTGCCACCGGCTCCCGCCGAGATCGGCACATTGTCGATGTAGACGGCATTGCCGGCGGCACCCGCGGTATAGCCTGCCGACGCCGCGAAGGCGACCGTGCGCGGTATCGTCTCGAACAAGGTCGTGCCGTCGCCGGTGGTGATGACCATGTCATTGTCGCCTCGCGTGAAGGTCGACACCGGGACATAGTTCGAAATCTTCTTCAAAAGCGCATCGCGCTGGTCGAGCGCATCGGAAACGTCGGTGCCGGAACGGGTTCCGGACATGACGGCCGTGTTGGCATCCTGGAATTGGCCGAGCAGCGAGTTCAGGTCGTCGACGGCGGTGGCAATCTGACCGTCGGTCTGGGTGCGGAAATCCTGGACTGCCTTGGAGCCCTCATTGAGCGAGCGCACGACCTGTTTGGCGGCGTCGATGACGGAGGCGCCGAGGTTCTGATTCGACGGCGAGGTGGCGTAGAGCTGCAGCGCCTGCTGCAGGTTGGCGATCGCGGTCGAGGGCGAGGACGCATTGTCGACGCCATTGACCGCAACACCCAACTGATCCATGCCGTTGTAGAGAGCGTTCTGGCCGCTCCAGGCTGATAGCGCGGCGAGATTCTGGCGAAACAGAAGCTCGTTGGCTGCGCGCTGGATATCGACCGAGCGCGCACCCGGCGCCGTGCTGGTGACGACGGCCTGGCGCCGCGAATAGTCCGGGTTGGAGGCGTCGGCGACATTGCGCGAGACAACGCTGGTCTGTCGCGCGGTGTTCATAAGCGCCGACTGGGCGATACTCAATGCGGTAGACAGTGACATGCGGGTCTTTCGCGGGCGACGCCCGTCTTATCTCTTCAGGTTGACAAGGACGTCCATCAGATCGGAACCGGTCTGGAAGACTTTCGAATTGGCGGTGTAGCTGCGCTGTGCCGCGATCATGTTGGTCAGTTCTTCGGCGATATCGACGTTGGAATTCTCGAGCGCGCCGGAGATGATGGAGCCGAGCTTGCCTTCATTGGCAAAGCCGACACGAACCGCGCCGGACTCGGTGCCTTGCGAATAGACGTTGCCAGGCAGCGCCTTGAGCTGGTCCGGGCTCTGTACGTCGGCGAGCGGGATCTTGTAGAGCGGCTTGGTCGAGCCGTCCTTGTACTGGGCGTAGATGGTGCCGTCCTTGCTGATCTGAACCTTGTCGATGGTGCTCGGTGCGTTGCCGTTGACCTGGGCGTCGGAAACCGTGAAGCCGGTGCCAAGCTGGGTCAGCGCCGACAGATTGAGATTGAGGGTGGCGCCGTTCGGCACAGTAAATGAAACGTTGGTGGGCGTGCCGGTGAGCTTGCCGGTGGTGGTGTCGAAGGTCAGGTTGGCCGAGCCCAGCAAGCCGCCGGCGGTGTAGGGGAACGATGTTCCAGCGGTGGCCTTCGACTGATCGAAGACCGCCACCTGCCAGGTGCCGGCGCCGGTGTTGGTGAAGTAGACGTCGAGCAGCTTCTTGTTGCCGAGATTGTCGTAGGCGACCATCGAGGATTTCGACGTGTATTGCGCGGTCGCAGCGTTGGCGGCGGGCAGGTTGGCGGTCGCGACAGGTGTCGCACCCGCCGGCAGGTTGCCGGCAAAGCTGCCCTCGGTGCTCGGCGTTGCGGTCATGCCCTGGTCGGAGATGACAACCGGGACCAATCCCTCGAAGCCGTTGACCGTCGCTGCCGGTACGCCGTTCTCGTAACTGTAGGCCATCAGCTGGAAGCCGGCCGAGTTGACCAGCCTGCCCTGACCGTCGGGAACGAAAGCGCCGGCTCGGGTCAGATAGGGGGTGCCGCTCGGATCCTGAACGACAAAGAAGCCATCGCCGCTGACGGCAAGGTCGGAAACCGAGGTCGTGTACTGAAGCACGCCCGGATCGCTGACGGCCTGACGGATCGTCGTGGTGACGCCGCCGGAATTGTAGGCGCCGCCGGTCGACGGCATGACCAGCGTCGAAAATTCGGCGGAGGACCGCTTGTAACCCGTGGTATCTGAATTGGCGATGTTGTCGGCGACCGTCGACAGGCGGTTTGCCTGCGCGTTCATGCCGGAAACGCCGGTCCGCATCATTCCATAGAGGCTCATCGAAACGTCTCCGCTGTGTCCATGCTGCTGGCTGCGAGGCTACGCATGTTTTCTTGCGCGAGGCTGGCGCGGCGCTGCATCAGAAGACGAGCCGGTAGCCGAGGAAACGCTTGGAATCGATCGGGTCGGTGCCCAGCTTCTCGCGCAGCTTCTTGCGCAGTTTGCTGATGTGGCTTTCCACCACGTTCTCCTCGACCTCTTCGTCGAAGATGCCGTAGATGGCGTTGAAGACCTGGGTCTTGGTGACCCGGCGCCCGCGATTGCTCGCCAGATATTCGAGGATGCGGCGCTCGCGGCGTGGCAGGGGGAGGGGCTGACCGTCGATCTCGGGGTCGCGGCCGTCCATGAAGATGCGCATGGCGCCGATCTCGGTGTAGGCGACGTCTTCCTGGGCGCGGCGGCGGATCGCGGTGATGCGGGCCAGGATCTCACGGATATGGACGGGCTTGCGAATGACGTCATCGACGCCGCTCTCGAACAACCGCAGCGTGTTCTCCAGCGAATGCTGTTCGCTCAGCGCAATCACCGGGGCGCCGGTGCGGTCGCGGATCTGGCGCGGAGAGATGGAACCTTCGCGGCAATCGCCGATGAGGAAGGCCCTGACCGAGCGCAGATCGGTGTCGGCGGCCGAATTCACCCACTCACCGAATTCGCCGGATGCAAAGCCTGCACAGGCGATGCCCTCACGATCGAAAAGTGAATTGTATCCCTCTGTTACGAGCTCGCGCTCGTCAACGATCACAATCATCGGCCCCGCCTTCCGAATCAAATCATTTTCCCCGTGAAGAGAGGCCTATCCGCTGGCGAGAATCCTGAACAACCGTCATTTCTTGTAGCTAGTTTCTTGGGAGTCTGGAATCGTATCGGTTGCATTAGCGTGCAGCCAGATACGCATTCGGCGCCAAGTTTTGGCCAGGCCAGAACAACAATTCGGGGTTGTGTGGTAGGTCTATTAGTAATGGGAAATGCGCTTATGGGTTGCAGAATCCGCGGGCGTTCGCGGTCCATTTTCCAAAGCCGGTGGCGACCATGTTGGCAATGACGCGGCAGACATAGATCTTCTGCGCCGGGTCATTGTCGGGGCCGGCATGATAGCGGGCCACGGCCATCGACCAGGTCTCGTGACGGGCATGAAGGCTGGCCAGGAAGCGCGCCGCATAGTCGACGTTCTGACGTGGGTCGAGCATGTCCTCGACGCTGCGAAAATGCGATGCGTGGTAGTGGTGGTTGATCTGCATGCAGCCGAGATCGATCAGGGTCTTGCCCTCGCGCCGGGCATTGGCGAAGGCGGCAAGGGCCTCGGTCCGGCTCCTGGGAAAGACTGCTTTTCCCTCTATATTCAAAGCGTTGGGTTGAAGGCTGCCCTTGTTGCCGGTCTCCGTCAGGCCAACGGCATAAAGGATGCCGGCGGGAACGCCATAGCGGTCGGCGGCGCGCAGGATTTCCGGCTCGCAAGGGTTGGTCGCGGCTGCGGCAGCTGTCACCGTGCTAGATAAAGATATCGCCGCCAGCGCGCTCGCGAGAAGGCGAAGAGCCGCGGCCGTAGTCCTGCGCGTCATCGTTGCGGTTCCCTGAGGATTGCTGGCCCGGTTGCTGGCCGCCGGCTCCACCATTGCCGCCGCCCGAATTCCCCGGTTGAAAGGATGCTGGATCGCGGCCTGTTGCCGCCGCCAACGGAGCGGTTGTATCCGTCCGAGTTGCAGCGGGAACTGCTACCGAAGGTTGCAGTATCGTGACCTTGTCAACCTCGAAGCCGAGCCCTCGCAGCGACTTGACGATGGCCTCGCTGTCGGCCGACAGCCGACGATAGGCATCGTGTGTTTCAGGCTTCAGCTCAATCGAAAGTTGTTCCCCGGAGAGGCGAAGATTGGCCGTCACCATGCCGAGTTCGGCAGGGTGAAGTTCGATCTTCAACACATGTGTCGGAACGGCAACAGAGCTGGCCAGATGGGTGGTCGTGGGTGAGGCTGAAAGCGCCTTTTGCGGCCCGGCGTCGGCGGCTATGGCGTTGATCACATTGAGGGCCGCCTGGCTGATGGGACCCTGCGGCAGCGCGGGGAAGCTCCGTTCCGACACCACGTCGATGCGCGCGGCGGACAGGGACTGTTTTCCCGCTTCGGGACGCATCGAGGACCGCACATCCTCGATGCTCTTCATCGCATTCGTGGTGGGCTTCGACGGCACGCCGGGCACATCGGCAGCCGGCGCGTCCGACAGCTTCTGAGCCGCCGCTGTGACGTCGCGTTTTGGCGCGCTGGAGGCAGCGCTCGGCGACTGACCGTCAAGCGCCGTCAAAGGTCCGTCGACGATCGACGCCTGCTCCGGCTTCGACATGGTTTCGAGTGCTTCGCGTCCGCCCGACGATTTTGAGCGGTAGGTCTTTGGCAGTGCAGCCTGTCCGCCGAGCGCCGGGTCCGACGGATTCTCGCCGGTGGCCGCATTGCCCCCTGCTGCCTTGGCCGCTGTCGAGAAATGCCGCAGGTCATGAAACGCGATCAGCAGCGGCAGGTCGTCCTGAAGCGGCGCGGTATCCGACGCCGTCTGTTCGGCGTCGGCCTTGTGCGCCTTTGCTTCCAATTCGTCCTTGCCGGTTTTCACGCTTGCGCCTTTGGCCGAGGTGGTCCTTCCGGGCTCGGCCGATGCCGGTTCGGCCTTGGCGCCATGCCCGGCGAGGCCGGCAGCGAGCTTGCTCCAGCGCCGGTCGCGCGATCCCGCCTCTGTCGACGCCTGCCGTTCCGGGCGGGCATCGTCGCGCAGCATTTTGCCGAAGCCGGCGTCATCGTTTCTGCCGTTCGCGGCAGGCTGCTCCGACGTCGCGCGCGTGGAGGCAAATCCTGGCAAGGCCGAGCCGAGGCTGGTGGTCATTTAGGGGCGGCTCCAAGCATCTGGTCGATCAGGTCGAGCTGTCGACGTGTTCTGGTCATGGCGGCGTCGGTCGGATCGGCGGGCTCTGGACCGGCGGCGGGCGAAGGTGCCGACGCCGGCACGACGGTCGCAGGCTCGGCGGATGTGGCTGCAACTGCCGCCGTGTCCGGCGCATTGGCGGCCGGTCCGCCGGAGGCCGCGGTGGCGGCGGGTTGCTCCGAGATGGCGCCTTCGACCGGTGGCAAGCCACTGTCATCGGCGTTTTGCGGCGTGGCGATCTCGGGAGCCGGAGGTTGCTCGGCCGCGACAGGGGCAGGCTTTTCCGCCGGAAGGGCGGTGGGCGGCGCGACGACCTCGCCGGCAATGGCCTGAGCGGCGTCGAGCAAGGCGCGGTCGCCCTCCGACAGCCGGCTGCGATCGATCTTGCCGAGCTTGGCACGAATGTCCTCGATTGTGCCCGAGGTGACGGTGGAAAGGCTGGCATAGAGCAGGGCGCGTGGATCGTCCTGATTGGTGTTGCCGTCACGGCCCTGCTCGGCCCGCGCCGAAGCGAAGGCCGAAAGGTCGTTCAGGCCGTCTATCGCGGCACGGCGGGCGATGCGCAGATAGATCACCTTCTCGCGCTCGGGATCCATCATCGAGGTGATGTCGCCCAGCTTGTCCTGGCTGATCGACATGTGCAGCGCGATGACGCCGGAGACAAAGGAGTCCGCGAACTGGCTGGCATAGGGCGAATAGAGGTAGCGCTCGACATACTGGGTGGAAGCAAGGGCGAAACGTGCCGCGTCGCCTTGCGCGACTGCAAGGCCGACCGAACGGCGAAGTGCCGCCTCCTCGACCAGCGTGCCGGGGCTGAGCAATCTTGCCTCGTCGAGCAGACCGAGTGCGGTCGCCGGTTGATCGCCGGCAAGCAGCGAGCCTTTGACCAAAGCGAGGAAGGCGCCGAGATCCGGAGGCAGCGCCATGGGATCGATCGGCCTCAAGGCTTCGATAGCCTTGCCGGGCCGGCCGTTGAGGTACTCAATCACGCCTTTGGCGATTGCAAGGCTTTGCGGGTCCGCCGTAGCGCGCGACGTGGCCGCTTCGACGGTCACCGGGTTGCCGCCGCTCATGCCGTAGACAAGCAGGGCCCGAAAATTCTTGGGATCCTTGTAGTCCTCGGCATTCGCCGCGCGCAGGCGCGCATCCGTCATCTCGAGCAGCTTGGCCTGCATCGGCAGGGCGGCATGATCGCCGGCGGCTATGCGGTCCTGGATGAGCTGCAGCGAGCGCACCAGCTGATACGGCTGCAGGGCCTCCTGGGCGAAACCAGTGGACGGGTGTCCGCCGGCCAGCAGCAACAGGCCAATCAACCGGCGGGTGACGGCCGCTCGCTTCATCCGCCGGTCGCCATCAGGATCTCGATGCGGCGGTTCGCGGCCGCCAATGGATCGGCTGCTATTTTCGGCTGGCGGTCCGCGAAACCGGCGACCTCGGTGATGCGGCGTTCGTCGACGCCGCCGCGCACGAGCATGTAGTACGCGGAATGCGCGCGCGCCGTCGACAGCCGCCAATTGTCGTAGCTGTCGCTGCGGAACGGCCGGGCATCGGTGTGGCCGTTGATGCTGATGGTGCCCTTCTGGCTGTTGACGATGCGGCCGATCTTCTCCATTGCCAGCACCAGTTCGCGTCTTGGCAACGCCGAGCCGACCTCGAACATGCCGAAGTCGAGCTGATCGGTGATCGAGATGACGACGCCCTTGTCGGTGGCTTCGACCGAGACGCCGTCGTGCAGCTTGTCGCCAGGCTTGAAAGCATCGGCCAACTGCCGCTTGACGTCGGCCGCTGCCTTCACGGCAGCAGCGGTTGGCGCCTTCTCCCCGATGTCGGGCTGGACGGCCTTTTGCGCCTCAGGCTCAGCCTTCGCTACCGCGGCCTTGGTGCCGTCCGGTTTCGTCTCGCCGGCCAATGCCGTGGCAGGGTTCGCGGCCTGTTTACTGGTCGCGTCCTTTGCCAGTGGCTCGAGCGGTGCCGCGACAGGCGGCACGGCTTTGACTTTGAGCACCTGCGTTTCGGCGGTCTTGTCGCCGGGCTTGGCCGGATCGCCCTCGATCTTGGTGCGCTGGGCGCTGGCCTCGGCGCCGGGCGCCGCGACCTGCTGCGACCAGAAATCCGGCTCGAAAGGATCGCGGTAGGAGGCGCCACCGGAGGCGCCGGTAGCCGGGCCGGCAGCCTGCACGCCGCCATCGCCTTTCTGGCTGACATTCTGCATGACGCCGGTATCTGTGGCGATTTCCGAAAGCACGGCGTAGGGGTCGGCGAAGAGATGGTCGTCGGAGTGTTCCGCCTGCTGTGGCTCCTGCTTGTCCTGCTTGCGCTCGGACGCGCCCGCGCCGGCATTGCCGTTCTGTCCGGCTTTGCTGGTCGCCTCTTGCGGATCGTCGGCCGTCAGTCCCATGGCGCGCGGGCCGTCGCCGAGATCCTCCAGGCCCTTGCGGCTCGAATTGCGGTCGACCAGCTTGACCGGGTTGAAGTAGCTGGCCACGGCTGCCTTGGTCTGCTCGTTGGCGGCGTTGATCAGCCACATGACCAGGAAGAAGCACATCATGGCCGTCATGAAGTCGGCGAAGGCGATCTTCCAGACGCCGCCATGGTGGGCCTCGTCATGGTCGTCATGACTGCGCCGCACGATGATGATCTCGTGGCGGCCCTGATCGGCGTTGGCGACGCTCATGCCAGGACCTCCGAGAGGGTCGTCGACCATTCGGCCATGCGCGTTTCGAACACCGCCTCGTCGATAGCCACGGTCAGGTCGAAGCCTGGCGCCTCGACAAAATCGAGATTGGCGGCGCGGGGTCCGAGCGATGCCTTCAGTGTTTCGAACATCGAGAGCGGGCCGCGCACGACGATGCGCACAGCCTCGGCGTCGCCAACCGCTTCGCGGACGGCGTCTGCCAACGCATCGATCGAACGTTTCTGCAGATCGTCGCTGACGATGCCGCCGATGATGCGGGCGACCGTGCCGGCGACAAGTCCGGTCACGCGCGCCTCCATCGCATCGATGTGCAACGAGACCGCCTTGCCGACATCGTCGCCAAGGCTTTCGAGAAATATCCTTGCTTCCTCAGCATTGGCCTGGCGTTCGGCTTCGAGCGCGGCGTCATGCGCAGCCGCCAGGCGGCCCTCCAGCGCTGCCTCCGCCTGGGCAACCGCCTCGGCGATCAGCGTGCCGATATCGGCTTGCGGCGCCGGCGTCTCGGGCTTGTGTTCGGGATCGACTGCTGCCCGGGGCTGGCCGGCACGCTGCGCGCGCGTGCCGAAATCAGGCAGAAGGTCGAAGAGGGCTACGGAAGGCATGGTTTACACCGCCACTTCCTGGGAAGCCCATTTGCGCAGGATCTGCGCGGTGCGCTCCTCGTTGAGGTCGACCATCCTGGCAAGCCGGTCCTGCGGCGCCGGCCGGATCTTCTGGCGAAGATCGTCGAGCGGAGTGGGGCCTGGGCGTGTGCCTGGCAAGGCGCCAACCGCGGCATTGTCGGTGGCCGCCATTGCCTCCGGCGTCGGCAGCGAGCGCTGGACGTCGTCGAAGCTGGGACCTGCCAGGGCTGGAGCAGCCTTTGCCGTCAGCGCCGCGGCCATCGGCCTCAGGCCGAAGAAGGCCACCAGGAACACCACGACGATGAAGGCACCTGCATTGATCATCGTGCCGGCATGCTGGCCGATCGAATCGAGCATTCCCGCCTGCGGGATCGCCTCGCCATCCAGGCCATCGATGAACTCGACCGCCGAGACGTCGATGATGTCGCCGCGCTTTTCATCCAGGCCGGTGGCGGATGTAACCATCTTCTGGATCTCGGCGACGCGCTTGGCGATCTGCTCCGGTGTGGCGTCCTTGCCGAGGATGGTCGTCAGCCGCTGCTGGTTGACGACCACGGCAATCGACATCTTGGTGACGGTGTAGCCGTTGGAGACGGTGGCGATCTTCTTGGAATTGATCTCGTAGTTGGTGATCTCTTCCCTGCGGTCGTTCTGCGAGGAGGATTGCGGGCCATCGGTGGCGGTTGCCTGGGTCTCGGGCAGGTTCTGCTCGACGCTGGCCGGAGTGGAAGCCTGCTTCTGGTTGTTGTTCTCGTTGGCGCGCACCGACTGCACCGAGCGCTCGACGCGGGAATTCGGATCGAAGATGGTCTCTTCCGTCTGGCGGGTGTCGGTGTTGACCTCGGCCTTGACGCTGGCGCGGAAATTGTCGGGGCCGAGATAGGCCGTCAGCGCACGGCGGATGTTGTCTCCGATCTGCGCCTCGACGGTCTGCTCGACGCCGAGCGTGCGGGCGGCGCTGGTGTTGGAAGGGTCGTCGCCCGCAGCCAGCAGATTGCCGCTGGAATCGAGCACCGTCACCTTGTCGGCCGACAGGCCGGGGACGGCGGCGGCGACGAGATGGCGGATCGACATGGCGCTCTTTTCGGCGTCGATGCCGGCGTAGCGGATGACCACGGAGGCGGAAGGCTGCTGCTCGTCACGGCGGAAATTGGCGCGTTCGGACATGACGATGTGGACCCGCGCCGCCTTGATGCCCGATATCGACTGGATGGTGCGGGCGATCTCACCTTCCAGCGCGCGCACGCGGGTGATCTGCTGCATGAACGAGGTGAGGCCGAGCGAGCCGACATTGTCGAACAGTTCGTAGCCGGCATTGGCGCTGGTCGGCAGGCCCTTTTCGGCGAGCAGCATGCGGGCCTGGGCGGTGGTGCCGGCCGGCACCAGAACCGAGGTTCCGTCGGCGCCGACATCGAAGCCGATGCCGGCTTCGCCGAGCACCAGGCCGATCTGGTTCACGTCGGCGCGGTCGAGTCCGACATAGAGCGTGTCGTAGGCGGGGCGGTTGAGATAGACCGAGGCGATGCCGATGACGCCCATCACCAGAACGGCGATGCCCGCCAGCATGGCGAGGCGCTTCACGCCAAACCCGCGGAGATTCGAGATGATGCTCTGGATCTGTTCCGGCACGGTTCAACGACTCCCAGCATGATTGTCCGCCGGAACTCTAGTCTTCGAAGCTTGTGCGAAAATGAAATCGGGCCGCGCTTGCGGCGCGGCCCGTCAATCGGAGTGCGAAAAGGAGGCGCCGGTGGCGCCCGCGATTAGTTCTTGAACAGCGACAGGATCGACTGCGAGGAGCTGTTGGCGATCGACAGTGCCTGGATGCCGAGCTGCTGCTGCACCTGCAGGGCCTGGAGGCGGGTCGATTCCTTGTTCATGTCGGCGTCGACGAGCTGGCCGACGCCGCGGTCGATGGAGTCCATCAGGCTCTGGGTGAAGGTCTTCTGCAGGTCGATCGAGCTCTTGGCCGAACCGATGATGGTGGCGGAATCAGTCAACTGGGCCATGACCTTGTCCATCATGGTGACCATCTGGGTGATGATGCCGTCGGTCACCCCTGGGGCCGTGATGTCGAGGTTGTAGGCGGAAATATTGTCGACCTTGGTGACCGCTCCCGCCGCCGTCTGGCCGGCAGTGTTCGCGGCGATATCCGTTCCTCCGCCCGCGATCACGCCAGCATAGGCGTTGTCATACAGGGTCTGGGCGGCGCCCGTGGAATAGATGGAGGTCTGGCGATCGAGGACGCCCTGGTTCTTGACCTCGGCGGCAAGGCCGTAGTCGAAAAGCTTGGTGCCCTCGACATTGATGTTGATCGTTCCGATCGAGACAGCGCCGGATGAAGAGCGATTGAATGAGGACACGATCTGCGAGTCGGGCTGGACGCCATCATTGGCGGACGTGACCTGCTTGGAGGTCACCGCGAGGAAATTCGAGCCGGAGAAGGTGGCCGCATCGGCAAAGGACTTCATCTGCGTTTGAAGCGCCTTGATCTCGGTCTGGGTCTTCGCCTTGGCGGCATCCGTCTGGCCGACCATGGACAACACCTTGGTCTTGATCTGGCCGATCGTCGTCAGCACGTTGGTGATGCCGGTGTAGGCGGCATCGACTTTCGAGGCGCCGAGGCCGAGTGCATCCTGCACCGTCGACAGGGCCGAATTGTCCGAGCGCATGGTGGTGGCGATCGACCAATAGGCGGCGTTGTCCGAAGCCTGCGAGACCCGATAGCCGGTCGATATGCGGGCCTGTGTCTGTTCGAGCGACTTGTTGGTGGCGCTGAGGCTTTGAAGTGCGGTTAACGCCGAGGCGTTGGTCATGATGCTCGCCAAGAAAGTCGCTCCTTCTCAAAAGCCGACATGCTCAGACATGCCGGATGGGCCTGTTCAACGATTGGCATCGTGCCGGTCGGACCGATTCGCCAACTGTCGTAAGCTATTGGTTAACCATAACTAGCGCGGCATGGTTAACAGCCTGTTAAAAGCTGGTTTTTGAGAGTTAAGGATCGAGGATTGTGCGGGGCTGGAGCAAACGCAAATAGGGCCGCGCTTTTGGCGCGGCCCGAATTTCTAGTGCGAACTGTGGTTGAGCGGAGGCGATCAGCCGCGGAAGAGCGACAGGATCGACTGCGAGGAACCGTTGGCGATCGACAGCGCCTGCACGCCGAGCTGCTGCTGGACCTGCAGGGCCTGCAGACGGGTCGATTCCTTGTTCATGTCGGCATCGACGAGCTGGCCGACGCCGCGGTCGATGGAGTCCATCAGGTCCGAGGTGAAGGTCTTCTGCAGGTCGATACTGCTCTTGGCGGCGCCGAGCGTGGTGGCCGAGTTGGTCATGTCGGCAAGCGCGGAGTCGATGACGGTCAGCATCTGCTTGATCTGCGAATCGCTGGCAGCGGTGCCACCCGAGAAGATGGAAAGCGAGGCGGCCGAATAGGTGTCGGTGGCCAGTGCAGCCGCCCCTAGAGCTGTCTGCGTGCCGGAGACCGCTGCGGCCACACTGCCGTCGCTGCCGAGGCGGTACGTGTCAAGGATGCCCTTCGCGAGGCCCGTGGTGGTACCAGCTTCATAGAGCTTGATGCTTTCCACCTTGACGTCGATGGTCGAGATCGAAGATGCGCCGGCCGCGTCACGGTTGAAGGCCGAAAGGATCTTCACATCGGCAGCCGTCGTGGCTGTTGAGCCGCTGTCTACGGACAGCATGTTGGTGCCGGAGAAGGTGGCGCCGTCGGCGTAGGACTTCATCTGCGCCTGAAGAGCGGTGATTTCGGTCTGGGTCTTTTCCTTCGAGGCATCCGTCTGGCCGTAGGAAGCCAGCAGCTTTGCCTTGATCTGGTTGATGGTGGAGATCGCGCTGTTCATGCCGGTATAGGCGGTGTCGACCTTCGAGGCGCCGAGGCCGAGAGCGTCCGAAACGGTGGACATTGCCTGGTTGTCGGAGCGCATCGTGGTGGCGATCGACCAGTAAGCGGCGTTGTCCGAGGCCTGCGAGACGCGATAACCGGTCGAGATGCGGGCCTGGGTGTCCTGGAGGGATTTGCTGGTGGCGTTAAGGCTCTGCAGAGCCGTCAACGCGGCGGAGTTCGTCATGATGCTGGACATGGTACTCGTACCTTGGTTTTTACAGGTGTTTTTTTGACATACCGGGCCTCCCGGTATGACGGTGCGGCATCATGCCAATGATCTCTGAAATTGATCACCCGCCATCTGCGAGCGAATATGCGGGCAAGTCCCTACCAAAGGGCTAAACCGGACGGTTAATCGAAAATATATTGCTGGAATTTCGAGCCGGCGCGGCAGAGTCAGTTGAAGGAGCGCACCAGGCTGCCGACAAGCAGGTTCCAGCCGTCGATCAGGACGAAGAACAGGATCTTGAACGGCAGCGACACCACAGTGGGCGGCAGCATCATCATGCCCATCGCCATCGTGATGGTGGCGACGATCAGGTCGATGACCAGGAATGGCAGCACGATCAGGAAGCCGATTTCGAAGCCGCGCCGGATCTCCGAGATCATGAAGGCGGGCACCAGGATGCGCAGGTCGACGGTGTCGCGCGAAACGGTCTGGCCGCGCTCGCGGGCGAGATCGGCGAAGAGGTCGAAATCCTTGTCACGCACATTGTGCAGCATGAAGGTGCGGAACGGATCGGAAATCTTGTCGAAGGCTTCGGTCTGGGTGATCTGGTTGTCCATCAGCGGCTTGACGCCGGTGTTCCAGGCCTGATCGAAGGTCGGCGCCATGACATAGAAGGTCATGAACAGCGACAGCGAAATCAGGATGAGGTTTGCCGGTGTCGACTGCAGGCCGATGCCGGCGCGCAGGATCGAAAAGGCGATGACGAAGCGGGTGAAGCTGGTCACCATGATCAGCAGGCCCGGCGCGACCGACAGAACAGTCAGCAGGCCGAACATCTGGATGATGTAGCCGACGGTGGTGCCGTCAGCCTTGCCGATGCCGCCGAGATCGAGCTGCTGAGCCGCCGCGATGGAGGTGGCGGCGGCGATCATGGCGGTGGCGAGAAGGAACTTTCTCATTCGAGCAGCAATGTCCTGATGAGTACCTGTTTGGCGTGACCCTGGCTGCGGATCGCGGCGCGTTCTTCGAGGTCGGCCTTCAGGTGCTGGTAGCCGCTGGCTCCCTCGATCTGATGCATCTTCAAGGTGCGCACCAGGGCCAGGAGATCTTGGTGGATGTCATCCGACATTGCCTGTGGCTGCGGCGCGTCATAGACGACGGACACCTCCATCCTGATCCAGGTGCCGGCAGGCGAGGCGATGTTGGTGGTGATCGGCGCCAGCACGACAAGCATCGGGCCCAGGCCTGGTTGCTCGGCTGCGGCGGGCTGCATGATCTTACCTTCGTTCTCAGGCGCGACCGGTACCGACGCCGGTGCGCCGACGCCCTTGAGATAACCGCCGGACATCCAACCCACGCCAATGGCGGCCGCCGTCACAAGCAGCAGCATGCCGGCCTGAATGACAGGGGAGGGACCCTTGCGCGGCTGAACCTGTTCAATATTTGCCACGGCGCCCTGCCCCGATCCTAGAACGGAAGAACCTGGTCGAGGATCTGCTGGCCGTAGGCAGGTTGCTGGACCTCGGTGATGCGACCGCGTCCGCCGTAGGAGATGCGGGCCTCGGCGATGCGTTCGTAGGGGATGGTGTTTTCGGCGCCGATATCGGCCGGCCGCACGATGCCGGCGAGCGTCAGCACCCTGAGCTCGGCATTGACGCGCACTTCCTGCGATCCGGTGATCATCAGATTGCCGTTGGGCAGCACATCGGTGACGATCGCCGCGACATTGAGTTCAAGCGTTTCCGAGCGCTTGATCTCGCCGTCAGCCGTCGTGTCGGTGGTGGAGCTGAGAGCCCCGGCGCCCTTGCCGGCGGTGCTCCACTTGTCCCACTGCGCGCTGAGGTCATAACCGAGCTTGCGATTGGCGGTGCGGCTCCTGTCGTTCTGGTTCTTGAAGTTGGCGCGATCGTTGATCTTGATCTTGACCGTCAGGATGTCGCCCTGGGACAGCGCCCTCGGGTCGGTGAACAGCCGGCTCTGGCGGTCGTCCCACAACGAGAATTTCTTGACCGGCGCTGGCGGCGTTTGCGGATATCGATAGAGCGAGCCGGTGCTGCCGCCATCGATGCCGGAGCCGACCGGGGACAGGGCTGGCTCTCTGCCGACCTCCTTGAGGTTGGTTCCGCAACCGGACAGCATGGCAACCGCGCACAGGACAAGCATCTTCCGGATCATGACGGATCTACCCTTCGGGCTGCGCTGGCCATAATGCCGGTGAGCGTCGCCGCCGCCTTCTGGTCCATTTCGTTGAGGATGACGCTCGCCTTGCGTGAATCGAGCTTCATCAATATAGCCGCAGCCAGGTCGGCGTTGACGATGGCCAGCCGCTCGGCGGCGGCGTCGGGTTTCATACCGGCGTAGATCTGGACGACGCCGTCCTCGGCCCGGGCCAGGAAAACCTCGCGCCGCTTCAGCCAGGTCTCGTATTCAGCTTTCTTTGCATCAAGAGCTTTCATGCGCTCGTCAATGCCAGCCTGGAGCTGCTTCAGTTCCTGCGCCTGCAGGACATAGCGGCGGTCGCGGGCGGCGTCGGCGATGTTTGAGCAGAAGCGCTCGATCTCGCTTTGGTCCGGCGCCTTTTCCCGTGTCAGTTGCTGCGGCGCCGCCGCCACCTGTGCTCCCGGCAGGACCTGGCGGACCGTCTCCTCGCCGCGCGCGGTGCCGCCGGCAAAGGGCAGAGCCGCGAGAAAAGCGGTCGCAAGCAGGATCGCGGCTTTGCGGTGTCTGTGGTGGCTTGGGAAGGAGCGCATCATCGGCATCGCCTATTGCAGAACCAGGTCGGCCTGCAGGGCCCCGGCCGACTTGATGCCCTGCAGAATGGCGATGATGCCGTCCGGCTTGACGCCGAGGCGGTTGAGGCCGGAAACGAGGGTCTGGAGATCGGGCCCGTCAAGCACGGCAACGCGGGCGTCGGGCCGGCTGGCGTCGATGGCGGTGAACGGTTCGATCGCGGTCTCGCCCTTGGAGAAGGGCTCGGGCTGGACGACGCGCGGCGCTTCGGTGATGCGCACGGTGAGCGTGCCGTGGCTGATGGCGACCCGTGAGATCTTGACGTCATTGCCGATGACGATGGTGCCGGTGCGCTCGTCGATCACGACACGGGCCGGCGTGTCGGATTCGACCACCAAATTCTCGATTTCGGCATAGAAGCGCGCCGCCGAGACACCCTTCGGCCTTCTGATCTGGACGGTGCGCGAATCGCGCTCGGCCGCCACCCGCATGCCGAAGCGCTGGCCGGTGTAGTCGTTGATGGCATCCGCGATGCGGATAGCGGTCGAGAAATCGGGATTGCGCAGCTGCAGCGTCAGGATCGCCTGATCGTCGAATTCGGCTTGGACAGCACGCTCGACGATGGCGCCGTTGGGCACGCGGCCGGCGGTCGGCACGCCTTGCGTCAGCTGCTCGGCCTGTCCTTGCGCGGTAAAGCCGGACACGATGACCGAGCCCTGGCCGACGGCATAGATTTCGCCGTCCGCCGCCTTCAGCGGCGTCATGATCAGCGTGCCGCCGGAAAGCGAGGTCGCGTCGCCCATCGAGGAGACGTCGATGTCGATGCGGGCGCCCGACTGCACGTAGGGCGGCATGTTGGCGGTGACGATGACGGCGGCGACATTCTTGGCGCGCGCGCTGCCGCCTTCGGTGGCGATGCCGAGGTTTTCGAGCATCGCGCGGATCGACTGTTCGGTGAATGGCGAGTTGCGCAGGCTGTCGCCCGATCCGGCAAGGCCGATGACCAGGCCGTAGCCGACGAGCTGATTGTCGCGCGAACTCTGCAGCTGGGCGATGTCCTTGATACGCGAGGCGACCTGGCCCGGCGGCAGCGAACTCGGCCCGGTCGAGACCCGGAACATGCGGCTGGTGGTGGCCGGATCATATTCGGGATCGTTGTAGACGCCGCCATTCTTGGCGGCGAGCTCGCGCTTGGCCTTCGGCGTCAGGCCGTCGGCCAGCGCCGGCTGCAGGCCAAGCACGGCTGCCAGGATCAAGGTAAGCCCGCGCATCATGAAGCGCTGACCTGGATGGTTCCATCCGCCATCACCGTGCCGGACAGGATTTTGCCGCTGTCGATGTTGCGAACCTTGACGAGGTCGCCCGCGGCTCCTGGTTGCAGCGTTACGGCGGTCGCCGAGATCGTCAGGCCGCCGGCGATGAAGAAGATCTGCACGGAGGCACCCTGTTCGACCAGCCAGGCCTCGCGGATGGCGGCGGAGGGAATGTAGCGGCCGGGCAGCAAGGTGCGCTTGGCGACCTTGCCATCCAGTTCCTCGGCCCGTGTGGCGACCGCCTCCGGCTTGTGCTTGCCGACGATAAGGGTGACCTGCTTCAGGGCAGCCAGGTTGATGGTCTCGCCGGGATAGATAACCCGGCTCGGAATAAGCACCACCTCGCCGCCAGCTTGATTGCTGGCGATCCGGGTGGCCGACTGGTTGGCCGATTCCTGGGCAAAAGCCGGCATCGTGCCGGTCACCAGCGCAAGGACGAGCGCGGTGCGGCGGAATGCAGACAGGAGGCCGGGCGTCGACATCATGCGTTACCTGATGTTCTTGGAGACCACGGAGGCCATGTCGTCGGCGGCCTGGATGACCTTGGAGTTCATCTCATAGGCGCGCTGCGCCGAGATCAGCTCGGTGATTTCCTTGACCGGGTCGACGTTGGAGGCTTCGAGATAGCCCTGCTGGATGGTGGCAAAACCGGGATCGCCAGGCACGCCGACGTTCGCCGGCCCCGAAGCCGTGGTTTCCTGGAACAGATTGTCGCCGAGCGGCGCCAGGCCGGCCTCGTTGGCGAAATTGGCGATCTGAAGCTGACCGAGGTTCTGCAGGTCGGTCTGCCCGTCGATGCGGGCGAAGACCTGGCCGGTCTTGTTGACGATGACCTCGACGGCATCAACGGGAACATTGATTGCCGGAATGACCGCAGCGCCGTCGACCGTCACCAGCTGGCCGGTGGCGTTGGTGTTGAGAGCGCCGGCGCGGCTGTAGAGCGTGCCGCCGTCGGCACCCTCGATCTGGAACCAGCCCCTGCCGGTCAGCGCCAGGTCGAAACTGTTGCCGGTGCTGGTCAGTTCGCCCTGGGTGTGCACGTTGCGCACCGCCGTCGTCTTGACGCCGAGGCCGATCGAGACGCCCTCCGGCACCAGCGAGGCGTTGGAGCGGTTGGGCACGCCTTGCGTGCGGTCGACCTGATAGAGCAGGTCGGAGAATTCGGCACGGGCGCGCTTGTAGCCGGTGGTGTTGATGTTGGCGATGTTGTTGGCGATGACTTCCAGATTTGTCTGCTGGGCATTCATGCCGGTGGCGGCGATGGCGAGTGCTTTCATGGCGGAATTCCTCAGATGCCCATTCGACTGACTTCGAGATAGGCGGAGACCACCTTGTCGCGTATCGCGACTGCGGTCTGAAGCGCCTGCTGCGCGCTCATCACGGCGTCGACCACCTGGCGGGTGTCGGCATCGCCCTTGAGCGCCTGCATCGATACCTGCTCGGCGTTCTGCATCGTGTCGACGGTCTTGGAGGCTGCCTGGCTCAGCGCCTCGGCAAAGGAGGTGCCGACATTGCCACCGGCCGACGGTGTCGCGCCGCCCTGGAGCAGGCTTGTCGCCGCGTCGTCGCCGCCGATCGACGGCTTGAACTGAAGGGCTCCGATACCGCTGATCATTACTGGTTCCTCATCAGGTCGATGGTCATGGAAATCAGGTCGCGGGCCTGCTTGACCACCTGAAGGTTGGCCTCGTAGGAGCGATTGGCCTCGGTCATGTCAGCCATTTCGATCAGCACGTTGACGTTGGGCATCTTGACGTAGCCCTTCTCGTCGGCGGCCTCGTTGCCGGGCTGGAACTCGACTGGAAAGTCACTGGGATCTCGATCGATCGAGTTCACTGCAACCGTTGAACTGCCGGAGGCCCGGTCGAGCTCGGAGACGAAGCTGATGGTCTTGCGGCGATAAGGGTCGGAGCCGGGCGCGGTGCCCGTCGACTGGGCGTTGGCGAGGTTTTCGGAAACCACGCGCAGGCGTTCCGACTGGGCGCCGAGGCCCGATGCTGCGACTTTGAGGGCTGCGGTCAGTGCGTCCATGGTCAGCTCTTCACCGCCATCATCATCATCGAATGGAACGCCTTGACGATCGCCGTGTTGAGCTCGAAGGACCGGCGCACCTCGCCGGCCTTCAGCAACTGGTCTTCCAGCACGACCGAGTTCTTGGACGGCATGACAACGCCGTCATCTTCCTGCGGCTTGATGGTGAAGCCGGCATTGGTCGCTGCATTGCCGAGATGGCCGGCCTGGGTGGCCTGCAGCGATACGGCGGCGCGGTCGAGCACCTTTTCGAATGGCTCGACGTCGTTTGCCGTATAGCCCGGCGTGTTGGCATTGGCGATGTTGCCGGCCACGGCCGACTGGCGCACGGCCAGCCATTGCGCTTGCTTGGCGGCGAGGTCGAAAAGGGAAACGGGCTCCATGGGAATCTCCGAGCAGGTACCCAGAGACTAGGCCGCCAGTCTTGCGCGGGCCTTGCGGATGGCCGGAAGCCGGAGATCGTTTACCGGGACAGTTCGATCACCTGGTCGGCACTGGTGACCATGACCCATTTGCCGTTGCGCTGCTCGATGGAGGATACCTTGCTGGAATCCGGCAGTATCGAGCCGCGCTGGACCATCCAGAGGCCAGCGTCGTCCTGGATCATGGCGCGGCCGTTGGCGACATGAACCATGCGGAATTTCGCCGCGTCGGCCGGAAACGGTTGCTCGTCGGATGCGGCTGCGGGATCGGCATCATCCCGCACCGTCCCCGTGGCAAGAAGATCGAGATTGGCCGCGGGAACGTCCTTTGCCGTCAGCGGCGCGCTGCGTTCGGCGACCACGCCGCCGCCCGCTCGCCCGGAATTAGAGCCTGTGCCGCCGAACTTCATCGCCTGGACGCCAAACTGGTCCTGGTTGAAGAAGATATACCAGGGGAACAGGGCGCAGATCAGGCCGAGCGCGATGCCGAGCGCGGCAATGACGAAATCGCTGCGTCGGTCGGACTTCTTCTCCAGTCGGGGAAACGGCGCCTTTGGCGGCTGCGGCCATTCGGCGCGCGGGAACAGGCCGTCGATCAGCGATTCCCGGCTGGCCTGCGTCATCTCGGCAGCCACCGCCTGGGGAGCCCGGGACAGAGCGGGTTCGACGGGCCTGGCCAGATCAGGATCGGCTTTGCCAGCCCGTGGCAGGATTGGCTTGACGGCTCTGGCCAGAACGGCCTCGGCTTTGGCCGCGATGGCACGGGCGGCCTTTGCCTTGGCAGTTCTCGCCGTGTCAGCCTCTGCCTGCTGCGCGGCATTGGCCTCGGCGATCATATCGCGCAGGATGCGCTCGGTGTATTCGCGTTCAGTCTCCGGCATCGGCGTTCAGCTTGCTCTTGAGGTGGCGGGCGAGATCGGAGAACGGGTCGGCTGAGGGGCGATCCTTCGGCCCTTGCGTCAGCGCTTCATAGATCAGCGGCACCTGGCGCACGGCGATGTCGAGTTCGGCATCGACGCCGCCCTGATAGGCCCCGAGCAAGCGGATATCGCGTGTGTCCTCGAAGCGCGAGATCATCGACTTCAGCCTTGTCACCAGCGCGCGCTGTTCGACGCTCCAGGCCTTTCCGGCCAACCGCGATATGGACGACAGCGGGTTGACGGGGGGATAGCGACCCTGTTCGGCGATCGTGCGGTCGAGCACGACATGGCCGTCGAGGATGCCGCGCACGGAATCGGCGACCGGGTCGTTGTGATCGTCGCCGTCGACCAGTACGGAAATGATGGCGGTGATGGATCCCTTGCCTTCCGTACCCGGCCCGGCGCGTTCGAGCAGCTTGGGCAATTCGGTGAACACCGAGGCCGGATAACCGCGGGCGACCGGCGGCTCGCCGGTTCCCGTCGCCACCTCACGCAAGGCATGAGCGAAGCGGGTGATCGAATCCAGCACCAGCAAAACGCGATGCCCCTGGTCGCGAAAATGCTCGGCGACGCGCATGGCGGTGTCCGGCGCACGCCGGCGCATCATGGCGCTTTCGTCGCTGGTGGCGACGACGGCGATGGTCTTGGCCATGCTGTCGCCGATCGTGTCCTCGAGGAATTCACGGACTTCCCGGCCGCGTTCGCCGATGAGCGCCACCACGACGGTATCGAATGCGTCGGCTCCGGCGAGCATGGCGAGCAGCGTCGACTTGCCGACGCCGGAGCCGGCAAAGATGCCGAGGCGCTGGCCGAAGCAGAGCGGCGTGAAGATATCGATGACCTTGACGCCGGTCATGAAGGCAGTGCCGACGCGTTGCCGCGCCATGGCGCCCGGCGTCGTCTGGGCGCCGCGCGATGTGTCGTCTCCCCGGGCGAGCGGCGGGCCGCCATCGATCGCCCTGGTGAGTGCGTCGATGGTGCGGCCGCGCCATGAGGCATGCGGTGCCACCACAAGCGGACCGCGGCGGAACACGGCATCACCGATGCCGGAATCGGCGCTGCGTTCGAAGGGTGCCACGACGGCCTCGTCGCGGCCGATCTTGACGATCTCGCCGCGGCGCGCACCGGCATGGCCGGGCTGCTCGACGATGTCACCCAGCCTGGCGAAGCCGGAAAGGCCGTGCACCTTGTAGTGCGTGGGCGTGACTTCGATGACGCGGCCGCCGCGCTTGAGCAGTGCCTCGGCGTCGGCGAAACGCCGCCAGACCCGTTCCAGGGCGGCAAGCCGGTCTTCCGGTGCCGGCTGGAGTTGTCTTTCGAGTGCCCGCAGGGATGGCTGGTCGAGCGACATGGACTATTTCGAGCCGAGCGTCTTGATCGCCTCGTCGGTGGACGAGTCGGTCTGGCGCATCAGGGCGGCCGTGTTCTCGAAGGCGCGCTGGACCATGATCAACCTGGTGATCTCCAGCACCGGATTGACATTGGACTCTTCGAGAAAACCTTGGGCAACGCCGATATCGGAGCGATCGGTGACAGGCTCCGGGGTGCGTGCCGGAACAATGCCGGAATTGCCATAGCGGACGAAGTTCGCGCCTGGATCGAAATTGTAGAGGCCGATCGATCCGACAAGCTGATCGTTCTGGCGCAACGAACCATCGGCCCCGGCCTTGGGCGGACCGTTGCGGGGGTCAAGCTGGATCGGCGAGCCGCCGGCATCGAGCACCGGGTGGCCTTCGATCGACATCAGTTCGCCGTTCTCGTTCATTGAAAAACGGCCGTCGCGGGTCATGACGGTGCCGACCGGCGTCTCTATGGCGAACCAGGCATCGCCCTGGATGGCGAAATCGAAGGGATTTCCGGTCTCGCTCAAAGCACCGTGGGCGCCGGAAAGGTAGGTCTTGCCCGGGGAGGCGAATGACACCGATTTCTGCCCGGTGCCAGAGACGACGTCCTCGAACTTCACGCCGGTGGCGCGAAAGCCGATCGTGGAGGCGTTGGCGACGTTGTCGGCGATGGTGTCGAGGCGCCGCTCGAGCGCGATCTGCGATGAAAGAGCGACGTACAGGCTGTCCCGCATGATGGTCTCAGAACCTCAGTTTCTGCATGGCCATCATCAGGTCGGTGGAGATGCCGACGGTGAGTGGCTGGGCAAACAGCACGCTGACCGAGGTGACGGCCGATGAAGTCGGGTTGTTGATCTCGTACATACTGGTGAAGCGCGTCAGGAACTTGCCGAGTTTCTCGGGGTCGGAGAAATCCGAGATGTCGAGTTTCTGCTCGAACAGCTGCGCCTGCTTGTCGACATCGGCGGTGGCGAAGGAATCGGGCAGGCCGAGCACGGTGCGCACGACACTGGCAAGCGCAGTGTCGGCCAGCACGTCATACCAACTGGTGATGGTTGGGGCCTTGCGATCGAAATAAAGCGCCAGCCGCACGCCCTGGTTGGTCTGGCCGGCATCCTCTTCGAGGGTCTGGCGCATGTATTTGTCGACGGTCGGCTGCTGCGCCGGATTGATGGTGGTGGCCGCTTCGCCATATTGTTCGAAGTTGAAGGCGGCGGCCAGCCCGGCATAGGCCTTGTTGGTCATCTTGTTGGCGACGCTGTCGGCGTCGCGAATGCCACCGGCAAGAACGTTGCGGATGAGGTCCTTGCTTTCCGTCGCCGGGTCCAGTCCGTAGGCCGAGAGCACGTAGTTGTACAATCGGCTGTTGGCCATCAGGTCGTCGATGGACTTCACGTTCGTGACGTTGGCAAGGTAGTACGCGGTCTCCGACTTGATGTAGTCCGCATTCGGCGCGATCAGGCCAAGCGCCGACTCCGTCGTATAGATTTTCGGCGTGTCTTTCTGCACTTCGTCGCGCGACGTTGTCTGATCGCCATATTGGGCAAAGTTGAAGGCCGTGACGAAGTTGGCGTACCGTTTATCCGTCAGCTTGTTTGCTGGGCTGTCGGGGTCGCTGACGCCGCCCTCGAGCATTGTGCGGATCTGCTGCGGCGTTTCGGTTGACGCATCAAGTCCGTAGGAAGCCATGGCGAAGGTGAGCAGGCGCTTGTCCGCCATGAGGTTGTCGATCGACGTCACCTTGGAAATGTTTGCCGCGTAATAATCGGCCTCGCCCTTGATATATTGCGCGCTTGGCTCGACCAATGTCAGTCCGGCTCCGGCCATGTATCCTTTCGGCACCGCCTGCTGGACATCGTCGCGCATGGTCGTCTGATCGCCATACTGGGCGAAGTCGAAGGCTGCGACGAATTTGGCGTAGCTCTTGTCGGGCAGTTTGTTGGCGGGACTGTCGGGGTCGCTGACGCCACCTTCGAGCATCGCCTTGACGGTTGCGGCAGGTTCGGTTGCGGCGTCGAGTCCGAAAGCGGCCATCGCATATGTCAGCAGGCGGCTGTCGCCCATCAGGTCGTCGACCGATTTAACCTTGGCGATGTTGGTGACGTAGTAGGCGGTTTCGCTCTGGTAGTAAGGGAGCCCCTTCTGCGAGGCGCCGATCTGGACTTGCAGCGCATAGTTGCTGGTCACCAGTTGCTGCGCCTTGTTGTAGACAGTCGTACTGGTGCCGTTGGCGGCGAAATTGAAGGCCCTGACGAATTCGGCGTAACGCTTGTCGGTCAGCTTGTTGGCGAAGCTGTTGGGATCGGAGACGCCTTCCTTGAGTGCCTTGACCATGAAGGCCTTGGCGTAAGCCATGTCCTCGAGCCCGTAGGCCTTCATGGCATATTTGAACAAACGGTCATTCTTGACGAAATCGTCGATCGATTTCACCTTGGTGATGTTGTCCAGATAATACTTGGTGTCGCGATCAACCACGGGCTGCTGCTCGATCCTGTCGATCGACTTTGAAATGTCCCTGGTGATGAGCTGGTAGCTGGTAAAGGTATTAAGCAAAGAGGTGCCTCCGGCCGAAGCTATGTCGGGACAATACCCCTACTTCCTTGCGCGAAACTGAATCGTCTCCGACGCCTTCGATTCAAGCCTCACACAAGGCACGGGGGCTATCCCTAGCTCCTGATGTGAAATGCGGAAGGACCTGTCGTGGGCATTCTGATTGGACTGGTGGTAACGCTCGGCTGCGTCCTTGGCGGCTTCATGGCCATGGGCGGCCATCTTCACGTGCTGATCCAGCCCTGGGAGGCAGTGATCATCTGTGGTGCGGCTTTTGGCACCTTCCTCGTCGCCAATCCGATGAAGACGGTCAAGGATACCGGCAAGGGCATTCTCGAAGCTTTCAAGCAGGCGGTGCCGAAGGAACAGGACTATCTCGAAACGCTCGGCGTGCTGCACTCGCTGATGCGCGAGCTGCGCTCGAAATCCCGCAGCGAGGTCGAGGCGCATATCGACAATCCGGAAGAGTCGGCGATTTTCCAGGCGTTCCCAACCGTGCTGCATAACCACGATCTGACGCATTTCATCTGCGACTACTGCCGCATCATCATCATCGGCAATGCCCGCTCGCACGAGATCGAGGCGCTGATGGACGAAGAAATCCAGACCATCAGGTCCGACAAGATGAAGGCCTATCACGCGATGGTGGCGGTGGGCGATGGCCTGCCGGCGCTCGGCATCGTCGCCGCCGTGCTCGGCGTGGTCAAGGCGATGGGCGCGCTCGACCAGTCGCCGGAAATTCTCGGCGGTTTGATTGGTGCCGCACTTGTCGGAACGTTCCTCGGCATCTTCCTGTCCTATTCGGTGGTCGGACCGGTCGCCACCAAGATCAAGACAGTGCGCGAGAAGAAGAACCGCCTCTATATCATCGTCAAGCAGACGCTGTTGGCCTACATGAACGGCGCGCTGCCGCAGGTGGCGATCGAGTTCGGCCGCAAGACCATCTCGTCCTATGAACGGCCGACGATCGACGCGGTCGAGCAGAGCACGATGAATACCGGCACCGTCGAAAAGAAGGCCGCCTGAACGATGCGCGACAGATCGGTCCCGGCACTGTCATGACCAGCCTGGGCAGTCCAGCGGAAGCGCGCTCCCTGATCATCGAGCGTCTGGTCGGCGACAGCGGCGAGGCCGCGCAGGTCATCGACGCAGGCCGCGCCATGGCCGAACGCGCCGTGCCGCTGCTGCAGAAAACCCTGACCAGCGAGTTTGGCGTTCCGGTCGTCGTCGATCTCAAAGCGATCGAGGTCAGCCGCGTTCCCGAGGCGCGTTCGCGTGCCGGCGACACGTTTGCGATGACCGTGATCGGCTCGTCGGCGTCCTCCGATGCGATGACCCTGGTAATCGATGCTCCGGCGATCGCCATCATGGTCTGCACGCTGTTCGGCGGCGACCCGGATCTGCCGGCATCGCCGATCGAACGCGATCTGTCGCAAATCGAAATCGATGTTTCGACCATGGTGTTCCAGCAGGTCGCACAGGCCCTCAACGGATCGGGAAAGCGTTCGCTCGACCTGCGCCTGCCCGCGCCGCGGGCAATGTCGGGCACCGAGGCGAAGCGGTACGTGCTGCGCGATGGCGCGGCAATCCGCATCGTGCTTGGCATCTCGACGCCGGCCGACAGTGGCACCGTGACGGTGACGATGCCGCAGCGCGTCGTGCTGGCCAGCCGCGACGGAGCCGTGCCTGTCAGCGACGACGATCACGGCCCCAGCTGGCGCGCCCGCTTTTCGGAAGAGGTGATGCGCTCCACCGTGGCGCTCGAGGCCACGATGCCGCTGGCGCGGCTGACTCTCGGCGACCTCGCCGGTTTCGAAATCGGCGATGTCATCGAATTCGAGGAAACGGCCCAGTCCCAGGCGCGTCTCAGCGCACGGGGCAAGACGCTGTTCGTATGCGAGTTCGGCAAACTGGGACAGAATTACACAGTCCGGATCAGGCAACCTTACGATGCCGGGCAGGACTTTATCGACGGGCTGATGCCGGCTGCCGCCGGACGCGCCTGAGCATTTGGAGACGATCATGGCCAAAACCAAGGCGGAAGCCGACCTCGACCAGCCGGACGAGCAACTCGACCGTGCCATCGAAGAATTGCGCGGGGTCCTGCATGAAGAGGAGCAACGCCCCGATGCGGCGTTCAGGGCGGCCTCGTCGGCCAATTCGAGCGTGATCATGAACATCCCCGTCGATGTCCAGATCATCCTCGGCAGCACCGAGATGCCGGTCTCCGATCTGATGGCGCTGCAAAAAGGGTCGACCGTGGCGCTCAATCGCCGCATCGGCGAACCTGTCGACGTCGTGGTCAACGGCCGAAAGATCGCGCGCGGCGAGATCACCGTTCTGGAAAGCGATCCTTCGCGCTTCGGCATCAGACTGACCGAAATCATCGCCGGCACGAAGGGCGCCTAGACATGGTTTGCGGGGCTTGCCGGTGGCAGCGGAGGCGAGTGGCATGACGACGCCGGTGACCTTGACCCGCGCGCAGAAGGCGGCCGCCATACTTGTGGCGATGGGCAAGCCGTCGGCCAGCCGCCTGCTGAAATTCTTCAAGCAGGAAGAACTGAAGGCCCTGATCGAGGGCGCCCGGCTGCTGCGGACGATTCCGCAAAGCGATCTTGAGCGCATCGTCGCCGAGTTCGAGGCCGAGTTCACCGAAGGGGCGGGATTGCTCGATTCCGCCGACAGGATGGACACCATCCTCAACGAATCGCTCTCGCCCGAAGAGATGAGCGCGATCATGGGCGACAGGAAATTCGAGGTCGCACCGGAAGGTCCGCCGCCGATCTGGCCCGAGCTCGAAAAGCTCGAACCGGCGCGGCTTGGCGCCTTCCTGGCCGGTGAGCATCCGCAGACAGCGGCCATGGTGTTGTCGAAGCTGGCGCCGCAGGTGGCGGCGAGCGTGCTGCTGACACTGACCAAGCCGATGCGTGGAGAAATCATCAAGCGCATGGTGACGATGGCCAATGTTCCCGACGCTGCCGCCAGGATCGTCGAAAACCGGCTGCGCACCAGTGTGCTGGCCGAAACCTCGACCAAGGATACCTCGGCCGGACAGGCGCGTGTCGCCAGCGTCCTCAACGAACTGGACAAGCCGCTGCTCGAGGAGGTGATGCAGGATCTGGAAGCCGCCGGCACGCCTGATCTCGACGGCGTGCGAGCCCGGCTGTTTGCTTTCGACGATCTGCCGCTGCTCACCCAGAAAGCGCGGGTGCTGCTGTTCGACGGGCTATCGACGGAGCTGGTCACGCTGGCCTTGCGTGGCACGTCGGCCGCCCTCGCGGAATCGGTGCTGTCGGCCATCGGCGCCCGCTCGCGGCGCATGATCGAAGCCGAACTCGGGCAGGGCTCGGACGGGATCCCTCTCGCCGACATCATGGCGGCCCGCAAGACGATCGTCACGACGACGATCCGGCTGTCGCGCGAAGGCGCCTTCGAACTCCCCTCGACCCAAGACGCCGCCTAGGACCGCGCCATGGCTGACGCGGTCGACAAGGATTCGAAAACCGAAGAGGCGACGGAAAAGAAGATCCGAGACACCATCGAACAGGGCAAGCTGCCCCATTCGCGGGAGACAGCGCTCTTTGCCTCGTTCGTTGCCATACTGGTGTTCACCGTCTTCTACGCCAAGGATGCGATCATCGATCTCGGCATGTTCCTGTCGATGTTCCTGGAGAAGCCGGAAGCCTGGCCGATGGACACCGAGACCGACGTCATCGCGCTTTACAAGATCGTCCTGCTCGAGGTCGGCCGCGCCGTCCTGAGCTTGATGGTGCTGCTGACCGTCGCCGGCGTCGGCGCCTCGGTGTTCCAGAACATGCCGCAATTCGTAGGCGAGCGGGTCCGGCCGCAACTCTCGCGCATTTCGATCGCCAAGGGTTGGAACAGGCTGTTCGGCATCCAGGGTTGGGTCGAGTTCCTGAAGTCACTCGGCAAGGTCGGGTTTGCCATCGTCGTGCTGAGCTTCACCCTGTCGGAAGACCACCGCAAGCTGCTCGCCGGGATGATCACCAATCCGGTCGCCTTCGGTCTCGTCATCCGCGGCATCGCCGTCGACATCCTGGTGGCCATCGTCTTCGTCATGGGGCTGATCGCGGCAGTCGACATCGTCTGGTCGCGCTTCCACTGGAAGCAGGATCTGCGCATGAGCAAGCAGGAGGTCAAGGACGAGTTCAAACAGTCCGAGGGCGACCCGATCGTCAAGTCGCGGCTGCGCTCGCTGGCGCGCGACCGGGCGCGCAAACGGATGATGACGGCGGTGCCGCGCGCGACGCTGATCATCGCCAACCCGACGCACTTCTCGATCGCGCTGAAATATGTGCGCGACGAGGACTCGGCGCCCATGGTGCTGGCCAAGGGCCAGGATCTGGTGGCGCTCAAGATCCGCGAGATCGCGCGGGAACACAACATCCCGGTCTTCGAGGACGTGGCGCTCGCCCGCTCCATGTACAAGCAAGTTTCGGTCGATAATGTGATCCCGTCACAATTCTACCAGGCCGTCGCCGAACTGGTGCGGATCGTCTACTCGAAAAAGGCTGAGCGCAGACAGATTTCATGAACCGGCAACCGCACGCAAAATCCCGCGAGATCATCGTCGCCAGCGCCATCGAGCAGGTGGTGGGCGAACTGAGGCTGATCGATGTCGCCGACTACATCGCCTTTATCCGGCTGGAGCATTTCGCATGCCTGTCGGACCTTGTCGATTCAGCGGTTGAGTTGTTCTTCATGCCGGGCACTCTGCGGCTCGGCCATGGTGGTGAGGCGCATGTCGACTGGAGCGGCAGCCCGCGCATCGTGCTCGATCTGGAACTGAGGCCGCCCGGCGTCACCGTCTATTTCCAGCTGACGCTGAGCGAGCTCGGCGCGTCGGTGGCGGTCAACTACGTATCGTTCGAGAAGCCGGGCGAAGACCCGGAGCGCAACACGGCGCTGCTCGAAGCGGTGATCGAAGAGGCGCGTATCCGCAAGGTCGAGCCGCTGGCCTATCGCTGACCGTCGGTCGCTTTCGAAGCGCTGCCGAATTCCCCTATTCGATCAAGCCCAGCCGCAGCGCCTTGGCAACGGCCTGGTTGCGATTGACGGCGTTGAGCTTCTGGGTCGATTGGGTCAGATACTGGTTGGCGGTGTGCACCGACAGTTTCAGGAGTCGCGCGATCTCCTCGCTGGTGTTGCCGTTGGCGGTCAGCTTCAGGCATTCGAGTTCGCGCTTGGAGATTGCACGCATGCGGCCGGCATCGCCCGGACGGATGCGGGCGACGGCGGCGAACAGCGAAAAGCAGCGAGCGTGTATTTCGTAGAGCGCATCCTGCTGCAAGGTCATCTCCGAGCCCAGGAACACGACAAGGCCGCATTGGCCGCGGTCGGCGTGCACGGGAAAAGCGATGCCGCTGGTTCCGGGCACCAGCGCCGCCATCCGCTCGGTCCAGGCGAAATCGCCAAACAGCTCCGCCGTGGCAGGGACGCCGTCATCCGTCCACCAGCGCGGTTCGGTCGAGATGCGGGTGTGGCGCACGATCTCCTCGCCGTTGGCGCCTGAGATGAACTTGGTCGCCACCGCAATGCCGGGATAATCGGAATCGAAGCATGGCACGAGCCGCGCCCGCTCGGGCGAGGGGCTTACGAAGAAGAGGCCGAAAGCCGAGGCATTCATGTCAACGGCGATCCAGCGGCAGCGGCGCACGGCATCGGGAATGGTGACCGCGTGATGGGTTTCGGAGCCAAGGGTGAAGGCCCCGAACGGGTTGCGCTGCTCGTTGAAAAGGGCTTCGGCCGTTTCCTTGATATCGGCGTGTTTCAAATGATGCCGCTCCTGATCGCCGTGGCGATGGCCATCGCGCGGTTGCTGGCCGCGAATTTCTGGATGGCGTGGGTGATGTAGCTGTTGACGGTGTTGGAGGAGACGCCAAGGATGACGGCGACCTCGTCGGTGGTCTTGCCTTCGGAAACCCAGAACAGGCATTCGCGCTCGCGATCCGACAACGGGTCCTGCATGGCGGCGGCGGCAATCAGTTGCGGGATGTGCGAGAGCGCGTAGCAGCATTTCAGCTGCGCGCGCATCAGCGCCGGCTGGTCGATGCTGCCGGCGGTCGCCGCAGAGAACAGGGCAAACAGGCGCTGGCGGCCGACATTGAGGCGCAGCGAATAGATCTCGGCATGGCCGAGCACGTCGAGAAGGCGGGCTTCCTCGCCGGTGACCAATCCGTCTGCTTCTGGTGCCCGAGATGCCACCAGGGGCTGTGGGCGGATGCCTGGCGCGACGGTGAGCGCGCCTTGCGCAAGCCCGGCGATCAATCGCTTGCCGATCAGCTCGATGGCATCGAAAATCCAGTTGGAGGAGACGATGCGCGCATCGTTGCGGTCCTGGTCGTGGACGATGGCGACCAACATGTAGCTGTCGGCGCCGATCTCGGCGGTCAATTGCATGAAAAAGCTGGTGAGATCGCCGCGCGACGTCAGGCGCGAGCCCAATGTGTCGGATTGAAGACGTGCGGCGGGACTGCTCATTCTTGTTGCTTTTGGCCGGAATCGTTTCTGCTGTCCGGATACTGGAAGCCAGCCGCCGAACCCGAATACGCATTACTTTGACGAAGACACACGCGTGGCGCAGGGCTGCACCGAACCAAATCCCGAATCCATTCAGGGAACGCGAAGCCGTCCGCGTCTGGTGCCGGAAAAGCTCCGGAACAAAAGACTTTGGGTGGTCGCCGCGCCCCCCAGGACCGGCTGATTCGGGTCTAATCTACCCGCAGTTGAATCTGACATCAAACGCGATTTGACAAAATCGAATCCGGTGGACTCATGTGCGACTCACAAGTCGGTTTTCGCGCCCTGGACAGAAGACCGGGACGCGAAAATCTTCGCCGGCCACCTCGGCGGCTGGTCGATTTCGCCAGGGTCGGGAGCATTGGACAGACGGGCGCGCCGGTTGCTGTGCCGAAGACTGGTGCCTTGGCCCGATAGTGGGAGCCGGGCGATGTTGCCGCCCGGTCCCGGTGGTCCTTTGCTTATGCCTGTCGTTGTCCCAAAATCGCCAGATGCTCCTGGACGACAGGCATTTACCGATCCTCGAACCCGGTCAGCACGCCGACCGCGTTGATGCCGATCTCCTCGACGGCATAGCCGCCTTCCATGATGAACAGCGTCGGCAGGCCGAGCCTGGCGATGCGGCGGCCGATCTTGGGATAATCAGACGTCTTCAGCTTGAACTGGCTGATCGGGTCCTTCTCGAACGTATCGACACCCAGCGAGACGATGACGACATCCGGTGCATAAGCGGCGAGCCTGCCGCAGGCATCCTCGAGCGAGGCGTTCCATGCATCCCAGTCGGTGCCGAAGGGCATCGGATAATTGATGTTGAAGCCTTCGCCGGCACCCGCGCCGCGTTCGTCGGCATGGCCGAGGAAGAACGGGTACTCGACCATCGGATCGCCATGCAGATTGAGCACCTGGACGTCGGCACGGTCGTAGAAGATCTCCTGCGTACCGTTGCCGTGATGGTAGTCGACATCGAGGATCGAGATGCGTTTGGCGCCGTGGTCGCGGAACCATTGCGCGGCGACAGCGGCGTTGTTGATATAGCAATAGCCGCCCATGAAGCCAGCCCCGGCATGGTGGCCGGGTGGACGGCAGAGCGCGAAGGCGGAAGCCTCGCCATCCTTGAGCAGGCCGGCGGCGGTCAGCGCTACGTCGTAGGAAGACTTGATCGCGGCCCACGTGCCTTCGACGAAAGTGGCGCCGGCATCGAAGGAATAATAGCCGAGCAGCGCGTCGACGCGCTTTGGCGGCACGTCGCCGCGCAGGCCGCGCGTCGGCCATGTGAAGGGCATCGCCGTGCCTGTGAGACCTGCTTCCAGCCATTGCGGCCAGACCGTCGGGAGAAAGTCGATATAGTCTGATTTGTGGATGCGCTTGGCGGCGGCGAGGTCATGTTCGTGCGGCGCGATGATGGGACCCAGTTTCTCGCTTTCGACCCGCGCCTTGATGAATTCGGCCCTCGATGGCTTCTCGAAACCCGGCACGATGGCTGATGTGACCAGTTCCATTTGACCGGCATGGCCGGCGTGAAGGGGGGAGAAAACAGTCTTCATAAATTCCTCTCGAAGTGCGAAATCAGTCAAGATTCAAGATTGAGATAAGGGCTCACCAGAGCGAGCCACATTCTTTCCACATCGTCCTCGATGAGGTCGTATGTCTTGCGGTCTCTTTTCAGCCCGACAAGCCGGCAGGCGTGCCCGACGTCCATCATCAGCACGCCGAGCCGGCTGGCGACATTGTCTTCAAGCGCCGGGTTCACATGCTGCAGCCATGCGGCGTAGAGCGCGATGATCTGCTCGTCATATTCGTTCTGGATCGGCCTGAGGTCGGCGTTGCCTGAAATGGCCTCTATCACCGGCATCAGGCTGGCGTTTTCGAGGTAGAGTCTGGACGTGTCGATGAAGAGCTTGCGCACTTCCTGCCGAAACTCTTCACGGTTGGTGGGCGGGGCGACCTTGATACGCTTGGCGATCACCTCGGGAAAGGATGACAGCCAGCGCCGGGCGAGGTCCAGAAGAATGGCTTCCTTGTTGGGAAAGTATTGGTAGATCGAACCAACCGACAAGCCTGCGCGCTGCGCAATGGCCAGCGTCGTCGGCGTCTTGGTTCCTTGCTCCCGCGTCAAGACCAGCGCTGCGTCGAGAATCCGGTCGACCACCTTGCTGGAGCGTTTTTGCCGCGGCTGTTTGCGCGGTTCGAGCGCTATCCTGGTTTTGCGGTCGAGACTGCGCTTCACCGTCCGATGTCCTCGTTCCCCGCCCGGTCTCAACATGGTGGGAGCTTGCTGTCCACGATACATTCCAGATTCGGTATGTTGACAAACGCGAATAATCAGTCGCATTCTTTATCCACGCTGCCTCTTGGGATGACAAGGGGAATTTCCAAGACAGCGCGCTGGCATTCTTTTTCGTCCCATGGCGCCGCTCCGGTGGAGTGGCAGGTCGTTGGCCAAGAGGTTGTCGGTCTCAGTCAGTCGTCAAAAGCGCGGAGTCGCGATGTCTGTCACAGGTGCAGGTCACAATGCGGATCTGATCGTCATCAATGGTCGTGTACTGACCATCGACGACGACAATCCCACCGCCGAGGCCGTCGCCGTCAAGGACGGCGCAATCATCGCCATCGGCAGCCGCGCCTCCATCGAAGAGTTCAAGGGACCGGCCACCAAGGTAATCGACGCCAAGGGCGGCTCCGTCCTGCCGGGTTTCATCGAAGCCCACATGCATCTGTTTTCGGGCGGGGCTGAACTTGCCCACCTTCAACTCACCGGTATCCATGGCTTCGAGGCGCTGCAGAAGGCGATCCGCGACTATGCGCCTACCCGGCCCGACGCGAAGATGCTGGTCGGCCAAGGCGTCGACTACACCGTGCTCGGCAGCGAGCGCGTGACGCGCCATCACCTCGACGCCATTTTGCCCGATCGTCCGTTCTGCATGGCGGCGCCCGACCATCACACCATGTGGGCCAACACCAAGGCGTTGGAAATGGCCGGCATCCTGCAGGGGCGCACGCTCGGCCCTGGCAATGAGATTGTCATGGGTGACGATGGACTGGCCGCCGGCGAATTGCGCGAAGGCGAGGCCTTTGGCCCGGTGCTCGACCTTGCCGGCGAAAACCGGGTGCGGCTGGGGCTGTCGACCGGCGGCGAGCCGGACCCGATGCCGACGGCGGCCGAGCGGGACGCCGACCGCGACATCATGCGGCGCGGGCTCGCCTGGTGCGCCCGCCACGGCATCACCTCGATCCAGAACATGGACGGCAACCTCTACCAGCTTGAGCTGCTGGCCGAGATCGAAGCCGAGGAAGGCTTGCCCTGCCGCGTCAAGATCCCGTTCCACTACAAGAATTTCATGACGCTCGACATGCTCGACAAGGCATCTGGTATGGCCGAAAGCTACAACAGCGAATGGCTGTCGTCGGGCATGGTCAAGGTGTTCTACGACGGGGTGCTCGACTCCTGGACAGCTGTCATGGTCGAGCCATACGCCGACCGGCCCGACTGGGTGGGCGAGCCGCTGTTCACGCCGCAACAATTCATCGATCTGGCCGTCGCGGCCGACAGGCGCGGGCTGCAGATCGCCGTGCATTCGATCGGCGACGGCGCCGTGCGCGCGGTGCTCGACGGTTATGAGGCGGCGCAGAAGGCGAACGGCAAGCGCGACAGCCGTCACCGGGTCGAGCACATCGAGGTCACGACCACATCGGATGTGCCGCGTTTCGCAGAACTCGGCGTCATTGCTTCCATGCAACCGCCGCATCCGCCCGGCGCCATGGATTTTCCGCTGGAGCCGACGGTGTCGCGCATCGGGCCGGCACGCTGGCCGCTGAGCTATGCCTGGCGAACCTTGAAGGATGCCGGCGCGCATGTCGTCTTCGCATCCGATTGGCCGGTGTCGCCGATCGATCCGATCCTGGGCATTCAGGCGGCAGTGTTGCGCAAACCATGGGCAGAAAGCGACCCGGACCAGAGTTTCTCGCTGCATGAAGCGATCGCCGGTTACACGATCGAGGGCGCCTACGCCGAATTCGCCGAGCACCGCAAGGGCACGCTGAGATCGGGCTACATGGCCGATCTGGTGGTTTTGTCGATGGATATCGAGAACACCGCCCCGGCCGATCTGCACAAGGTGCGGCCGGTGACGACGATTTGCGGCGGCAAGATCACCTATCAGGCCTGACTATGGCATGGGGCTTGCAGGCCTCAATGACTGACTGAACTGTGACCCAATGCCGGGCTTGCCAACCCACCGGCCATGTGGTCACATCGAACAGGGGAAGAGCTCCGCCAGCAAGAGCGGGGTCAACAGTGAGGCGTAATCGTGCCGGACAAACCGGATCGGAATGCGATTGAAGTAGTAAACGTCAGCAAAATTTTCGGATCAGGTGAGGGGCAGGTGGCTGCCCTCGACACGGTCTCGGTATCTATCCGCGAGAACGAATTCTTCACGTTGCTGGGGCCATCCGGCTGCGGCAAGACGACGTTGCTCAGGCTGATCGCCGGCTTCGACTTTCCAACCGCCGGTGAAATCCTTCTCTACGGCCAGGACATCGCGCCGCTGCCGCCCTTCAAGCGGCCGGTCAACACCGTTTTCCAGTCCTATGCGCTGTTCCCGCACATGACGGTCGCCGACAATATCGGCTTTGGCCTGGAAATGCTGGGTAAGCCGAAGGCCGAGATCAAGGCGCGCGTCGCCGAGATGCTGAAGCTGGTCAAGATGGAGGCACTCGCCGGTCGTCGCACCAGCCAGATCTCCGGCGGCCAGCAGCAGCGCGTGGCCTTGGCCCGCGCCTTGGCACCGCAGCCGAAGGTGCTTTTGCTCGACGAGCCACTGTCGGCGCTCGACTACAAGCTGCGCAAGGAGATGCAGATCGAGTTGAAGCGGCTGCAGCACGAGACCGGCATCACCTTCATCTTCGTCACCCACGACCAGGAAGAAGCGCTGACCATGTCCGACCGCATCGCGGTCATGTCATCGGGCAAGATCCTCCAGGTCGGTTCGCCCTGGGATATCTACGACAAGCCGGCCGAACGCTTCGTCGCCGACTTTATCGGTGAAACCAACTTCCTGACGGCCGCCATCAGCGAGATGGCCAACGGCAAGGCGCGCGCCACGCTCAAGTCCGGTGCGACCATTGAGGCGACCGTGGCCCAGGGTTTCCAGCCCAAGCCCAATGCCACGGTCGTGGTTCGGCCTGAACACGCCAAGCTGACCAAGGCCAAGGGCGAACTGTCGGGGAGGGTCGATAATATCGTCTATTTCGGCACCGACACCCACATCCATGTTCATCTCGACAGCGGCGAACTCTTCACCGTACGCCAGCAGAACACGCGCAGCGCGGGCTGCGGTTTCGAGAAGGGCGACGCGGTCGGCATCCTCATCGGCAGCGATGCCGCCCAGGTCCTGAAGGACTGACGATGGCGACCGCGGAAGAAGTCGCCAAGGCAGCGGAGCGGCGCGATGTCCGCGACCGCTGGCTTTTGTCAGCGCCAGCGCTGCTGGTCATTTTCCTCGCCGCGACCGGCCCCTTGCTGATCGTGCTGGTCTACTCGTTCCTGACGCCAGGCTCCTATGGCGACGTGAAGTGGCAGTTCTCGCCGGAAGCCTGGATAGCGGTGTTTCTGGAACGCGATATCTTCGACGACACGCTTTCGATCGCCGCCGCCCACGTCACCATCTTCCTGCGCTCGATCAAGCTCTCGGTGGTGACGACGATCGCCACCTTGGTGCTTGGTTTCCCGACCGCCTATTTCATGGCGACGCGCAGCGAAAAGACCCGCGATCTCTGGCTGTTCCTGATCACCATTCCGTTCTGGACCAACCTTTTGATCCGCACCTTCGCAGTGCTGCAGATCATCCGCAACGAAGGCATCATCAACACGATGCTGCTCAAGCTCGGCATCATCTCGGCGCCGATCCAGATCCTCTACACCGACACGGCGATCCTGATCGGCATGGCCTATGTCTACCTGCCGCTGATGGTGCTGCCGATCTACGCCAGTATGGAAAAGCTCGATTTCCGGCTGGTCGAGGCGGGCTACGACCTTTACGCCACGCGCTTCCAGGTGCTGCGGCGGATTATCTTTCCGATGGTCAAGCCGGGCGTCATCGCCGGCTCCATCCTGGTCTTCATTCCAGCGCTTGGCGCCTATGTGACACCGAGCGTGCTTGGCGGCGGCAAGAACATGATGCTGTCCAACCTGATCGAATTGCAGTTCGGGCAGGGCCGCAACTGGCCACTCGGCTCGGCGCTGTCGATCGCCGTCATGATCATCGTCATGGTGGCGCTGCTTGCCTATGTGCGCAATGCCGGCAAGTCGGGGGTGCGTCATGGCTAAGAACTTTTCCATCAAGCACCAGCCAGGATTCAGCGCGATCGCCGCGACCTGCTTTATCGTGCTGTATCTGCCGATCATCGTGCTGGTCATCTATGCCTTCAACGCGGCGAGCTCGACCTCCGAATGGGGCGGCTTTTCGCTGAAATGGTTCCAGTCGGCATGGCAGAACACGCAGGTCGTCGATGCCACGCTGCGTTCCTTCCAGATCGGCTCCATCGCGGCGGTGCTCTCCACGATCTTTGCCACCATGGCGGCGCTCGCCACCACCCGCACCGCGTCCTATCCCGGCCTCACCTTCAAGTATGCGGCGATCAACCAGCCGCTGATGGTGCCCGAGATCGTCACCGGCGTGGCGCTGCTGATCTTCTTCTCGCGCATCAAGATCTTCACCGGCTATTCCGGCATCGGCTATCTGGTCGCCGCGCACACGGCGTTCTGCATTCCCTTTGCCTATTTGCCGATCCGGGCGCGGCTTGAGAATATGGACCTGACGCTGGAGCGTGCCGCAGCCGACCTCTACGCGACGCCCTGGAAGACGTTCCGGCGCATCACGCTGCCGCTCCTGTGGCCCGGCATCCTGGCCGGGCTGATGCTGGCCTTCGTCATCTCGCTCGACGACGTCGTCATCACCGAGTTCGTCAAATCGGGCGGCCAGGACACGCTGCCCACCTACATGCTCGGCCAGATCCGCCGCGGCATCACACCCGAGATCAACGCGATATCGACCGCCTTCCTGCTGCTCTCGGTTGCCATCGTCACGTTGTTTTTCTTCGTCAGCAGGAAACGAGACTGAACCGAAAAATGGGAGTTAAAACCATGAACTGGAAGACAACAGCAACCGCCATGGGGTTGGCGTTGCTCGCCTCGACGGGCCTGGCCCGCGCCGACGGCGTGCTCAACATCTACAATTGGGGCAACTACACCAGCCCCGACGTGATCAAGAAGTTCGAAGCCAAATACAACGTCAAGGTGACCATCACCGATTACGATTCCAACGACACCGCGCTGGCCAAGGTTCGCCAGGGCGGCACCGGCTTCGACATCGCGGTGCCGTCGCAGACCTATGTGCCGATCTGGATCAAGGAAGGTCTCCTGCTCGAGACCGATCCGGGCAAGATGGAGAACTTCAAGAACGTCGCGCCGGAATGGGCCAATCCCGAGTTCGATCCGGGCCGCAAATATTCGGTGCCGTGGGCCTGGGGCACGATCGGCGTCGTCGTCAACACCGATGCCTACAAGGGTCCGGCCGACAGCTGGGGCATCGTCTTCAACACGCCGGACGAGCTGAAGGGCAAGGTCAACGTCGTTCCGGAGATGGGCGACGTCATCTTCGCGGCGATCAAATATGTCGGCGGCCAGCAGTGCACCGACGACAAGGCGGTGCTGAAGAAGGTGCGCGACCTCCTGGTGGCGGCCAAGCCGAACTGGATCGCGATGGAATACAACACCATCGAGAAGATGGGCGCCGGCGATTTCAAGGCGACCAGCGACTGGAACGGCTCGGCACTGCGCCAGCGGCTGGCCAATCCGGCCATCCACTACAACTATCCGAAGGAAGGCTTCGGCCTGTGGAGCGACAACGTCGTCGTTCTGAAGGAAGCCAAGAACGTCGACAATGCCAAGCTGTTCCAGAACTTCATCATGGATCCGGAAAACGCGGCGGGCCTCTCGGCCTTCCACCGCTATGCCAACGCCATCACCGGCTCGGACAAATACATGCCGGCGGACATGAAGGATGCGCCGGAAGTCGTCATTCCGGCCGATGCCAAGCCGAAAGGCGAATTCCAGAAGATGTGCCCGCCGGAAACGCAGGAACTCTACACCAAGATCTGGACCGAACTGCAGAAGTAATCGCTGCATGAGAGACCCGGCGGCACATGCCGCCGGGTCTTTTCTTTTCCGGGAATGGCCTTTCATGGACTCCTATCGCAACAGCGATCCGCGGCCGCCGATCATGCAGGGCTCGCCGCCCGCCATGGTGCCGCCGAAGCTCGACTGGGACCGGCCGCCGTGGAACCGCTGGGCGTTCCAGCACATCCGTGAAATTCTGCCGACCGCCGAAGTCTGGCGCGGCAACGGCCATCGCCGCCGTCTCGAACGCGCCGAGGTCGATCTTGACGGGCTGGCGGTCGAGGACAGCGAGGGCAAGCCGACGACACTCGCCGGGCTGCTCGACGAGACCTATACGGACGGTTTTCTGGTGCTCAAGGACGGCAAGATAGCCTATGAGCGCTATTTCAACGGCATGGACGAGCGCACGCTGCACCTGTCGCAGTCGATGGCCAAGTCCGTCACCGGTTCGGTATTCGGCATACTGGTCGGGCGCCGCTTGATCGATCCGGCCAGGCCGGTCACGGATTATTTGCCGGAGCTCGGCGCCACCGGCTGGGCCGGCGCCAATGTGCAGCATGTGCTCGACATGACGAGCGGCGTGCGTTTCTCCGAGGAATATACCGACCGCTATTCCGACATCGGCCAAGTCGATGTCGCCACCGGCTGGAAGCCGGTGCCGCCGGGCAGCGATCCGGATTTTCGCTGGCCCTCGCACATGTTCGAGCTGATCCTGGGCTTGAAGGACACGATCCGCCCGCACGGGGCTCAATTCGAATACCGCTCGATCGAGACCGACGTGCTTGCTTTCATCATGGAGCGGGTGACAGGCAAACGGCTGCCGCAACTGGTTTCGGAAGAACTCTGGCAAAAGCTCGGTGCTGATGAAAGCGCCTGCTTCACGGTCGACAGCGCCGGCTATGCGGTGGCCGACGGTGGTTTCAACGCGACGCTGCGCGATTATGGCCGCTTCGGCCAGTTGATCCTCGACAATGGTGGCGGCGTCGTGCCGGCCGGCTGGGTCGAGGCGACGCGCAACGGCAGGCATGGGCCGGACTTCAGCCCCAGCCTGCCGGAGGGCAGCTATCGCAACCAGTTCTGGATCGAGGACCCGCGCTCGCGCGCACTGATGTGCCGCGGCGTGTTCGGTCAGATGATCCATATCGACTGGAACACCGGAATGGTCGTGGTGAAGCTTTCGACCTGGCCGGATTTCGCCAATGGTGCCTATTCCATAGCGACGCTGAAAGCCGTGCACGCTATCGCCACGGCACTTCGCTGAGCCTCCACAAAGAAGAAACGACCCGGAAGGAAACGCCATGACCGGCAAAACCGTGTTCGAGACCCGCTATGGCTTCCGGCGCAACCAGGTCGTGCTCGCCAATTGGCGCGAGAACCCGTTCAACCGATGGTCGTTCCAGAATCTCGGCGAACTGGTGCCGACCGCCCGGGTGGCGGCGACGTCGGGCGTTGTCGAAATCCCCGTGCGTGATATGGGCGGCCTGCTCGGCGAGAAGGTCGCGATCGCCGGCACACCGGAGACAGTGGCTGATTTTCTCGCACGTTCGAGCACCGACGCACTGACGGTGATGAAAGGCGGCAGGATCGTCGGCGACTGGTTCGCGCCGCATATGGATTTCGGCGCCCGCCACATCATCTTTTCGATCAGCAAGTCGCTGACCGCCATCATTGCCGGCATACTAGAAGGCGAGGGGGTGTTCGACCCGGAAGCGCCGGTGACGGCCTACATCCCCGAAGCCGCCGGCTCGGCCTATGGCGATGCGAGCGTGCGGCATGTGCTCGATATGAGCGTCAGTCTCGATTTCGAGGAAGCCTATCTCGATCCGGAAAGTGCTTTCGCCCGCTATCGCCGTGCCACGCTGTGGAATCCGGGCGGCGGTACGGAGAGCCTGCGCGAATTCATCCTGACCCTGCAACGTCTTGCAGAGCCGCATGGCCAGACCTTCCGCTACCGCTCGCCGAATTCCGACCTGCTCGGCCTGCTGCTCGAGCGTGCGTCGGGCCAGCGGTTCACCGACCTGATGCGCGAGAAGCTGTGGCTGCCGCTCGGCGCTGTCAGCGAAGCCTCGATCGGCGTCGACATGGAAGGCACGGCGCGCACGGCCGGCGGCATTTCGGTGACGCCGCGCGACCTGGCGCGTGTCGGCGAGATGATGCGGCAAGGTGGCATGGCCAATGGCCGCCGCATCGTACCGGAAGCCTGGGTGCGCGACACGACCAGCACTGGCGGCAGTGCGGACGCCTGGCAGCGCGGCGCGATGCTGCCACTGTTTCCCAAGGGCCGTTACCGCAACAAATGGTACCAGACTGGACACGAGAACGGCGCCTATTGCGGCATCGGTATTCATGGCCAGTGGCTGTATGTCGATCCCAGGACCGAAGTGGTGATCGCCAAGATGTCGTCGCAGCCGGAGCCTGTCGACGATCCGCTCGATATCGAGATCGTCGCGTTCTTCGAGGCGCTCAGCCGGCTGATCTAGGCGCGCCGCGATCGCCACATTGGCGCACGCTTTCCTGTGGACCGCCGGGCTGATCGAAGCGCGGCGGTTGGCGGGCCGGACGTCTGCGCCTATGGTCGCCGCTCTTTGGATGAGAGCAGGAACGACATGGCATCCGACATCAAGCGCATTGCAGCCATCATCGCGGCCGAGATCAGCGCACGGCCCGAACAGGCGGCCGCGGCGATCGAACTGCTCGATGAGGGCGCGACAGTGCCGTTCGTGGCGCGCTACCGCAAGGAAGTCACCGGCGGGCTCGACGACACGCAATTGCGCGATCTTGCCGAACGCCTTGCCTATCTGCGCGAGCTCGACGCGCGCCGCGACACCATCCTTGGCTCGATCCGCGAACAGGGCAAGCTGACCGAGGAGCTTGAAGGCAAGATCGTCGCCGCCACCACCAAGGCGGAACTTGAGGACATCTACCTGCCCTACAAGCCCAAACGCCGGACCAAGGCCGAGATCGCCAGGGAGCGCGGGCTGGGGCCGCTGGCCGAAGCCATCTTGGCGAACCGCTCATTGGTGCCTGCCGAACTGGCGCTGGCCTATGTCAGCGAAGAGGTGGCCGATACCAAGGCGGCGCTCGAGGGCGCGCGCGACATCCTTTCGGAACAATTCGCCGAGAATGCCGATCTGGTCGGCAAATTGCGCAGCTACATGAAGGAGCGCGCCTTCATGCGGGCCAGGGTGGTCGACGGCAAGCAGGAGGCCGGCGCGAAATTCTCCGATTATTTCGACCATGTCGAGCGTTGGGCAAATGTGCCGAGCCATCGCGCGCTGGCGATGCTGCGCGGCCGCAACGAGGAAGTGCTGTCGCTCGACATCGAGGTCGATGCCGATGACAGCTCACCGGTGAAGCCGGTCGAGCGGATGATCGCCAATGCCTATGCCATCGGCGGCAGCCTTCCGGGTGACAGATGGCTGATGGAGGTGGCGGGCTGGACCTGGCGTATAAAACTGTCGCTGCACCTGACGCTCGATTTGATGCGCGATCTGCGCGAGCGGGCGGAGGAGGAAGCGATCCACGTCTTTGCCCGCAATCTCAAGGATCTACTGCTGGCCGCTCCCGCCGGCTCGCGCGCCACGATGGGGCTCGACCCCGGCATCCGCACCGGCGTCAAGGTGGCGGTGGTCGACGGCACCGGCAAGGTGCTGACAACGACGACGGTCTATCCATTTCCGCCCAGAAACGATGTGCGCGGCACGCAGGCGGAACTCGCCAAGCTCATCCGCCAGCACAAGGTCGAGCTGATTTCGATCGGCAACGGCACCGGCAGCCGCGAGACGGAAAAGCTGGTGGCCGACATGCTGTCCGACATGCCGGCGGACGGCGGGCCGAAGCCACTGAAAGTGATCGTCAGCGAGGCCGGCGCCTCTGTCTATTCGGCATCGGCGACGGCGGCGGCGGAATTCCCCGGCCTCGACGTGTCGTTGCGCGGCGCCGTGTCGATCGCCCGGCGGCTGCAGGATCCGCTGGCCGAACTGGTCAAGATCGAACCCAAATCGATCGGCGTCGGCCAGTACCAGCACGATGTCGACCAGTACCGGCTCGGCCGCTCGCTGGAAGCGGTGGTCGAGGACGCGGTCAATGCCGTCGGCGTCGATCTCAACACTGCCTCGGCGCCGCTTTTGGCGCGCGTTTCAGGTCTGGGCGCATCGCTGGCCGACGCGATCGTTGCGCATCGCGATGCGACGGGGCCCTTCGCCAGCCGGAAGGACCTGCTCAAGGTGCCGCGGCTCGGACCTCGGGCCTTCGAACAATCCGCCGGCTTCCTGCGCATTGCCAATGGCAGCGAGCCGCTCGACGCCTCGTCGGTGCATCCGGAGGCCTATGGCGTGGCGAAGAAGATCGTCGCTGCCTGCGGGCGCGATGTGCGGTCGTTGATGGGCGATAGTGCCGCGCTCAAGGCACTCGACCCACGCGTCTTCGTCGACGAGCGTTTCGGCTTGCCGACGGTGCGCGATATCCTGGCGGAGCTGGAAAAGCCCGGCCGCGACCCGCGCCCAGGCTTCAAGACGGCGACCTTCGCCGACGGCATCGACGACATCAAGGATCTGAAGCCCGGCATGCTGCTGGAAGGCACGGTCACCAACGTGGCCGCCTTCGGCGCCTTCGTCGATATCGGCGTGCATCAGGACGGGCTGGTGCATGTCTCGCAGCTGGCCGATCGGTTCATCAAGGATGCGCATGAGGTGGTGAAGGCCGGCGACGTGGTGAAGGTGCGCGTCGTCGATGTCGACATCAAGCGCAAGCGCATCGCGCTTTCCATGCGCAAGGATAGCGGCGAGGGTGGTGCTCCGCGCAGCGGACCGCGCGACAATGGTGGCGGCAGGCCGGCACCACGTTCGCCGGCACCCCAGCAACGCCAGCCGGAGCGGCCGGCGCAACAGGGAGCGTTCGGTGCTGCTTTGGCGGATGCGCTGAAGCGAAAGTAGCTATTCTGCGACGAGCCCTATGAGTGTTCCAGCCCAACGAGACAGGGAGGCGTGGAGTTCAAGAGCCATTGAGTGGCTGTCCTCCCTCAAGAATAGTTGGGATGTCGCGGGCACCATGCAAGACGCGCTCGACACGCACCTCATCGCCGTCGGTGGTGTAGAAAATAACATAGCGATGAAATGCAAAGGAGCGCAGGCCGGGCCATAGGGTCGGGCGGGGGACGCCGCCATGCGGCACGTCTGCAATGCGGCTACAGCGTTCCCTGAGCGCGGCAATGAAGCGCCGACCCGCAGCCGGATTTTCAGCATGGATGTAGTCGCTGATCTCTTCGACGTCCTGCGCGGCGGCTGGCGCAAATATGACCGCCATAGTTCACGGCTTTCCGCCGCGGTATTTTGCTTCCAGCCGCTGAAATACCTCTTCGGCAGGGATACCTGGGCCGCTTTCCACGCCTTTGCGGATATCCGCGCGCAACGCAGCAAGCTTTGCCTTGCGCTGTTCTTCGCGCTCTTCCAGCAGGCGCAGGCTATCGCGCATAACCTCACTGGCGCTGGCATAGCGGCCGCTTTCCACCAACTCGCGAACGAATGTCTCATAGCGGGTGCCGATGCTGTAGCTTGCAGGCATGGTCTCTCCTTTCGCTTTATCCAATATTATCAATTTTTGATAAACCGGCCAAGTCAAATTTGACGTGCGACCTGGCCCAGCAGCCAGTCGCGAAAACTGGCGACCGGCGGATGGCCGCGCTTGTCGTACGGGACGACGAGATAGTAGGCACTGCGGCTTTGCATGGGCTGGCCTGGCGCCGGCACCAGCTGGCCGCGCTGCAATTCGCCTGCAATAAGGATCAACGGCAGCAGCGCCACACCGAGCCCCGCCATGCAGGCCTGGGCGGCGGTGCCGAACTGTTCGAACTGCATGCCGGGTCCGGTCGGCGCGCTCAGGCCCTGATGCTCGAACCATTCGGTCCAGGCGCCAGGACGCGTCGCCATGTGCAGCAGCGGCAGGCGGCCGATATCGGCCGGTGAGGCGATGGCGCGGCCGGCGAGGAATTCGGGCGACACGACCGGCGCCACGGTTTCGCGCACCAACAGTGTCGAGTCGGCCTCCGGCCAGTCCGGCAGGCCGTAGTGGATGGCGGCATCCAGCCTCTCCCTGGCGAAGTCGAAGCGGCCGACGCGGGTGACGAAGTTGATGGTGATATCGGGATTGTTTTCGACGAAATCGGGGATCATCGGCATCAGCCAGCGCGTGCCGAAGGTCGGCAAAATGGCAAGGTTCAGCATGCCACTATGCCGATTGCTCATCAATCCAAGGGCTGCGTCACGCAATTGCCCAAGTGCTGAACGAACCGCCTCGGCGTAGATCTCGCCCGATGCCGACAGCCTGACATTGCGGCTGTCGCGTTCGAACAGCCGGCGGCCGAACTGATCTTCCAGTAACCTGATCTGGCGGCTGACCGCGCCCTGGGTCAGATCGAGCTCCTGGGCGGCGGCGGTGAAACTGCCGAGCCGGGCCACAGCCTCGAAGGCGGCAAGGGCGCTGATGTTGGGCAAAAGGCGGCGCTGGACACTCATGATCCATTCCTAACGATCATTGATCGGTGAATCAATTTCGTTTGATTTTTTCGAGGCACAGGCCGATAGAACGGGCCAACATTTTGCTTCATGCGTGTCATCGTTTTGAGCGACATGCATTGGTTTGGGAGAACGTCATGGCCGCCGACAAGAACGCATTCGTCTGGGAAGACCCGTTCCTGATCGAGGGCCAGCTTTCGGAAGACGAGCGCATGGTGCGCGACGGGGCGGCCGCCTTCGCCGCCGACAGACTGGCGCCGCGGATCGAGGACGCCTACCTCAACGAGACCTTCGACACCGCGATCTTCCGTGAAATGGGCGAGGCCGGCCTGCTCGGCATCAACATCCCTGAAGAATTCGGCGGGCTTGGCGCGAACTACGTCACCTATGGGCTGGTCGCACGCGAAGTGGAGCGCGTCGATTCCGGCTATCGGTCGATGATGTCAGTGCAGTCGTCGCTGGTGATGTATCCGATCTATGCCTATGGCTCGGACGAACAGCGCAAGAAGTACCTGCCCAAGCTCGCCAGCGGCGAGTGGATCGGCTGTTTCGGCCTGACCGAGCCGGATGCCGGCTCCGACCCGGGCGGTATGAAAACGCGCGCCGAGAAGACCGCCAACGGCTACAGGCTGTCCGGTTCGAAGATGTGGATTTCCAACGCGCCCGTCGCCGATGTGTTCGTCGTCTGGGCGAAGCTGAAGGGCGAGAACGGCAAGGACGAGATCCGTGGCTTCGTGCTGGAAAAGGGCATGAAAGGGCTTTCGGCGCCGAAGATCGGCGGCAAGCTGTCGCTGCGGGCGTCGATCACCGGCGAAGTGGTGATGGAAGGCGTTGAGGTCGGCGAGGACGCGCTGCTGCCCAACGCAAAGGGCCTTGGCGGACCGTTCGGATGCCTCAACCGGGCTCGCTTCGGCATTTCCTGGGGCTCGATGGGCGCCGCCGAGGATTGCTGGCACCGCGCCCGCCAATACGGTCTCGACCGCAAGCAGTTCGGCAAGCCGCTGGCCGGCACGCAGCTCTACCAGAAGAAGCTTGCCGACATGCAGACCGAAATTGCGCTGGGATTGCAGGCGTCCTTGCGCGTCGGGCGGCTGCTGGATGAAGGCAAGATGGCGCCGGAAATGATCTCGATCGTCAAGCGCAACAATTGCGGCAAGGCGCTGGACATCGCCCGCCAGGCCCGCGACATGCATGGCGGCAACGGCATCCAGATCGGCTACCACGTCATGCGCCATGCGCAGAACCTGGAGACGGTCAACACCTATGAAGGCACGCATGACGTGCATGCGCTGATCCTGGGAAGGGCGCAGACGGGGTTGCAGGCATTTTTCTGAGCCGGCAACCGTTGCTTAAATTAGGTGCACCGCAACATCTCTGCTTGGAGAATGGTCGCCAGATGTGTCAGGGTTCAGCGAAATCGTTTGAAACGCTGAATTCCGGGGCCCCATGGCAATTCTGGCAGCCGTCTACCACCTGACCCATTACAAATACGACCGGCCGGTGGTTCTCGGGCCCCAGATCATCCGGCTGCAGCCGGCGCCGCATTCCCGTACCAAGGTGCTGAGCCATTCGCTCAAGGTCGAGCCGGCGAACCACTTCGTCAATCTGCAGCAGGATCCTTACGGCAATTTCCTCGCCCGCTTCGTCTTTCCGGAGCCGGTGACGGAGTTGAAGATCGAGGTTGACCTCGTCGCCGACATGACGGTCTACAATCCGTTCGATTTCTTCGTCGAGCCGTCGGCCGAGGCGTTTCCGTTCGAGTATCCGGAAGAAATACGCGACGATCTCGCCATCTATCGCACTCCGGAGCCGGCGGGACCGCTGCTGTCGGCGCTGCTGAAGACCATCGATCGCAGCGCTGCCAACACCGTCAATTTCCTGGTCGATCTCAACGCGCGGCTGCAGCGCGAGATCGCCTATATCGTGCGCATGGAAACCGGTGTGTTCTCGCCGGAAGAGACCTTGGCCGCGAAAAAGGGATCGTGCCGGGATTCGAGCTGGCTGCTGGTGCAGATCCTGCGCAATCTCGGCATCGCGGCGCGCTTCGTTTCCGGCTATCTGGTCCAGTTGAAGCCCGATCTGGTGGCGCTGGACGGTCCAGCCGGAACCGCCGTCGACTTCACCGATCTGCATGCGTGGTGCGAGGTCTATCTTCCCGGCGCCGGCTGGATCGGCTTCGATCCGACCTCGGGCCTGCTCACCGGCGAGAGCCATGTGCCGCTGGCCGCCACGCCGCATTTCCGCAACGCGGCCCCGATTTCCGGCATGGCGAGCTTCGCCAATGTCGAATTCGGCTTCGAGATGCGGGTCGACCGCATCGCCGAACATCCGCGCATCACCAAGCCATTTTCGGACGAAAGCTGGCAGGCGCTCGACGCTCTGGGCAACAAGGTCGATAAAGCACTTGCCGCCGGCGACGTGCGGCTGACGATGGGCGGCGAGCCGACTTTCGTGTCGATCGACGATTTCGAGTCGGCCGAATGGAACACCGCCGCCGTCGGTCCCACCAAGCGCGAAAAGGCGGACGAACTGATCCGTAAACTGCGCGAGCGCTTTGCGCCGGGCGGCTTTCTCCATTACGGCCAGGGCAAATGGTACCCGGGCGAAAGCCTGCCGCGCTGGACCTTTTCGCTCTACTGGCGTGCCGACGGCCAGCCGGTGTGGAGCGATCCGTCGCTGATCGCACGCGAAAAGAGCGAGGCCGATATCGGCCCGAAGCAGGCCGAAAGCCTGCTCACCGCGATTGCCGGCGAGCTCGGCATCGACAAAGCCATGGTCAGCGAAGCCTATGAGGATCCGGCCGAATGGCTGCTCAAGGAAGGCAAGCTGCCCGACAATGTCGATCCGTCCAACTCCAGGCTGGAGGATCCGGAAGAACGCAGCCGCATGGCGAAAGTGTTCGAGCGCGGGCTGACCAAACCGTCCGGCTATGTGCTCCCCGTCCAGCGCTGGAACAGCCAGGCATCGGATCCGCGCTGGCGTTCGGAAAAATGGAAGACGCGGCGTGGCCGGCTGTTCCTGGTGCCAGGCGATTCACCGGTCGGCTACCGGCTGCCGCTCGGCACGTTGCCCTATGTGCCGCCGGAGCAATTCCCTTATATCGTGCCGGTCGATCCGTCACTGCCACGCGGCCCGCTGCCCGCGCGTGAAGCCATACTGGCCGGACCGGCTCCAGCCGAACTGGAAGGCGCCGACGAGATGGCGCGCCGCCAGCAGGCGGCATCGTTCACCGCTGCGACCGGCCAGCAGGAGCGGGTCGAGCAGGAGATCACCGAGATCGGCGGCGCGGTGCGCACCGCACTTTCGGTCGAGCCGCGCGATGGCCGGCTTTGCGTGTTCATGCCGCCGGTCGAGGCGCTGGAAGACTATCTCGAACTCGTCGCGGCGGCCGAGAACGCGGCGAAGGCGATAGGCCTTCCCGTGCACATCGAAGGCTATGGCCCGCCGCACGATCCGCGCCTCAACGTCATCCGCGTCGCGCCTGACCCAGGCGTCATCGAGGTCAACATCCATCCTGCTTCCAACTGGCAGGATTGCGTGGCGACAACGACGGCGATCTACGAGGAGGCGCGGCAGACACGGCTTGGCGCAGACAAGTTCATGATCGATGGCCGCCACACCGGTACCGGCGGCGGCAACCATGTCGTGGTCGGCGGTGCGACACCCAATGACAGCCCGTTCCTGCGAAGGCCGGACCTGCTGAAGAGCCTGGTGCTGCAATGGCAGCGCCATCCGTCGCTGTCCTACCTGTTCTCCGGCCTGTTCATCGGGCCGACCAGCCAGGCGCCACGCTTCGACGAGGCGCGTCACGACTCGCTCTACGAGCTTGAGATCGCTATGGCGCAGGTGCCGCATCCAGACCAGGGCAACGCACCCTTGCCATGGCTGGTCGACCGGCTGTTCCGCAATTTGTTGACCGACGTCACCGGGAATACGCATCGTTCGGAAATCTGCATCGACAAGCTGTTCTCGCCCGACGGACCGACCGGCCGGCTGGGGCTGGTCGAATTCCGCGGCTTCGAGATGCCGCCCAATGCGCGCATGAGCCTCGCGCAGCAACTTTTGGTGCGCGCCATCATCGCCCGTGCGTGGAAGAACCCGCTCGACGGCCGCTTCGTGCGATGGGGCACTTCTCTGCACGATCGTTTCATGCTGCCGCATCATGTCTGGGCCGATTTCCTCGACGTGCTCGACGACCTCAAGCTCAACGGTTTTGAGTTCCGTCCCGAATGGTTCGACGCCCAGCTCGAATTCCGCTTTCCGTTCTGCGGCGAGGTTCAGCATGCCGGCATCAAGCTGGAACTGCGCCAGGCGCTGGAACCGTGGCATGTGATGGGCGAGCAAGGCGCGCTCGGCGGCACCGTGCGCTTCGTCGATTCCTCGGTCGAACGGCTGCAGGTCAAGACCGAAGGGCTGAACCCGGAGCGCCACGCAGTCGTCTGCAACGGCCGCATCGTGCCGATGAAGGTCACTGACAATCGCGAAGTGGCGGTGGCAGGCGTGCGCTTCAAGGCCTGGCAGCCGGCATCGGGCCTGCACCCGGCGCTGCCGGTCAACACGCCGCTGGTCTTCGACATCTATGATCGCTGGTCGGGCCGAGCGGTCGGCGGCTGCGTCTACCATGTCGCCCATCCCGGCGGGCGCAATTACGATACCTTTCCGGTCAATGGCAACGAGGCGGAAGCTCGGCGGCTCGCCCGCTTCGAACCGCGTGGTCATACGCCATCCGCCTATGTGATCCGTGAAGAACAACCGGCGGAAGATTTCCCGATGACCCTTGACCTTCGGCGGCCGGCAAGACTCTGATCAGCGATGGCAAAGGGGAATCACAAGAGGGGACGCGGCAAGCCGCAGACCCACAGCCTGCTGGAGCACTACCAGCCCATAGACGGCGTCGTCGACGAGATGGTCGATGCATCGGGCAATCCTCGCCCGGCCTGGAAGCATTTTGTCGAGGCGCTCGAGGAACTCGGTGCTGAAAAGCTCGGCCAGCGCTTTGCCCGCGCCGACCAGTATCTGCGCGATGCCGGCGTTTATTACCGCGTCTATGATAAGGCCGGCGCCAATGAACGCGAATGGCCGCTGGCGCATGTCCCGGTTCTCATCGAAGAGAGCGAGTGGGCGGCGATCAGCGCCGGCCTCGTGCAGCGCGCCGAACTGTTCGAGGAAACCATCGCCGATATATACGGGCCGAACCGGCTGGTCGAAAAAGGCATCCTGCCGGCGGGATTGATCGCCGCCAGCCCCGAATATTTACGGCCTGTCGTCGGCACCAAGCCGGCCGGCGGCCACTTCCTGCATTTCTGCGCCTTCGAGCTCGGCCGTGGACCTGACGGCCAGTGGTGGGTGCTTGGTGATCGCACGCAGGCGCCGTCCGGCGCCGGTTTCGCACTGGAAAACCGCGTCGCCACCACACGCGCGCTGTCCGACATCTATGGCGAGATGCATGTGCACCGCCTTGCCGGCTTTTTCCGCCGTTTTCGCGACGCGCTGATCGGCATGGCCAAGGAAACCGACGGCCGCGTCGCCATCCTCACGCCGGGGCCGCTCAACGAAACCTATTACGAACACGCCTACATCGCCCGCTACCTTGGCATCATGCTGCTCGAAGGCGAGGATTTGACCGTTTCAGGCGGCCGGCTCATGGTGCGCACGGTTTCCGGCCTGATGCCGATCAGCGTGTTGTGGCGGCGGCTCGATGCCGCCTTCGCCGACCCGCTCGAACTGCGCCCGGATTCGCAGATCGGCACGCCGGGCCTGGTCGAGGCGATCCGCCAGGGCGCGGTTGCTACCGTCAATGCGCTTGGCTCCGGCCTGATGGAGACGCGTGCGCTGCTCGCCTTCCTGCCCAAGATTTCACGGGCCTTGCGGGGCGAGGAATTGCTGCTGCCAAGCGTCGCGACATGGTGGTGCGGGCAAGCAACCGAACGCGCGCATGTGCTGGCCAACATCGATCGCATGGTGATCGGGCCGGCGCTGTCGACGAGACTTGCCTTCGAGGATGACGATTCAACGAAGCTCGGCTCGGCGCTGTCGGCCGGAGAGCGGGCGGAGCTGGTGGCGCGCATCGAACGCGATGGCGGCGATTTTGTCGGCCAGGAAGCGGTGACGCTTTCGACGACGCCCGTCTATGTCGGCGGGTGGCTGGAGCCGCGGCCAGCGAGCCTGCGCGTCTACCTGGCGCGAACGCCGGAGGGCTGGACGGTGATGCCGGGCGGTTTTGCCCGCATCGGCCTGTCGCTCGACCCGACGGCGATCGCCATGCAGCGTGGCGGCCAGGCGGCGGATGTCTGGGTTGTCAGCGACAAACCGGTGGAGCGCGAGACGCTGCTGCCGCAGGAAGGCGACAGTTTCAGCCGCACCAGGCCCGGCAGCCTGCCCAGTCGCGCGGCGGAGAACCTGACCTGGCTCGGCCGCTATATCGAGCGCTCGGAAGACACGGTGCGCATCCTGCGCGCCTACCATGTGCGGCTCGCCGAAACGTCCGACCCGGACATGCCGCTGCTCGCCGACATCAGGGATTATCTCGAACCTTTCGGCATCGACGTCGAGACGGCGATCCCGTCAGGGCTGATCGGCACGCTGGATAGCGCGGTCTACAGCGCCGGGCAGATTCGCGACCGCTTCTCGCCCGATGGCTGGCTGGCGCTGAAGGACCTGTCGAAAACCATCCATCAGTTCGCAACGACGGTCGCGCCCGGCGACGACGCGACCCGGGCGATGACAGTCATCCTGCGTAAGCTCGCCGGCTTTTCCGGCCTGCTGCACGAGAACATGTACCGCTTCGCCGGTTGGCGCTTCCTCGAGATCGGCCGCCGGCTGGAGCGCGGCATCCAGATCTCCCGCACGCTGTCGCGGCTGACCAGCGCCAAGGCGCCGGACGGCGCGCTCGACATGATGCTGGAGATCGGCGACAGCGTGATGACCCATCGCCGCCAATATCCGGTGCAGGCCGGCCGGCGCACGGTGATCGACCTGCTGGCGCTCGATCCGCTTAACCCGCGCTCCATCCTGTTCCAGCTCGAAAGGCTGAAGGCCGAAATCGGCCTGTTGCCGTCGCTCGGCGGGGAGGGGCAAATGTCGCCGGCGGCGAAGGAAATCCTGCAGCTCAACACCCAGATCGCCATCAAGGAGCCTTCGGATATGACGGCAAAGGCGCTGGACGAGCTCGCCCACGAAATCGGCGGCCTCTACAACAGCCTCGCCAAAGCCTATTTCGGATAAATCATGCTCTACGATATCAGGCTTCATCTCCACTATGATTACGCTTCCGCTGCCGGCGGCGGTCGTCATCAGGTGCGCGTGCTGCCGTCGACGATATCAGGCGTGCAGCGCGTCATCGCCGCATCACTGTCCTTTGCGCCGGCGCCCAACGAGCGTTCCGACTTTTCCGATTTCTTCGGCAACAACGTCACCTCGATCGCCTTTCGCGATGCGCATGATGCGCTCGACATCAGGATGAGCGCCCGCGTGTCGGTGTCTCGGCCCGAGCCCGGGCTCGACGTGTCGCCCGATATCGCCCGGCTCAGGCAGGAACTCGCCGCGGTGCGGTCTCTGGCACCTGATGCACCGCACCATTTCCTGACGGCCAGCACCCATGCCGGCATCGACGATGCGATCACTGCCTACGCACGCAGCAGCATCGCCGGTTCCGCCGCCAGCACGGCCATGAACCTGTGCCATCGCATTCATCGTGATTTCACCTATGACGGCGAGGCGACGACGGTGCGGACCCGGGCCAGCGATGCCTTCAGGCTGAAGCGCGGTGTCTGCCAGGACTTTTCGCATATCATGATCGCCGGCCTGCGCGGGCTCGGCATTCCCGCTGGCTATGTCAGCGGCTTCCTGCGCACCATCCCGCCGAAGGGCAAGCCCCGGCTGGAAGGCGCCGATGCCATGCATGCCTGGGTCAAGGTCTGGTGCGGGCGCGACGCAGGCTGGCAGGAATTCGATCCAACCAACGGCATGCGGGCCAGCAACGACCACATCACAGTCGGCTACGGCCGCGACTATTCGGACGTAGCGCCGATCGTCGGCGTGCTCAAGACCACGGGGGGACAGGTCGGCGAGCAGGCTGTCGATGTCATTCCGGTTGTGCTCGAGAAAGCCTGAAGGCAGGCTCGACACCGTTTTCGGACGGCGCGTGGAACCAGCGGTCGGCCAGTGGCTTATCTACGGAATTCGCGTGGAGCCGACATGTTGCAGAAATCCGGAATGTCGCCCGGCCGACCGGCTGGCGAGGACGCTTTATCGCCAGATGGTGTGTTCAAAAACGGGGCACAAAGCTCGGCCGATCATGCGTCGCTTAGTTATGTCAGCGATGCCGAGCCTGGTATCCGGCGGCTGAAGACAGGCAAGGGCTTTTCCTACAAGGGACCGGACGGACGGACGGTTTCGGACGCCACCAAGGCCCGCATCGAGGCGATCGTCATTCCGCCGGCCTGGACGGATGTGTGGATTTCGCCCGACGCGGACGGCCATATCCAGGCAACCGGCAGGGACCAGCGGGGACGCAAGCAATATCGTTATCATCCGCAATGGGCCGAAGAGCGCGATGGTGCCAAATATTCGAGCCTTGTCGCATTCGCCGAGAGCCTGCCGGACCTGCGGCACAGGGTCGATAGCGATCTGCGCCGTCGTGGCTTGCCGTTCGAGCGGGTCGTCGCCGCGGTTGTCTGGCTGCTCGACAACACGATGATCCGCGTCGGCAATGCCGCCTACGCCCGCGACAACAAGAGCTTCGGGCTGACCACGTTGCGCGACCGGCATGTCGATATTGTCGGTTCAAGCCTGCGCTTTGCCTTCAAGGGCAAGTCGGGCAAGGAGTGGAAGCTGAAGCTGGCCGACCGCCGCATCGCCAGGATTGTGCGTGGCGCGCAGGACCTGCCAGGCCAGAAGCTGTTCCAGTATCTCGATGAGGATGGCGACAGGCGGCCGGTCCGCTCCGAGGACGTCAACCGCTATATCCGTGAGGCGGTCGGTGACGCCTTCAGTTCGAAGCATTTCCGCACCTGGGGCGGCACCATTCACGCCGCGTCACTGTTTGCGCAAACGGAACTGCCGCAAAGCCAGGCGCAGCGAAACAGGGCGATGAACAGCGTCATCGACAAGGTTGCCGAACGGCTGGGCAATACGCGTGCCGTCTGCCGCAAATGCTATATCCATCCGCGGGTCTTCGAAGCGTGGTCCGAGGGACGGTTGCTGGATGAAATGGCGCAGGCCAACAAGCGCAAACGGGCGATTGCCGGTCTCGATGACGAGGAAGCTCTCGTGCTGCGATGGCTGAAACTGGGAGAAAGCTGACCGACGCGGCCGACGGTGGCCAAATCCGTCACATCTGGATTTTTTTATCGACGTCATGTCGGGATCGGTCTTACTGTTTCGTCCTTTGACAGAGAAAAGGACCAGCCATGCTCTACGCAATCCTCTGCTATGCCTCCGAAGATGTCGTCTGCTCCTGGAGCAAGGCACAGGACGACGAGGTCATGGCCAATCTCCTCGACGTTCAGGACAAGTACGCCAAGGCTGGTCGGCTCGGCCCGGTGGCACGGCTTCTGCCGACCACGGCCGCGACGACGTTGAGGAAGGTCAAAGGCGAATCGGTCGTCATCGACGGGCCGTTCGCCGAGACCAAGGAACAGTTTCTCGGCTTCTACACGCTCGAATGCGCCGATCTCGACGAGGCGGTGGAGTTCGCCCGCGAGCTTTCCGAGGTCAACCCGAGCGGCGGCTCCTATGAAATCCGGCCGGTTTCGGTCTTCAACCCAACAACGGTTTCCGCATGACCGAAATGGCCTGGATCAGCTCCGCGATCAGCGCCGCCCGCCCGCAGGCGATGGGCGCGCTGCTGCGTTATTTCCGCGATCTCGATACGGCGGAGGAAGCTTTCCAGGACGCGTGCCTCAGGGCGTTGAAGAACTGGCCGCAGAACGGGCCGCCGCGCGACCCGGCGGCCTGGCTGATCTTCGTCGGCCGCAACAGCGGCATCGATGCGGTGCGCAAGCGCGCCAAGCAGGCGCCGATGCCGGAGGAAGACCAGGTTTCCGATCTGGAAGACGCCGAGAGCGATATCGCCGAGCGGCTGGACGGGGCGCACTACCGCGACGACATATTGCGGCTGCTGTTCATCTGCTGCCATCCTGATCTTCCGGCAACACAGCAGATCGCGGTGGCGCTGCGCATCGTCTCCGGTCTCACCGTCAAGCAGATCGCGCGCGCCTTCCTGGTTGGCGAAAGCGCCATGGAGCAGCGCATCACTCGCGCCAAGGCGCGCATTGCGGACGCCGGCGTGCCGTTCGAGACGCCTGGTGCGGTCGAGCGCTCGGAACGGCTCGCCGCCGTCGCAGCCATGGTCTACCTGGTCTTCAACGAGGGCTATTCGACCAACAGCGGCGAGGCGCCGGCCCGCGCGCCGCTGTGCGAGGAGGCGATCCGGCTGGCACGGCTGTTGCTGCGGCTGTTCCAGACCGAGCCGGAGATCATGGGGCTGACGGCGCTGTTGCTTCTGCAGCATGCGCGCGCACCGGCCCGTTTCGACGAAAGCGGCGAGATCGTGCTGCTCGAAGACCAGGATCGCAGCCTGTGGAGCCGCAAGATGATCGATGAGGGGCTGGCACTGGTGGACAAGGCGCTGCGCCATCGCAAGCCCGGCCCTTACCAAGTGCAGGCGGCGATTGCCGCGCTGCATGCGCGGGCCGAAAAGGCCGAGGATACCGACTGGAACGAGATCGACCTGCTCTACCGCTTGCTGGAGCAGATGCAGCCGTCGCCGGTGGTCACGCTCAACCGGGCCGTCGCGGTCTCGAAGGTGCGTGGACCGGGGGAGGCGCTGGCCATGATCGAGCCGCTGGAAGAACGGCTTTCCGGCTATTTCCACTTTTTCGGGCTCAAGGGGGGCCTCTTGATGCAGCTCGACCGGGGCGACGAGGCGCGCGTCGCCTTCGACCGCGCCATAGCGCTTGCGAACACGGCGGCAGAGGCTGCCCATATCCGCATGCATATCGACCGGTTGATCAAGGACGGTGCGGTGCGCCCGCCGGCGAAAAAGGCAAACTGAGCGTCACCTCCCCATCTGGCTCAATCGTGTAGTTTGGGCTTGGACCATGCCGGGGTGGCGATTTTCCCCTGAAACGAGTAATGCCACGCCATGACTGCGCCTGAAGTGCCTTTCGGCACACGGGCGACACGGCGAAGGCTTAACCCAGCGCCGTATGATGGCGACGGGATCTGAAAGGGACAAGAATGACGATAGGCAAGGAAACGACCGAACTGCTGGCGAAACTGGGCGTGACCAAGGAGGCGCTCGTCGGCGGCGACCTGATCGTGCGCAGCCCGGTGACGGGCGAGCAGATCGCGGCGCTGAAGACGATCTCGCCGGCTGACGCGGCCAAGGTGATCGATGCCGCGCACAAGGCCTTCCAGGCCTGGCGCATGGTGCCGGGCCCGCGGCGTGGCGAACTGGTGCGGCTGCTCGGCGAGGAACTGCGCGCGCACAAGGCCGAGCTTGGCCGGCTGGTGTCGATCGAGGTCGGCAAGATCCCGTCCGAGGGGCTCGGCGAAGTGCAGGAGATGATCGACATCTGCGATTTCGCCGTAGGCCTCTCCCGGCAATTGTACGGCCTGACCATCGCCACCGAGCGGCCGGGCCATCGGATGATGGAAACCTGGCATCCGCTCGGCGTCGTCGGTGTCATTTCCGCCTTCAATTTCCCGGTCGCGGTGTGGTCCTGGAATGCCGCCCTGGCGCTGGTCTGCGGCGACGCGGTGGTGTGGAAGCCGTCGGAAAAGACGCCGCTGACCGCACTTGCCTGCGAGGCTATCTTCAAGCGTGCGGTCAAGCGCTTCGGCGCGGACGCACCTGATGGCCTGGCGCCGGTGCTGATCGGCGACCGCGCCGTCGGCGAGATCCTGGTCGATCACCCCAAAGTGCCGCTGGTTTCGGCGACCGGCTCGACCCGCATGGGCCGCGACGTCGGCCCGCGGCTGGCCAAGCGCTTTGCCCGCGCAGTGCTCGAACTCGGCGGCAACAATGCCGGCATCGTCTGCCCGAGCGCCGATCTCGACATGGCGCTGCGCGCGATTGCCTTTGGAGCGATGGGCACGGCCGGCCAGCGCTGCACGACGCTGCGGCGCCTGTTCGTGCATGACAGCGTCTACGACGCCCTGGTTCCGCGCCTCAAGAAGGCCTACGAGAGTGTGTCTGTCGGCAATCCGCTGGAGACCTCCTCGCTGGTCGGGCCGCTGATCGACAAGGCGGCATACGAGGCCATGCAGAAGGCGCTGAAGGAAGCCGCCGCCCATGGCGGCAAGGTGACCGGCGGCACGCGGGTCGAGAACGGTCATCCGGATGCCTATTACGTGCACCCGGCGCTGGTCGAGATGCCCAAGCAGGTGGCCCCTGTCACGGAAGAGACCTTCGCGCCGATCCTCTATGTGATGAAATATTCGGATTTCGACGCCGTGCTCGACGAGCACAATGCCGTGGGCGCAGGCCTGTCGTCGTCGATCTTCACCCGCGATCTGCAGGAATCCGAGCGTTTCCTGGGTGTCGACGGATCGGATTGCGGCATTGCCAATGTCAACATCGGTACCTCGGGCGCTGAGATCGGCGGTGCCTTTGGCGGCGAAAAGGAAACCGGCGGCGGCCGCGAGAGCGGCTCCGACGCATGGAAGGCCTATATGCGGCGCGCCACCAACACGGTGAACTATTCCAAGGCGCTGCCGCTCGCCCAGGGCGTGTCGTTCGACATCGACTGAGAACTTCGGGATTTTGATCGCCCGCATTGAAAGGCATCCCCGTAACGGGGATGCCGCACCGATCAGCTTCCAGCCGGCGGAAAACAGGCATTGAAAGCGGTGTCGACGATGGCCAGTTTGGCCGCCTGGACTGTCATGTATTCCTGGTAGAATGTATTCGACACCCACATCACCGAATGGCCGCGCTGGCCGAGCCAGCCGATGCTGCCGAGATTCTCGGCAGCGCGCAGCTTGCGGGCCAGATGGGTCCGCGAGAGCTTGAGCCATTTGGCGAAATCTCCGATCGAAACCACGCTGGTCGGAATCTGGTCCAGGCCGGCGTGATCGGGGTCGATGCCCGACATCAGCCAGTCCATGACGATGCCGCCATTGTTGAGCCAGATGAACAGCGAAAAGGTCTGGTTGGGTTCGCGCACCGGCTTGGAGGCAAGCAGGCCGTCCGCCACCAGAGGCTGCAGCCCGGCAACCATCTCGGGGTGTTCGAGGAACCTGGTCAAGCGGTCAGCGCCGTCGAGGCGATCCAGCGTCCGCAGATGGGCAAGGACCCAGCCGGTAAAGGTCTGCACGGTTGCCGCCGTCGGCTGCAAAGGGTGCGTACGGCCGTCGCCACCCGACACATACTCGGCGATGTGGTAGTGCAGCATCTCCTTGATGAAAGCGTCCGCCGTGTTGCGGCTGGCGACCGCATGCTGGTGCACGAACTCGATGAACCGCGATACCGTCAGTTCCTTGCGGCGGTCGTGCGGATCGCGCCTGAAATGCATGGCGAGGCCGACATGACCCATCAGCCAACGCTGTTGCGTGGCGAAAATGGAAGCCAGGCGAGGGCTCTCCTCATAGATTCGGATCAGCGCCAGGGACTGTTCCTGAACGTAGCGATGCAACGCCGGATGGCCGGCAATATCTTCCAATTTCAGCGCCATCCTCCTGGTGTTCCGGTTCAACTCAAAAAGCCGAGTTGCGCTCCACATTTTTCAGCCTTCCACGGCTGTGTCCAGAGGCACCAAATGCGAAGAGCAAGCCCAACCCGAACACGGGTCGGGCAACGACCGGTCCATGGTGGGATCGGCTAGCCGATTGCCATGCCCTGGGAAGCGCGCCGGTGATCTGCGGCTTGACGGGGATGGTGGAGAGTGAGTTACCGTGCCAAGCGCAATCGCGACAAGATCAGCCAGGTAATCCAGCTGCGCGAACCGCGCCGCGCGTCAGTCGTCTGCAGGGGCATTTCCAACTGGTCGATGGCGGCATCTCTCGCCACCATACGCGATGAAACCGGCCGGCTTTCGCCGGCCGGTTGGTTCGATCAGGATCAGCCGCAGACGCGAACCTCTTCGATCACCCTGTGGTGGTGGCGCCAGTGCTTGACCAGTTCGATATGGCAGCGATGATGCCGGTGGTGGCGGCGATATTCGCCGTACCGGTATTCGCCATCGTCATACTGAACGTTCCGGTCGCCATCATACTGATTGTCGGAATAGCGATCGCGGTGATGACGGCGAATAACGATCCCACTGTCGGAATCGTCGTCCGGCAAATATCGATCGTCGTCGGACTGGATGGTCACGCTTGCCGCTCGCGTCGGCGCAGTGATCGCCGCTGTCGCGGCCAATGCCAACAGGGAAGCCAGAATCAACTTCTTCATCTCGTCCTCCTACACGTTCAAGACATGGTAACTCGCGGAAGAACTGGGCGTTCCGACTAATTTTACACTCTTTGCGACGCGGGAGACATCAAGGCGTTATCGTCCACCCGCTCCAGGCGCACGAAGGCCGTCAGCGGCAGGTGGTCGGAGGCAACGCGTGAAAGCGGCGTGTCATGCGCGTCGATGGCGGCAATCATGCCATGCCGGTTGGCCATGATCCGGTCGAGCGCCAGCAGCGGCAGGTTCGACGGGAAGGTGGGGACCGCCGGCGGCTGCGGGCCGAACGTCGCATGCAGCGTGTTGAGAGCGGAGCGGTTGCCAAGTCGCCATTCGTTGAGGTCGCCGAGCAGCAGGGTCGGTCTTTCGTCCGGGCTGTTCATCAGGTCGAGCACGACGCGCGCCTGCTGGGAGCGGGAGCGGCGCAGCAGGCCAAGATGGGCGGCGATGATGCGCAGCGTCCGGCTTCCATCGAGGTCGATCTCCGCCACCACCGCGCCGCGCGGCTCCAGCCCCGGAAGCTTGATCTGGTGCACGTCGCGAACGACGCCCTTCTTGAACAGCAAGACGTTGCCATGCCAGCCATGGCCCTTGCCGGTGGCGGAAATCGGCACCGGAACCAGTCCGGTTTCCCGTTCGAGCCGCGGCAGGTCGAGAAGACCATCACGGTCGCCGAAGCGGTTGTCGGCTTCCTGCAGGGCAATGACATCCGGATCGATTTCGCGGATGACGCGGATGGTCCGGTCCGGATCGAACTTCCTGTCGACGCCGATGCATTTGTGGACATTGTAGGAGGCAACCAGCGTGCCGGTGGTGGCTGTCGTCTTGAGTGCGGCGGCGTTAGCTTTCTGCATCCGGCGGTCACGAAGGGACAGAAGCATGCTTGCCGGGAGGCTGCGTCCAATTCTGTGCATCTGTGCTGCTCGTTCTCGCTGGCTTCAATTCAGAAGCCGGATACAGTCAAAATAGGCAATTTCGGCGTATGTTCCATGACAGACGAGTTCCTCAAGCGCACCTCCGCCTTAGAGATAGGGTGAACCGAGCCACAATGCCCGGTCGAACAGCCTGATAAGGAACGGCCGGGCTCGCAAGGCTTCCAGCGTTACCGGCACGGCGGAGGCAATCGCCGACCCGATCCGCGCCTCGATCTCGCTGGCAAAGCCGGCATCGAGCACCTCCAAGTCGATCTCGAAATTGAGCCGCAGCGATCGGGCGTCAAGATTGGAAGATCCGACATAGGCCCACACGCCGTCGATCGAAAGCAGCTTCGAATGGTCGAATGGTCCCTCGGTTCGCCAGACACGGCAATAGTGTTTGAGCACCTGATCGAACTGCGCCATCATCGCGCGGTCGACGAGGAAAAGATTGTTCACCGCCGGCACCACGATGTCGATCTCGACCCCGCGCCTGCCGGCGGTGATCAGTGCGCTGATCAGTTCCCGATCCGGCAGGAAATAGGGCGACATCACGCGTATGGACTTGCGGGCGACCGAGAACGCACCGATCAGCAGCTTGTGGTTGGTCTCGTTGCTGGCATCCGGGCCGGAAGCGACCGCCCGCACCATCATCGGTGCGCCTGGCGACGGCGACAGCGGGGCAATGCGCCAGGCGTCGCCCTTCAGCGCCTCGTTGGTGGCGAAGCGCCAGTCCTCGGCGGCGACCGAAAAGAGGTCGGCGACGATCGGGCCGGTCACCCGGAAATGTGTGTCCCTGGCGCTGTTGGAGCCGGCGAATTCGGCGGAGAAGCCTTTTCGGATGTTCATGCCGCCGGTGAAGGCGGCGATGCCGTCGACCACCAGGATCTTCCGGTGGGTCCTCAGATTGGCGTAGGGCAGGCGCAGGCCCATGACGATGTTGCCGTTGAAGACATCGGCGGGGATGTTGGCCTCGCGCAAATGCCCCAGGATGCTCGGCACCGAGTAGCGGGCGCCGACGGCATCGATCAGCACGCGGACGGTGACGCCGCGCCGGACGGCGCCGGCCAGCGCCTCGACGAAGAGCAGGCCGACGGCGTCATTGTCGAAAATATAGGTCTCGAGCAGGACGCTGCGCTCGGCGCCGTCGATTGCCGCGCACATGGCGGCATAGGCCTCGTCGCCGGTCTCCAGCACATCGATTGCGTTTCCAGGGTTGAGCGCGCGCCGCGCCACCCTGTCGCCGAGTGTCCGCAAGCCCGTGAACCGTTGCCCATATCGCTCGACGATCAGGGCCTCTTCGACAGCGACGTCGCGCTCATGCTTGGCGGACACCACGCCGTCGGCAAACGGGCGCTGGGCGGTGATCGTGGCACGGCGGATGCGATTGATGCCGGCGACGGCGTAGATCAGCACGCCGAGGATCGGGGACAGCACCATCACGCCGACCCAGCCGGTGGCGGCGCGCACATCTTCCTTGGTCATGACGGCATGGACGATGCCGACCGTCGCCATCACCACGGAGATGATCGCCAGAATTTGCGGCCAGTGAGTCGCCAGGGTCGCCAACATGCCGAGACTATCCAGCGAGCGGTTGCAGAAGGCAATGCGGCCGGTCCTGCCGCGCATTCGCCGGATGGTGGCATGCGGCCCTGGCCGAAGGTTTCGACCAGCCGCAGAGATTGATGGGTAGAAGCTTCCCGACGGACCCTGTTCAGAAGGACAAACCTGACCTAGCGGAAGCATAGAGCCTGGCATCATCCTGTTCTGCTCAGAGCCTCCGAAGCCTCTTATGCTTTGGTGCGACCTCTATTGTATATCAGGATGAATGAACTTAATGATATGAACACTTTGATTGATGGCGAGGGGGGCGCCTAACGATGAAATTCAACTTCGATGAACCTCCCGGCGATGACATAGTTGCCGACACGTCGGCAGAATGCCAACGCCAATTGCTGCCTCTCGTCCGCGAGATCGTCCAGGCGGCCGTCGCTGCCGGATGGAGCGAGGAGGACGTTCTTCTGGGGTTTGTCGAACTTGCATGGGATTTGTATGAGAATCGTCGCGACGATCTGCAATGACCGGTAGCCAATCTGGTAGCTCTGCATTGCTGGCGGTGTCGCGGCTTTTGCGTCGGCAGCTTTTCGCGATAGGAATTTTTTCTTGACACGGTGATCTCAGCTAAGGTATATATCCGTGCATGGTGCTGATTTGCGCCAGTGACCCGCCGAGCAGGCGGGTTTTTCGTTTGATGCTCCGTCAGCCAATGCGCCGAAGGGTCCAAAGGAACCTGTTGACCCGTAGTCGCGACCTAAAGGCCTGGGTTCCTCGCCCCGAGGGGCTTTTATCCCGAACAAAATTTTTTGTTTGCGTACGGATGTTATTCACTATCCGCAGCATGTGCGTTACGTTGGATCCGGGTCGGGCTAAGGGGGATTTCAGGCGACAGACAAGCGGCTGAGGCCAGGCAATGGAAAATACGGACGATGCTCGGGAAGGCGGCAATTCCCAGGGCGTCAATCGAGAACGGACAGCTCGATATGTCCTGGACATAATCCCTGAAAGCGCAGGCCCCTGGAGGGCCACCGCGGCGCGGAGTGTCATAGACTCAGCCCGCGATCCCGTCTCGCAGACATTCCCGGCCAAAGAGCATTCCACTGGAATTGCGCTGCGGCCCGCACGCCGATCGAGAGCCTTGCTCGGCAGCGACCGGATCACGCGGTACGATACGCCGACCGGATGTCGCGTCGTCAATCCGGCGGGTGTCGATAGCAAGCCGGCCTGGTCCCTGACCCGGGAGAACGCCGTCGTTTCCATCGCTCCCGAAGCGCTGGCGCAATTGGCCGTGCATGAATTCGATCTCGCCGAACTTGATCCGCCTGCTTTCGGCACGGTCGACCCGGCCGATCTGCTGCGCACCCACCCAGGCCGCAACAGGCGCCTTGCGGCGTTTTCCAGAATACATCTTGCTGCAAATCCGCCCCAAGCTCCGCAGGAATCGTCTGGAATGTCATGCAGTCCGCGCGTTGTACGCCGTCCGGCCGGAACGCTCTCATGAATGGGGTTGGCGATGCCGGTCGGCTTCGATCAATCACGAATTGTTTTTCAGGGGAACGCGGAAGGAAGCCTAGGGTTGAACCTCATCCGGGACGAATCAGGAGGCCAAGAAATGCCGGGTGAGGATGGTGTCCCCGGACCGGTTTCCGGACCCAATTCGCGACAACCGACGCTCAACGCAAAAGGCGGGCTTTCCGTCCGCGCTGCGAGCCGCGTGCGGCAATTCCTGGACGAGAACTTTACGCGCAAGCTGGCGCTTGCCGAGATGGCCGCGGTTTGCGGTCTTTCACCCTATCATTTTGTGCGGGCTTTCTCGAGGACGTTCGGGATGCCGCCGCATCAGTACGTGCTCGGTCTGCGGCTGGATTTCGCTGAAAGGTTGCTTGCCGACAGCGGCATGACGATCGCCGACATCGCTCACTCCAGCGGATTTTCGAGCCAGAGCCATTTTACCACCGTGATGAAGAAATACCGGCAGATGACGCCGCTGCAGGCGCGGATGGGAAAGCTTAGCGCGAAGTTTAGATGAGACGGCGCTTAGGGAGTTGCTTGATTATTTGATTCTAAAGCATTGGCAGGGGTAACGAGCCGTTAACCTATGCCGGTTTGCTCGCCTCTTTTCTCACAAGACAGCAATATCGTGAAATACCGCACGCAGGAATCATGTCTTCCTGCGATGGAGCGGAATTGTCAGACATTTCGTGCCGGCCAGCGGAGAGGGACCATGACCGACAACCAGATTTCGAACGGCCAGATTTCGAGCGGTTCGTTTGTTCGGCGTCGCACAGCGCATTTCGCCGGGCAGTGGATCGCGGGGGCCGATCTGAGCTCTCGCTCGGTTCGCCGCCGTCTGATGGCGGTGCTGCGGATGGCGCATAGCGTGCTCGGCATGGGGCGCAGGCGCCTTGGCCTGGGAACGCTCGGCGTCGGCGGGATGTCGGCGGCGGCCGCGGTGCTGAGCGCCTTCGCGATCGGCATGGCTGCGACGCCGGCCCTGGCGCAATATCAGGCCGGTGGCGGTTCGGCGACCGGCGGCAACGCCGTAGCCATCGGTAACGGCACCGCGACGAATGGCAATAACAGCGTGGCGTTGGGCAGTTCCAACAGTGCAACGGGCGACGGCACGATCGCCATCGGCTATGCGATGGGTGTCAATGGCCTCAATTCCATAGGCATAGGCGTCTTCGCAGGCGCAACTGGCGTCAATGCCCTCGCCCTGGGCGGAAACGCCCATGCCAACGGGGACGCGGCAAGCGCCATTGGCGTCAATTCGGTTGCAACCACAGGCGCGGCCGCCTTTGGCAATAATGCGCGTGCCGACGGAGTGAGCTCGACGGCGATCGGCTATGTTACCCGGGCGACCGGGCTGCGCGCCACCGCGCTTGGGTTTCAGGCAAACGCATCGGGATTGGATGCCTTCGCCCAGGGCAACTCGGCCAGCGCAAGCAACCAAAATGCCATCGCTATCGGCTTTCAGGCGGTGGCGTCCGATATCAACGCTATCAACATCGGCGGACGCACTCTTGCAGGAGCGGGCGCTACTGCACAGGGCGCCATCGCTCTTGGTACGGATGTGGTGGCATCCCAGGTAAGAAGCGTCGCCATAGGCGTCCTGACCAAAGCAACGGGAACGGGCGCAACGGCGATGGGCAACACCGCCAGCGCCTGGGGCAACCAGTCGATCGCGTTCGGTGTCGGCGCGCAGGCAGGCGTGCAGGCCAACACGGCCCTGCCCAACAGCATCGCCATCGGCACCAATTCGCTCTCTTCCGGCGCTTTCGCCACCGCGATGGGCGCAACCTCAGTTGCGAGTGGTTCAGCCAGCACGGCGATTGGCAACACGGCCGTTGCCAGCGGCGCAAACGCCTCCTCGTTCGGTTCTGGGACGATCGCGGCAGGCGACAATTCTCTCGCTGCCGGCGTCAGCGCCAGCTCGGCCGGTGCGCAGTCGGTGGCGCTCGGCAACCAAGCCAATGCGCAGACAGGCGCGGCGATCGCGATAGGCGCGCAAGCGACCGCCTCCGGCGGCGTCCCCGGCGCTGGGGCGATCGCCATGGGCATCGGCGCCAATGCGGTTGCCACCGGCAGCGGTTCACCGACCGCCATCGGCGCTTTCGCCAATGCGAGCGGCGCTTCGGGCACGGCGCTTCCCGGCGGCTTCACATCCTTCGAAGCGACCGCGATCGGCAACAGCTCGGTCGCCACGGGGCAGGGCGGCACGGCTGTCGGCGTCGCGAGCAAGGCAACGGGCACCTGGTCCACCGGCCTCGGCTTGAGCAGCACTGCGTCGGGCGTCAACGCGACCGCGGTCGGCGTCCTGTCCAGCGCGACGGGAAACAATACCCTCGCGGCCGGCATCAACTCCGGTGCCAGCGGAGCCGGCAGTACCGCGCTCGGCAACGGTGCCCGAACCACCGCCCTGAATGCCGTCGCTGTCGGCGCTGGGACAAGTGCGTCCGGGATAAACTCCGTCTATGTCGGCCAGAGCAGCTTTGCGACAAGCGCCAGCGGACAGAGCGCCATCGCCGTCGGCACGGACGTGACGTCATCCGGAGACGACGCGATCGCGATGGGACGCGAAAGCTTTGCGACTGCAACCAACGCCATCGCGGTCGGTCTCCAGTCCTTTGCTGAGACCGCCGACTCCGTCGCCATCGGCACCAGGGCGTTCGCAAGCGGGGGGAAGGCCGTCGCAATCGGCGCCGACAACGTCGCTTACGGCGACGGCGCGGTTTCGATCGGCGATCCCAGCTACGCCAGCGGCACCGGCGCCTTCACCGGCGGCGCCAACAACATCGCCAACAGCGACGGCACGGCGACGGCCACCGCCGCCAATATGGCCAACGGCGCTGTCGCCATCGGCAACAGCAACAAGGCGATCGGGCAAGGCTCGGTGGCGCTGGGCAACGGCTCGACGGCGGGCGCAGCCGGCCTCGCCGGGAACGTCGCACTGGGCGATGGCGCGACGGCGGCGGCAAGCTCCGGCGATGTCGCGCTCGGTTCGGGCTCGGTCACCACCACGGCGGTCGGCACGGCCAGCGGTGTGGTCAACGGAACGACCTACGCCTTCCAGGGCACCAATCCGACCTCGACGGTCAGTATCGGTGCACCAGGCGCGGAGCGCACCATTACCAATCTGGCGGCGGGGCGGATCAGCGCGCTCTCGACCGACGCCATCAACGGCTCGCAGCTCTTCGCCACCAACCAGGCAGTCGACGCCATCGGCGTCACGCTCAACAACATCAATGTCGGCGGCGGCATCAAGTACTTCCACGCCAACTCGACGCTGGCGGATTCCCAGGCACTGGGAACCGATTCCGTCGCCGTCGGCCCGAATGCGGTGGCCAACAATGCCGGCGATGTGGCGATCGGCCTGAATTCCACGTCTGGCGCAACGACAAATGTCGCCGGAACGACGATCGGCGGTGTCAACTACACCTTCGCGGGCACCACGCCGGCCGGCGCTTTCTCTGTCGGGTCGGCGGGAGCCGAGCGCCAGATCCAGAACGTCGCGGCCGGACAGTTGAACGGCGGCTCGACGGACGCGGTCAACGGCTCGCAGCTCTTCGCCACCAACCAGCAGGTGACGCAGAACACCACCGATATCGCCAATATTGGCAGTGGCGTCACCAATCTCGGCAACACGTTCAACAACATCGCCGGCGACACCTCGACGGCCTATACCGATGCCAACGGCATAGGCATCCGCTACGCCCGCACCAACGAGGCCGGGCTGGCGCAGACCGATTCCTTCGCCCAAGGCGTCGGGTCCACAGCGGTCGGTTACAATGCGACCGCGACCGGCATCAGCGCGCTGTCGCTCGGCCGCGACAGCAAGGCCAGCATCGACGGCAGCGTGGCGCTGGGCTCGGGTTCGATCTCCGATCGCGCGATCGCTCCGGCCACCGGCCAGATCGCGGCCGGTCCGTCCAACTTCATCCAGTACAACACGAGCGACAAGACGCTGCTCGGCGCCGTTTCGGTCGGCGATGTCAACTCCTACCGGCAGATCACCAACGTGGCCGACGGCACGCAGGACCAGGACGCGGTGACGGTGCGCCAGCTCGCCGGCGCCATCGCTGCCGTATCGGTCACCTCGACCAAGTATTTCCATGCCAATTCGGCGGCGGGCGACTCGCTCGCGGTCGGCGCGGAATCGGTCGCGGTCGGCCCAACGACTGTCGTCAACGGCGACAACGGCATCGGCATCGGCAACGGCGCCATCGTCGACCTGACAGCGCCCGGCGGAACGGCCATCGGCCAGAACGCCCATGTGTTGCTGGCCGACGGCCTGGCGCTCGGCACCAATTCGCTGGCGTCCGGTGTCCAGTCGGTGGCGCTCGGCGCCGGCGCCCAGAGCACCTTCATCAACAGCGTGGCGCTCGGTGCGCAATCCATCACCACGGTCGGCGCGCAGGCCGGCTACACGGCCTTCGCGCTCGCCGGTCCGCAGACCTCGGTCGGCGAGGTGTCGATCGGCGCCGCCGGGGCCGAACGCAAGCTGACCAATGTCGCGGCGGGCTCGGCCGACACCGACGGCGTCAACGTCTCGCAGTTGCGCGGCGTGACGAAAAACGTCACCGACCTGTTCGGCGGCGTTACCACGATCAATCCCGACGGCTCGATCACCGGCCCGACCTACACTATCCAGGGCAACAACTACTCGACCGTCTATGACGGCCTGACGGCCGTCGACAATGCCCTGACCACCATCAGCAATGGCGGCGGCATCAAATACTTCCACGCCAATTCGACGCTGGCCGACAGCATCGCCGGCGGCACCAACGCGGTGGCGATCGGGCCGGAAAGCGTGGCGAGCGGCGCCGAGAGCGTGGCTGCGGGCCATGGCTCGACGGCTACCGGGGCGGGCGCCGTCGCGCTCGGCCAGGGTGCGCAGGCCAACAACGCCAACGATGTGGCGCTCGGCTCCGGCTCGGTGACGCAGACAGCCGTCGGCACCTCCAGCACCGTCATCGGCGGCAAGACCTACACCTTCGCCGGAACGACTCCGACCGGAACCGTCAGCGTCGGCGATGCCGGCGCCGAGCGGACGATCACCAACGTCGCCGCCGGGCGCGTCGATGCCGGCAGCACGGATGCGATCAACGGCTCGCAGCTCTACGCCACCAACACGGCGATCGAGGATTTGAAAGCCGGCGTCGGAAACCTCACCCAGAACGCGGTGACCTATGACGCCCCGGGCGGCGTCAAGTCGAACACCATCACGCTGCAGGGTGGCGACGTCAACGCCCCGGTCGTCATCTCCAATGTCGGCCCCGGCGTCAAAGGGACCGATGCGGTCAATGTCGACCAGATGAACCAGGGCCTGACCGCCGGCAAGAGCTATACGGACAACCGCGTGGCTTACGCTATCGATACGTCCAACGACTACACCGACAAGGTAGCCGCCACGACCCTGCAGCAGGCCAACGACTATACCGACCAGAAGCTCGGCCAGCTCAATTCGGACATCAACGGCATCCGCGACGAGGCCCGGCAGGCGGCCGCGATAGGTCTCGCCGCCGCCTCGCTGCGCTACGACGACCGGCCCGGAAAGCTGAGCGTCGCGGCGGGTGGCGGCCTCTGGCGCGACGCCGGCGCATTCGCCTTCGGTGCGGGCTACACCAGCGAGGACGGCCGCATCCGCGGCAACCTGTCGGGCACGGCAGCGGGTGGGCATGTCGGCGTCGGCGCCGGCATCAGCTTCACCTTGAACTGAGGCAGGGATGAAAGGACTTGTTGCCCTGACCTGCCTGGCGCTTTGCGGCGGCCTCGTGCCGGCCGCCGGGCAGGTTGCGTCGACCTACAGGATCAAGCCTTCGGACGTGGTGCTCCCGCCCGAGGTGAAGCTCGGAGACTACCAGCGCACCATACGCCCATTCGACAACTGGACGCTGATCTGCGACGAGAACCTCAAAGCCCGCAAGAAGGTCTGCAACGTCTCGCAGATCATCGAGGACGCGTCCGGCAAGATGGCCTTCAGCTGGTCGCTTGCCGCCACCCAGGACGGCAAGCCGTACATGATCCTGCGCACCGCCCCGAACGCCAGGAGCGATGGCCTTGTGTCCGTGAAATTCGATGGACAGAAGCAGCCGATCGACGTGCAGCTGAACGGCTGCAACGAAATGGTCTGTGTCGGCATGTTGCCGGTCGGCCCCGTCATGCGCCGGCAGATATCGCAGAACGCGACGCCGGCGATCTCCTACTCGACGGTCGACGGGCAGACGATCACCGTTACCGCAACGCTCAAGGGGCTGTCAGACGCCCTTTCACCACTCAAATAACCGAGGCGCCACCATGAGCCAGCAGGACCAGTTCACGTCCGCCAAACGCACTCCGAGCGTCGAGGCGGATCGGCAGAGGCGGGCCGAGCCCCCAAGGCGCTGGCCACGCGCGGCCGGATATTCACTGCTGGGATTGGTCGTGGCGGGGCTTGGCTTCGCCGCCGGGAATTACGCCGCGGTCGCCAATCTGGTCGGCGGCGCGACGGCCGCACCTGCAGCAACAGCGGCGGCCCCCGTGCTTCCGGACACGCCCTTCCTCGAGCATGTCAAGCAGGCCGGTGTGCAGGCCTGCTCGACCGTCTATCCAGTGCTCGGACAGATCCTGACGACCGGCACGAAATACAGCGTCAAATCCCTGTGGAACGACCAGGCCGCCGACAAGCACGCCATCCAGGCCTTTGTCGGCATGGACTATGCGTCGGAACGCTATAGCGGACCGGCCGCCGGCATCGTCTTCGCATCGCCCACCGCCACGGGTTGCGAAGGGGCGATGGTGCGGGTGGCGCCATTCGCCAGCCCGTGCGCCGACATCCCATCCATCCTGCCGCAGGGCAGCAAGATCACCGACCATCTCGGGCAGGTCGAGGTCTACGAGCTCGGCGGCAATGCCGGTGAAGCGCTTCTCCTGCCGACGGGCAAAAGCTGTGTGGTGATCTCCCTTGCTTCGGCGGCGAAGTAGGACGCGAAGCGAGTGAGGTCAAGGAAAGGATGCCGACCATGAGATTGCAGGCTTTGGCAGTTTTGGGCTTGACCTTGTTGTGGAGCGGACAAGTCGTCTCAGCCGACCTTGTGGCCCCATCGGAACCGCAACAGGAGGAAAAGGGTATATGGGCGGCCATTGCCTATTCGCAGGCCGATAGCAAATACGGCTTCTTCTGGGGCGCCGACAAGCGGCAGGAAGCGAAGGACATCGCACAGAAATATTGCGAGAACGCAGGCGGAAAGGCCTGCAACGTCGTCACCGTCTTCCGCAACCATCGCCATTGGAATGATGACGACGAGACCGGCTTTCCCTACAAGCACTGCGGTGCGCTTGCCGTGGCAGACAAAGTGGAGAACCGTTTCACGCCCTGGGGCGTGAACTCGGCCGAGACCCGTCGGGAAGCGGAGGATCTCGCTTTGCAGGCCTGCGAGGCGACGGGAGAGAAATGCAAGATCCGCGAATGGGTCTGCACATGAAGCTTGGCCCGAAGGCCGTCTCCGCATGTGGAGCAATTCTATTCTCATTGGTGTCGCCGGCGTCTGCCCAGCAACAGGTGGCGGCTGTCCCGGATGGACCCTCATCGCTGCGTGAGGTCTATCAGGACTGGAGCGTGACCTGTTCGGTACGGGAAAAGGCGAGAGTGTGCTCGCTTGCGCAAGACCAGGTCCAGCAGAACGGGCAGAGGCTTCTTGCCATGGAGATCGCGGCACGCCCGGACGGTTCGACGACGGCTACCCTGCTTCTGCCCTTCGGCATCCTCCTTGATCCGGGCGTGACGCTGCAGATCGACGATCAACCGCCGCTGTCCGCGCAGCGCTTCAGGACCTGCCTGCCGACGGGTTGCGTCTCCGTCTTTACGGTCGATCGGCCGACGCTTGGAAAGCTGAGGGGAGGCTCGGTGCTGAAGCTCAATGTCACGACGGACGCCGAGACCCCGCTGAGCTTCCCTGTGTCGCTTCGCGGCCTGACCGCGGCGCTCGACCGCATGGTGGCGTTGAGCGCAAATTAGGGTGCGCGCTGACCAGCTTTTGGCCGCAGTGAGCCACATGAAGCGTACGCCGGCCGCCGCGATGGAGTATTTTTGGGCGCGGCATCCAAAGGGGCGTGCCTGAAAAGGGCTCAACTTCAGGTTGGATCATCGACAGCCGCTATCCGAACCGGCCATGATTCTGGCCATACCGGCCCACTGGCCTGCCGTTTTTTGTGCTTTCCCACTGAATGCGGCGTCCGGATACAACCGCAGCGAGCCGACGTTATGTGCTATTTTTGCTACATCTCGCAGCCTTGTTGCCCAAAAAGGCTATTTAGCGATCTCTAAATCAATAATCGCTCACATATTTCGTGAATCTGTGAATAATCCACCGACGGGCAGGCCTTGGCTTGGTTAGCGCTCTGAAAAGGACGCTGGGGAAACGTTAGGGTGGGATTAATGAATACGACAAACATGTCGACCATAGGCAGGCGCCTTGGTCTTTTGATGGCGGCCACCATGCTGACCTGCGGCAGTGCTCACGCGCTCACGCTCAAGGAGGCGATGGCTGTCGCTGTGGAGTCCAATCCCGAGATTGGACAGGCGATCGAAAATCGCGAAGCCATCGAGTTCGAGTTGCGGCAGGCCAAGGGCCTTTATCTTCCCAGTGTCGATGTCGAGGCATCGGCTGGCGTTCGCCGGCTCGACAATCCGTCCCGGCGCTCTCTTTCCATCGAAGGCGATGCGCTCTATCCGGCTGAAACGGATCTTACCGTTTCGCAGACGCTTTATGACAGCGGCGGAAGGCGGGCCGAATTGAACCGTCAGGCATCGCGCGTCGACGGCGCTTCGTTCCGCGTTCTGGAACGGTCCGAATTCATCGGGTTGTCCGTTGTCCAGGACTATCTGGAATACATGCTGCAGGCCTCGATCGTTGCCGAAGCGAAGAAGAATCTCGGCTTCCACCAGGCAATTCTCGGCGACATCCGGCAAGGCATCTCGGGCGGCGCGCTGAACGAGGCCGACCGGCAACAGGCCGAGGAACGGCTGTTCGCCGCCAAGGCGCGCATGCAGGAGGCGACCGAGGAACTGGAAGCGGCCAAGATCCGCTTCTTCAAAACCGTCGGAAAGCCACTGACCAGCCCTTCGAGGCCCGGCGATGTTTCGGCCGCACTCCCGCGCTCGCTCGACGACGCGATAGGGTTGGCGCGGGAAAGCAATCCGCGCGTACACATGGCCAACAGCGACATCGACGCGGCGGCCTCCCTCGTGGACGCTGCGCGGGCAAAATTTGGCCCCTCCATCATCGCTGAAGGTCGGGCCCGGGCAGGAACCGACATTGACGGCGACGATGGCGACACCACCGACCTGCAGGCGCGCGTGGTCCTGCGCTGGAACCTCTACCGCGGTGGCATCGACAAGGCCAACGAGCAGGAGCAGATCCGCCGCACCAGTGAACAGCGTCTCGCGCTGCATCAGGTCCAGCGCGAAATCGAGGAAGCCGTTCGCACCTCATGGGATCGCCGTTTCCGGCAAGCCGATCTGGCAAAGACCCTGAGGCAACAAGCCGCTGCCAATGAGAAGCTGGTTGCTTCCTATCGCGAGCAGTTCAAGGTCGGACAGCGCTCGCTGCTCGACGTGCTCGATGCGCAGAATACACGGTTCAACACGGCAACGCTGGCGGATACCGCTTCCTACGCATCGCTGTTTGCCCAGTACCGGCTCCTGGCCGCGACCGGACAGTTGCTGAAAACGATGAATCTCGAGCCGGCAAAGCAAGCGACGGCCTATGCACGCACCGAGTTCGCAGCACCGGAAACCGCGGACACAGAAACCTATGCGCGGACGCCATCGGAGCAGAAGAACGACTTGCCATTCGATATTCTCGCTCCGGTGAGGAAGAAATAGGACAGCACAAGGTCCAGCGAGCGTCCTGACGGGCAGATCGTGAACCAGCAACCCAACATCCTCTCCCCGAAGGAGGCGTTCAAGGCCTGCTTCTCGGCCGTTGCCGGATATCTCGGCAGGCCGAGCGCGGAGACCGTGCTGTTTGCCGGCGTGCCGCTCTCGGACACGCGAATTGCGGCCGACGACATCAGGCACCTTGCCGAACGCATCGGCCTGGAAGTCACCGAGTTCAATCATCGCGATTTTCTCAGGGGGCGTATCGACCTGCCGGCCATCGTCTTTCGCGTCAGCCAATTGCCCGTCGCCCTGCTGGCTCTAGGCGAAGGCGATGCGTATATCACCGCGCCCCAGGAAGACGGCCGCACCACGATCGGCCGGTCGGAACTGGCTGCCAGCTACATCAGCGGCGGCGCTTCCTTTTCGATCACCTATGCCAATGCCGCCGAGACCATGTCGGTCGGCTCGGCGGCCAGGATCGAGCGAAGACATTGGCTTACAGGGACGATGGGCGCTTTCTGGCGCACCTACTCGAAAGTCGTCCTGGCGGCGGTGTTCATCAATCTGCTGGCCATAGCCTCGCCGATCTTCACCATGAACGTCTACGACAGGATCCTGCCGAACAAGGCGATATCGACACTGTGGGTCCTGGCTCTCGGCATCGGTGCGGTCATCCTGTTCGACCTGCTTTTGAAGACGGCCAGGGCTTCCCTCATCGACTATGCCGGGCGCAAGGCGGATCTGCGGATATCCTATCTGCTGTTCGAAAAAGTGCTGAACTCGTCGCTTTCGGCGCGCCCCGGCTCGACCGGTGAATACGCAAACAGGGTCACGCAATATGAGTTCGTCAGGGAGTTCTTCACCTCCAACACCATAAGCGTGTTCATCGACACGGCATTCGTCTTCGTCTTTCTCCTTGTGATCTATGCAATAGGCGGCTGGCTGGTGATCATACCGGCGCTGGCCTTCGTGATGTCCGTCATCGTCGGCCTGGTCACCCAGCGCCGCATCGGCAAGCGCGTCGCAGCCTCGATGAACGAAGCATCGCAGCGCCAGGCCCTGCTGGTCGAATCGATCTCGACGCTGGAGACCATCAAGTCGCTGCGCGCCGAGGCGTATCTGCTGCGGAAATGGGGCGAGCACTCCAAGAACGCCGCCAACACGTCCGAGAAAATCAAGCAGCTTTCGGCGGCAGCGGGCAACATCACCCAGTCCATACAGCAGCTGGTGACCGTCGCCCTGGTCGTGGCCGGCGCCTATGCCTTCTCAGAAGGGCATGTTTCGACAGGAGCAATCATAGGAACGGTGATGCTGGCGAGCAGGGCCGTGGCGCCGCTCGGCCAGATCGCCATAACGTTGTCCCGGTTCCGCCAGGCCATGCTCTCGCTGAGGATGGTGAATTCGATCATGGCTCAACCAGAAGATCGACCCGACACGGTGGGCTTCGTCAACCGCCCCATCCGCAAGGGGGCGATGGTGTTCAGGAATGTCGGGTTTGTCTATCCAGGCTCGGAAAACGAAGTTTTGACCGGCCTGAATTTCTCGGTCAAGCCGGGTGAGCGGATCGGCATCATCGGCCGCATAGGATCGGGAAAGACGACGATGGGTCGGCTGGTCGGCCGGCTCTTCCTGCCGACTTCCGGTGAGTTGCTGCTGGATGGGATCGACATTCGCCAGTATCACCCGTCCGAGGTTCGCGCCGCGGTCGGCATCGTTGCGCAGGCCGGCGACCTGTTCTCGGGCACCATCAAGGAGAACCTCCTGATGGCATGCCCCGAGGCTACAGACGAACAGATCATCGAAGCGGCAAAGGCTGCCGGCGTCGATGATTTCGTTTCACGCCACCCGCGCGGCTACGACATGAATGTCGGCGAGCGCGGCACCAATCTTTCGGGCGGCCAAAGGCAGACGGTGGCGATCGCGCGCCTGCTGCTGACCAAACCGAAAATCGTCTTTCTGGACGAGCCGTCGGGCTCGATGGATCTTGCTTCCGAACGCCAGTTGATCAAGCAGCTCAAAGTCGCCTTTGACCGCGACACCACGCTGATCGTCTCCACACATCGGTTCAGCATGCTTGAACTGGCCGACCGCCTGATCGTTATCGAACAGGGCAAAATCGTTGCCGACGGACCGAAGGACCAAGTCATACAGGCGTTGCAGAAAACAAGCGCCTGACAAAACAATTATTGCTGCATCCAATGCGTTGGGGCGTGGGAAATGCTTGCCAGGGAAGATCGACCGCCGCTGTTTGCGTCGGCGTCCATATTCATCATCGGAGCGCTCTTCGTCGTTTTTGTCGCCTGGGCGTCCTTTGCCGAAGTCGATGAGATCGCACGCGGCGACGGCAAGGTCATACCTGCTTCCAAGACCCAGATCATCCAGGCGAGCGAGGCCGGTGTGGTTCAGGAAATCGCCGTGACGATCGGCCAGGTCGTCAAGAAGAACGATCTCATCATCCGCCTGGACAACACGCTCAACACGTCCAGCCTCGGCGAGCAGCAGGCCAAGGCGCGCGCGCTCGAAGTTCGCATAGCGAGGCTGAAATACGAACAGGCCGGCAATCTCTCGGGCCCATTTCCGTGCCCGCAGGACATCCAGTCGGTCGCTCCGCAAATCTGCGACAATGAACAGAAGCTGCTCATCGCCCGGCGCGGGAACTTCGACAACAAGCTGTCCGTGCTCAAGTCACGCCTCGATCAGCGCGAGAAGGAACTTGCCGAGGCGGAGGCCAATTCCGATCGTCTTTCTAAGAACCTGGTCGTCAGCGACCAGGAGGCAAAACTCGTCGACGCGATGGTCAAGAAAGGCCTGATGGCAAGGACCGAGCAGCTCCGGGTAGAGCGCGAGCAGACCGAACTCAACGGCCAGCTGAACCTTGCCGGCGAAACGATAAAGAAGATCAAATCGTCGATCACGGAAGCTCAGCTTCAGGTCGAGGAACTCGGCCTGCAACTGCAGCAGGAGGCGCTGGACGACCTTACCCAGGCGCTGGCGGACCTTTCGGTGGTGGATGAGACCATAAGGGGAGCCACCGACAAGGTCGCGCGCACCGATATCCGGTCTCCCGTGGACGGCATCGTCAACACGCTGGAACTGAACACGGTCGGCGCCTTCGTCCAGCCTGGCGCCGTCGTGGCCGGCATCGTGCCAACCTCCGAAACGTTGCTGGTGGAGGCACGGGTCTCGCCGCGGGATGTCGCCTTCATCCGGCCCGACCAGGAAGCCCTTATCAAGGTCACCGCCTATGATTTCTCGATCTTCGGCGGCATCGAGGGCAAGGTCTCCAACATCACAGCCGACAGCCTGGTCGATCAGAAAACGGGGGAGCCCTATTATCAGGTGCGCGTGGCGACGGACAAATCGACGCTTCAAAGAGACGGCAAGGCCTATTCGATCATCCCCGGAATGATCTGCTCGGTCGACATCAAGACCGGGCGCAAGACGATCCTGCACTACCTCCTGAAGCCGATCAACAAGGCGCGTGAGGAGGCGATGAGTGAGCGGTAGCGCCAGCCCTCATCATTCCGATCGCGAGCGGCTGCTTGCGCCAGTCGCCGCCGAGGATTTCGGGCTGGAGTTTCGGGTCGTGGCGCGAGGCGGCATACGGCGCGGCATTCGTCTGGAGCGGGCATTCTGGATGTCGCTGAAGCAGATGGCCGAAAGCAGGAAGTGCACGATCGGAATGCTCATCGACGAGATCGCCGAAAGCCAGGCCCAGACAGGCAATCTGACATCCGCGATCCGGGTGGCCTGCATGCGTGGGTTGGGGGACGAAAACCTGACCTTGCGAAGGCTTGCATCGATCAACACCATCAACGCCATACTGGTCGCGTGCCCGTCTCCGGCCTTTGCCCTGGCTTCTTCGAAGAAGATACTGTCGTTCAACGCGCCGTTCCAGCAACTGGTCAAGCGCCAATTGCCGATCGCCCCAAGCGATGACGCACGGCACGACCTCAAGCTGGCGCTGGATCTCAATGTGGCCGACATCTTCACGCGGCTCGACGCCAATGGCGAATCGCCGGTGGCCACCGGTTTTGTCATCGGCGCGGGTGACCGTCGTTACCGGGGGCAATTGAATGCGGTGCGGGCTCCGGTGCTCGAGCCGGAGCTGCTGATGGCGTTCGTCTTCGGCGGCTGAATGCCCGCCAGTCCTTGGCGAGAACCTATGGCTTGGACTGGCCGAAACCCTATGGCTGAAAACCTTCGCCGGGTGCGACGGTTGCGAAACCGCCCTTGATGTCGGCCATCTGGGCGCCGCCCGGTCTTGAACCGTGGATCCAGGCCCGGTCGGTGCTGAACGAATAGAGCGGGACGTAATCCGGGAGATCGCTGTCACGCATAACGGTGTTGCTGAGGCTGTCGAGAATGAAGGTGCCGCTGCCTGTGCTCACCGACAGCACTGCGTGAAAGAAGCCTCTCTTGCGATCCTGGAGGACGACAAGCGCCATGCTTTGCGTCGGAATGCCGGCCCTCAGCAGGGCCGTCATCTTGAGGATGGCAAAATCCTCGCAATCGCCGGCTCGCCGCTCGAGAATCTCCGAAGGCTTCGCCCAATAGTCGAGCTTGCCGTAGACGAGGCTGTCTTTCCTGTAGGCGATCAGGCGATTGACGCTGCTGTTGACGAAGGACAGCTTCTCGCTGAATCCCTTGCCTTGAGCGGCGGCGATCATGCCGGCAAAAGCCGTGCTCTTGTGCTCGCAGGGGCTGCCTGCCGAGCAGGCGGTGATTGCCCGGTAGACAGGCGCCCAGCGCGCCGCGACGGGAAAATTGCGCATGGACAAGGCAACCGATCCGAAGACCCCTGGAATAATCGACGCGGTCTGCACCGGATCTATCCCGGCGTCATCTCGCGCCGTTGACGAGCCGTCCCCGCGGCCGACATCCGGGCCATAGCTGCCGGTGACCATGCCGATCCGGTAAGCGTCCGCAGGCTGCCAGGGCTGGGGCCTCGTCAGTGAAACACCGCCGAGACAGGGCGGCGTCTGGACCTTCTCCTGAGGCCTGCCGGGTGCGGGGATATCGCTGGCGAATGACGGCCCCGCCAGGCCGACAAGCCCGATTGCCAGCAGGAGCATCTGGAGCCCGGTTTTTCCCGGAACCGATTTTTGCTTTTTCATAACGCCCACCTTTGACTGTGGACGCTACCAATCTTGTCTCAAATTATTGGAAAGGAAGGTGGATAAATATCCAGCAACTGTCTTCATCTATTTTATTTAAAATTCTATTCAATTTTATACTTTGATTTACCAAAAAATCCCGGCCAGTACTCCGTCAGGGAAGCCTCTGGGAGCCAGCATATATCAGGTTATATTGTCGCGGTTTACCACGTGTAAAAAATGCCGAGCAATGCATATCATAATATATGAAATAGATTAGGGGGCAGTTGCAAAGTAGAAATGGCCGCTGTCTCTATCCGGTAAATATCGGAGGGGTTTCAGCCATGACGAACAATATCGAGTTGGACAGCTTTTCGGGTTCCTTGAACGAGCATTCCGCGTCCAGTGAACACGGCGATCAGACATCGCCGGCGGAGATCCGGGTCGCACAGGCAAATTCGACGCAGCAGGCCGCACCGGCAGCGTCCGAACCGGTGCCGGTCGATGTCGGCGGCGGAGCGCCCGTCAAGCCGGAAGCCCCCGCGGAAGCGAAGACGCTGCCGGCAGCTGCGCAGCACGAATATGTAGCCGACGCCAGCCACGTGGTAAGGCTTCCGGCCAACGCTTCCATCGACAACATCAAGGTCGACGGCCAAAACCTTGTGCTCGAGCAGGCCGACGGCTCGGTGATCGTGATCAAGGATGGCGCCCTGAACGTGCCGACCTTCATCATCGGCGACGTCGAGGTGCCGCGCGTTGCGCTGCTGGCGGCGCTGGAAGCCAGCCATGTCGATGTCGCCTTCGGCGCCGACGGTTCCATGTCGGCTGGTCCTGGTGGTTCGAATTCAAGCGCGGGCGGAGATTTCTCGGTTCCCCCCGGCGGCATCGGCGACGGGTTCGACCTGTCGGCATTGCTGCCGCCGACCGCCTTGCAGTTTGGGCTTCTGGATCGCCGCGAACTGTTCCCGTCCATCGTCGACAGGCCGGTTTCAGTGGTGGCCACGTCACTGCTTGCCCCGACCGAAGCGGCCAGTGAAACTGGCCTCGATGGCAACCAGACACAATCGCCCGGCAGCGACGCGCCAAGCAATTCCGAAACCTCAGGCATCGGAACGATCAGCATCGACGCACCGGATGGAATCGGGTCGATCGTTATCAACGGTGTCGCCGTCACCGGCGTCGGCCAGCAGATCCCGGGCCAGTTCGGCTATTTGGAGATCGTCTCCTACAATCCGAGCACGGGTGCTATCCAATACAATTACACGGTGACCGAATCGGTCACTCATCCCGAGCACACGAACGGGTTCGATCCCAACGACACGGTTCCGGACAATTTCAGCATCACTGTCACGGACGTCGACGGCGATTCGGCCAGCACCACCTTTGCCGTCGCCATTGTCGACGACGTGCCGACAGCGGTTGCCGATACGGACAGCGTGACGGAAGACGGCGCGACGGTCGCGGACGGCAACGTGATCACGGCCAGCGGCGGCGCGGACGCGAATGTGACGGACGGCGTCGCCGACGTTAAGGGCGCGGACGGGGCGACGGTAACGGGCGTCGAGGCAGGCACGGTTACATCGGCCTCGGGCCATGTCGGGTCGGCCGTGGCGGGCAGTTACGGTTCGATCACGATCGATGCGGACGGCCACTACAGCTACACGCTGAACAACGGCGCTGCGGCGGTCCAGGCGCTGACCACCGGCCAGCATCTGACGGACACGTTCACGTATACGCTGACCGATGGCGACGGCGACACCTCGACGACAACGGTCGAGATCACCATCAACGGCACCAACGACGTGCCACAGGTCGTCGTCGACCAGGGCAATCCGGCCGGCGCGCATGACCAGGTCTATGAAGCAGGTCTGGCGGCGGGTTCGGCGGCCGGCGACGGCAGCACGGTTGCGACAGGCACCTTCACGGTGTCGGACGCCGACGGGCTCGACGACGTGCAGAGCGTCACCATCGGCGGCGTCACGGTTGCCATTGGCAGCCTTAACGGTTCGGTCTTCCAGGGCGACCACGGCACGCTGCTGATCACCGGCTACAACCCGGCAACCGGCGTTGCTGCCTATCAGTACACGCTGACCAGCCCGACCACGGACGTTCCGGCAGTCACCGAGACCGACAGCTTCTCGCTCACCGTCTCTGACGGCACCTCGTCGTCGGCTCCGGCAGCCATCGTCATCGACATCGTCGACGACGTGCCCAATGCGGTCAACGACACCAACAGCATCAGCGAGGACGCGCTTTCGCCGGTCAACGGCAATGTGCTGACCAACGACCTGCATGCCAACAACCAGCCGGGCGCCGACACGCCGACGAGCTTCGTCAGCTGGGATGGCTCGACGACGGGCGCGCACGGCACCTTCGTGGCCAATCCCGACGGCACCTACACCTATACGCTCAACAACGCCGATCCGGCGGTGCAGGCGCTGGACGCCGGCCAGACGCTGACCGAGACCTTCAACTACACGATGAAGGATGCCGACGGCGACACCGATGCGGCAACGCTGACCATCACCATCAACGGCACCAACGACGTGCCGCAGATCGTCGTCGACCAGGGCAATCCGGCCGGCGCGCATGACCAGGTCTATGAAGCAGGTCTGGCGGCGGGTTCGGCGGCCGGCGACGGCAGCACGGTTGCAACAGGCACCTTCACGGTGTCGGACGCCGACGGGCTCGACGACGTGCAGAGCGTCACCATCGGCGGCGTCACGGTTGCCATTGGCAGCCTCAACGGTTCGGCCTTCCAGGGCGACCACGGCACGCTGCTGATCACCGGCTACAACCCGGCAACCGGTGTTGCGGCCTATCAGTACACACTGACCAGCACGACGACGGACGTTCCGGCAGTCACCGAGACCGACAGCTTCTCGCTCACCGTCTCTGACGGCACCTCGTCGTCGGCCCCGGCAGCCATCGTCATCGACATCGTCGACGACGTGCCGACGGCGCATGCCGACACCAACAGCGTGTCGGAAGGCGCGTCGGTCGGGGGCAACGTGCTGACGGACGGGACGGCGGACGTTCTGGGCGCCGACGGTGCTGCACCTGGCGGCGCGGTGACGGGCGTGGCAACCGGTTCGAACGTGTCGAACCCGGTGAGCGGCAATCTCGGCGGAGCCGGGATCGCGGGCCAGTACGGCACGCTGGTCCTGGGCGCCAACGGCGCCTACACCTACACGGCCAACCCCAACGCGGTGACCACCAATGCGGTCGATCACTTCGTCTACACCATCACCGACGGCGACGGCGACACCTCGACGGTGACGCTGGACATCACCGTCAACAATGTGACGGTGACGGCATCCGACACCGATGCTCTGGTCAGCGAGAAGGGCCTTGCAACGGGCAGCGACGCGGCCGGCAACAGCGAGATCTTCAACGGCGCGATCACGCCGGCCGGCGGCACCGGCCCGTACACCTATACGCTGACCTCGCCGGCCAGCGGCAGCTACGGCAATCTGGTGCTCAACGCCAACGGCACCTACACCTACACGCTGACCCAGACCTATGACGGTGCGACGACCAACAATGGCATCACCACCGAGCAGGACAAGGACAGCTTCACCTATACGGTGACCGACGCCCACGGCAACACCACCACCGGCTCCATCCTGGTCGACATCGTCGACGACATTCCCACGGCGCATGCCGACACCAACAGCGTGTCGGAAGGCGCGCAGGCCTCGGGCAACGTGCTGACGGACGGGACGGCGGACGTCCTGGGCGCCGACGGCGCGGCACCTGGCGGCGCGGTGACGGGCGTGGCAACCGGTTCGAACGTGTCGAACCCGGTGAGCGGCAATCTCGGCGGAGCCGGGATCGCGGGCCAGTACGGCACGCTGGTCCTGGGCGCCAACGGCGCCTACACCTACACGGCCAACCCCAACGCGGTGACCACCAATGCGGTCGATCACTTCGTCTACACCATCACCGACGGCGACGGCGACACCTCGACGGTGACGCTGGACATCACCGTCAACAATGTGACGGTGACGGCATCCGACACCGATGCTCTGGTCAGCGAGAAGGGCCTTGCGACGGGCAGCGACGCAGCCGGCAACAGCGAGATCTTCAACGGCGCGATCACGCCGGCCGGCGGCACCGGCCCGTACACCTATACGCTGACTTCGCCGGCCAGCGGCAGCTACGGCAATCTGGTGCTCAACGCCAACGGCACCTACACCTACACGCTGACCCAGACCTATGACGGTGCGACGACCAACAATGGCATCACCACCGAGCAGGACAAGGACAGCTTCACCTATACGGTGACCGACGCCCACGGCAACACCACCACCGGCTCCATCCTGGTCGACATCGTCGACGACATTCCGACGGCGCACGCCGACACCAACAGCGTGTCGGAAGGCGCGCAGGCCTCGGGCAACGTGCTGACGGACGGGACGGCGGACGTTCTGGGCGCCGACGGTGCTGCACCTGGCGGCGCGGTGACGGGCGTGGCAACCGGTTCGAACGTGTCGAACCCGGTGAGCGGCAATCTCGGCGGAGCCGGGATCGCGGGCCAGTACGGCACGCTGGTCCTGGGCGCCAACGGCGCCTACACCTACACGGCCAACCCCAACGCGGTGACCACCAATGCGGTCGATCACTTCGTCTACACCATCACCGACGGCGACGGCGACACCTCGACGGTGACGCTGGACATCACCGTCAACAATGTGACGGTGACGGCATCCGACACCGATGCTCTGGTCAGCGAGAAGGGCCTTGCAACGGGCAGCGACGCGGCCGGCAACAGCGAGATCTTCAACGGCGCGATCACGCCGGCCGGCGGCACCGGCCCGTACACCTATACGCTGACCTCGCCGGCCAGCGGCAGCTACGGCAATCTGGTGCTCAACGCCAACGGCACCTACACCTACACGCTGACCCAGACCTATGACGGTGCGACGACCAACAATGGCATCACCACCGAGCAGGACAAGGACAGCTTCACCTATACGGTGACCGACGCCCACGGCAACACCACCACCGGCTCCATCCTGGTCGACATCGTCGACGACATTCCGACGGCGCACGCCGACACCAACAGCGTGTCGGAAGGCGCGCAGGCCTCGGGCAACGTGCTGACGGACGGGACGGCGGACGTTCTGGGCGCCGACGGTGCTGCACCTGGCGGCGCGGTGACGGGCGTGGCAACCGGTTCGAACGTGTCGAACCCGGTGAGCGGCAATCTCGGCGGAGCCGGGATCGCGGGCCAGTACGGCACGCTGGTCCTGGGCGCCAACGGCGCCTACACCTACACGGCCAACCCCAACGCGGTGACCACCAATGCGGTCGATCACTTCGTCTACACCATCACCGACGGCGACGGCGACACCTCGACGGTGACGCTGGACATCACCGTCAACAATGTGACGGTGACGGCATCCGACACCGATGCTCTGGTCAGCGAGAAGGGCCTTGCAACGGGCAGCGACGCGGCCGGCAACAGCGAGATCTTCAACGGCGCGATCACGCCGGCCGGCGGCACCGGCCCGTACACCTATACGCTGACTTCGCCGGCCAGCGGCAGCTACGGCAATCTGGTGCTCAACGCCAACGGCACCTACACCTACACGCTGACCCAGACCTATGACGGTGCGACGACCAACAATGGCATCACCACCGAGCAGGACAAGGACAGCTTCACCTATACGGTGACCGACGCCCACGGCAACACCACCACCGGCTCCATCCTGGTCGACATCGTCGACGACATTCCCACGGCGCATGCCGACACCAACAGCGTGTCGGAAGGCGCGCAGGCCTCGGGCAACGTGCTGACGGACGGGACGGCGGACGTTCTGGGCGCCGACGGTGCTGCACCTGGCGGCGCGGTGACGGGCGTGGCAACCGGTTCGAACGTGTCGAACCCGGTGAGCGGCAATCTCGGCGGAGCCGGGATCGCGGGCCAGTACGGCACGCTGGTCCTGGGCGCCAACGGCGCCTACACCTACACGGCCAACCCCAACGCGGTGACCACCAATGCGGTCGATCACTTCGTCTACACCATCACCGACGGCGACGGCGACACCTCGACGGTGACGCTGGACATCACCGTCAACAATGTGACGGTGACGGCATCCGACACCGATGCTCTGGTCAGCGAGAAGGGCCTTGCGACGGGCAGCGACGCGGCCGGCAACAGCGAGATCTTCAACGGCGCGATCACGCCGGCCGGCGGCACCGGCCCGTACACCTATACGCTGACCTCGCCGGCCAGCGGCAGCTACGGCAATCTGGTGCTCAACGCCAACGGCACCTACACCTACACGCTGACCCAGACCTATGACGGTGCGACGACCAACAATGGCATCACCACCGAGCAGGACAAGGACAGCTTCACCTATACGGTGACCGACGCCCACGGCAACACCACCACCGGCTCCATCCTGGTCGACATCGTCGACGACATTCCGACGGCGCACGCCGACACCAACAGCGTGTCGGAAGGCGCGCAGGCCTCGGGCAACGTGCTGACGGACGGGACGGCGGACGTCCTGGGCGCCGACGGCGCGGCACCTGGCGGCGCGGTGACGGGCGTGGCAACCGGTTCGAACGTGTCGAACCCGGTGAGCGGCAATCTCGGCGGAGCCGGGATCGCGGGCCAGTACGGCACGCTGGTCCTGGGCGCCAACGGCGCCTACACCTACACGGCCAACCCCAACGCGGTGACCACCAATGCGGTCGATCACTTCGTCTACACCATCACCGACGGCGACGGCGACACCTCGACGGTGACGCTGGACATCACCGTCAACAATGTGACGGTGACGGCATCCGACACCGATGCTCTGGTCAGCGAGAAGGGCCTTGCGACGGGCAGCGACGCAGCCGGCAACAGCGAGATCTTCAACGGCGCGATCACGCCGGCCGGCGGCACCGGCCCGTACACCTATACGCTGACTTCGCCGGCCAGCGGCAGCTACGGCAATCTGGTGCTCAACGCCAACGGCACCTACACCTACACGCTGACCCAGACCTATGACGGTGCGACGACCAACAATGGCATCACCACCGAGCAGGACAAGGACAGCTTCACCTATACGGTGACCGACGCCCACGGCAACACCACCACCGGCTCCATCCTGGTCGACATTGTCGACGACGTGCCGACACTCGGGGTCTTTATGCCGGCCTTGATCCCCAACGAAGTTGGGTCAGTCAACGGCTTGTTCTCCCTTGTCTCGGGCGCTGACGGTATTGATCACTTCAACATAACCGGACCGGCCATCGCGGGCATCGTTTATTCGTCGCTCACTACCACCGACGCGTTCGGGAACACGAGCACTACGTTAACTGCGAGCGTGGACTCTGACGGTCCGGGAGGCAACCCGGCGGTGCCAGTCTATACGCTGACGGTTAACGAGGACGGGACCTACAATTTCAACCTCGTCACACCTGACGCCGGCACAACAATCACCTATTCGCTCCAGAACCTTCCAGCAGGTGGACCCAATTGGCGCGAAACCAGCGATGGCCATATCGAATTTTCAAGCCCTGGCGGAATCAACTCCAATAATAATGGATTCGGAGTCGCCAACACCTTCGTTGGCGCAAATGAGACCTTCACAATGGAGTTCCATAACCCTGGAGCCATCGGAGATAATCCCGCAAGCACCAATGCTGAACTGAACGACTCTGTAAATCTGGTCGTCAATTCGTTGAATGGAGCCGGGGGAACCTACCATTGGGTCGCCACAAACACGCTCACTAACACCTCCGTATCCGGTGACATCGTCATCACGTCGACCGGAACATTTCTGATTGACCCGTCGATCAGCTTCAACCAGCTGCAGATCAGTGCGGTCAACGTCCCCGGACAGGGCGCGCAGTTCTCGAGTGTTTCGCTCACACAGAATGTTTTGCCGCACGATCAGAATTTGACCTTCACGATTTCGGCAGTAGATGGTGACGGCGACATTACAACGACCAGTTCGCTCGGCGTGCACGTCACAGCCAACGCGGCTGATGGAACTTACGCGCTCACCGGCACATCTGGCGACGATGTAATTGCCGGAAGCTCTCATATCGATACGATCATAGGCGGCTCCGGGACCGATATTGCCGACTACACCGGGAGCGCGGCTATATCGGTAAACTTGACAGATGCAGGTGGCGCCGCCGGTGTTCATGGCACCCCCAGCAATCCGAGTGATGGCAACATCACCGGGGGCGATGCCACGGGAGATACGCTGACTGGCATCGAGGGCTTGATCGGCGGTTCCGGCGATGACTATCTCTACGGAAACTCCGGCGCCAATTACCTAGCCGGCGGATTGGGCAACGACACGCTCAGAGGCGAAGGCGGCGCCGACACTTTGATCGGCGGCGCCGGAAACGACCTGCTGGTCGGTGGTGCCGGGAGTGACACGCTCACCGGCGGGACGGGCGCCGACACGTTCAGACTTGAGAACCTCGACATCAAGGATCTGATCACGGACTTCAATGGCGGCGACGGCGACAAGATCGACCTGACAGCGCTGTTCGACTCGACTCCTGCGAATGTCGGCAACTTCGTCAATTACGACGCAGGGACCGGCGTGCTGAGTGTCGACATGAGCGGATCGGGAGATCCGGTCAATTTTGTCCAAGTGGCGGAACTCACGAACCACCCCGCGGCCAACACGATCACGCTGCTCTACGACGACGGCATAACCCAGCATCAGACAACGGCAAACCTGGTCTAACGGCATAGCGCACAACCACGCGATTATGTTATACGTCGCTAATATTTAGGGGAGCTCAACATGAAACGTTCTGCAAGACTGCTTGTTTCCGCTGCGACGCTGTTGCTGGCAGTCGGGTCGACGGGGTATGCCGCCGACATCATCGAAGGTCCGACAGGCGATTATTGCCGGGTCGTCGGCACGTCCAATCTGGTCTTGAACGACAACATCGTCGATCTGAAGCAACAGGTGGTGAAGCTGATGGACGAGTCGGTCGCCGCCGCCAACAGCTCGGAGTGGATCAACTCGTCCCGGCCCGTCTTCGTCTGGGCATCGGAAGCCAAGGTCGCCTGCGGCATGGCTTACGGCTACCTGAAGACGAACTACAAGGACGAAGACACCCTCAACAAATGCGAGTGTTTTCACGATCGCATGGTCGAGTACATGCACTGACCGGATAGGCGAACCGACGCCTGTTGGCCATCATGACAGCCGACGGATCCTTCCTGAAGGCGGTCGCGGGCGCGATCGTGTTGTTTGGCTTTGTCCAAACGGTCACGCCGGCCAGTGCCCACTGGCTGGAACGACCATCCGTGAAACCACAGCTTTCGTCCGGCCTGAAGCAACCAGTGCGCTGTGATCCGGCCACGGAGTGGACCCGGCAGGCTTTCAAGGCATTTGCGAGTTGCCAGGCATCGATCTATGGCCTGGAGCCGATGCTGGCGCATGCGGTGATGGAGATCGAAAGCGGCTTCGATCCCGACGTGCAAGGCGGTGACGGCGAAGTCGGCCTGATGCAGGTGATGCCGGCGACGGCCAGGATGCTCGGCTTTCGAGGTTCACTGGACGATCTGAGCGCGCCGGCGGCCAACATCGCGCTGGGGGTCAAATATCTTGCACAGGCCAACAGGCTCGCCGCGGGTGATCTCTGCACCACCGTCATGAAGTATCGCGCCGGGCACAATGAAAGCCGGTTCTCGGCCCTTTCAGTCCGCTACTGCCAGCGTGCGCGGGCAATCCTGGCAAGGGAAGGGATCGAAGTGACCGGCCCCTTGCCGGTGGCGACATTCGGCTTTTCCGCGTTTTCGCCAGGCGGGGAGGGTGGAGCCCCTGCCCAGGGAAAGGGCGTTTGCGTGCGCCGCGTGTTCGTGCCCGGGCCGCGATACATGAAATGCGCCGACTATCGAAGTGCCGGGCAAGCAAGGCAGATCAGGGCGCTCAGAGGCAGGCTGTTCGGCGGCTAAAAGAACTACAGACGGCACTGCAAGTCCGCCGTAACATGCGTTGAAGACCAGACCGGGAACAATATCCGGCGGCACATAGGGGGGAGCATTCATGGAAGCTGGCCGACAGGTCCACCGTCCGCGGACATGGGCAATCGCCTTGGCGCTCGCCGCGATCGTGTCGGGCTGCCAGTCGAAGGGCGGCGTGTCCGAAGTGCTCGATCCGGCGGCGGTTACCGCGCCTGCCGGGCAGAACGGCGCCGCCGGCGCCGGTCCCGTCCAGGCGACCCAGTCGCTGGGCACCGGGTCGACCAAAGTCACGATGCTGCTGCCGCTGTCCGCCCCTGGAACGGCCGGGGAAAACGGCAGGAAGATGCTCGATGCGACCAAGCTGGCGATGACGGATATCGGCAACGGATTGCTGGCGCTAACGGTAGAAGACACCAAAGGCGACAGCGCACTGGCCGGCAAACTGGCGGTTACGGCCATTACGACGGGGTCTAAAGTCGTCATCGGCCCGACCGAGCTGCCGGCGGCCCAGCATATTGCCACGCTGTCGGGGTCGAAGCGGCCACCGGTCCTGGCGCTCGCCGACAATTTCGCTGGCGGCCCCGGGGTCTATGCCGTGCTCCTTGGCGAAGCGGACAGCGCCGCCGCGGGCGCCGCGGGACTGGCCGCGAAAGGCAGCAAGAAGTTCGTACTGCTTGTCGCGGATGGCCCAAACGCCGGCGCCATGGAGAAGCGGGTCGCAAACAGCCTCAGCATCTACGGCGCGGCGCTCGCGGTCACTCTCCGATATTCTGCCGGCGACGGCGCGAAGACGGTCGACGAAATGGGCTCACTCGTGGACGCCCCCGACGCCGTCATCGTCGCCAGCGGCAATGGCAGTCCGTCGCCTGTCCTTGCCGCCCTCAAATCGAAGGGCATTCCGGGAAAGACGATCTCCGTCGTCGGGACGAACCGTTGGCTGGAGCACCCCATGGATCCGCTCTTCGAGGGGGCGTTTATCGCCACGCTCGATCCAAGCGAAACCGGGCCGATCGCCGACCGCTTCAGGACGACATACAACTATCCGGCTGACGTCAATGTGGCCTACGCCTATGATATGGTTGCCCTGACGGCAGGGATTGCCAGCGCGGTCGGGCCCGATGGTTTCAGCAAAAAGGTTCTTGAGAATCCAAACGGCTTTCGGGGGTCAACCGGCCTGTTCCGGTTTCGGGCCGACGGATCCAGCCAACGCTCGATGCCGTTCTATCGGATTGAAAAAGGTGCGCTCAAACTGGTTGCCAAATCGACGTCGGGTTTCTGACCGGCGCAAATCCCTGGGATCCTGTTCAAGCTGATGGCCAGGCCGGGCCGCAGCCGCTTGGCGATCGCACTTGGAAGCCTCCTGCTCCTGGCGGGGATACTGCTGATCATTCAGGGCGGGGCGTTGCTTTCGGTCGATCGGCCTGTCCGTGCCCGGTCGCGGGATGTTGACGATACCCAGCCTATCCGGCCGGTTGCCCGGGTTGCCGGCGCACAACGCCTGGAGCCGGCGCGCAAGGTTGCTCAAGACCTGATCGCTCCGCCACGGCTTGGTCCAGCTGAGATCGAACGGACCGAGCCCCGTCCGCCGCTCAGCGAGCTCGGTCTCGCCGTGCCCCCGAAATCGCCGATGCCCAGGGATTGGCGGGAGGTCTTGCTCTACCGCCCGGTTGCCACATCATCGGCGATGTTCGAAGCCATGGGCCGCAAGGTGGTCATCAGCGGAGTGCGAGGCATCGATCTCGACAGCTCCTGCTCGTTTCATGACGTCACCTGGCCTTGCGGCGTGCGCGCCCGCGCCGTTTTCAATTCCTGGCTGAGGGGACGTGCGCTGCACTGTTTCGTACCGCCGGACGTCGAGCGTTTTGCCGTCGCCGCACCGTGCAAGCTGGGCAAGCAGGATGTTGGCGCCTGGCTTGTCTCCAACGGCTGGGCCACGGCGCTGCCGAGCGGCATCTACGGCAAGGCGGAGGCGACAGCCAGGGACGCGGAGATGGGCATGTTCGGCCCGGCACAATAGGCTGTCATTCAATCCCTGATGTTTTGTTTGTTAACCGCCACGGGCGCAGCCTTGATGGGGTCATCGCGCAATCGATTAAATTGCAATGTTCCTTGAAACTGAAATTGCAACACACCGGCCTTATACAAGTCCATCCACAGGAGATCGGCCAGTGACAAAGACTATGGCGAGCACCACCGACCAGGCATGGAAAGGCGTCGCTTTGCTGACCTTTCTGGGAACCGCTGCAATCCTGGGCGTTTCCGTCGGTCTCAATTATCTGCTTCTGTTCTCCGAGGCGCTGACGCCATTTGGGCGCAGCATGGTCACGGCAATCCTGTTGCCTGTTGTTCTTGGTGTTCCGCTTTTTCTGTTCGTTGGATTGAAACAGATCGAGCTTCGTCGCTATCGCCGGGAACTCGACAAGTCGGCAACCTTCGACACCACGACCGGCTGCCTGAACGGAGCGGTCTTCACGTCGATGGTCGAAAAAAGAACCGCAAGGCCGTCGGTGCCGGGGCCGAAATCCGGCGCCTTCCTGGTCATCCATTCGGAGCATCTGCGGTCCATCAACCTGCGCTTTGGTCTTGAATGGGGCGATCAAGCCTTGCGGCTCATAGCCTCAACCATACAATCGTCAGTGCGCGCGGAGGATCTGGTTGGACGCATGGGGACGTCGATGTTCGGGGTTTTCCTCGCCGGCGCGACCGAAGCAGAAGCCAGGGAAATCGGCGAGCGTATCAGGGCGCGCATCGCACAAGTCTATTTCGCGCCAAAAGGCACCGAGGATGCCTTGACGGTCAAGGTCGGCGGCGTGGTGTTCGAGAACCAGGTGGAGTTCGCGGACATGTTCCGGTCCGCCGAGCAGCGCATGGCCGGCGTCCAGGACGGAGCGGCGTTTGAGCTGACGCATCTCCATAGCTGATAGTCGCCGGGAACCGGAGCCAGGGAATTGTCGGACGCGGACGCCCTCACGCTGCCGGCGGGGTAACCCGTGAAGACGCCGCCCAGGTTTCGGCGATGGCGACGATCGCCGCGTTGATCGGTCCGCTCGGGATCGCCGGCATCACCGAGGCGTCGACGACAAAGGCATTGTCGAAGCCGTTCAGCCGCAAGTCAGGATCGACGACGGCCTCAGTGTCACGACCCATCCGGCAGGTGCCGGCCGGATGGTGATGGGTGGAAGCAGCCCTGGCGATGAAAGCATCGAGTTCGGCATCGGACCGAACCGGTGCGCCTGGCAGGATCTCCGTATCGCGCCATTCGTCCAGGGCCGCATGATGGCCGACCATGCGCGCCCGCTTCAACGCCATCCTGAATGTCGCGCGATCGTGTTCGGTTTCCAGATAATGCGGATCGATGACCGGCGCATCGTTGCGGCCCGGGCCGCTCGGTGTGATGCGCCCGCGGCTTGTCGGATGGGTGACGCCGCAAAGGATGGTAAAGGCCGAGCCATAAAGCGGGGCATTCAGGCCCTCGGCCGCCGACGGAGCGACGACGCAGGCGAGCACGATATCGGGACTTCCCGTCGAGCGGGTCGGGTCGTCGCTGTGCAGATACATCAGCGATTCGGAGTGCTGCAGGCGGGAAGGCGGCACCGGCTTTTTGGTGCTGTAGACATTTCCAAGAGCCAGCAGATGATCCTGCAGGTTGCGGCCCACCTCGCTGCGATCGGCAAGGCAGCGTATGTCAGCCTGCTTCAGCGTATCCGGGCAACCAATGCCCGACCGCATGAGGATGAGCGGCGTGGACACGGCGCCCGCGCAAAGGACAATCCGGTCGGCACAGAGCGTTCTGGTCTGGCCCTCGCAGACCACGCTCACGCCCGTGACCTTGTGGCCGTCCAGCACCAGATGCTCGACCTCGTGGCCGGCGAGCAAGGTCAGGTTCGGCCGCGCCATGACCCGCGGCGGCAGATAGGCGTCGGCGACGCTCAGGCGCTTGCCGTCGCGTATGTTGAGTGAATTGGGGCTGGTGCCGACCAGCTCGCCGCTGTTGTGGTCGCTCAGGGCGGGAGCCCCCATGGATCGCCCGGCGGCGATGTAGGCACGCACGACCGGACTGACCTCGGCGTCCGGCAGATAGACGTCCAGCGGGCCGCTCCTGCCGCGTGTTGGCCCGTCGAAGGCGGTGAAGGCTTCGCTGCGGATGAAGCCCGGCAACAACCCCCGATAGGACCAGCGCTCGCCGCCGGCCTGTGCCCAGGATTCGAAATCATCGGCATGGCCGCGCACATAGGCCATTGCATGCAGGCAGCTCGAGCCGCCGACGATTTTGCCGCGCGGCCATTCATGGACGCGGTTGGCGGTGAAGGGCTGGGGCACGGTCCGGTAGCTCCAGTCGTAGGCGCGGCCCTGGAGCATCGTCCATTTCAGCGGGTCGGCGATGTCGGGATCGGCCGGCATCGTCCCGGCTTCGATGAGGCCGACCTGGTACGACCGGTCTTCACTGAGACGGCTGGCAACAACCGAGCCAGCGGATCCCGCGCCGATGACCAGCACGTCGAAATGACGTTTCAATTTGAAATTCCCCGCACAGGCTCGATGTCAGAGGTGATGCGATCACGCGGCAAAGGCGCCGGCATTCGACCGTTCCATGATCTGTCTCTGCACCGACAGAAGGTGCGCGCGCATTGCGGCCTCTGCCGCTTCGGGGTCGCGCTGCGAGATCGCTTCGGCGATCAGGCGATGCTCGCCGTCGCGGTGGGCGATCCGCTTGGGGCAGGTGGGTGCCGCGGTGCGCGCAACCTTCACCCGCGCATCGACACCGACCTGGCGCAGCATCTTGTAGAATTCCGCGGCGAGGTGGTTGCGGGCCGCGGCAACGATCGCGAGATGGAAAGCGAAATCGACCTCACCCGACGGGGCGTTCTCCGGCGTGGTTGCCGCGTCGAGGATCCGCGCCGTCTCGAAAGAGGAGGCGCGCAGCGACGCCAGTCGGGCAAGGCCCGGCTCCATGATCAGGCGCAATTCCAGGACCTCGATCGGATTGGTTACCCTGACCAGTTCCTCGCCATATCTCGGAAGGGCGGTCGGCGCCCGCCTGGCTCGCGCCGGTTTGAGGTCGCCCGAAAGGCGCAGCACTTCAAGCGCCTTGCGAAGCTGATGGCGCTTGACGCTCAGATGTTCCGCAAGATCGCGCTCGGACGGAAGCTTGCCGCCGCCCTGCTGCAACTGGCGGACCGCAGCGATGATGTCGTCGAGATCAGATGGTCCGACCTGCGGCTCGAATGCGCTCAAAACCAAATCTCCTGTCCGATCGGCAGACCGCCGACTCAACGTCCCGACATCATATTGTGACACGAAAACCTGTTCGACGGCACTCAACCAATTCAACCAATCTACAACTGTACGCAATGGTTGACAACACCAGTTGCGCGATGGTTGACTGCCCAGGTCGACGGTTGCCATCGCGGCAGACGTCTTTCTCCCGAGGATCACGCATGCCGGCTGGCGAAACCTTTGACTACGTCATTGTCGGTGCGGGATCGGCCGGCTGCGTGCTGGCGAACCGGCTGAGCGAAGACCCTGCCGTGTCGGTGCTTCTGCTGGAGGCGGGGGATTGGGACCGCGATCCGATGATCCACATCCCGCTCGGCTGGGGCAAGATACTGACGGAGCGCCGCCACGACTGGATGTATTTCTGCGAGCCCGAGGCCAATGTCGGCGGCCGCAAGGTCGAATGCGCGCGCGGCAAGGTCATCGGCGGCTCTTCCTCCACCAACGCCATGGCTTATGTGCGCGGCAATCGCGGCGACTACGATCGCTGGGCGGCAAGCGGCCTGACGGACTGGTCGTTCGACAAGGTGCTGCCCTACTTCAAGAAGCAGGAGCGCTGGGAAGCGGGCGAAAGCCGGTACCGTGGCGGCAGCGGGCCGCTGAACACCCAGTTCTGCCGCTACAAGGACGAACTGATCGATGCCTTCGCCACAGCCAGCCGTGATGCCGGATACCCGCAGACCGATGACTATAACGGCGCCATACAGGAAGGCTTCGGCCGGCTGCAGATGACAATTGCCAACGGCCGCCGCTGCTCGACCGCAACCGCCTATCTGCGGCCCGCCATGCGGCGCGGCAATGTCAAGGTGCTGACCGGCGCGATGGCGACGAAGATCCTGCTCAGGGATGGCCGCGCAGCCGGCATTGCCTACACCAGAGGCGGGGCGAGCCATGAAGTTCTGGCGCGGCGCGAAGTTCTGCTTGCCGGCGGCGTCATCAATACGCCGCAGCTGATGATGCTGTCAGGCATAGGCGACAGCGGCGAGCTGGCGGCGCATGGCATCGAGACGAAGGTCGATCGTGCGCAAGTCGGCAAGAATCTGCAGGACCACGTTTCGGTTATCGTGATGTATCGGCGCAAACAGCCTGGACCGTTTCTCAAGATGATGCGGGCCGATCGTATCGGGCTGGATTTCGTCAGGACTTATCTCACCGGAAAGGGCTTTTCGGGAGATGTGCCTGGCGGCGTCGTGGCATTCCTGAAAAGCGACACAAGCCGGCCGTTGCCGGACGTACAGCTGCTTTTCACCGCCGCGCCGCTTGGGGCATGGCCTTACATGTCGCCGTTCAAGGCGCCGTTCGCCGACGGCTTTGCGACCCGGATCGTTGCGGTGCAGCCGGAGAGCCGCGGCAGCGTCAAGCTGGCGTCGAGCGATCCGGTCGCCGCGCCCCTGATCCATCAGAATTTCCTGTCCTCGCAGCGCGACTGGCAGTCGCTTCGCGCCGGCTTTCGTGTTGCACGCAACCTTGCCAGCCAGCCGTCCATGACCCCGTTTGTCGGCGCGGAGTTCTTCCCCGGCCCGAAATGCGAGAGCGACGAAGAGATCGACGAGCATATCCGCAAGACCTCGATCACCGTGCATCATCCGGCCGGCACGTGCCGCATGGGCGTCGATGCGGCATCGGTGGTCGATCCGGAATTGCGGGTGCGCGGCATTGCCGGGCTTCGTGTCGTGGACGCCTCGGTCATGCCCGACCTCGTCTGCGGCAACATCAATGCGGCGGTCATCATGATCGCCGAAAAGGCCGCGGATCTGATCGGCAGCCGCGCTCAACAGAGCGTGGCGGCCTGATAAGGCGGCCGGAGTACAACCAAAGTCTTTTGGTTGAGACTGAAAAACTGCGTTGGTTGGACTGTCATGCACATCAGCATGGCCGTGACGAAGCGGTTTCACGCCCTGATTGTGAGCTGAATTTCGTGCATTTCCAGGCTGTTTCTGCCTATTTCTGGGCATTTGCCTCTCAAGAATGCACCTCAACCAAAAACTTATAAAATTCGCAATTTGGGTATTGTCGAGCAAAACCAATGCGAATACGGTTGAGTTGGTTAGAAGTATTTTCTTCGTGACGAGAGGTGTCCGATATGTCCCTGGCGCAACCAGCTAACGATGTGCTCACCAACAAGAAGGCTGCACTCAAGGGCCTCTATGACGCCCTCTACGCAAAGAACATGTTTCCGTTCTGGGCGACGTCGGAAGGCGTCGACCATGACGAGATCAAGCAGTTGATGGCGACGTCGAAAGCCGTTCCCTTCGTGTGGTCCTATTCGGACATCGAGCCCCTGCTCCAGCGCGCCGCCGAACTGGTGACCATGGACGACAGCGAGCGCCGTTCGCTGATCCTGGTCAATCCCGGCCTTGCGCCCAAGCGCGCATCGGTCAGCACCATGTACACCGCCTACCGCCTGAATGATCCCGACGAGATCATGCCGCCGCACAAGCACTCGCCGAGTGCTATCCGCTTCGGCCTGACGGGCAAGGGCAACTTCACCGGCGTCGAGGGCGAAGACGTGGTCTTCGGCCCGGGCGACATGGTGCTGACGCCCAACGACGCCTGGCACAATCACGGCACCGTTGGCGGCGAGCAGGCGGTCAACCTGTCGGTGCTCGACCTGCCGCTGGTCGAAACGCTGCATGCCGTCCATTTCGACCACAAATACACCGAGATGGTCGATGGCAAGGAAGTCGAGAAGAAGGTGCAGACCGCCCGCTATCCCAGCGACTACTCACAGCGCATCTATGGCGAAGGTGGCCTGATGCCGCGTTTCGTCGACCACAAGCGCGGCGGCGGCCTGTCGTCGCCGATGTATGTCTATCGCTGGGAGAAGATGGAAGCGGTTCTCGACGCCCACAAGGATTGGGATGGCGACCCCCATGAAGGCATCGTCATCGACTATGTCGATCCGACGACCGGCGGACCCGTCTTCCACACCATCAATTTCTACGTGCAGATGCTGCGCCCCGGCGAGAAGACCTTGCCGCAGCGTGAGACCGCCAGCCTGCTCTTGGCGCCGTTCCGCGGTAACGGCCATTCGATCATCGACGGCAAGCGCTATGACTGGAACCAGTTCGACACCATCGCCATACCCGGCGGTTCCTGGGTCGAGCATGTCAACGGCTCGTCGAGCGAGCCGGTGATCTTCTTCGGCGCCACCGATGCGCCGACGCAAAAGGCGCTGCTCCTCTACAAGCGCTGGGGCCGCAACCAGGCCGGCGATCTGCTCCGTCTCGTCTAGTTCCGGTCCTCCGGCAGGCAATGTCCGCGCCGCCATTGGCGGCGTGGACATCGAAATGGAATTTCAGCAGCAAGGGCGTATGCATTTGGTTTCGGCGTTCAACACAAAGCAGATCGGCCATGTCGACTGCCCAGGCGGCGGTCAGGTCTGGGTCGACGGCAACATCCTCTATATCGGCCACATGCGGCCGCCGAGCGGCACGACGCTGGTCGACATTTCCGACCCGCGCAATCCGCGCAAAATTACGACGATCGATGTCCCGCCCGGTTGGCACTCGCACAAGGTTCGCGCCAAGGACGGACTGATGATCATCAACCACGAGCGCTTTGGCGACGCCGGCCCGGCTGATTTCGGCGGCGGACTGGCGCTCTACGACACCACCAAGCCGGCACAGCCGAAGCTCATCTCGAAATGGATAACCGGCGGCAAGGGCGTCCACCGCTACGATTTCGACGGCCGTTACGCCTACATATCGCCGACCGCCGACGGTTATGTCGGCAACATCGTGATGATCCTCGACCTGATCGATCCCGCGAAGCCGGTCGAGGTCGGACGCTGGTGGATACCGGGCCAGTGGACCGGGGGCGGCGAAGAGTATCCTTGGCACGACTATGTCACGCCGCGCTGTCACCATCCGCTGCGAATGGGCGACAGGCTCTATGTCAGCTACTGGCATCATGGCCTGTTCATCCTCGACATTTCGGACATCACCAAGCCGAAGCTGGTCTCGCACGTCAATTCGAGCCCGAGCTTTCCGCATCCCACGCACACCTGCCTGCCGATTCCACAGCCGCTCAAAGGCCGCAACATCATGGTGGTGGCGGACGAGGATGTCGCCAAGCTTCGGCCATCGCCGCCGGCCTTCACCTGGATTTACGACATCACCGACGAGACCAACCCGTTGCCGATCTCGACCTTCCAGGTGCCGGGCCTCGACACGGACGGTTCACCGCAGCCGCAGATGACCGGCTGCCATCAGCCTTCCGAGCGGTTCAATGGAACCGTCATTCCGTTTGCGTGGTTCGCGCAGGGGCTGCGCCTCGTCGACATCGCCGATCCGTTCGCGCCAAAGGAAGTCGGTCATTTCATGCCCGACGCGCCGGAGGGCGCGGAGCGTTCCTCGTCCAACGACGTGACCATCGACGACCGCGGCATCGTCTACCTGATCGACCGCATCCGCGGCGTCGACATCATCGAAACCAGCGTTCTCTAGGGGGATATGTTGAGCGACAGCACGCGAAAGTCCGCCAGCCACTACGCCATCGGCAACAAGAACCCGAACCTGCCGTTTCATCCGGCGGTGCGTGCCGGCGATTTCATCTTCGTCTCGGGCCAAGTGCCGAAAGACGAGAACAACAACATGATCAGCGGCACGATCGAAGAAGAGACGCTGGCGACGCTGAAGACCATCGCGCGCGTCATCGCGCATGAAGGCGCGACGCTGTCGGATGTCGTGCGGATCACCACCTATCTCGAGGATACGCGCGATTTCGGCCGCTACAACAAGGCGTTCCTCGAAGGGATCGGCGACGCCGTTCTGGCGCGCACGACCGTCGAGGCAAAAGCGGTCATCAACACCAAGATCGAAATGGACGCCATCGTCTACAAGCCGCTGCCGGCGAGCAAGTAGGCCCTGGACACTAGCGAGGAGAAGACATGTACAAGCTGTTAGGCCGCCAGACATCAGGCAACGTCCAGAAGGTGCTCTTCATGCTCGAAGAGCTGGGAGCGTCCTACAAGCGCGAGGATTATGGCCGCCAGTTCGAGAACACGCAGACGGCGGAATACAAGGCGCTCAACCCGACCTCCAAGGTGCCGACGCTGGTCGACGGCGACACCGTGATCTGGGAGTCCAACACCATCCTGCGCTATCTCGCGGCATTCGGCGGCGAACAGTTGAATGGCGCTACGCCGGCGGAAAAGACCGAGGTCGAGCGCTGGATGGACTTCCTGCTGGCGGCAGTCAATCCGGGCTACCTGGCGGCCTTCAAAGGCGCCAAGCTCACGCCCGAGGAACAGACCGCCGAATACAAGGAACAAGTGAAGGACCTTGTCGCGCAGCTCAAGATCGTCGACGGCCACCTGGCCGGCAAGGACTTCCTGGCGCTCGGCAAGCTGACCCTTGCCGACATTGCCTGCGCGCCGATCCTGAAGCGCTGCGTCGACTTCAAGATCGACCGGCCGTCAATGCCCAATCTGGAGCGCTGGGTGGCCGCGATCGCCGCTCGGCCGGCCTTCAAGGCGGCAACCACTGCTGCTCCCGCAAAGGCCGCATGATGATCAAGCGCGCCGCTCTCATCGGACTGGGAACGATGGGTCCAGGCATCGCCGCGCGGCTTTCGCGCGGCGGGCTCGATGTGACGGCGTATGACGTTTCGCCAGGGGCAATCGAGCGCGCCCGCGGCATGCTCGATCTTGCCGGCGGCGTGCTCGACCGTCTCGACATCGAGGCGCCCGGGACTGGTGCCGGCAAAGTGCGTTTCGTCGAGACGATCGCCGAGGCCGTCGATGGCGCCGAACTGGTGATCGAGAACGTGCCCGAGAATATCGACATCAAGGCGCAGACCTATCGTGACATCGATCCGCTGATCGGCCCGTCCGTCATCGTCGCGTCCGACACGTCGGGCATTCCGATCACCAAGCTGCAGGCGCATATCTCGCATCCCGAGCGGATGGTCGGCATGCACTGGTCGAACCCGCCGCACATCATCCCGATGATCGAGGTGATCGGCGGCGAGAAGACCGCGCCTGAAACCGTGGCTGCTATCCGCGATCTCATCCGCTCGATCGGCCTGCTGCCGGTGGTGGTGAAGAAGGACGTTCCAGGCTTCGTCGAGAACCGCGTGCTCTATGCGCTGCTGCGCGAGGCGGTCGATCTTGTCGAGCGCGGCGTCATCGAGCCGGAAGACCTGGACACCTGCGTGTCGTGGGGCATCGGCTACAAGATCGCCGTCATCGGCCCGATGGCGCTGCTCGATATGGCGGGGCTGGATATCTACAAATCCGTCTCGTCCTTCCTGAACGCCGATCTCTCCAACCGCGACGATGTCGCGCCGATGGTGCTGGAGAAGGCGGCTGCGTCGAAATTCGGCATCAAGTCGGGCGAGGGCATGTTTGCCTACACGCCCGAGCAGACAAAGGCGCTGCAAGGTGAACGGGCGCGCAAGCTCGTCGCGGTGCGGCGCATCCTGGAAGGCCGGGAGTAGCCAATGTCACATGGTGCGCACAGGGCCAGCCGGTTTGAGGAGTTCCACCGGTCGGCTGTTTGTGTGAAGGGCGCCTTCGCCATCAAGATGGTGCGGGTGCGGCAGAAAACAGCGCGCGGGGCGACAAGCCATGCGCATTGAAATCATCCGAGCCGCCGGCGACAGGCCGGCCCATATCCGCCATGACGATCTAATCTCCGCCAAGGGCGTTTCGGTGGTCATGGCCCGTCAGCTGATCCTCAGGAACATCGATCTTTCGGTGCCAAAGGGATCATTCGTTTCCCTTATCGGTCCTTCCGGATGTGGCAAGAGCACCTTGCTCAAGGTGCTGGCCGGGCTGGTGCAGCCTACCCAGGGCAGCGTTTCGATCGCCGGGCTCGCGCCGGTCGAGGCGGCGCGCAAGCGGATGATCGGCCTCGTCTTCCAGGACGCCAACCTGCTCCCCTGGAAAAACGCCGTCGACAATGCCTCGATGCTGCTCGGCATCGCCGACAAGTCGCTCTCGCGCTCGGATCTGCGGGCGCGCGGGCAGGAGATGCTGGAACTGGTGGGGCTGGGCGACAGCGCCCACAAGCGGCCAAACGAGCTGTCGGGCGGCATGCGGCAGCGGGTCGCCATTGCACGGGCCCTGGCGCTCGATCCGGCGGTCCTGCTGATGGACGAACCGTTCGGCGCGCTCGATGCCATCACCCGCGATTCGATGGGCCAGTCGCTGCTGGAGATCTGGCAGCGGACCGGCAAGACGATCGTGCTCGTCACCCATTCCATCGACGAGGCCATCCATCTGTCGCGCCATGTTCACGTGCTGGGGATCAAGCCGGGACGGATCACCGAGAGCCTCGACATTGCGCTGCCTTACCCGCGCGACCTGTCGGTCACCGAAGATCCGGAGTTCGTCAGGCTGGTGGTCCAGTTGCGAACGATGCTGCGCTCCAGCCATCAACCGGGAGGCGCGTCTTGAGCGACCAACCCATAATCGACCTTTCCGAGCCGCGCCTCGCCTCCAGCTGGAGTGCGGCGACCGGCAGCTGGCTGCCGGCTGTCATCCTCCTGCTGGTGACGATCGTGCTGTGGGAAGCCGCGGTGCGGATCTTTGCCATATCCGCCTTCATCATTCCCGCCCCGTCCGAAATCGCGAAGTCGCTGGTGGCGCAATGGGGCACGCTGATGCAGGCGACGCTGGTGACGGCGGGCGAGATCCTGTTCGGCTTCCTGGTCTCGGTCGTGGTCGGCATTGCCATTGCGCTGGTCATCGTGCGCTTCGATTGGTTGGGACGCGCGCTGTATCCACTGGTGGTGCTGTTCCAGAACGTGCCGAAAGTAGCCCTCGCGCCGATCTTCATCCTCTGGTTCGGCTATGGGCTGGCGCCCAAAATCGGCCTGATCCTGGTCATCGCCTTCTTCCCGGTGACGCTGTCGATGCTGGCGGGCATGCAATCGGTCGACCGCTCGCTGCTGTCGCTGATGAATTCCGTCGGGGCCAGCCCGACGCAGATCCTGTTCAGGATCCGCGTTCCGCACTCGCTGCCGAACCTGATGGCCGGAACCAAGATCGCCGCCACGTTGAGCGTGATCGGCGCCATCGTCGGTGAGTTCGCCGGGGCGTCGGACGGTCTCGGCTACGTCATCCAGTTCGCGTCGACCCAGCTCGACACGGCGCTGGTCTTCGCAGCGCTGCTGCTCGTTTCCGTGCTTGGCATCGCCTTCTACTACGCCGCCGAAATCCTAGAACGCATCGTGGTGCCGTGGGCGCCGAAATTCAGCCAATCCTAGGCCCGCTCGATCAACCAAATTCATAAAAGGGAACAAAAATGCTGAGACGCTCACTTATCAAGGCCGCTACCTTCGCGGCGTTTGTCACGGCACTCGGCTTCTCCAGCGCGGCTCTGGCGGCGGACAAGGTCAACGTCCAGCTCGACTGGGTCGTGCGCGGCAATCACGCCATGTTCTTCGTCGGCAACGAAAAGGGCTTCTTCGCCAAGAACGACATCGATGTGGCCGAGATCCGCAAGGGATCCGGCTCGCCGGACGCGATGCGGCTGGTGGGCAATGAGAACGCGGATTTCGGGTTCGGCGATCTTCCCACGCTTGCCGTCGCACGGTCGCAGAATGTCCCGGTCGTGGCGCTGGCAGCCGTCAATCAGCACTCGCCGCTGGGGATCATTTCGCTGGCCAAGACGCTGAAGCTCACCAAGCCGTCCGACCTCAAGGGACTGACCATCGGCATTCATCCGGCCGGTTCCACCTACATCTTCTTCAAAGGCTTCCTGGCCGCCAACGGCCTGACCGAAAAGGACATGACGCTGAACAGCGTCTCGCCTCCCTATGAAAGCTATTTGCTGCTTGGCCGGGTTCAGACGGTCGTCGGCTATATCGATGCGGAGGTTCCCGAACTGGAAGCGAAGGCCGGGGGCCCCGGCTCGCTCAGCATCATGATGGGGGCGGACTATGGGTGGAAAGCCTATGGCTCGGGCCTGTTCACCTCGCAGGCGATGATCAAGGACAAGCCGGACGTCGTGCGCCGCTTCGTCAAGGCATATAGGGAGGCCTTCGACTATGTCGTGGCTCATCCGGAAGAGGCCGCCGAGATCACGGCCAAGGCAGCGCCCGGCTATGCGGACAAGAAGGACGTACTGCTGGCGCAGATCAACGCCGACATCGCCTCGACGTTCACCAGCCCCGACACCAAGGAACACGGTCTCGGCTGGATGACGAAGACGCAGTGGGAGGAGACTCTGAAGACGCTGACGGACCAGGGCGTGCTCAAGGCGGCTCTGTCGGCGGACGACGTCTTCACCGACGCGTTCCTGGCGAAAGAATAAGAGGCTCGCGATGTTCGAACGGACGCAGGAATGAGCGCCTACCGGCAGACCAGGCTGTCCTGCGCCATGGCGCAGGACACATCACGCTCGCCTTTCACCGCATCGGTGCGGTCGAGCGTGATCTGCACGCGGGTGGCATATGCTCGGCTCGCCAGACCGCACCACAGCCGCTCGACGGGCAGGTTCTCGCGCTTGTCGTTGAGGATCGTGAACGTGCCGGTCTTCGCATCGAACCAGAGCTCGACGCGGGTCTTCTTGCCCGGCTCGATCGTTGCGATCCCGGCCGAATACCAGTGGGCGAAGTCGGCGTTGCAGGAGAGGCCTTCGCTGCCCGCATTCGAAATCGTCAACGGAACCATGTCGAGCCCGTCAGTGCCGGTGCGGACGGCGACATGGTGCAACTCAACCGCGTTGGCGAAGGACGATAACGCCAGCATCACCGGAAGGGCATAACGGATCTTCACTTTGCCTGAGCTCCACAATGTAATTTTTCCTAGGCAGTCTATCTCGCTTTTGCGCAATAACAATAAGAATATTGATTGGTGAAACAACAGAGAGGGTAACATGTTAAAGCTTCTTAAGAGCAGTGTAAGTGCAGTTATATTGACCAGTGTCTTGTTGAGCGGCGCGCTTGCCGGCGAGGTCAAGTCGATCGCCATCCTCACGCCCGAAGAAGGCACGGACTATGGCTGGAACCAGCAAGGCATCGATGCCGCCAAGGCGGCTGGCAAGGCCGCCGGCGTCGAAGTGGTCGTGGCCCAGGGCCTCGGCTATGGCGATGTTCGTCCGACCTTGCGGGAACTTGCCTCCGACGGCGCCAGCCTGCTGATCGCGCATGCCAGCGGCTACAACACCTCGGCGCCTGAAATCGCCAAGGAATTGAAAGTTCCGGTGGCAATCGTCGACACGCCAGCCGGCCTGGAGAAGGGCCTTGTCGCCGACTATACGCTGAGCGGCCACGAGGGCGCCTATCTCGCCGGCCGTCTCGCCGCCAAGGTGTCGCGTTCCAAGTCGGTCGGCATCGTGGTGTCGGGCGAACCGCCATCGTGGAATTCGCAGTCGGCGGCGTTCGCGCAAGGCGTGAAGGCGGAGAACCCGGACGTCAAGATCACCTACGCGGTGATCGGCCCGGCCGCCTACAGCGATGCGGCCGGCGGCAAGCGCGTCACCGAAAGCGTGATCGCATCGGGCGCCGACATCATCTTCGGCCAAGGCAACGGTTCGAGCTTCGGCATGCTGCAGGCGGTCGAGACGACCAAGGCAGCCGATGGCGGCAAGGTCTATTTCATCGACGTCATCGGCGACAAGTCACCGATCGACAAGGGCTTCCTGCTGTCGTCGGTGGTGTGGAATATCGAGCCGGTCTATGCGGCGATGATTGCCGACCTGAAGGCGGACACGTTCGGCACCAAACACTATACGATCGGCCTCAAGGACGACTCGGTCAAGTTGCTGAAGACCGCTGCGATCCCGGACAATGTCTGGACGGAAATCCAGGCGCTGCGCGAGGACGTCATTTCCGGCAAGATCAAGGTCGAGCCGGTCTATGACGCGGCCGCCGTAAGGGCACTGATGACCAGCGTCGCCCAGTAAGGCGATCATGGTCGGCTGCCGGAGGGGTGATCCGTTCACCCCTCCGGACGATTCCTGTTTTTTGGTGCTGGGCTTCATGAGCGGTTTTTCTTCATCGTCCGTTGCCGGGCGCGACATCGTCGCGCTTGAAGGCGTGACCAAACGGTTCCCCGGCATCGTTGCCAATGACAGCGTCGACCTGTCGATCCGCCCGGGCGAAGTGCATGTGCTGCTGGGCGAGAACGGCGCTGGAAAATCGACATTGATCGGCATGTTGTCCGGCCTGCAGCAGCCTGACGAAGGACGCATACTGGTCGACGGCAAACCGACGCCGATCACCTCGCCACGCCATGCGCTGGCACTCGGCATAGGCACCGTATTCCAGCACATGATGCTGGTGCCGACGCTAACGGTGGCGGAGAACCTCCTGCTTGGCGGGCCGTGGTGGCAGCGCCCCAGGACCGAGGAACTGGCGGCGCGCGTCGCCGAGATCACCGGCACGCTCGGCATCACCGTCAAGCTTCAAGCCAAGGTATCGGAGTTGTCGCTCGGCGAGCAGCAGCAGGTCGAGATCCTGCGCGCGATGCTGCGCAACAGCCGGCTGCTCATCCTTGACGAGTCCACCTCCATGCTGACGCCGAAAGGTATCGACGAACTGGGCGCGCTGATGCGCCGCCTTGTCGAGCAGGGCCTTGCGATCGTCTTCATCACCCACAAGCTCAAGGAGGCGGCTGCCTTCGGCGACCGCATCTCGGTGCTGAAGCTTGGCCGCAAGGTCGGCGAGATTCCACCCGAGCGGTTTCGCACGCTGGGCGAACAGGAGATCGTCTCGGAGATCGTGGAATTGATGTTCGGCAAGCAGAAGGATGACCCGGAAGCCGTCGAGCGTCCTGTCCGCACTGCCCGCGCCGGCGCTGACCCGCTTCTTCAGGTGACGGACCTGGCGGTAGCGGCGACGGACAATGCGCCGGGCCTGTCGTCGATCTCCTTCGACATCCGCCCGGGCGAGATCCTCGGCATAGCCGGCATCGACGGCAACGGCCAGAAGCAGCTGGCGGAAGCGCTGGCCGGCCAGCGTACAGCCACAAGCGGCTCGGTGCGGCTGGACGGCGCCGCCATCGAGACGCTGAGCGTCGGCGAGCGCCGCCGGCGCGGCCTTCGCTACCTGACCGACGACCGACTGGGCGAGGGCACTGTCGGCACCTTCCCGGTCTCGATCAATTTCTTCCTCAAGCAGGTCGGCGCGGCCCCGTTCTGGCGCAACGGCGTCGAGCAGCGCGCGGAGATCGACAAGCGCGCCGCCCAGCTCGTGCGCGAATACGACGTGCGCACGCCGAGCCTGAAGACGCCCGTCGCGCGGCTGTCCGGCGGCAACATCCAGAAGGTGCTTCTGGCACGGGAACTGGCTGAAGGCGCCAAGCTGGTGATCTTCAACAAGCCGACCTATGGGCTCGATCTCGCCAACACATTGGCGTCGCGCCAGCGCATTCGCGATACGGCGGCGCGTGGCCTTGCCGTGCTGCTGATCTCCACCGACCTCGAGGAATTGCTTGGCATGTGCGACCGCATCGCCGTCATCGCCGACGGCGCTTTGGTCGGCACCGTCGAGAACGTAGACGACGCCCGCACAAAGGTCGGTCGCCTGATGATCGGACTTGCCGCATGAGCATCGACACCGCACCCACGGTCAGCGCCACCGCACTCGATGCCACGAGCGGGGCAGCGACGCGCCGCGACATCCTGCATCGGCTGCTGATGACGCTCGGCCCGATCCTTATCGCGCTGGTCATAGCCGGCTGTATCCTGCTTGCCGTCGGCGTCGACCCGCTGGCCTATTATGGCTTCGTGCTGGAGAAGGGACTGTTCTCGCCGCTCGGCATCCAGCAGACACTGACGCGCATGGCGCCGCTGCTGTTTCTCGCCGCCGGCCTGATCGTCGCCTTTCGCGCCGGCATGTGGAATCTGGGCGGCGACGGCCAGTTCCTGCTTGGCGCGGTGACGGCGGCTGCCAGCGCTCCCGTGTTCGTGCAGATCATGCCAGCCTGGCTGGCGCTGGTCTGCTCGTTCCTCATCGCCATGGTGGTGGCGATGATCTGGTCGCTGGTGCCGGCGCTGCTGCGTGCCTATCAGGGCGTCAACGAGATCATCACCACCCTGATGATGACGTTCCTCGGCACCTCGCTCGCCAATGTGCTGGTCAAGCTGGCGTTTCGCGACCCAAGCACGACCGTGCCGCAGACGCGCACGCTGCCGGTGGAGGACCGGCTGCCGCGCCTGTTCGAAACGACCATCACCAGTGGCCTGCTGCTTGGGCTGGCGGCGATCGTCATCGTGCATCTGGTGATGACGCGCACGGCGTTCGGGCTGAAGCTGAGGATCGTCGGCGCCAATCCACGAGCGGCGGTTCACTCGGGGCTCGGCGTTCCCGGCCTGACCGTCGCCGTCTTCGCCATTTCGGCCGGGCTGGCCGGGCTTGCCGGCGCCGTCGACATCATCGGCGTCCAGGGCAATGTCCGCGCCGACTGGAATCCCGCCTACGGGCTTGCCGTAATACCCGCCGTGTTTCTCGCCCGTATGAACGGCTTTGCGGCCATCGGCTTCGTATTCCTGCTTTCGGTGCTTTCGATCGGCGGCGAGAGCGCGGCGCGCCGGCTCGGCGTGCCCAATCATTTCACGCTGGTGCTGGTTTCCATCGTGCTGATCGTGCTCGCGCTCGCCGAATATTTCGATCACCGATACAACCAGTCGCGGAGGGCCTAGGGCATGACCGGGCTGTTCAGCGAGGTCTTTCTCAGCGCGCTGCTGTTCGGCGCCGTCACCGCAGCGATCCCGCTGCTGCTTGCCGGGCTCGGCGAGCAGATCTCCGAGAAGGCTGGCGTGCTCAATATCGGCATCGAAGGCATGATGCTGGCCGGCGCCTATCTCGGCTTTGTCGGCGCTTTCTATTCCGGGTCGCTGTGGCTGGGCTTTCTCACCGGCGCCGCCGGGGGTGCTGCGGTGGCGCTTGTCATGGCGCTGCTTTGCGTGCGCATCGGGCTCAACCAGATCGTCATCGGCATCGCGCTGACCTTGGGGCTGGAAGGCCTGACGGCGCTGCTCCACCATTTCCAGTTCTCGCGCAGCTACCCGCGCCTGCCCGCGGCGGATGCGACTGTCATTCCGCTGCTTTCGGACATCCCGGTCATCGGGCCTGCATTCTTCAAGCATCATCTGATCGTCTATCTGGCGGTCGCGCTGGTTTTCGGCATGGGCTACATCTACCGGCGCACGCAGCTGGGCCTCAATTTGCAGGCGGCAGGCGACAAGCCGGCCGCGCTCGATGTCGCCGGCATCGATGTCGTGCGGACCCGCACCATCGCCGTGCTGACGACCGGAGCGCTGGCCGGGCTCGGGGGCGCGTATCTCGCCAATGTCGGGGCCGGCCTGTTCATTCCGTTCATCACCAATGGCGCGGGCTTTCTCGGCATCGTGCTGGCCATGCTGGCGCGCGGTCGCCCGATCTGGGTGCTGTTCGGCGCGTTGCTGTTCGGTGTCTGCCTTTCGCTGACGACGGCCATGCAAGTGGCCGGCATCAACATACCGACCGACATCATCCAGATGCTGCCGTTCCTGGCGGTGATGATCATGCTGGTGCTGTTCGGCCGGCGCGCCAGCCTGCCGGCGGCGCTCGGCATTCCATATGAGCGCGGCGCGCGCTGAGGACAATTCATGCGCGGACGGGACCCGCGCCAATAAAGGAGGCAAGAATGTCGGATACCAAGGTCTACCTGCTCGACGGCGGCTCGCTCGTTCTCGACGGCTATCATGTGTTCTGGAACCGCGGCCCTGGCGGCGAAGTGCGCTTCCCCGTCTATTCGATCCTGATCGAACATGCCGAGGGCCGGTTCCTCATCGACACCGGCTACGACTACGATCACGTGATGAAGGTGCTGCCGTTCGAAAAGCCGATCCAGGAAAAGCACCAGACCATTCCCGGTGCGCTGGCGCTGCTCGGCCTCGAGCCGAAGGACATCGACGTCGTCGTCAATTCGCATTTCCACTTCGATCATTGCGGCGGCAACAAGTATTTTCCGCACGCCAAGAAGATCTGCCACCGGACCGAGGTGCCGCAGGCGTGCAATCCCGAACCTTTCGAGCACCTCGGCTATTCCGATCTGAGTTTTTCGGCGGAGGCTGCCGAAGCGCGTGGCGCGACCGGGCAATTGCTTGCGGGAACGACACGGGCGAATTCGACCTTTGAAGGCATCGATGGCGACGTCGAGCTTGCCAGGGGCGTCCGGCTGATCTCGACGCCCGGCCATTCGATCGGCCATTACAGCCTGCTGGTCGAGTTCCCCAAGCGCAAGCCGATCATGTTCACGATCGATGCGGCCTATACGCAGAAGAGCCTCGAGACGCTGTGCCAGGCGGCCTTCCACATCGATCCGGTGGCGGGCGTCAATTCGATGCGCAAGGTGAAGAAACTCGCCGAAGACCATGGCGCCGAGCTGATGTACTCGCACGACATGGACAACTTCAAGACCTACAAGACCGGCACGCAATTCTACGGCTGACCGCCGCCAATCCGGAGACAAGACGATGCGCTATCTCGAACACGCCGATCCGGTCATCACCCTGACCGCGGGACCGGTGAACGCCTATGCCGAAGTGCTGCGCGGTCTCGGCCGCACGGTGCTCTACGACTACGACCCGGCGTTCCAGCTTTTCTATGAGGGTGTGGTCGACAAGGCGCAAAAGGCGATGCGGCTGTCGAACAAGCCGGTCATCCTGCATGGCGAGCCGGTGCTTGGCCTGGAGGCCGCCGCGGCCTCGCTGATCACGCCGGACGATGTCGTGCTCAACCTTGCCTCCGGCGTTTACGGCAAGGGGTTCGGCTATTGGGCGAAGCGCTATTCGCCACATCTGCTTGAGATCGAGGTGCCCTACAACGAGGCGATAGATCCGCAGGCGGTCGAGGCAATGCTGAAGGCGCACCCGGAGATCACCGTCGTTTCCGTCTGCCACCACGACACGCCGTCCGGCACCATCAATCCGATCGACGCCATCGGCGCGCTGGTCTCAGCGCATGGCGGCTATCTCATCGTCGACGCCGTCTCGTCCTTTGGCGGCATGCAGACGCACCCGGAGGACTGCAAGGCCGGTATCTATGTCACCGGCCCGAACAAATGCCTGGGCGCGCCTCCCGGCCTGACGATGATGGGCGTCAGCGAGCGGGCCTGGGCCAAGATGAAGAGCAACGAGGCAGCCCCCCGCGCGTCGATGCTGAGCATCGTCGATTGGGAGCATGCGTGGTCGCGGGATAAGCCGTTTCCGTTCACGCCGTCGGTCTCGGAGATCAACGGGCTCGATGTCGCGCTCGACCTCTATCTCAATGAGGGACCGGAGGCGGTATGGGCGCGCCACGCGCTCACCGCCAAGGCCATGCGCGCGGGCATTGCTGCGATGGGCCTGTCGATCTGGGCGGCCAGCGACAGCATCGCGTCGCCGACCACGACCGCTGTCCGCACGCCCGAAGGTGTCGACGAGAAGGCGCTTCGCCAGGCTGCCCGCGCCCGTTACGGGGTGGTGTTTTCGTCTGGCCGCGGCGAGACCTTGGGCAAGCTGACGCGCATCGGCCATATGGGTCCGACCGCCCAGCCGATCTATGCGATCGCGGCGCTGACGGCACTTGGCGGCGCCATGAACGCGGCCGGCCAGAAACTGGCGATCGGCAGGGGTATCGACGCGGCGCTGGCCGTGATCGACGCCGACGCCTGAACAGATATCACCACGGATTGAGGGAGCATTTTCATGACTGAACGGCTTGCGGGGAAGACGGCCCTGGTTACGGGCGCTGCGCAGGGTATCGGCAAGGCGATCGCCGCGCGGCTCGCCGCCGACGGGGCAACCGTCATCGTCAGCGACATCAATGCCGAAGGCGCCAAGGCGGCGGCCGCGGCAATAGGCGGAAGGGCGAGGGCGATTGCCGCCGACATTTCCGATCCGGCCTCCGTCAAGGCACTCTTCGCCGAAATCCAGACCCTGACCGGGGGCATCGACATCCTGGTCAACAATGCCAGCATCGTGCCGTTCGTCGCCTGGGACGATGTCGACCTCGACCATTGGCGCAAGATCATCGACGTCAATTTGACAGGCACCTTCATCGTCAGCCGCGCCGGCACGGACCAGATGCGTGCGGCAGGCAAAGCTGGGCGGGTGATCAGCATCGCATCCAACACCTTCTTTGCCGGCACGCCGAACATGGCGGCCTATGTCGCGGCCAAGGGTGGCGTCATCGGCTTCACCAGGGCGCTCGCCACCGAACTCGGCAAATACAACATCACCGCCAATGCGGTGACGCCCGGCCTGATCGAGAGCGACGGCGTCAAGGCGAGCCCGCACAATGAGGCGTTCGGCTTCGTCGAGATGCTTCAGGCGATGAAAGGCAAGGGGCAGCCGGAACATATCGCCGATGTGGTCTCGTTCCTGGCCTCCGACGATGCGCGCTGGATCACCGGCCAGACGCTCAATGTCGACGCCGGGATGGTGCGCCACTAAAGCATTCCGCACCCCAAACCCCTGTACGCTTTCGGGCGATCTGCACCCAGGTCGCGACGGGCGGACAGGCGCGGCCAAAAAATGTATTCGCAAGGCCGCAGTCGGCCAATCAAGGAAAAATCACAGTGGACTTCGGATTCGACACGTCGGTTTTCGACGGGCTGACGATTGCAATGCTGGTCGCCGGTCTGGCCATGACCGGAATGGCCTCCGGCGTGCTCGCCGGTCTGCTGGGGGTCGGCGGCGGCATCGTCATCGTCCCGGTGCTGTTCTGGGTGCTTAGCCTGTTCCACTTTTCGCCTGCTGTGATCAGCCATCTGGCTGTCGCGACGTCGCTTGCGGTCATCATCCCCACCTCGATCTCGTCAATGCGGTCGCACAACAGGCGCAACAATGTCGATCGGCCTCTGCTCACTCTGTGGGGACCGGCCGTTTTCGTGAGTGCCCTGATCGGTGGCATCACGTCGAAGTTCATCCCGGGCGCCGGCTTGCGGCTGGTTTTCGGCGTCGTCGGCCTGCTGGTGGCCCTCAACATGGCGTTGCCGAAGCACCTCGTGATCTCCGATCACTTGCCGCAAAGCGGCTGGATCAACCGCGCGATCGCCTCTGTCATCGGCTTTGTCTCTTCGCTCATGGGAATCGGTGGCGGCACGCTCTCGGTGCCGACGCTTTCCAGCTTTTCCTTTCCTGTGCACCGGGCCGTCGGCACATCGTCGGCGCTTGGCCTGCTTATTGCGCTTCCGGCAGTGGCTGGCTTCATCTGGTCGGGTCTCGCAATCGCAGGCAGGCCTCCGCTCAGCCTGGGTTACGTCAGCCTGCCGGCGGTTGCCATCATAGCGCCCGTGAGCTTCCTCTTCGCACCCTTGGGCGCAAGGCTCGCCCACGCGCTCAATCCGCGCTACCTGAAACTTGCCTTTGCATTCTTCCTGGCGATCACGGCCGGGCGAATGCTGCTGTCTTGAATTTCGCTGGGCGGCGTACGCCTATTTTTCCCGCATCGCCCGGCGGAAGTTCTGCGTGATCGGCTCGGCGAGATAAGAGAGAACGGTGCGAGCCCCCGTCCGGATCATCGTCTCGCTCGACATGCCGGGCAGCAGCTTGCGGCCCTCCAGCTTGCCGAGTTCGCTTTTGTCGATCACAACCGTCGCGGCGAAATACGGTGCGCCGCTGCGCTCCTCAACCATGCGGTCGGCCGACACGATCTCCACGACACCCTCGAGCGGCGGCAGGTTGTAGCGGGCGAAGGCCGGGAAGCTGACGCGCGCGGGCTGTCCGGGTGCGATCGTCTCGACATCCTCCGGTTTGACCATGGCTTCGACCACGAGTTGTTGTCCGAGCGGTACGATCGTCATCAATGTATCGCCGGGTTTCACGACACCGCCCGCGGTGTGGACCTTCAGATCCATGACGATGCCGTCAACCGGTGCGACGACATCGGTACGGGTAAGCACGTCCCTGGCGGCACGCTCCTCCTGTCTCAGGTCGAACAGTTCCGCCTCGACCTTGCTCAACTCATCGACGGACTCGTTGAGCCGCACCGTATCGAGGTTCAGGATCTGCATGTCGATCTCGGCCATGGCGCTTCTGGCGCGGGCGATTGCGGCGATATTGGTGGCGCGCTCGCCCTCGATCTCCTGCTGCTGGCGTCTGAGCAACAGGTTCCGCTCGCGGGTGGTCAACCCCTTCTTGAGGAGACTCTCGAGGTCTTTGGTCTCACCCTCGATTGCCTCGATCTGTTTGTCCTTGGTGACGATAAGCTCTTCCAATCCCTTTATCTCCTCCTCGGTCTGGTGGCGGCGCTGGCTGAGGATTTCCCGCTCGTCCGCCAGATTGTGGTGCTTCGCAGCGAACACGTCACGCTGTGCGGCCACCGCGTCCCTTGCGGCGGTGGCGGGGTTGGCGAGCAACGCCGGATCGAACTCGATCTCGGCCCTGCCGTCACGCTCGGCCCTGAGACGCGCGGCCAGCGCCTCGCGCGTTGCTATCCGGTTCTGAATCAGGTCGAGCTGCGCCTTTGCCTGCGTGTCGTCGAGCCGGACGAGGATCTTGCCGGCCTTGACAATATCCCCGTTGGCTGCGTTCAATTCCGCGATGATGCCGCCCTCGAGGTGCTGGATCAGCTTGCGGTCGCCGGCGACCTTGATAACGCCCGGCGCCACAGCGGCGCTGTCCAACGGTGCCAGGGCCGCCCAACCTCCCGCGACGCCGAAGAACAGGAACATGATCGCGAACCCGGTGCAGGTCACGCCAGTGAGACGCAGCGGCATCGGTTGCAGCAGGGTGGGCGGCGGAAGGGGCAGCGGCACGACGTTCAATTCCGGGGGGCGGCTCATGCTTCCTTGACCTCTTTGGTTTCCTTGACCACTTCGAGGGCAGGCAACTGGGCAGCCTTGGGCAGATGGGCCACCTTGCTGACGCGGTTGGCGAGTTCGTTGAAGACATGGTCGCGCGGCCCGAAGAGATCTTGCTGACCCCTGTTGAGGACCAGTATCTTGTCTACCTTCTCCAAGATGTTGGCGCGGTGCGCGATCAGGATAACGGTTGTGTTCGTCGCCTTGGCCACGCCGAGAGCGGCAATCAATGCCTCCTCGCCCTCCCTGTCGAGGTTGGAATTGGGTTCGTCGAGGATAAGCAGCGTGGGGTCGCCGTAAAGTGCCCGCGCCAGCCCGATGCGTTGGCGCTGCCCGCCCGACAGTATCGCACCCGCCTCGCCGATCTCGGTGCCGTAGGCCTTCGGCAGCCCCTTGATGAGTTCGTGGACGCCGGCCAACTGCGCTGCCTTGATCACGTGCTGGAAGACCGCCGGATTGACCGTCGCAAAGCGGGCGATGTTGTCGGATACGGTGCCGGCGAAGAGTTCGATGTCCTGCGGCAAATAGCCGACATAACGGCCACGGTCTTCCGCCGCCCATTGGGCAACATCCGTTCCGTCCAGCAAGGCACGCCCCCCCGACGGGCGCCAGGCACCGGCAAGTATGCGCGCCAGGCTCGTCTTGCCGGCCCCGCTCGGACCGATCAGGGCCATCGCTTCACCCGGCTCGAGACGGAAGCTGATGCCTTTCAGGATGTGCTCGCCACCCTGTCGGGCAAGCACAAGGTTGTCGGCCTCAAACCTGCCTTTCGGACGGGGCAGTGGCAGGACCGGTGTGGCTTCCCGGTGCTGTCCGGCGACCGCGGTGAGGCGTTTGTAAGCGGCACGCGCTCCCACCGTCGCCTTCCATGTGCCGATCGCTTGCTCGACCGGCGACAAGGCGCGACCCATCAGGATCGAGGCGGAGATCATGATGCCTGGCGAGGCCTCGTTGCGAAGAACCAGATAGGCGCCGAGGCCGAGTATGGCCATTTGCAGGGCCAGCCGGTGGCAACGCGCGATGGCCGCGATGACGCCGCCACGGTTGGCGGCAAGAACCTGTCCCTTGTTGGCCTCGTCCTGTTGGGCCTTCCAGCCTTCCAGCAATGGCTTCAACATGCCCATCGCCTGGACGACCTCGGCGTTGCGGATCGCCGCCTCGGCTTGCACATAGGCCCGCGACTGTGCGCTTGCGGCCTCGGTCAGCGGCTTGCGTGTGAGGTATTCGTTGAGCAGCGCCAAAGCAAACAGCACGATCCCGCCGCAAAGCGCCAACCAGCCCAGCCATGGGTGCATGAAGAATATGGCAACGAAGAACAACGGTGCCCAAGGCGCGTCGAGGATCGGGAAGATGCTGGGGCTGGTGAAGAAGTTGCGCACTTGATCCAGGTCGCGCAGCGGACGGGCGTTGGCTTGGCCTGGCGCCGAGGCGGCATATTCCACCGATGCGGTCAGGAGAACCGGTGCCAATCGCGCGTTCATCCACGATCCGACGGTAGCCAGCAGGCGCCCGCGCACCACCTCCAGCCCCGCCATTGCCGCGAGCGCCCCTGCCGCCATCAGCGACAGCATCACCAGCGTCTCCAGGCTGTGGCTGGACAACACGCGGTGGTAGACTTGGAGCATGTAGAGCGCTCCGGTCAGCATCAGCACGTTGATGCCGCCGCTGAACCAGACAAGCGGCCGGATGGCACGTCTGGCCTCTTTCATCACCACCTGCAGGGCAGGGGGCTGTTGTTTGGTTTTCATCGTTATTTCTCTGGTGTGCGGGATGACATCTCGTGCGGGAAGGTTGGGGGCAGCATTGGCTGCCCCCCGTTGGCCAGTGTCAGGCGACGTCGACAAGTATGTGCTGCATCGCCGTCTGGTCCGCGTCCGCGTCCGCCACTTTGAAGGCGAAGTCGAGGTGGGCATCCGGCGTCTGGGTCGAGGTCGAGGTGAAGCCGATGTCCGTGATCTTCAGCACGTCGTTGTCGGTGGGGTCGAAATTCACCAGGTTGGTGGTCGCATCGCTGCCGCCACCGGCGCCGGTCGTCGGGTTCAGGTTGATTGCCGTGTTGTTGCCGGTGATGCCGTTGCCCGACTGCATGATCTGGACACCCTGCAACACGAAGTGCTCGCCGGCTGCGTTGTAGTCGTTCTGCTCGATGATCACGAGGCCGTCATTGTTGTCGAGCGTGAACTCGCCGCTGTACGGGGCCGGGACGTGACCCATCTTGAAGATGTCGGCATTCTGCACGTACATCGCCCTCGTAATCGAGACATCGTCGAGCGTCGACGCCGTGCCCTTGTCGTCGATCAGGTTGAGGATCAGCATCAGATCCTCGCTGTTGCCGATGCCGTCGAACTTGATGGCCATGGTGCCGGCGGTCGCTGTCGGCTGGGTAGCTTCGTTCTGACTGTTGATACCGACGTTGCTGTCGAAGAACCGCAATGTGAGCAGTTCGCCTTTCTGGATCGTGTCACCGGCGACACCGTTGGTACTCTGCGTCGCGGATACCCAGCTTTCATTGGCGTTGCTCACCATCTCGTGACCACCTAGGGTGAAGGTGGCGTCGCCGGATGACCCCTCGCCATTGGCTGTCAAGCTGAACGGGTTGGCTTTGTTGATCAAGTTGCCCGTGAACTGCACGTAGAAGTTTTCGTTAGCCGGCGTATTCGGATCATCAGCCTGCAATTTTTCCAGCACGATCTGTGGGTGGCCCGTATTGCCGAGGGGCTCCTTGGACAAGAGTTGGCTGGTGTGGATAACGTCGAAGCTGAAGCCTTCGAGAGGGTCGGTCAGGTGGATGGTATAAGTATCGGCAATCTTGTCGAAGACGAGGGTGCCGCCCGCCGTTCCGGTCTGGGTGCCAGCCGCCGGATCCTTGTCGTAGGTGAAAGTGAAGTTGAACGTCGCGGAGGTAAGGCTCTCCGACGCCAGCGTCACCTCCGAGGTGAGAATGTTACCGCCGCCGCCGCCGGTGATCGTGCCGGCGAGCCCGATCCGGACGCCGGCAAGCGCGCCATTCTGGTCGACAAAGTCAGAACCACTCGCATAGAACGCGGCCGGATGAGCATCCGCGCCGATGTCGTACCCGAAGGCTCCGGTGGCCGACGCGTTGAGCGTGTTGGCCAGAGTCTCGGGGGTCCCGATACCGTTGCCGGCGTTCTGGTCACCGTCGAACGGCACTGTGATCGTCGGCGCATCATCCTTGAAGACGAGGCTTGTACCGATGTTGACACTGTCCGAGGCCTGGTCGCCGTCACCGTCGGTGATGATCGCCGTCAAGGTTACGAGATCATCGGCTGCCAGCGATGTTTGCTGATCCGGTCCGGTGTCGGGCGAGTGTATGACGGCACGTGCCTGATCGAGCGTCACGGTCCCGTCAACAGCCACGCTCACCGTGAACACAATATCGCCAGCGGCTGAACCGGCACGACCGACCACCTCGCCGCCTTCGACGAAAAGCAGGACGGACAGGCCGGTCAAGGTGTCAGTGAGGCCGCTAACGTTCGTAACCTGATTGATGCCGAGCGCATAGCTGATAGCGTCACTATCCGCGCCGGCGTTTGGGGTGAAAACGGTCGCGAAATCCGCACTGTTGGCACCCAAGTTGGACTCGTCGACGGTCAGCGTCGGCTCGGCGCCGCTGGTCGAGATGCTCGGGCCATCATCCTTGAAGTTGAGGTTCTGGCCGATGTCGAGGCTGGCCGACAGGTGGTCGCCATCCTTGTCGGTGACAGTCGCGGTGAGCGTGACCAGATTGTCGGCGGCCAGGCTGGTGCTGTCGTCGGGGTTGCTGGCGTCGGCATGGACCACCGCCCGGAGCTGGTCAAGGGTGACGGCGCCGGCGGCGCTGACGGAGACGGTGAATACGAGGTCGTTGGAGCCGATGGTGTGGCCTTCAACGACGCTGCCATTGAGCGAGAGGATGACCGCCTGACCGGTCGCCGTGTCGATCAGACCCGAAGGGCCTGCCACGACGCCCAGTGCGTAGGTCAGCATGCCGGCCCCGTCGGCACCGAAGCCCGAACTGAAGTTGGCGGCAAAGCTCTGCGTGTCGTTGGTGGTAAGAACCGACTCGTCGACGGTCAGCGTCGGCTCGGCGCCGGTGGTCGAGATGCTCGGGCCATCATCCTTGAAGTTGAGATTCTGGCCGATGTCGAGGCTGGCCGACAGGTGGTCGCCATCCTTGTCGGTGACGGTCGCGGTGAGCGTGACCAGATTGTCGGCGGCCAGGCTGGTGCTGTCGTCAGGGTTGCTGGCGTCGGCATGGACCACCGCCCGGAGCTGGTCGAGGGTGACGGCGCCGGCGGCGCTGACGGAGACGGTGAATACGAGGTCGTTGGAGCCGATGGTGTGGCCTTCGACGACGCTGCCATTGAGCGAGAGGATGACCGCCTGGCCGGTCGCCGTGTCGATCAGACCCGAAGGGCCTGCCACGACGCCCAGTGCGTAGGTCAGCGTGCCGGCCCCGTCGGCGCCGAAGCCCGAACTGAAGTTGGCGGCAAAGCTCTGCGTGTCGTTGGTGGTAAGAACCGACTCGTCGACGGTCAGCGTCGGCTCGGTGCCGGTGGTCGAGATGCTCGGGCCATCATCCTTGAAGTTGAGATTCTGGCCGATGTCGAGGCTGGCCGACAGGTGGTCGCCATCCTTGTCGGTGACAGTCGCGGTGAGCGTGACCAGATTGTCGGCGGCCAGGCTGGTGCTGTCGTCGGGGTTGCTGGCGTCGGCATGGACCACCGCCCGGAGCTGGTCAAGGGTGACGGCGCCGGCGGCGCTGACGGAGACGGTGAATACGAGGTCGTTGGAGCCGATGGTGTGGCCTTCAACGACGCTGCCATTGAGCGAGAGGATGACCGCCTGACCGGTCGCCGTGTCGATCAGACCCGAAGGGCCTGCCACGACGCCCAGTGCGTAGGTCAGCATGCCGGCCCCGTCGGCACCGAAGCCCGAACTGAAGTTGGCGGCAAAGCTCTGCGTGTCGTTGGTGGTAAGAACCGACTCGTCGACGGTCAGCGTCGGCTCGGCGCCGGTGGTCGAGATGCTCGGGCCATCATCCTTGAAGTTGAGATTCTGGCCGATGTCGAGGCTGGCCGACAGGTGGTCGCCATCCTTGTCGGTGACGGTCGCGGTGAGCGTGACCAGATTGTCGGCGGCCAGGCTGGTGCTGTCGTCAGGGTTGCTGGCGTCGGCATGGACCACCGCCCGGAGCTGGTCGAGGGTGACGGCGCCGGCGGCGCTGACGGAGACGGTGAATACGAGGTCGTTGGAGCCGATGGTGTGGCCTTCGACGACGCTGCCATTGAGCGAGAGGATGACCGCCTGGCCGGTCGCCGTGTCGATCAGACCCGAAGGGCCTGCCACGACGCCCAGTGCGTAGGTCAGCGTGCCGGCCCCGTCGGCGCCGAAGCCCGAACTGAAGTTGGCGGCAAAGCTCTGCGTGTCGTTGGTGGTAAGAACCGACTCGTCGACGGTCAGCGTCGGCTCGGTGCCGGTGGTCGAGATGCTCGGGCCATCATCCTTGAAGTTGAGATTCTGGCCGATGTCGAGGCTGGCCGACAGGTGGTCGCCATCCTTGTCGGTGACGGTCGCGGTGAGCGTGACCAGATTGTCGGCGGCCAGGCTGGTGCTGTCGTCGGGGTTGCTGGCGTCGGCATGGACCACCGCCCGGAGCTGGTCGAGGGTGACGGCGCCGGCGGCGCTGACGGAGACGGTGAATACGAGGTCGTTGGAGCCGATGGTGTGGCCTTCGACGACGCTGCCATTGAGCGAGAGGATGACCGCCTGACCGGTCGCCGTGTCGATCAGACCCGAAGGGCCTGCCACGACGCCCAGTGCGTAGGTCAGCGTGCCGGCCCCGTCGGCGCCGAAGCCCGAACTGAAGTTGGCGGCAAAGCTCTGCGTGTCGTTGGTGGTAAGAACCGACTCGTCGACGGTCAGCGTCGGCTCGGCGCCGGTGGTCGAGATGCTCGGGCCATCATCGTCGAAGTTGATGTGGGAGCCGACCTCTTCGCTATAGGCGTTGGTGCTCGTCGCCGAGAAATGGAACTCGGAGATGTCGCACCCCTCGTTTGCATCGACCCCTTTGACCGTCAGCCGATCCATTGGGCTGCCGGTGGTGATATCGACGGTGGTGGTGTTGTCGAGCCCGGTGATGGTGACGGCGTTTCCGGTCCCGCTGAGCCCGGTGACGGTGATGTTGCCGCTGCCGGTCGCATAGGTGCCATCGACAGTGATGACGGACGCAAACCCCGATGTACCCGTCAACTTGATGCCGGTGATATCCACGGGGCTGGTCGTGGTGCCGTCAAAGAAGTTCGTGCCTTGGTCGTTGCCCGTATTGTTGAAGGCGCTGACGGTGACGTCCACACGCGCAGTCGGAGTGGAAGGTGTGATCTGGCTGATCGTGAACCCGGCCTGCGTGATGGTCTCGATGTGGTTGCCGTACTGGATTTGCGACGCACTCCCTGCGTTCAGGGTACCGCCGGTGACAAAATCGACCTGCAGCGTTTCGTTCGGATTGATGCTCTGGTTGTTGATGCCGAAGCCCTGTTCGCTGACGTTGGCACTGCCACCGTTCAAACCGATTACCAGCAGCTGCTTGGAAGCGTCATTGGCCGAATTGATCAGATAGAAATCATTGTTGCCGGGCGCGGCGGCTGAGCCCAGAAAACTAGCCACGGAGGTGCCGGTGACCGACGCGAACACCTTGTTGGTCAAACCGATACGGTCGTCCGGATTGGTCGCGTCCGGATTGAGCAACGGCACATACTCGACCGTGTACAGGTCCGCATTGGTGGCGCTGGTGCTGACCAGCCCAAACGAGAAAGCGAGCGGGCCGGTTGCGGCCGGTGCGGCGGACGGGTCAGAGGTGCCGATGACACCGATTACGACGTTTGCATGGGTCGGGTCTGCGTCTTTGAACAGCCAGACATAATTGCCATCGACCGTCTGAATGCCGCTGTTGACGCCGACGGTGGTGGAAAACGGGGTTCCGGTGAGATTCTGGGAGAGGACGACCGAGGTGATGGTTTCTCCCGCGCTCGCCGAGGCCACGACGAAGTTGGCCTGGAAGGCGACCTCCGGCGAGGTCAGCCCACCCGGATCGTCGAGACTTAGGAGATATTGCACCGTGGGGTTGGTATCGTAAGGCGGAATGGCCGGATTGATATCATCGTCCGTAAAACCGGTGGTCTCGTCGAGGACGATGTCCTGGGTCAAGATGTCGAGTGCCATGGAGATTCTCCTTGGTTCAAAATTCTCTCTGGAAAAGGGATGCAGCCCCTAATGCCGGAAATGCACCTACCCCGGTGCAGCCGGTCGCATACTGAAATGCGCCCCTCCAATTTCATTGTGCCGCCGGCGCAGAGGGCGCGTCCATTCCCGCTTCGATAGTATTGCGGTCAATGTCCGCACCTGATCGAACGATATATATCCATCGATAGGTCAGGTTGACCGGCGCTGCGGGAGGTCGCGCAGGCACGCGCCAGATGCCGTCAGACGGCTCTGCGGCCGTTGCCGTGCGTACAATGTCGGTGCGAGTGGAGAGTGTTCAGAGCAGGCCGGTTCGGCCCATTCCCGGACGCTCGGCGGCTTTGCCGTGCGTCATCCAGGCCAGTTCCGCCCGGCCGCCTAGGTGCAACTTCTCGTAGACGTGATGCAGGTGCATCTTCACCGTGCCTTCGGATAAATGCAGCCGCTGCGCGATGGTCTTGTTGCGCAGCCCGCGCGAGACGAGATCGGCGATTTCGGTCTCCCGCCCGGTCAGCCGGGACATTGGCTGCGGCTGCGAACCGGGCATCAGCAGCTGCTGGACGATCTTGTTGTCGATCCACTTCTTGCCCGCCGCCACCGCATTCACGCATTCGATGAGAAAGCGGTGGCTGATGCCGTCCAGAAACAGGCCATCGACGTCGAGCGTCTGTATTTCCCTGACATCGAGCCTGCCGGTTGGCTGTACGATGAAGATGATGCCGAGAGCGCTGTTGCCGGCCTTCAGCCGTGAGGAAAGACCTGATGTCTGCTGATCCGCGAGATCCACGCCTACGATGACCATATCAGGCTGATGGCGCTCCACATGAGCGAGAACGTCCACAGGGCGGCGACACTGGGCGACAACATCGTGTCCAGCCTTCTGCAACACCCATTCCAGACCGGCGAGATATACCCCCCGCGGGTCCGCGACAACCACTGTTGACATGCGAACACCGTCCGTAAAAAACGCAACGAACTTGGTTAAATACCCGTAAAATCAGGAAACCAGAGCCCACATCGATTGTCAAGGAATAGCTAATATACATATTGCTATAATCTACGACGGACCGGCGGGCTCCCTCGCAGCGTAGCAGGCCGGCTGACGATTCTGCGGAGGCGATGCTGGACCTGGTTGAAATGCCAGCATTCGATCGCACGATGATCCGCGGAATCGAAGTCGAAATCGCCGGACGTCTCACCGCACTCCTGGGTGAGAAATTTGCTAGCGCCAGCGCGCTACCGCCTTTCCCCCCACGCGTCGAGCTGCCAATTCAGGCTTCGACGCTACGGCTGAACGGGCCGAGCTTGTGCGGTGAGACGGCGTTACCTGGTCGACCGCAAGCGAGCATTTGCCGGTGAAGGCTGACAGCGAAAGCAATCCGACGGCGGCTTCAAATATTCAGGTTGAACTGCGGGTATGCCGTCGGCAACCGGGGGCATTCCGAAAAACGCTGCGAAGTGAAAGTCTCACCCAAGATACGGATGAGGCAAGAGACATCTGACTGAGCGGGTTGCTGCTCGCAGGAAGCCGTCCCTGCGGTCTGTGCTTGGATGGTTTCGTTTCCATGGCGCGAGGTGCGCTGTTCTTCAGCCGTTGTCGTCGAATGTCGCAGCAAAGTGCCTTGCGACTGGGAGGAGACCTGGAATGAACGACATCAAATTCACGTCCGGCCTGAGCGTGGTGGCAGATGCCCATGTCGCCTTTCGCGGCACGCCCTTCGTCGAACGGACGGCGCCACTGAACCAGAACGCACTCTGGATGCGCTGGGACAGGAACATGGTCGTCGATTGCTACTCCGATATGGTCGAGGAACTGGCGGCTATCCGCAACAGGGTGGCCATGGGCGACATGTCACCACTGTCGAAATATGTCATTGCCGGTCCGGATGCCGAGAGGATGATGGATGCGCTCATCCCGCGCGACATCAAGAAGCTGCAGGTCGGCCAGATCTACTATGCACCGTGGTGCGACGAGAACGGCCATGTCATCGGCGACGGTCTGGTTTTCCGCATGGATGAAACCACCTTCCGCGTTTCCGCCGATCCCGGCCTTTCCTGGTGGAAGCAGCATGCCGAAGGCCTCGACGTCCGTGTCACCGACATATCCGATAGCTACGGCATCCTCACCTTGCAGGGACCGCGTTCCCGCGAAGTGCTGGAGGCTGTCACCCAGTCCGTGCAGGAATTGCCGTTCTCTCGCTTGGCCATCGTCACAATTGCCGGCAGACGGGTCGAGATCCTGCGCCAGGGTTTTACCGGCGAGCATGGCTATGAATTGTGGGTCAAGGCGGATGACGGCGCCGCCGTGTGGGACGCGGTCGAGGCGGCAGGCAAGCCTTTTGGCATCCTTCCTGCCGGCGCCTGGGCGCTCGACATAGCACGTCTCGAAGCCGGGCTGCTGATCGTTGGCTACGACTATACAAGTGCCGGCCCAGACCATGGCGGCGCCGGCATTCAGGCAGCTGGAAAGTATCGTGCGTCGCCCTTCGACCTCGGCCTGGGCCGGCTGGTCGACTTTCGCAAGGCCGATTTCATCGGCAAGGCCGCGCTGCAGCGCATGTCGAACACGGGTGACCATCGCCAGCTCGTCGGGCTCGACATCGACTGGTCGCAAGCCCTCGACGGCAAGGGGCTTGAGAGCAATGCGCCCGGAAATCTGCGGCGCGTGCAGTGGTATCCGCTGAAAGCCTTTCGCGGCGGGAAGGAAGTTGGGCACGCCAGCAGCGTCGCCTGGTCACCTTCGACCGGCAGGATGATCGGCTTCGGCCATCTGCGGCGTGAGGCCGCCGAGACCGGCACCGAGCTCACGCTGAAGTGGAACAAGGATGGCGTGGCGGCCGATGTCAGGGCGCGTGTCGTGGCGCTGCCGTTCCTGTCGCTCAAACGCGCCGCCAACGGGTAGCGAAACGCTGTTTCAGAACTGAGAGTCCTGTCGTTGCATCCTCCCGCGACGACAAGCCGGGCAGCTGGTCTGCCCGGCTCCCATTGCCGCGGCCTAGGGTGCCGCGAAATCGTGAAGCTGGTCGGGAGAGACCTGGAAAGATCATGAACGACATGCGCCAAGAGCTTATCCAGACGCGAGGTTCGGCTACATTTGCGTTCGACGCGGAGGTGTCGATTGAACTGGCACCGGCGCAGGCACGCACCTTTGCGCCACCAGCCGACTGCTTCCCGCTTGGCTCGCGCGTCTTTCTTACTCACCTTCCCGGCAAGCCCGAGGCTTTGCAAATCGAAGCAGCGCGCCGGATCAAGGAGTTGGGCTTTGTGCCGGTGCCACATCTGGGCGCGCGGAACTTCAATTCGGAGCAGGACTATGTCGATCTTGTCACCGCCCACAGTCGAAACGGGATAAGTGAAGCGCTCTTTCTTGGCGGCAATCCGGCTCTCTTTCCGGGGCCGTTGGGAGAGGCAACCCAGTTGCTCGCCCATCCCGTGGTCAAAGACAGTGCGATACGAACCGCCTTCGTCGCCGGCTATCCGGAAGGGCATCCAAGCATCGTCGAAGCCGTGCTGACGGACGCATTGCGGCGCAAGCTCGAGATCTGTGCCGAGCGGTCGCTGGAAGCCAGGGTCGTATCGCAATTCGCCTTCGATGGCGACATGATCGCCGCCTGGGCGAGCAGTCTGCATACGGCGCATCCCGGGCTGCCGGTTCATGTTGGTCTGGCCGGTGTGACCAGCCTTACCAAACTCATCCGGTTCGCCATGATGTGCGGTGTCGGCCCTTCGATCGCGGCGCTGCGGCGTTCCGCCAGCGGCCTCTTCAACATCGTGGCCGACCGGAACCCAGCCGAGATCTTACAAACCATGGCGGCAAGCTACCCGGCGCCGACCGCGCCACTACACCTCCATTTCTTCCCATTCGGCGGATGGGAAAAGACGCTTGCCTGGTTCGCCGATTATCGCGAGGCGTGCTGGCCGCGGGTCAACGAACGATGAATTGTGCAGCGCTTCGACTGTCGTTCATTCTGACGCTGTCCTGCGAAGACCAGGCCGGGATCGTAGCGGCAGTGACGACCGAACTCGCCAACCTTGGCACGAACATTGCTGAAAGCAGCCAGCATTGGGACAGGGCCTCGAACCGTTTCTTCATGCGCATTGCCTTTTCGGCGCCCGCCTGGGTGTCTGCCGATGCCATCACCAAGGGACTTGCGCCTGTGGTGGATCGCTTCGGCCTGAGCAGCCGCCTGCTTGAGCGGAGCCGTCGGCCGAAAATCGTCATCATGGTCTCGAAGTTTGACCATGCATTGCTTCACCTCATCTACCAGATCCGTGTTGGCTGGCTCGAAGCCGAGGTCGCAGCGATCATCTCCAACCACGAAGACAGCCGCGAAACTGCGGCATGGGCTGGCATTCCCTACCACGTCTTGCCCATCTCGAAGGAGAACAAGCAGGAACAGGAAGGCCGGATACTGGCGGTGATCGAGGACGTCGGCGCCGACCTCGTCGTCCTGGCTCGCTACATGCAAGTGTATTCCGACGACCTCGCGGGGCGCCTGTTCGGCAAGGTCATCAACATCCACCATTCGTTCCTGCCAAGCTTCAAGGGCGCGCGGCCGTATCACCAGGCTTTCGAGCACGGAGTGAAGCTGATCGGCGCCACGGCTCACTATGTGACCGCTCAACTCGACGAGGGGCCGATCATCGAGCAGGAAACCGAGCGGGTAACGCATTCCATGAGCGTCGAGGATTTTATCGCGGCCGGCCGTGACATCGAAAGCCGCGTTCTGGCGCGTGCCATCAAACGGCACCTCGAAGCCCGCGTGATGATCAACGGACGAAAAACGGTTGTGTTCGCGTAAGGCGGCAACACCGACCCGTGTGTGGCGATGCTCATATCAACAGGAGAACCAGATCATGAAAAATGGAACGGCGCATCTCTTTATCCCGGGTCCGACCAACATTCCCGACGCTGTGCGGCGGGCCATGAACGTGCCGATGCAGGATATGCGCGCATCGGATTTTCCGGAACTGGTGCTGCCCTTGTTTCGCGACCTGAAGCAGATCTTCAAGACCGAAACCGGCAGCGTCTTCATCTTTCCGGGCTCAGGCACCGGCGCCTGGGAAGCGGCAATCTCCAACACGCTCAACCGCGGCGACCGGGTGCTGATGTCGCGCTTCGGCCAGTTCTCGCATCTTTGGGTCGACATGGCCGAGCGCCTTGGACTTGAGGTCGATTGCATCGATGTCGAATGGGGTGAGGGGGTTCCGCTCGACGCCTATCGGCAACGGCTGGGCGACGACAAGGGCAGCAAGATCAAGGCGGTATTCGCCACCCACAACGAGACCGCGACCGGCGTGACGTCCGACGTCGCCGGCGTGCGTGCCGCGCTCGACGAAACGGCTCACGATGCGCTGCTGTTCGTCGACGGCGTCAGCTCGATCGGCTCGATCGATTTCCGGATGGACGAATGGGGCGTCGACCTCGCCATCACCGGTTCGCAGAAAGGGCTGATGCTGCCTGCCGGTCTCGGCATCCTGGCGGTGAGCGCCAAGGCTCTGGAAGCGCACAAGCAGTCGCGCATGGAGCGTTGCTATTTCAGCTTCGAGGATATGCAGGCTTCGTCCAAGACCGGCTTCTTCCCCTATACGCCGCCAACGCAGTTGCTGCTTGGCCTGAGAGCCAGCCTCGACCTTATCTTTGCCGAGGGACTGGAGCAGATTTTTGCCCGGCACCACCGGCTCGCCGAAGGTGTGCGCCGCGGCGTGCATGCGTGGGGACTAAAGCTCTGCGCCAACGAGGAAAAATGGTGGTCGGATACGGTTTCGGCGATCGTCGTCCCCGAGGATGTCGATGCCAGACAGGTCATCGCCAACGGATATTCCAGATATCGCACATCCTTCGGCGCGGGCCTCAGCAAGGTGGCTGGCCGCGTGTTCCGCATCGGCCATCTCGGCGACCTCAACGAGGTCATGTGCCTCGCCGCCCTGGCCTCGGCGGAAATGTCGTTACGCGACGCCGGAGCCCGAATCGAGGCCGGCTCCGGTGTTGCCGCTGCGCAGGAATGGTACCGCGCCGAGATCGGCCGGACCTTGCAGCCGCGGCACGAACGCGCGGCTTGAGAGGATCGTAGCCATGAGCAAACCGAAGGTAATCGTTACCCGGCGCTGGCCGCATGAGGTCGAACAGCGCCTTGGCGACCATTTCGATGTCACGCTGAATGAAGCCGATCGGCCCTATGAGCAACAAGAGCTTCGCCAGGCCCTGCTGCTTGCCGATGCCGTGCTGCCGACCGTAACCGATCGGCTTGGCGCGGATCTCTTTGCAGGCGGGGTCAGGGCAAGAATACTTGGCAATTTCGGTGTCGGCTTCAACCACATCGACATTGCCGCCGCCAGCGCAGCAGGGCTGATCGTCACCAACACGCCCGCCGTGTTGACCGATGCCACCGCCGATCTCGCCATGACGCTGCTTTTGATGTGCGCGCGCCGTGCCGGAGAGGGCGAGCGCGAGCTGCGCTCCGGCAAATGGACCGGCTGGCGGCCGACGCATCTCTGCGGCACCCAGGTCAGCGGCAAGACCGTCGGCATCATCGGCATGGGAAGGATCGGCCAGGCCATGGCCAGGCGCTGTCACTTCGGCTTCGGCATGGAGGTCGTCTTCTTCGACAGCCAGCCGGTTCCCCACCCCGGCATGCCGGCGCGGCAGCTGGCGACTGTGGACGAGGTGCTGGCGGCCTCGGATTTCGTGTCGCTGCATTGTCCGGGCGGTGGCGAAAACACCCGCCTCATCAACGAACGTCGTCTTGCCCGCATGAAGAAATCAGCCTTCCTGGTCAACACCGCGCGTGGCGATGTGGTGGATGAGGACGCACTGGTCCAGGCGCTGCGTGAGCGTCGGATTACTGGTGCCGGGCTCGACGTGTTCGAGACGGAGCCGTTCGTGCCGCGCGCCTTGACGGAGCGTGAAGATGTCGTGCTGCTGCCCCATCTGGGTAGCGCCACCAGCGAAACGCGCATCGCAATGGGCATGCGGGTGATCGACAATCTGTCGGCCTTCTTCGAAGGCCGCACCCCGCCTGACGCAGTGAACTAGCTCCCCGTTTCAGTTCCAACACCAGGCATGGCGACGCCGAAAACCGTGTCCGCCTTTTGCCGCCAGGAGACGAGCAGAATGACCGGCTTTTTCCAGAGGAACCTCAAGCTCCAGGATGCGGTGGTCGCCGATGCGATTGCACGCGAGATGGGCCGGCAGCGGTCCGAAATCGAGCTGATCGCATCCGAAAATATCGTTTCGCCGGCTGTGCTGGAGGCACAAGGCTCGGTGATGACCAACAAATATGCCGAGGGCTATCCGGGGCACCGCTACTACGGCGGCTGCCAATATGTCGATCTGGCCGAAGCGGCTGCCATCGACAGGGCCTGCCGGCTGTTTGGCGCGGCGCACGCCAATGTGCAGCCGCATTCCGGCGCCCAGGCCAATGGCGCGGTGATGCTCGCCATGCTGAAGCCGGGCGACACCTTCATGGGTCTGTCGCTCGCCGCCGGCGGGCATCTGACGCACGGTGCCCGGCCGACACTGTCGGGAAAATGGTTCAACGCCGTGCAATACGGCGTGCGCCAGAGCGACTGCCTTATCGACTATGAGGAGCTGGAGGCCAAGGCGCGGGAAATACGGCCAAAGCTGATTATCGCGGGTGGATCGGCCTATCCGCGCATCATCGACTTCAAGCGCATCCGGGCGATCGCCGATGCCGTCGGCGCGCTGATGATGGTCGACATGGCGCATTTCGCCGGCCTGGTCGCCGGCGGCGTGCATCCCAACCCGGTCGAGGTCGCCGATATCGTCACCACCACGACGCACAAGACGCTGCGCGGCCCGCGCGGCGGCATGATCCTGACCAACAACCAGGACATCGCCAAGAAGCTGAATTCGGCGGTGTTCCCTGGCCTGCAGGGAGGCCCGCTGATGCATGTCATTGCTGCCAAGGCCGTTGCCCTGGGTGAAGCCTTGGAGGACGGGTTCAAGACCTATGCCCGGCAGATGGTGGCGAATGCCAGAAAGCTGGCCGCGACGCTTGGCGAGCGCGGATTCGACATTGTCTCCGGCGGAACCGATACGCATCTGCTGCTGGTCGACCTGCGCGGCAAGGGCCTGTCCGGCAAGGACGCGGAGGAGGCGTTGGGCAGGGCAGGGCTGACCTGCAACAAGAACGGCATTCCTTTCGATCCGGCGCCGCCTGCCGTCACCTCCGGTATACGGCTGGGCACACCGGCCGCCACCACGCGCGGTTTCGGCGAGGGCGAGTTTGCCCGTGTCGGCAATCTCATAGCCGACGTGCTGGATGCGGTCGGAACGCAATGGGGCGCCGAACAGGAGAAGGCGGCTCGGCGGTCGGTCGAGGAGCTTTGCGAGGCATTCCCGATCTACGAGCCCAGACCCGGTTGACCGTCCGGGGAGCGCGCCACAGGCAGATACATGGCTGCCGCGGACAGGGCATTAGCCACAGATATGGTTTTGCGTAGCAGCGCCATTCGTGACGAGTTGCGCCTGTCCTAACGTCATCGCGAAATCACCGCATACATCCACCGCCAAGTTTGTCGTCCGAGCCATTTTGCAAGCAATTTCCGTCGATTGACGGAAGTGGCGCCTTCGGCTGCGGACGGCAGGAGGAGCTTGGATCCATGGGTGCGGCGTTTTCCGGGGAGCGGGTTGCCAGCCTCGAAAGATACCCTGGCTTTTTTTGATCTTTTGAATGGAGAGGAAAATGAACATCAAGAGCCTTCTTTTCGGCTCAGCTGCGGCTCTGATCGCAGTTTCCGGTGCGCGCGCCGCCGACGCCGTCGTTGTTGCCGAGCCGGAACCCGCTGAATACGTCAAGATCTGCGACGTCTACGGCGCTGGTTACTTCTACATCCCCGGCACCGAAACCTGCCTGCGCATCGGCGGCTATGTCCGCTACGACGTCGGCGTGGGTGATGCCGGTTCGTTCGATGGCGTCAATCACGTTCCTGACAGCATGGGCGAAGACGACCACTCGACCTACTGGAAGAATGCCCGCTTCAACCTGAAGACCTGGACCGGCCAGGAAACCGAACTCGGCACGTTGAAGACCTACACCGAGACCCGCTTCAACTTCGGCAACAGCTTCGGCGACTATGCCAACCAGGCCACGACCAACGACAGCCGCAACAACTGGCAGGCCCGCAACACGGGCATTACGCTGAACTTCGCCTGGATCCAGATCGGTGGTCTGCGCGTCGGTAAGGACGACCCGGCCTTCGACACCTTCATCGGTTACGCCGGCAACGTCATCAACGACACGATCGTCCCCTATGGCGGCTTCGACAGCAACGTCGTCCAGTACTACTTCGACCTCGGCAACGGTTTGTCGGGCGTGGTTTCCCTCGAAGAAGGTAGCGGCAGCGCTGGCCCGACCGGCGTCCCGCCTTTCGCGTACATCAGTTCGGGTTACGACACGATCGACAGCTATGTCCCGCATGTCGTCGGCGGCGTGAAGTACACGCAGGGCTGGGGCGCGATCACGGGCGTCGCTGCTTATGACAGCACCTTCGAAGAATATGCCGGCAAGGTTCGCTTGGACGTGAACGCTTCGAGCGCTCTGTCTCTGTTCTTGATGGCCGGCTACGGCACCGACAAGAACATCGACCGCAACTTCTATAAGCAGTGGGGCGGCAACTGGGCAGTCTGGGGAGGCGGCACCTACAAGTTCAACGAGAAGACCTCGTTCAATCTCCAGGTTTCCGCTGACGATGACAAGAATTACGGTGTCGCGGCAAACGTTGCCTACGATGTCGTCCCCGGCTTCACGGTCACGGCCGAAGTTGACTATAACCACGATGGCAAGTTTGGCCAGATTGACAACCGTAACTGGGTCGGCGCTACGAAAGAGAATAGCGTCGGCGGCCTCCTCCGCTTCCAGCGCGACTTCTAGCGGATTGTTGTAGCACTTCGCCGAAATATACGAATGCTCGCTGGGCAAGCCGGCCCAGTGAGCTCATCGGGTGGCTCCTCTCAAAATGCTTGAGTCCGTACCTCCAGGACCGAAGCGCGCCGCCGATGCGAAGGGCGCCTTTGACCAAGGCGCCCTTCATTCCGGCTATGTCCACCAGTGTGATCCCACCCGAGTGACGACGACTGGCCAGCGCGGCTCGACGTCGATCTCGACAAGCCGTTGACCAGCGAGCGTTCAAGGGCGGCCTCTCTGCAGATCGCCTGGCGGATCGCCTCGGCTAGCCTGGGCCTGTGCGCGTGGAAGCATCGGTCTGCCGCCATGAGCAGGTTGATTGGCGGTATCTTGCGTCACGAGGCCATAGCTTCGACAATTGGAGACGCAGCCGGAACGCGGATCGACTTCATTTGCATGGCACCGGCAGTCTGACAGGGGGAAGCCGATATGCGCCTGCCACCGATCGACCTTAGCCGCGAGAACACCTTCGGCGAACTAACCTATGAGAATGGCGGCGACTACGGGCCGATCGGTGGCGACTATCTGGCCTTCATGCTTGTCCACGTCGGATCCCTGACGCTCGAGGCGGATGACAGCGTCCTGCAACTGGAGGCAGGACAATGTGCTCTGTCGCTCACGCGTGATCGCTACATGACGTCGGTGGCGCCGGAAACGCTGACCCATGTCAGCTGGTGCGATGGCCGGCCGCAGAACGCGGCGTGGCTGTACAAGGAGCGCGAGAAGTTCGCGCCGTTCATCGTCGCCTCGCCGATGGTCCACACCCTCATGCAGTTGGGTGTTGATCTTGGCCTCGGCGAGCGTGGCGGCCGCAGTGGTGTTCGCGAGTCGCTGACCAACGCCTTGCTCCACGCCTTCATCTACGAGGCCGAGGTGATCGAGGCGGAGCGGCCGATCCCGCAGACGATCCTGCAGGCACGCCGTTTCCTCGAAGAGAACTTTGCCGCCGATCTGTCGATCGAGCGGGTGGCGCAGCAGGTGCGCGTCAGCCCGCAATATCTGGTCTCGGCGTTCAAGAAACATCTCGGCATGACGCCGGCCAAATATCTGTGGCGTTGCCGCCTCGATTACGGCACGCATCTGCTGCAGCGGACAGGACTGTCGATCAGCGAGATCGCCTACCAGGTCGGCTACAAGAACCCCTATCATTTCTCGCGGCAGGTCAAGCTGGCGTTCGACTGTTCACCGACCGAGCTCAGAGAGCAGAAGCGCAACGCCTGATGGTTGCCCACGTGCCTCCGGGTGACGAGGCAAGCATTGCCTCCAGAACCGGCGGGTGAACTGGCGATATGCTTTCCTCAAGAGCGGACATGGCGGTTTTCCAGGCACAAATGAATTGTCGGGCAATCAGGGTTGATCCGGCGTCAGGCAACGGACCGATGTCTTGCAACCTGGTTGCCGGTCGCGCCTTGGCCAGATCCGTTCACCGACAACAGACATTCCAGGCTGGACAGCACCATGAGCAATTTCTCTCATCTCGATCCCGTTGCGCTCAACGACTGGCATGTCGTCGCCTGTGTCGAGGACTTGCCGATCGATCGGGCGGTGAGGACGGTCCTGCTCGGTGAGCCGATTGCCGTTGGCCGGCGCGAGGGCAAGGCCGCCGTCTGGCAAGGCCACGCTACCGTCGAAGCTGCCCAAACAGAGCTACCTGTCATCGAGCGGTTCGGCTATGTCTGGACGACGCTCGGCACGCCGGAGCGCGACCTGTTCGAGATTCCGGAATTTTCCGAAGCCGATCGCCGCCACATCATCCAGGGCGTCGTAAGGGTAAACGTATCGGCGCCCAGGGCCGTCGAGAACTTTCTCGACATGGGGCATTTCCCATTCGTCCACACCGGCATTCTCGGCGAGGAGCCGCACACCGAGGTCAAGCGTTACAAAGTGCAGGTTTCGGCCGAGCCACCCGAAATAATGGTCACCGATTGCGAGTTCTACCAGCCGCAGGCGAATGCGGGTTCGACGACAGGGGCCGATACGGAATACATCTACCGGGTGCCGCACCCGTTCTGCGCCGTCCTTTACAAGACGGGGTCTCGGCAACGCGACCGACGCGACGTCATCGCGCTGTTCGGACAGCCGGTCGAAGAGGACTGGGTGCTCGTCCATATCGTCATCTGCTTGCTGGATGAGATCCGCGACCTCGCGACGCTGAGGCGATTTCATCAGACCATCCTGGGTCAGGACAAGCCGATCCTGGAGAATCAGGTTCCGAAGAGGCTGCCGCTGGATCCCCGTTCCGAGGTGCCGATCCGCGCCGACGCCGCGTCGGCCGCCTACCGCCGCTGGCTGCGCGAAAGGGGCCTGCGTTATGGCGTCGTGGCCGGCAACGGTATCGGCGCACACTAGAGCCGGATGATTTCAGGTCGAATCGACCTGAAATCGGAATCCGCCTCTAGATCAAAGAGATAGAGCATGATGTCTGGACAAACGGTTTCCGTTTGTCCGTGAAAACCGCTTCACACTTTTCGGCACTATGCTCTAGTCATGGGCGCATTTTCGGACATGATTAATTGTGGATATGCGCGAAAGAAATCGCAGCCATTGTTAGCCGACCTTCGCCGTGGAAGTTTCGGACCTAAGCCCGAAGACCGGCTGCCAACAACGCCATGGGGACGTTGTCCAGGCGATCGCCGCCTCCAAGTAGGCAACCGGAAAAGACAAGAACATCCGGATGACGACAGGGCGGCATTGGACAGTTCTCGGACTGGAATGAGAGGATCAAGCGATGACGAATACCATTACGCGACGCACGGCAATCCTGGGCACGGCGGGCGCCCTGCTTCTGTCGGGGCTTGTACGCTCATTCGCGGATGTTCCAAAGACGCTGAAACTGGCTGTTATCCTGCAGGACCTGCCTGACGTCGGCTGGGACCGGACACTGCTCGACGCGCTTGAGCAACTGAAACAGGAAAGGCCCGAGGGGCTGGAGATTGCATGGGAACATACCGATCCGCTGTACGGAGACGATGCTGAGAACGCCATGCGTTTCTACGCAGAGAGTGGTGAATACGACATCATCTGGGGCCATGGCACCTATTCGGACCAGGTCCAGAAGCTGAGCGTCGAGTTCCCCGACCTGATGTTTGTTGTCACCGGCTCCGGCAATCACCCAGCCGGGCCAAATCAATACTGGATCTACAAGCGGCTGCATGAGCCTTCCTACCTGCTTGGGATGCTGGCTGGCCATACCACCAAGACAGGCATGGTTGGCATCGTCGGCACCTTTCCAGCCAATGACGTCAACGACCAGATCAATGCGTTCTTCGAGGGTGCAAAGTCGATCAGGCCGGACATCCAGCATCGGCTTTCGTTCATCGGCTCGTGGTCCGACAATGCGCTGGCGGCTGAGCATGCCAATGTGCAGATCGCGGCCGGCGCCGACGTCGTTTTCATGCTGACCGACAATTTCAAGCCCTGCCAGGAGCACAAGATCATGTGCTTCGCCAACATCAACGACCAGAGCAAGGTCGCGCCCGACGCCATTGCGTCCAGCGCCATCATCAGCTGGAAACCCGATCTCAACTGGATCATCGGCGAATGGCTGAAACACAAGGCCGGTGCGCAATTCAATGGCAACGCCGAACCGAAATGGTTTTCGATGGCCGAAGGCGGCACCGACATCGCACCCTATCATGATTTCGACGGCAAGATCCCGCAGGCGGTGAAGGGCGAAATATCTGCCAAGCGGCAGGAGATTCTTTCCGGCAAGTTTGTCGTTCCGCTCAACACCGCCGAGGTGAAGTAAGACACATCAACCAGGCAGCCCGGTGCGACCCAATGGAAGACCTGCTGAACGTTCAGAACCTTACCAAGCGATTTGGCCGCGTCATTGCCAATGACGGGGTTAATCTCGATATCCGCAAGGGTGAGATCCACTGCCTTTTCGGTGAAAACGGGGCAGGCAAGTCGACGCTGTCGTCCTGCCTCTACGGCTACTACAAAGCCGATAGCGGCGAGATACGCTTCAAGGGCGAGGTGGTGGAATTGAACTCTCCCGCCGATGCCTTGCGGTTAGGCATCGGCATGGTTCACCAGCATTTCGTGCTGGTGTCGAACTTCACCGTGCTCGAAAACATCATCGTCGGCAGTGCCGATGTCGGGTTGCTGCTGAGGAAGGCCGATGCCCGCCGCAGGGTTCTCGGCCTCTGCAGGGACTGCGGCATCGACATCGACCTCGATCGCGAAATCTGGCAATTGTCGGTCGGTGAACAGCAATGGGTGGAAATCCTCAAAGCGCTCTATTTCGGTGCCGAGCTGCTGATCCTGGACGAACCGACGGCGGTCCTGACGCCGCAGCAATCCGACCAGCTCTTCGTCATCCTTGATGGGATGCGCAAGCGTGGATTGTCGATTGTCCTGATCAGTCACAAGCTGCGCGAGGTGATGCAATCCGACAGGGTCACCATCCTGCGCAAAGGCAAGGTCGTCGCTACGGTGGACACCGCCAATACGACAGCCGAGGCGATTACCGCCCTCATGGTCGGGCACAAGGTGACGAAAAACGTCAGGGACAATTCCGTCACGCCGGCGGGAGAAATCCTCTCGGTCGAAAAGGTGTCGGCGGTTGGCGAATGGGGCGAGGATGTCCTCAAGGACGTGACGTTTACCGTCGCCGCCAACGAGGTTCTCGGGCTGGCTGGCGTTGCCGGCAACGGCCAGAAGGAACTGTTCGAGGTATTGATGGGAGTCCGCGCGCTTCAATCGGGCGGTTTCTCGCTGGAAGGAAGCCCGGTCACCGCGCCGACGTCTCGCCAGATTCTCGACAGCGGCGTGGGTTTCATTCCGGACGATCGTTTCCTCGAAGGGTTGATCCCGGAGTTCGGAACCGCCGAAAACCTTGTCCTCGGCTGGCAGCGATCGCCGGAATATTGTCGTGGTCCGTTCCTCGATCGCCGCAAACTGGCTGAGTTGGCGAGGCGCAAGATCGACGAATACAAGGTCGCGACCGCCTCGGCGGACCTCCCGGTGGAGCGACTGTCGGGGGGCAATGCGCAGCGTGTCATTCTTGCCCGCGAGTTCCAGCATGCGCGGCGGCTGTTGCTGGCCAACCAGCCGACGCGAGGGCTCGACGTTGCGGCCTCCGAATTCGTCTACGAGAAAATCCTGGAAAAGCGGGCCGCGGGCTTTGCGATCCTCCTGGCCTCAGAGGAACTCGAAGACCTGCTGCGCCTTTGCGATCGCATAGCGGTCATGTTCAAGGGCCGGATCATGGGCATCGTGCGACCCGAGGAGACCAGCCTCCTCGAACTTGGAATGATGATGGCAGGCGATGCCAGCCAGCTTACGCAGGGAATTCAATGATTTCATTTCAACGACGCTCGGGCAGCAGCCTGGGATGGAACGTCGTCTGCTATTCGGCGGCGATATCAGGTGCTCTCCTGGCTTCCGCTGTTTTGCTGAGGCTTTCCGGCGGCGATCCTGCAAGGGCCTTCACGGCCCTGATCGTCGGCGCATTCGGCAGCCAAGGCGCATTGCTCGGTTCGCTGGCGAAGGCGACCCCGCTGTTGCTTGTCGGGCTGGGCACGGTGTTCGCATTCAGGGCCAAGATCTGGAACATCGGCCAGGAGGGGCAGGTGTTCGCCGGCGCGATGGCCGCCTATTGGGTGAGTTTCTGGATAGCGCCATTGCCAGGCTGGCTGGCCGTCTGCACACTCGCGCTGGCCGGAATGGCGGGCGGCGGCGTGCTCGGCCTGTTGGCCGGCGCACTGAAAACCAGGTTCGGCACCAGCGAGATCATTTCGACGGTGATGCTGAATTACGTCGTCATGTACCTGCTCGCCTACCTTCTCGATGGCGGCCCCTGGATGGCGACAGGCGTGACCGTATCCTATCACCAGTCGCCGCCCATCGATCCAAGTCTGGAGTGGCCGATCCTCTTGGCCGTTGGGGCGGGAAAGCTGCATGTCGGCTTCCTGTTCGCTCTCGCCGCCTCGGCATTCGCAGCGGTGCTGCTCGACAAGACGTCGCTGGGCTACGAAATCCGCGCGTTCGGCTCAAACCCGACCGCGCTGACGTTTCGCGGCACCAATGTGCGCCGGCTTCTGCTGACCGTCATGCTGATGTCGGGGGCCCTGGCGGGACTGGCTGGCGCCGGCGAGCTTTTCGGTGTCTCGCACCGGCTGCGTGCCGAGACGCTGCTTGGCATCGGCAGTTCGGGGATCGTCGTTGCCATGGTGGGAGGACTGCGCCCGAGCGGCGTGATGATCGCCGCCCTGTTCTTCGGCGCGCTGGAAAGCGGCACGATCTACATGCGGCTGAAGAGTGGCACGCCGGCAGGCCTGGTGTCGGCGATGGAAGGGCTGGTGCTTTTGTTCTTTCTCAGTGCCGCCGTCGCAACGCGCCTTCAGATCGTGAGGAGGGAAGTCCATGCTTGAGCTGCTGCAGGGCCCGCTTCTGATAAGCCTCCTGGCGGCGATGGTCCGCATTGCCACGCCATTGCTTTTTTCGGCAATGGGCGAACTTGTCACGCAGCGCGCGGGCATCTGGAACATCGCTGTCGAAGGCACCATGCTGATTGGCGCCATTGTCGCCTACATGGTTGCCTCAACAACCGGATCGCCTTGGCTGGCTCTGGCGATAGCCATCCTGGCCTGCGCCGCGAGCAGCCTGATCATGTCGTTCGTCACGATTGTTTTGAAGGCCGAGCAATTCGTAGCCGGCCTTGCCCTTAATCTCCTGGCATCGGGCGTGACGCTGTTCTGGTTCCAGGCCTATATTGGCGGCCGCGAGGCGCCGACCTTCATCGGCTTCGACCAGGTTCCGATCCCCTATCTGTCGGATATTCCGATCCTGGGGCCGGTGCTGTTTTCCCAACGCCTGCTGACCTATGTCAGCTTCCTGGTGCCCATCCTCGTCTGGTTCTTTCTCTACCGAACGAAATACGGCCTTGAGGTGCGCTGTGTCGGCGAAAATCCGAAGGCGCTTGACGTCAAGGGCCTGCACGTCGGCCTCAGGCAGTGCCTCGCGATCATGTTCGGCAGCATGATGTCCGGCTTCGGCGGCGCCTTCCTGATGCTTGGCTATTCGGATAAGTTCGTTCCCGATCTCATTGCCGGCCGCGGCTGGCTGGTCGTGGTCGCGATCATCGCCGGCAACTGGATGCCGTTCCGGATCGTTGGAGCGATCTTCATCTTCGCGTTTCTGGAGGCGTTGGGCATCCATGCGCAAGTGGTGGGGATTCCTGTCCCCCACCAGTTGTTCCTCGTCTTGCCCTATGTGGCGTCACTTGTGCTGCTTGCGGGCTTGCGGTCGCGCACCCATCAGCCAGTGGCGCTCGGCATTCCCTACAACAGGGAATAGACCCTGCTGCTCAACCCGCCGGACGGAAAGGCCTTGCTAGCGAAGCCGGGAAGTGTAGCGCCAGCATTTGCCGGTTTCGCGAGATCAGCACCAGAACGATGATTGTCGCGAGATAGGGCAGGGCCGAGAGCAGTTCGGACGGCACTTCCAGTCCGAGCGCCTGTCCCTGCAGCTGGAGGATCGTCATGCCGCCGAACAGCCAGGCGCCAAGCAGGATGCGCAGCGGGCGCCATGTGGCGAAAACCACCAGCGCCAGTGCGATCCAGCCTTTGCCGGCAGTCATGTTCTCGACCCAGAGCGGTGTGTAGGCGACGGACAGATAGGCGCCCGCCAGGCCAGCCATCGCCCCGCCAAACAGCACGGCCATGTAGCGGATCCTGATCACGGGATAGCCGATCGCATGCGATGTCTGCGGTGACTCGCCGATCGTTCGCAGGATCAGCCCGGCCTTCGTGCGGTAGAGAAACCAGCTGATGGCAGCGAACATCACCAGAGCCAGGTAGACCATCGGATCGAAGCGGAAGAGCAACGGACCGATCAGCGGCAGATCGGACAGAACAGGGACGTTGATGCCGTGCAGCGCCTCGATAGGCTCGCTGCCGAAGCCGCGGCCAAGGAAGGCCGACACGCCGGAACCGAAGATGGCCAGCGCCAGTCCGGCCGCATACTGATTGGTGAGGAAGGTCAGTGCCAGAACGCCGAACAGCAGCGAGGCGGCGGCACCTGCCAGGGCGCCGGCAAGGATCGCAACCGGCATTGGATAGCCCGCTGTGACGGCCCAGAAAGCCAATGCCGCGCCCATCAGCATCATGCCTTCGATGCCGAGGTTGAGCACGCCGGACTTCTCGACCACCAGTTCGCCAAGTGCCGCGAATATCAGCGGCGTGGCGGCGATGACGGTGCCGGTGAAGATGGCGATGAACAAATCCATCAGGCTGTCTCCAGCGCGTGCGTGTCTCGGGCCGGCCGTATCAGGCAGATGCGATAAAAAATGAAGAAGTCGGCGGCGAGCAGGAAGAACAGAAGGATGCCCTGGAAGATGCGCGTCAGCGCCGAGGGCAGGCCCAGCGTCATCTGCACGCCTTCGCCGCCGAGGAAAAGCAGCGACATCAACAGCCCGCCAAGCACGATGCCGAAGGCGTTCAGCCGGCCGATGAAGGCGACGATGATGGCCGCGAAACCGTAGCCGGGCGAAATCTGCGGCGAGAGCTGGCCGAGCGGCCCGGCGGCTTCCGCCATGCCGGCGATGCCGGCGGCCGCACCACCCGCCATCAGCCCGATCCAGACGGCGGCAGATTCGCGAAAGCCGGCATAGCGGGCGGCAAGCGGTGCCGCTCCGCTCACCGACATCTTGTAGCCAAGGAAGCTGCGGTCAGTGAACAGCCACATCACGAACACGGCGACGACGGTGATGAAGATCGAAGGGTTGAGCCGATAGGCCGGGTCGAAGGATTCGAACAGGGCGGCTGTCGGCAGAAGTGCCGTCTGCGGGTAGTTGAAACCGGCCGGATCGCGCCACGGTCCATGCACGAGATAGGACAGGAACAGCGTCGCGATGTAGGTCATCATCAGCGTGACCAGGATCTCGTTGGTGTTCATGCGGGCGCGCAGGAAGGCAGGGATCGCCGCCCATGCCATGCCGGCGCCCATGCCGGCAACGAACATCAACGGCAACAGCAGCACGCTGTCCGGGTTCGGCCAGAAAAGACCGACGCCGCTCGCCGCAATCGCGCCCATGGTGAACTGGCCCTCGGCGCCGATGTTCCAGACATTGGCGCGGAAGCCGATAGCCAGCCCACACGCAATGAGGATCAGCGGCGAAGCCTTGAGCAGCCATTCCGACAAACCGTTGAGGGAATTCAACGGCTCGACAAAGAAGGCGTAGAGCGTCGGCAGCGGATCGTGTCCGAGCGAGGCAAAAAAGATCGAGCCGACGACCAGCGTCAAAACCGACGCCAGCACCGGCGCCGCGACGCGCATTGTTGCCGAAGGCTCCGGCCTTTGTTCAATCCTGAAGCGCAACGTCGCCACTCCCAATTGCCATTTGATCCGTGCCCATCGTTCGACCGGTCATCAGCAGCCCGACCTCTTCGCGGTCGGTCGTCTTGCGTACCAGCGGCGGTGACACGCGCCCCTGGCAGATCACCAGAAGCCGGTCACAAATCTCGAACAGCTCGTCGAGTTCTTCGGAGACGACGAGCACCGCCGCGCCGGCGCGGCTGAGGTCGACGATGGTCTGGCGGATGAAGGCGCTGGCGCCGACATCGACGCCCCAGGTCGGCTGGGAGACAAGCAGAAGCTTCGGCTCGAGCGCGATCTCACGGCCGACGATGAATTTCTGCAGATTGCCGCCCGACAGGCTCTGTGCCGTCGAAGCCGGACCGTTGGCCTTGACCTTGAACCTGTCGATGATGCCAGCTGCGAAGGCGCTGGCTTTGCGCCGGTCGACCAGGCCGTTGCGGACGGTGCCGAAGCGATGGGCGGTCAGAACCGCGTTCTCCCACAGCGTATGCGACGGCACCGCGCCACGGCCCAGCCGTTCCTCGGGAACGAAGGCGAGACCGAGCTTACGGCGCTCGTCGGCACGAAGGCGAGCGGCAGCGGTACCGCAAATCCTGATCGCGTCGTTGTTGTGATGCGTGCGTTCGCCGCTGAGCAAGGCGATAAGCTCCGCCTGGCCGTTTCCGGACACTCCCGCCAGGCCGACGATTTCCCCGCCATGAACGTTGAAGGAGACGTCCTTCAGATCCACGCCGAAATGGTCTCTTGCCTTGACCGAAAGGTTGTTGACCTCAAGCACTGGCTTCTCGCTCGGGGTCGGCGGGCTGACATGCATTTCCGGCAGCTTCGAGCCGACCATCATGCGGGCGAGCTCGAGCGAGGTCGTCTCTTTCGGCCGAGCGGTGCCGGTGACCTTGCCGTTGCGCAGCACGGTTGCGGTGTCACAGAGCTCCTGCACCTCGTCGAGCTTGTGGCTGATGTAGACGATGCTGCAGCCTTCAGCGGCGAGTTGTCGAAGCGTCTCGAACAGTTTGACCACCGCCTGTGGCGTCAGCACGGAAGTCGGCTCGTCGAGGATAAGAAGCTTGGGCGCCTGCAGCAGACAGCGCACGATCTCGACACGCTGCCGCTCGCCGACAGAGAGGTCATGCACCTGGCGATGCGGATCGATCGGCATACCGTAGCGAAGCGAAAGCTCGCGGATCTTGGCGGCAAGCGAGGGCAGATCGAAGGCGCTGCTTGCCGAGAGCGCAATGTTCTCGACCACTGAAACGGATTCGAACAGCGCGAAGTGCTGGTAGACCATCTCGATGCCGAGCGCGCGCGACGTCGCCGGGTTGTGCGCCGCGATCGGATTGCCGTCGCAGAAGATCTCGCCGGAATCGGCCTGCGCCGCGCCATAGATGATCTTCATCAGGGTCGATTTGCCGGCGCCGTTTTCGCCCAGCACCGCGTGGATTTCGCCGGGCTGGATAGACAGCGAGACGTCGTCATTGGCGACGACGCCGGGATAGCGCTTGCAAATGTTGCGCAGTTCTAGACGCGGATGCATGGCGGGTCCTGCCGTGGCGTGAAGCGAGGTTGGACGGGAACCAGGCAGAGAGACGCCGAAGGTCGGTCTCGGCGCCTCCCTGGTTCTTTGATGGCGTTCAGCTCAGCTTGCCGATCATGCCTTTGACGAACCAGTTCATGCCGCGAACATCGTCATCGGCCAGGACGGAGCCTGCAGCGACCTTGAGGTTGCCGGCCTGGTCCTTCAACTCGCCGCCATAGGGGTGCACCTTGCCGCTGCCGATGTCGGCCTCGAGCTGCTTCAGCTTGGCCTTGGTGTCGGCCGGTATGCCGTCATTGTAGGGCGCCATCTTCACGACGCCCGCCGCCAGTCCATCCCAGCGCACTTCCGGCTTCCAGGTGCCGGCGGCGACGGCCTTGGCGGCGCCGACATAGTCGCTGGTCCAGTCGAGGACAAAGGACGTCAGCTGTTTGCCCGAAGCGAACTTGGCCATGTCGCTGGCGTAGCCGATCGACCAGGCGCCGCCTTCACCCGCGACCTGGACGCCCGTCGCCGTGTCGGTCATCGAGCAGATGACATCGCAGCCTTGCGAAAGCAGCGTCTTGGCGGCCTCCTTCTCTTTGCCCGGATCGAACCAGGAATTCAGGAAGATGGCGTTGCAGGTGGCGTTCGGATTGACGCTTTGCGCACCGAGCAGCAGCGCGTTGGCCGGGCCGACGATATCCGGAATCGGAAAGCCGCCGATGAAACCAATCTTGCCGGATTTCGACATGTAGCCGCCGGCCGCGCCGGCGACGAAAGTGCCCTCGTAATATTTGGCTTCAAAGGTACCCAGATTGGCAAGGTGGACGATGCCGGAGCAATGTTCGAAAGCCACCTTGGGGAACCGCGGCGCCACTTTCTGCATGGGCGTTCCGTGCGAAAAGCTGGTGCCGAAGATCAGTTTGTTGCCGGCGCTGGCCAGCTCGCGGAAAATGCGCTCCGCATCCTGCGGCATGAAGATGTTGTCGATGACGGTGAGTTCGGCCTTGTCGCCGAACGCGGCTTTGATCGCCTCGACGCCAAGGCTGTGCTGCTTGGTCCAGCCGATTTCGGCGATCGGCGAGACGTAGACGACGCCGATCTTGAGCACCTCTTGAGCCTTGGCGACCGTGCTCAGCCCTCCAGCACCGAGCGCAGCACCCAGCGCACCGCTGTATTTCAGGAATCCGCGCCTTGTCAGGTCGTTCATGTCGGTAACCCTCTGTTGGTTTTTTTGGTTGATGCCCGGCTTGTCGATGCCCGGTCTTTGTTAGGGAGATGGACGTGCGCGTGCACCGCGCCGTCGCCATTCCCGGATGGTTTTGCCTGCCTCAATCCAGCCGATATCGTTGCTCCGTCGGCCTTGCCGTCGAGATAGGGTGCGAGCGCTTCGGCAGGCGTCATCTCCGGAAACACCTCGCGATCCATGATGTAGCCGCGCACCACGGTGCGGTGATGCGTGTCGATCAGGTCCATGGCCTGTTTCAGGCGGCCCTTTTCCAGGAGGTCGACGACCCTCGAATGATCGTCGAGCAGATTGCAATAGTCGAAATCGGCTGAAATGAGCGAGCGCAGCAGCGTCGTGCGGCGCACCAGCTGGGCATGGATTTCCTGCATCACCTTGTTGCGGCTAAGGCGCACGAACACCGTGTGGAATTCCTGGCCGAGCACGTCGGCCAGCGCATCGTTGCCGGCGGCGACTGCCTGGCGCTGGCGTTCGACATGCTGGCGCAGCTCGGCCCATCCGGCGGGGCCAAGGCGATCGCTGAGCTGGGCCGCCACCCCCTGTTCGACAAGGGTCAGCGCGTCGTAAATCTCCATTGCCTCCTGCATGCTTGGCCTGGCGACGAAGGCGCCGCGGTTGCGCTCGATCTGCGCCAGCCCGTCATCGGCGAGCCGTATCAGGGCCTGACGCACCACGATGCGGCTGACATCGAATATCTCGGCAAGCTCGCGCTCGCCGAGCTTGCAGCCGGGCACCAGCCGATGGTCGATGATGGCGCGGGTCAGCGTGTCCGCGATCGTCTGGGAGCGGCTGCTCAAGGCACGGTTCTCCGCCTTTGCGACGACATGATCAGCAGGCTTTCCATGATGAAGACATGACGCTTCGGGATGTGCCATATCCCAGGTTCAGGTTTTCCATATCGGAATTCAATCATCATAGTCTGTCAACACAAAAAATGATTTTGGCTGACAAAAAATCATTGATTGGTATCCAATCTTGTGATTTCGTCATTGCGAAACGTCAGGCTAGGTTCGTGGTGAAGGGCTAGCCGAGTTGGGAGGGATGCCGATGGCAACCCGTTGCGTCGACCGCGAGCTTCTGAACGACTGGCATATCGTCGCTGACCAGGAATCGCTCAGCCAGGATGTGCCCTTTTCGACCCGCCTGCTTGGGGTCGATCTCGTCGTTCGAAAACATTCAAACAAGATCGAAGTCGTTCGCAACGATACCGGCGACGTGTTGAAGAGCGCCGAGCGCTATGGCTTCGTCTGGACCTGTCTGGACAAACCCTGGCGCGACATCATCTACATCCCCGAGGCCAACGAGGCGGATCGACATCTGGTCAGCGGCGGCTCGATCGCGGTCAAGGTGTCGGGCCTTCGCGCCGTCGAGAATTTTCTCGACATGGGGCATTTCCCCTTCATCCACACAGGCTGGCTCGGCGAGGAGCCGCATACCGAGGTCGTGCCTTACAAGGTGGAAATCACGCCCCAGGACGAGGTGCTGGCGACCGAATGCAAATTCTACCAGCCCATCGCGTCGCCGACCGCGAAGGAAGGGTTCGTCGTCGAGTACATCTACAAGGTGATCCGGCCCTATACGGTGGCGCTCTACAAGAGCAATCCGATCCAGAAGGGGAGGCTGGATGTCATCACGCTGTTCGTGCAGCCGGTCGACGAGGAGAACTGTGTCGCGCATCCCTATCTCTGCTACCTCAAGGAGGGCATGGATGCGGCGACGGTGCGCAGTTTCATGCAATTGATCTTCGCGCAGGACAAGCCGATCCTGGAAAACCAGGTCCCCAAGCGCCTGCCGCTCGATCCGCGCGCCGAGACGCCGATCCGCGCCGATGCCGTCTCGGTTTCCTATCGGCGCTGGCTGCGTGACAGGGCGGTCACCTATGGTGCGATACCGGCACAGATCTGATGACGTCCGAGGGTATTTGAAGGGATAACATGATGACGAAATGCGCTGATCCCGTGATCCTCAATCTCTGGCATCCCGTGGGCGCCATCGCGGAAGCTGCTCCCGGCGCCGTCCAGGAGACCGTTCTGCTCGAGGAGCGCCTCAGCTTTGCGGTGGACGCGGATGGCGAGCCCGTCGTCTGGCGCTCGCGTCCCGATGTGCAAAGGGCTGACCATATTCCACCCGCCGACAGGCTGCCTGCAATAAGCGCCTATGGCTATGTCTGGACTTCGCTCGGGTCGCCGCCGGCCGAGCTGTTCCCGATCCCCGAATATCAAGAGCCGGACCGCCGCAAGCTCAATGCGGCAACGTTCGGCGTCAACGTCTCGGCGCCGCGCGCCATCGAGAACTTTCTCGACATGGGCCACTTCCCCTATGTGCATACCGACATACTCGGCGTCGAGCCGCATACCGAAGTCAAGGAATACGACGTCGAGATCTCCGTCGATCGCGACGAGATCCTGGCCACGCGCTGCCGCTTCTTCCAGCCGATGGCGTCGACGGCGTCCGATGGCGGCGCCGACGTCGACTACGTCTATCGCGTGCCGCATCCCTATTGCTCGGTGCTCTATAAATCGAGCCCGGTCGACGAGACCCGGCGCGATGTCATCGCCGTCTTCCTGCAGCCGGTCGACCAGGAGCATGTGCGCGCCCACATGCTGCTTTGCGTGCTCGACGAAGACAATGAAGACAAGGTGATCAAGCGTTTCCAGCAGACGATCTTCGGCCAGGACAAGCCGATCCTGGAAAACCAGGTGCCGAAGCGCCTGCCGCTCGATCCGCGCGCCGAGACGCCGATCCGCGCTGACAAGTCGGCCATCGCCTACCGGCGCTGGCTCAGCCAGAAGGGCGTGACCTACGGGGTCATCCCGGCTGCAGCCTGACAGACATTTTGGAGACGATTGATGTTGGAAGAAGCCAGAAGCCGGTGGCATCCGATCGCCGCTGCCCATGATTTGCCGTTTCGCCACGTTTTCCACGGCCAGTTGCTCGGCCGGGAATTCGCCGTGTGGCGGGCCGATGACGGTTACGTCAACATCTGGGAGAACCGCTGCCTGCATCGCGGCGTCAGGCTGTCGATCGGCATCAATGACGGGCGCGAACTGAAATGCCAGTATCACGGCTGGCGTTATTCGAACCGCACCGCTGGCTGCACCTATATCCCGGCTCATCCGGCCGATGCACCCGCCCGCACCATCACCAACCGCACTTTTCCGGCGGTCGAACGTTATGGCTTGGTCTGGTCCTCGGAAGAGCCGCGCGGGGAGGTGCCTGAGATTGCCGGCCTCGCCGAAGGCAAGCTCGTCGCCTTGCGCGGCATCGCGGTCAACGCGCCGGCCGACAAGGTCGTCGAGAGGCTGAGAGCCTATCGCTTTCAACCCAACGGAGCGATCGATGGCGAGGGCGCCGACATTCTCGTCGAAGCCGCCCAGGATTTCGCTGTGGCGCTTCGCTCGCGAGCCAGCGGCGCCGAGACGCAGGGCGTTTTCTTCGTGCAGCCGGTCGATTCCAACCGTTCGGTGATCCGCGGCGTGCTCGATCAGGAGGCCGAGGGCGCCGCGCGCATTGCCATTCTGCGTCACCACAATGAGCGGCTTTCCAAGCTGCGCGACGAGGTCGAGCGCGACGTGGCGAACGCGCCGGCGCCGGCGCCGCTCGAGCCGGTCTACGAACGGGTCTCGGCCGAACTCGCCGAAATGCCTGAGGTGACCACGCATGGCCGCAAGGCTGCGCTGCGTGTCAGCGTGGCCAGAAAATGGCAGACCGCTGACGGGATCGCAGGCTTCGAGCTTCGTCCGATCAAGGGCATCCTGCCGACGTTCCAGCCTGGAGCTCATATCGACGTCCACATGCCCAATGGCGAGATCAGGCAGTATTCGATCACCAACGGTCCTGGTGAAACCGACAGCTTCACCATCGGCGTCAAGCTGGAACGGGACTCCAAGGGTGGCTCGAAATGCATGCATGAGACGGTGCGAGAGGGCGACGTGCTGGCGATTTCCGAGCCACGCAACAACTTCCCGCTGCGCCGCGATGCGATCAAGACGCTGTTCGTCGCCGGCGGCATCGGCATCACGCCGCTGCTCGCCATGGCGCAGGCGCTGAAGAACCAGGAGCTTGCGCACGAGCTGCATTATTTCGCGCAAGGCGAGGAACACCTCGCCTTTGCCGATCGGCTGAAGCATCTCGGCGATGCGCTGAAGCCGCATCTCGGCCTCTCGCCCGACGCGACCGGCGCCGAGCTTCGACAACTCCTCGCCGGTTATCGCAATGGCATGCATCTCTACATCTGCGGCCCGGGACCGATGCTGGAAGCCGCGCGCAAGATCGCGGCCGAGCAGGGCTGGCCGGATAGCGCCGTCCATTTCGAGTACTTCAAGAACACCAACAAGATCGACGACAGTTCGAGCTTCGAGGTCGCGCTGGCGCGCTCCTGCGTCACGCTTCAGGTGCCGGCGGGCAAGACGATCATGCAGGTCATGCGCGAAAGCGGCATCGATGTTCCGTCGTCTTGCGAGCAAGGCGCCTGCGGCACTTGCGTGGCGACGGTGATCGAGGGCGAACCGGACCATCAGGACGTCTACCTCAACGATGCCGAGAGGAAGGCCGGAACCAAGATCATGACCTGCGTTTCGCGCGCCAAATCGGCACGCCTCGTGCTGGACATCTAACTGTTTGTTTTACGCAATTCCGGACGGAAAACCGTTACACACATTTCCTGGAATTGCTTTAGGAGCTGCCGATGATCACGCTTTACGACTACGAACTGTCGGGCAATTGCTACAAGCTGCGGCTGCTGATGAGTTTTCTCGGCATCGACTACAAGACCGTGCCGGTCGACTTCTACCCCGGCCGCGAACACAAGTCGGAATGGTTCCTGAAACTCAATCCGCTTGGCCAGCTGCCGGTCATCGAGGATGAAGAGCTGATCTTGCGCGATGCCCAAGCGATCCTTGTCTATCTCGCCTCGAAATACGATCCGTCGGGCACCTGGTATCCGCGGGACAATCCCGCTCTGCTGGGCGAGATCAGCCAGTGGCTGGCCTTTGCAGACGGTATCACTTCGACGGCGTCGGCCGCCCGCCTGCACGATGCGCTGTTTTATGACTTCGATATCGACGCCGCGCGTGCCGGCGCGCATCGCCTTTTCCGTATCCTCGACGAGCATCTGTGGTTCGGCGAACAGCAGGGCCGCAACTGGATCTGTTCGGCCAGTCACCCGACCATCGCCGACATCGCCTGTTTTCCTTACATCATCCTGTCGGAGGAAGGCGGGGTTCCGCGCCAGGACTATCCGGCTATTCGGCGCTGGTGCGACCGTGTCAAGCGCATCAAGGGCTTCACCGTCATGTCGGGTGTGTTTCCCGCCGGCCCCGGCAAGATCGCCGCATAGTCCTGATCATAAGCGCCGCGTTCTGGCCCGGCAAAATAGAGATTTGGGAGAGAAAAAGAATGAAAACCCGCGCCGCTGTCGCTGTTGCCGCCGGAAAGCCGCTGGAGATCATGGAGGTCGACCTCGAGGGCCCGCGCGAGGGCGAAGTGCTGGTCGAGATCAAGGCGACAGGCATTTGCCACACCGACGAATTCACACTGTCGGGCGCCGATCCGGAAGGTCTGTTTCCGGCCATCCTCGGCCATGAGGGTGCCGGCGTGGTGGTCGATGTCGGCAAGGGTGTCACCTCGCTCAAGAAGGGCGACCACGTCATCCCGCTCTATACGCCCGAATGCCGGCAGTGCCCGTCCTGCCTGTCGAGAAAGACGAACCTCTGCACGGCGATCCGCGCCACGCAGGGCCAGGGCCTGATGCCCGATGGTTCGTCGCGCTTCTCGATCGGCAAGGACAAGATCTTTCACTATATGGGCTGCTCGACCTTCTCGAACTTCACCGTGCTGCCCGAGATCGCGCTGGCCAAGGTCAATCCGGACGCGCCCTTCGACAAGATCTGCTACATCGGCTGCGGCGTCACCACCGGCATCGGTGCCGTGATCAACACCGCCAAGGTCGAGATCGGCGCCACCGCGGTCGTCTTCGGCCTCGGCGGCATCGGCCTCAATGTCATCCAGGGCCTGAAACTTGCCGGCGCCGACATGATCATCGGCGTCGATTTGAACAACGACAAGAAGGAGTGGGGCGAGCGGTTCGGCATGACGCATTTCGTCAATCCGAAGGAGATCGACGGCGATGTCGTGCCCTACCTCGTCAACATGACCAAGCGTGGCGCCGACCAGATCGGCGGCGCCGACTACACATTCGACTGCACGGGCAGCACCAAAGTCATGCGTCAGGCGCTGGAAGCCTCGCATCGCGGCTGGGGCAAGTCGGTGGTCATCGGCGTTGCCGGCGCCGGCCAGGAGATCTCGACCAGGCCGTTCCAGCTGGTCACCGGCCGCACCTGGATGGGCACCGCCTTCGGCGGCGCGCGCGGCCGCACCGATGTGCCGAAGATCGTCGACTGGTACATGGACGGCAAGATCCAGATCGACCCTATGATCACCCACACGCTCAAGCTCGAGGACATCAACAAGGGTTTCGATCTCATGCATGCCGGGGAGAGCATTCGCAGCGTCGTGGTTTACTGACCGGCTCACACGACACGCCCGCGTCGAAGGCTCTGTGTTCCCAAAATACCGTGCCTCCCCGACATCGGGCGTTAGGCCGGCGGCGCGACTGACATTCCGGATGTCCGCGTCGCCGGTCGGTTCGACCCCACCTGATCCGCCCGGGTTGCCGCGATCATGGTCGATGCCGTAGACACCGGCCCATTGGTGTTTGAAATCCGTGGAGAGGGAATATGCCGGAACCCATGAAGACCATCTCCCAGTCAAAATCCCATGGCGGAGTGCAGGGCATCTATTCGCACCTGTCGACGAGTTGCTGCTGCGACATGACGTTTGCCGTTTTCGTGCCTCCACAGGCCCGGGAAACGCCTTGCCCCGTGGTGTGGTATTTGTCGGGACTGACCTGCACCCATCAAAATGTCATGGACAAAGGCGAATACAGGCGCATGGCCGCCGAACTTGGCCTGATCGTCGTCTGTCCAGACACCAGTCCGCGCGGCGCCGACATCCCTGATGACAAGGACAATTGGCAGTTTGGCGGCGGCGCCGGCTTTTATCTTGATGCAACGCAGGAGCCTTATGCGAAGAACTACCGGATGTATTCCTACCTCGTCGAGGAACTACCCACGCTGATCGCCGCTAATTTTCCGGCAGACATGTCGCGCCAAGCCATAACGGGCCATTCGATGGGCGGACACGGCGCGCTGACGATTGCTTTGAAAAACCCGCAGCGGTTCAGGAGTTGCTCGGCATTTGCGCCGATCGTGCAGCCAAGCGCTGCCGGCTGGTCAAGGCCGGCTTTCGAAAAATATCTCGGCACGGATGAGGCCTCGTGGCGGGCCTACGACGCTACTTCGCTTGTTGAAGACGGGCGCCGCTTCCCGGAATTTCTCGTCGATCAGGGAACATCGGACGGGTTCCTGAATGACGGGCTGAGACCCTGGCTTTTGGAGGCGGCCTGCGCCAAAGCCGGCATTCCGCTGACGTTGCGCATGCAGGACGGATACGACCATTCGTATTTCTTCATTTCGACATTCATGGACGACCATTTGAGATGGCATGCGGAACGGCTTGCATAGGTCGAGGTCCGAGCGATGCAATCGGATTAATCCTCGTCCAGCGAGGACCGCGTTACTCTTTCTCGTCTCTACCGGGGCGAGGAACACGATGGCGCCGCATTGAAATTATTGAACAATTTCAACCGGAAGCGCTACCAACGCGTATAAATTTTTAGCCATTTCAATGGTTTAACTGGATTGTGGTAGCGGGAGACCGTTCTCTCCGCTTTCAACACTCTCACCTATCCCCTTCGAACTAATTGTCGCTGCATAGGCGACACGAGGCTACAACGTCGCGCGGCATAACAGAAGCCGTAGTTTGCGCGAGTGGCGCAACGCGGTCGCTTGGGCTAGGGATGTGTCCTCGCTCTCGGGCAAACGTCAATGATTTCCGACGACAAATTCATCGAACTCATTACCGCTGCAATCAATCGGCTGACGATGGAGAGCGCCGAGGTCCAGTGGAACGTGAAAATCGAGCGCCGACAGTTTGACGTTCTCGCCACCATTCAGGCCGGATTTTATCACGTGCTGATCGGGTTCGAGGTAAAGCACAAGAGGCGATCAATCTCGGTTGAAATGATCGATGCCTTTGTAACCAAAGCCAAGGACGCGAAAGTCCATAAGGCGGTTTTCGTTAGCACCAGCGATTATCAAGAGGGTGCAATTCGAGTTGCCAAGCGCCATGATGTTGATCTCTTTAAGATCGCCTTCCCGACCAATGAATTTAGGCTACCTCCCATCACCGTGTTGGCTGAAGATGGGTCGCCACCATTCGTGGTTCAACCCGAGGTAAGAGACCTAGGCGAGACAGATGCTCATCGGGTCGTTCGCGTTACCCTCGAATACCGCGATGGATCGAAGGCAAACCTGCCCGACGAGCCTTCTCAGATGACCTACTATCTTCGAAAGACTTCAGTGGAGGGAGGGAGCAGTTTGCTGGAAGCGGTGGACCCGCTCGCATCACAGCCATTTACCAACGGAACGTCACTCGTCCGCCGGGTGGTATTTGGTCGCTCGGTCACTCCACCGGACAACTACTTTTTCAGGTCCGGGATAGTCGCGGCGATTGAGGTGGAAATCATGCGCATCCGTGCCCGCGTACTGGACGCTAACGTCAGAGTGGAGCTGTCGGCTGTTTCCGCTCAGGTTTCATACGAGAACGTGCTAACAGGCCAGAAATTTGAAACGGACCTTTCGACTTTGCCACTTGGCGGAACGTCATTCGAGGCCGGAAAGTTCTATTTCCTGTACCATCCCCTTCGCTACTATTACGCGGACGAAGTCGTCGGAGATCGTATTACGCTGTATCTCGTTGAGAGCTTTCAGGACGGCGATCTGGTCGCGGCTATCTTGGGCGCGAGCCCTAAGCATTCAGCTTTCTACATTCCGCTGGCCGACAAGACGATTACGAAAAGGTTGGAGGAGCGCCTAGCAAAAATGAAGTCTTCTCGGTAGCTCATCGGCGACTAGCTACAATCGATCACTGATGTTGTTGTTCTGGACGTTGCGGGGATGTAGCGAGACATGGTCGTCCCTGTGGAGAGACAACCCGCGTAAGTGGTAACTCGATGTGCCCTCCTTAGCAGATAGCCTATGCATCTCAGCCGGTTGGCTATTTGAGCATCCGAGCATTTCGACATGTCCTCAGCTTCGCAACGGCAAGGGGCAAAGTCGGGAAGGACAAATTCAGCAGCAAGTGTGTCCCGGCACCAGCCACCGGGTGTCCCTGACGCGAAAGCCCCCTCTTCCGTAAGAAACAAGCGCTGGATTTGGACCCGTTGGTGCTGCGCTCTCTTTCTCCCAAAAATAATAGTCATTTCCTCCCAGAAATTCCTCCCTGTCCCAGCGTTTTGAGGCCAATGTCTGGAGAAGCCCTCTAACATGGTGATACGCCAAATGATGGGAGATACAAATGATCGGACACTCAATTCATATCAGCTCCGCTATCTCACGCGACTTTCTAGGCGAAGGCGAGATGGATGTGTCCCGCCACGCGCAGCGACGAATGCAGCAACGCGGACGGCGACCCGCCGAGATTTGTTTCGTGCTTGAGCATGGCACTCACACATCCGCAGGCGTCATGCTCACAGGGCGAGATGCCGCATTGCTTGAAAAAGAGGCGCGCTCGGTGATCGAAATGGCGCAACGGTTGAAAAACGTGGTGATCCCCTGCGGGGGTGCAACTGTCAAAACCGTGTTCAAGGCACGGCCAAAGCAACAGTCGCGCATCCTATAGGGGGGCGACCGACCGATCAGCCAGTTCGGTTCAATCTCCCGCTATCAAGAACAGGCGCGCCGTGAAGGGGAATTTGATGTCTGGAAAAGTTATAGACTTTTATTCGAAACGCCCGCTTGCCGCCACGTTCGATGGAATACCCGCGAGCACGGTAGACGACACAATGTTAAGGAAGGGGTCTGCGAAGGCCAATCTAATCCTCACGCTCAATGAGGAAATGAGAACGCCTCGAAAGACCAAGCTCTGCGTTGATGATCGTGTGCCTGTGGCGCAATACGTGGACAAGCTCTTTCGGGAAGCCAAGCTCAAAAACTCTACTCGACAGACCATTGAGGCGCGCATTCCTGCCAATTTGGCCGGGTATAAGCTTGATCGTTTAAAGCTCGACAGCCGCCTTGAGCGAGCTGTTGCCCGTAAGAAAATCAAGCGCGATCAATGTCCTTACCTTCAGCACTATGTTGAGATCGTGAAAACCTTGGCATCAGTGCTTGATATCGCCGAACATGAAGCCCTCTACGAGGCTTTCCGCGACACAAGCCTTATGCACATCGGCGGCGTTCCCGCTGGCAATGAAAATGTTGAATTTTCTGATTTACTACACGAGGTTACAAAACAGCTTGCCCGATCCCCACTCTTTGATCGCTTCTTCCAAGAGCTTAGGAACCTCCCCGGCTGCTACGATGCGACCACTCATCGCTTCGTTCCCGCGTTCAAACCAACTTTCATGACCATCCCCAAAACAGTCGCACCGACGAAGCCCTGCGATATACCATTGGCAGAAGAGTTCGACGCCATGCAGGCGTCTTATGAGGACGAGTTCAACACTTGGGAGTTTTCTTCACCACTGCCATCCACTCCCATCCTTGAGGTTCTATGCGGCGAATGGACAGGACAGCTCATGATTGAGCGCAAGCCTATCGCCGAAGAAGGTATGTCGAAGGAGGCTGTAGCTGAGATCGTCTCTTGGCGTGATGGTCCGCATAAGATCGCTGACCCGTATCCCCTCACCGCAAGGGTCGCTCTGTTTACCCAAGTCCGTCTGGCAATCGGGCCTATGAGCAGCCCTGACGATCTCGGCCCGATTTGGGAAGTATGCTCCAGAGTACAGGTATTTGCCGAGGGAGTGGATCGGCTTCTTACGTGTGACCGCTCCCTCACGCCGCTGGCAGCTCTAGCAGAATACGATCTCGACGAGTTTGTAGGAACCTGCGCTCTTCGCCTCAGTGGCGGGTGGCATCGAGTGACCGGCCTTGCCTCTGGCCGTTGGCAGGCGAGCGAAACCTCTCCGCGCGATGCCAGCCAACAATCCGCCGGAGACAGCACCGAGCGGTGGCTCGGAAGCGAAACTCTGACGCCGGGGATAGGTCTCTGTTACGACGACGGCGTCTATGTGAAAACCTTTGTGGGTGCCAGCAGTGTGTTTCCATCGTGGTCAAGTTGGAGACCTGAATTTTGCACGCACTGGCACCGGGTTAATGGATACACGGTCGAGCAAGTCGTATCTGTGCTTGAGCGGACCGACAGGTCTCAGACCCAGAATGTTCGGTTTTGCCACGGCAAACCGGGTTCGCGAAAAATCGCGTTTAACAACGACAGCTTCAGGTTCCGGGGGGATGCTCGCAGGCTCGAGATAGCTCTAGCTACGGGTGCCATTGAGGAGGACATCACGTTTTCTTGTCGTCGCTTGAAAGAAGCGCTGCACCGCCGCTTGGATGAGAAACGGAGCGCGGTGCTGGAGGTCGATGCTGCCATTCGGGCTGCTGTGTCAGGCGTCATCCTAGAAGGTGATGGGGACGAGAATGCGTTACGGTAGCATTGAATACATTTACGCCAACCCCATCGCCTCAGCGCTAGTGGCTAGTGCGAGCTTTCGGCATTGGTTTGTTGCCAAAACATGTTTTGCCGAACATGCCTCCACTGCTCGCCTTCTGTGGAAAGAACAATGGGCGCAGCGAACACCCGGTTCGCTGGATTGGTGGAGAAGCTATTGGACAACTCGTTGCTGTTGCGGAGGTTGCGGGCAACGCGAGACCGATCTGCTCGCGGTGTTTGAGACACCACGGCAGTTTCGCTTTGCGGTTCATGTCGAGGTGAAGTCTCCCGCAGACAGGCTGGGTAAGGATCAAGTCGGAAGCTATAAGCGAAGAGCTGAATGCTGGGCGGGTCGCGGACGAGCGCCGAAAACTGTGATGGGCCACGACGCCGCAACTACATTTCTGGTCTGCGGACCCTCGTTTCTTTTTCGATTTCCCGAGGCACGGAGGTTTCCGGTTATCGCCCCATACGCCGAGGTTGGAGCACACGTTGAACCTTATCCAAGCCTGCCTGAGTTAGACTGCCAATGGCGTGAAGAGAGAAAACCGCATCTCTTTTAGCACCATTGTGAGCGTGCTCCCGGGGAGACATTTCTGAAGCCAATCGCTGTGATCCGGGTCGATTTAGTTGGTATGCTGGGCGCTGGTCTGCCATGCGTAATGGTGGGCCGCAGGCTTATGGCCTCCCTCGAAAACAGGGAGACCAACATGCAACTGCCTCTGTTCGACCCCACCCCGTCGATCATCGAACAACTCGCCGAGCAACATCGCTATGACCGGCCCGCACAGCTCACGATCCCGATCTATGGGGCGCTGGCGCTGATCCAAAAAAGCGTGCGCCGGGGTGAGTTGTCCTTCGCATTGTCCGCCGCGTCTACCTTGCTCGACCAGTCGCCCGACCGTCTGTTCCGAAGGTTGGTGGCCATCGCTACCGAGGATGTCGGGCACGCTGACCTATCCGTGGTCGAGTTGGTCGTGTGCGGGGCATCGAGCAAGACCCTACGCAAACGCCTCGGTGACGACTGGCGGGTGGCGGCTTCTCTCGTGTCCGCCTTGTGCCGTTCGACCAAGGATCGCTCGACGGACGATTGCTATATTGTCGCAAAGAACCATCCCGAACTGGCTGACCTCCGTGCCTCGCTCGGAGAGCTGACCGCCGCCGAGTTGATTGACCTGCTTCGCGACCCCTGCGCTCTATTCACGCGAGCGATGGCGGCATGGCGGGCGGCGGGAGCCGATTGGAGCGAGCGCCACAACGCGGTCGGCAGGCCCGACCCGAAGGCCGTGTTCGAGGCCCTGCGCAATACCGGCACCAGCGCCGCGACCGCGACTTTGGCCACCCGCGCATTTGCGCAAACCCGCGAAGCCTTGCCCTTGGTTCTAGCGGTGCTGGGGCCTTTGCGACCTGCTGGTTCTCTCAAAGAACTCGATGACGCCTTCCCGCCAGTTTCCGTGGGCCGTGACGGGCTTCCGCTATGGAGGCATGACAAATTCAGCCACGCCGGTATCGCTGCCCTTAAGGGCTTCCTTGGCCGCCCCTGCGAGTTCAATCGCTGGGTCTGCGATCATATCGAACCCCGGCAGCGTTTGCGTTTCGCGGGTGAGGCCCTGTTCCGCGTCGAAAGCCAAATGTGCCTGCGCCGGGTTCAGTATCCCGCTGCGCTCACCTTGCGCCGCCTTGCCGACGAGGGCTTCCACGGACTGCGCCTCGCAGACCCGAAAGTGCCGCTGGACCTCCTGCGCAACGATCTCGGCCTTCTCGATGAGTTTCGCTATGACCTTTGAGCCGCATACTAACAAAGGGAGCTTGATCGCCGTCAGCCACGATGCACTGCCGGGCGACATGCCCCTCGGTGTCCAGCGTCTGGTCTCCAACTCCCTTTCCAATGCGACCAAGCGCGCATACGGGCTCGACGTCGCCCATTTCGAGGGGACCGGTAGGCGGCTCCCTGCGTCCCCGGAAATGGTCGCGGCGTATCTGGCCGAAGGCGCTGAGACTTATGCCGTGGCCACCTTACAGCGGCGGCTGGCCTCGATCAGCAAAGCCCATCGTGCCATCAGTGCAGAGGACCCGACTAAGAGCGAATTGGTCCGCGCGACATTGCGCGGAGTGCGCCGGACCCTCGGGGTCAAGCAACGGCAGGCGCAGGCCATTCTCCGCGATGACCTGTTCGCAATTCTCGACCGCCTCGGAGATCGCACGAAGGATGTGAGGGATCGGGCGATGTTGTTGTTGGGCTGGGGTTGTGCCCTGCGCAGGTCGGAACTGGTGGCTCTGGACGTTGCGGATATAGCGTTCACAAGCCAAGGCGCGCTGGTGACAATCCGCAAGAGCAAGACTGATCAAGAAGGTGCCGGGCGCGAAATTGCTATGCGTTTCGGGCGCACGCGGCACTGCCCGATTGCCGCTCTGAAACGCTGGCTGGAGGTCGCGAGGATCGAGGCCGGGCCGATCTTCCTCGGCATGGACAAGCACGGCAACATCGTTCCAGAGCGCGTTTCCGGTGAGGCCGTCAGCGACGTGGTCAAGGTTCGTGTCAGTTCAGCAGGCTACGATCCTGCCATCTTCTCCGCTCACTCTCTGCGCAGCGGCTTTGCAACCTCGGCAGCAATGGCGGGTGCGACAAGCTATAAGATCAGGCAGGTTACGGGACACCGCAGTGACGCCGGTCTTGCACCTTACCTGCGTGCTGTCGATCTGTTCGATGACAGCGCAGCGGCTCGGGTTTTGTGAGATAGTCGTTTTTCGACAGCGCGCTTTGACTGTCAGCCTTTTACGTGCTCGATGAACTCGATTGACCTCCCCCCGCTTGTGATGGCATCAAAAACTTCTAGGCCCGACATTTTCATCAATTCAGACCAGATTTCCTGCATATCCTTATAGGCCCTTTCGACAAATTCTATGTCTACAAATTTCTCCCATTCACCCTGCAGATAACTGCTTTTGTCGAGTTCCTCTTGAGTAGTGATAGCTTCGAACTCTCGCGTAAGTTCGATGGGTTTGCCGTGCGCCAACGCATCCCGAAATTGCTTTAGCTCTGTGACAGTTTGATAGGGACGCTTGCCAAAGTCGGCACCAAAGCCGAGCTTCTGAGAAACCAATTTCATTTTTTCCTTCGTAGGCAAAGCTTCATCCCACGGGTTCATAACTTTAGAGCCTATAAAGTTGACGTTCGCCTCAATCGCGAACGCAATCATAGTAAGACATGCCATTACTTCATGCCCCAATCCCTCGTGATCACGTGCTTTGAAACGTTCCCTAATTCGGGCGCGAAAATAATAAGCGGCGTTGGAGAGATCGTTGTGAATGTAAACTTTCTTGTTTTCTTTAATTCTCACCCTAACTTTTTCTATGGTTTTGCTCATGCCGATATCCAATCAATCAAGGCGACGGGAGCTGCCCCCCGCAAGTTGGGTCCGAGACACGCTTAACCTCATTTGGCTAAGACGGCGAGAACATTTCGGAGGTAAGCAAAGGCCGACGGGGAATACATCCCATAGGCGAGACGGATGATATGGCGGGATGAGTAAGTGGTGAAACACCAGATGGTAGTTGGTTGCCTACACGCTGGCCTCAGCATGAAGCGACGAGATACCGTTCTAACTCACTCGGGATAACTTCAATTAACTAGAGCTACGAGCGGGCACCGAAGGGTACACAGCGTGGCGGGATTTTTGGAAGCCGCAGCCGTTGCCTTCGTCAAAGCTGTGGCGGGTAGCTGGGAAAATTTTTGGGATTTTGTCGCTTGCCCAAAAATGGGCAGCTACAGCCCCCGAGAGGCTTTTTGAAGTGGCACGACGTGTCCGTCGTGCAACTAGTGACATTGCCTTTTCCTATAATGTCGACGACCGTGGGCGGGCAACCGGCGAGCTAGCTGCTGTTCAAAACTTGGTCGGCGAATGCGTTCAGTTTATCATCCGCGCGGTGACCGACGCCCCGGCAGACAGTCGCGAAAAGCTTGTGCCCCGTGAACTGCCGGCATCATTGCCGCAACGTTGAGGGACGGAAAAGTGGCAACAACTCGCATTGGAGTTCAAACGACGCAACACCTCACAGCGGATGGTAGAATAGTGGCATGGTTCTTTGTGGTCGGACCATTCATCTCTGGGCGCTGAATACCTGCTCGTGGGGTGGGAAGCTGGACCGCGACAGCGACGGCAGGCCATGCGAGAGTATTTGCTGAGAGCAAAGGGGGACATGATGAATTTCAGGTTCTTCGACCTCTCGACTATTGAGGGTGCCCTATGAGAGTGAAATTGGCTTTGCTCTGGAGCGTATTGGCGGCGGCTTCCGCTAACGCCCAACAGGTGCTTGATGACAGTGTGGGCAAGGTTGGGGAAGCGAACGCTAAGACCGCGATGGCCGCCGTAATGTCCAAATTGAAGGATCCGATGTCCGCGCAGTTCATGTCGTTTAGGCATCCTGACCCGATGTATGCCCAGTATCCACAAAACGTGGTCTGCGGGTTGGTCAATGCGAAAAATGGGTTCGGTGGGTACGGCGGTTTCTCTCCCTTTGCCTATCAGGTTCTGACCAAGTCGACCATTATACTGACGCCTGAAATTCTATCGAGCGTGGCTGGTAACTTGTCAATTTTGGCGTTTCGATCAACAAGTTGCGCGTCGGCCCTCGGGGTCGAGCTCCCGGTGGACCAGTAGACCCGGCCCCCCCTTGGTGTACCCCACCACCCGTCTGCTTGCTGGGTCCAGCGTTTGTATCCGGCGACATGGGATCGGTTCTATTCAATCGCAATTAGGCCGATGCAGAACCCATCTCGTTTAACAGCGTCCTGACTTGTGCAACCGAAAGCCAAGGTTTGCGGCGATGGATCATCCGATGGCAATTTGCGCATACCAGCGCGAGGTCGCTCAAAGCCGTTTTGTCGCCCTCACGGAGCGTATGGAGGGGTCGAATGTGATGCACCTCGATGAAGCCGTCGCCATGCGGGCCATACCGGTCCCCGAAAGAAAGGTCGCAAGCCTCGCAACGAAGCTCGTGCTTCTCCTCCAGCGCCTTCTGCTTGCGAGCCTCCACTAGCTTTCTGTTGCGCTCTCTTCGCTGGTGCATGGCAGTCAGCAGGCGGCCTTCCTCCGCTTCCTCCATATAACCTAGGTCAGGCTGGGCCGCCCCCTGCAGCGCTCCCGCGAGGATGGCAGCGCGGATAGCGGACGCGACGGCGTGCAGTCGTTCGGGAGCTTGCGAGAACTCTGTCCAGACCAGCTCTTCCTCTCGTCCACCATGGCTCAGACCGGATTTGCCCACGGCAGCGAATGCGGGATCGAAACGGCGGAAATTCATCACCTTCATGTAGACGCCGTTTGGGTTCCGGAACTCTGTGTCCCCCGAAACACCGAGGATCGCGGCCAGCTTGCTTAGCTCTTCCGAGAGCTTAGCGATCTTCCTGCTGGTCTTGCCGGGCGGAGAGGTTGGGTTCTCCATATAGAGGTCGAGCGCTAGGATCAGTTCATCGCGCGTCCAAGTCGGATTGCGAGGCTTCGCTTCAATGGAGCGCATGTCGAAACCGAGATTGCGTAGCACGTGTGCCACCGTGCTCTCGCCGCCCGAAAAATCTTCAGAGCGCAGCGGCATAGGCTGCCCGGGAAGAAAGCCATGGGCTGCTCCCGCGATGGCCTTTGAGTGGTACTCACGATTTCCGACGACGAGAAAGTACTTTCGGGCTTTACCAAAACCATACTTTTCCAAGAAGCGCTCGGGACCGATCTCATCGTATTCGGATATAGCCAACTCAACGGCTGACCGGGTCAGATCAGAAAGGCTCATGTGCTCCCCCCGAATTTCCGAGCAAAAATCTGGATGGCTGTGACAGTGGCCCGGCTATGCGGAACGTGACCGGGTTTGATATCAGCTTCAAGGTGTGGTTTCCGCTCAGCAGATAAAACTCGAAAATAAGGCTGACAGCCTCGTCCAGCGCGGCCCTGTGTGAGCAAGCCATCCAGCGTGGCTAAGCAGGTGGAGTTGGGCCATCACCTGCCATCCCGACTGCGGCTGACGACCATCCAGCGCTACGACAGTACACGAACGATTGTAAGGGTGCTCACAATCAATACACTTAAATTTCTGCCTCAGTTGCTTACGTTCCAGCCTTAGTGTTTGTATGCAGCAGGGGGACGCATTTCCATGAAAGTACTAGGCACACCAAAACCAACTGATGAACAGCTCAAAATCATAGCAGACACTCGAACGGGAACGGAAATCATCCGGGGTGCTGCGGGTAGCGGCAAAACAACCACTGCGCTCCTCCGATTGCGAAATCTCACGGACATGTTCCGAGCTCGGCACAAGCGCATGGGGATCGCAGAGCCGGTAAAGACCTTAGTGTTGACGTACAACCGCACTCTTTGCGGTTATGTCGAGGCTTTAGCCGAGGAGCAGGCCACCCGTGGTGGTGGTGTATCGCTTGAAGTACGCACTTTTGCCCAGTGGGCTCGTCAGTTCGCTATACACCCAAACATAATCAATGACCGAACCGGACGTATTTCACGATTGGCTGCCCTTGAGGGTGTCAAGTTGCCCTCAAAATTTGTGGCATCTGAGGTTGAGTACGTAATGGGGCGGTTCTTGCCCGGCAGCAGCGGAGCTTACTTAGATGCGGAAAGAGCCGGACGCGGCATTGCACCTCGCGTAGAGCGTCCAAACAGAGAGCTGATCCTGAAGGTCATTGAAAAATACAGGGCAGAGATAGCCAAAGCAGGCTTTCTAGATTGGGAAGACCTTACCGCCGCTGCACTTAGCGCGCCTCCTCGTGGATATCAGATTATTGTTGTAGATGAGGCGCAAGATTTTTCCGCCAATCAAATAAGGGCGTTGCGTCGCCATTTGGCTAACGAGTACGCCCTAACTCTTGTCATCGACACCGCTCAACGCCTTTATCCGCGCGGATACACTTGGTTGGAAGCCGGTATTGTCGCGAGACAGGCACAATTCTATCGACTAGCGCAAAATCACAGAAATACCGTTGAGATTGCAGAGTTTGCCAGCGGCATCGTGTCGGGACTGAAAATAGATGATGATGGTACCTTACCCGACCTGACTAAAGCGACGAGGAGAGGTCCTTTGCCTCTGGTGCTAAAGGGAAAGTACAGCGGTCAGCTTGACGCAGCAATCGATAATATTCGGAAGAATGTGGACCTTAAGAGTGAAACAGTGGCCTTCCTGAAACCTCTAGGAGGGCTTTGGTTTCGTGAAGTTGAGGGCAGGCTAAAACGCGAAAAGCTGCCGTACGACGATATAACGAGGTCTAGGGAGTGGCCCGACAATGACACAAACATAGTGCTGAGCACGATGCACAGCGCGAAGGGGCTTGAGTTCGATCACGTGGTCATCCTCGGTTTGAGTGAAGAGGTCACCCCTCATGGATCAGATGAGGACGACGACCAGCTTCTGACGTTACGACGGCTGCTTGCCATGGCTGTAGCTCGCGCTCGAAAATCAGTGACAATCGGTTACAAGGCGAGCGAAGCCTCGGGCCTTGTCCGCTATTTTCGGAGCGGCACATTCACGGAAAGGGCAGTCTGAATGCCCACAATTCCTGAGATTGTGAACGAACGCGGTATCCGTGAGGTCCTGCATTTTACAACTAACTTAGGGCTAACTGGGTGCTTGCATTCAGGGAAACTGTTCGCCAGAAGCCATCTAAAAAAAGAAGAAAATCTCAAGAGCATACTTACTCTAAATGCTCCCTTCCGCTCCGAAGAAGAGGATTGGTTTGACCAAACCGTCAAATGGATCGACTATGTAAATCTAAGCATTTCGGAAATTACGACAAACCTGTTTAAACATTCTTTGAAGTGGCATGCGGGTAGAGACCTTTATTGGATAATTTTGTCTTTTGACCCGGAAATTCTGGCGCACGATGGAGTATATTTTTCTACCACAAATAACATTTACGACCTGACAGTGAGGGGCCTTGGACCAAAGGGGCTACTGGCCCTGTTTGATGATGTTGTGCCACGAAAGCGACATAACGGATGGAAGGCATATCGCGGGCGGCGAGCCGCGCACCTTTCGACATGCGAGCAGGCAGAAGTGCTATATCCCGACGCGGTTCCGATGGAATATCTTCGTCGTGTATACGTTCGCCAAGGCGAAGAAGCCGACCGGGTGGCTGCCGTGCTCGGAAATTTTGGCAGAGCTGATGTAGAGGTGATTGTCGATGAAGCGAAATTCCGCGGAAATCCAAATTAGATGAGGGGACCAGAATTGGCGGTGGCGTCGAAACAGCGGACGGCAGTGATTGGTTCAGCCCTGTGGGCCGCCGCTGGCGACGCTATGGGCTGGATCACAGAGCTGGGGAGTGAAGATACGGTACGGTACCGGACCGGGAACCATATTGTCGATGCCCCTGTCGAATGGAGGCGCAGGATTGGTGGACGTTTTGGTCCAACAGTCGTTCTTCCCGCCGGAACGTACTCGGATGACACCCAGTTGCGACTGGCTGTGTCTAGAGCAATTCGCGGGAGCGGAGAGTTCGACGTCGAGGTTTTTGCTAAGGTCGAACTCCCCGTTTGGGCATCCTATTCCCTAGGCGCGGGGAGAGGCACCACTGCGGCTGCCGCCAACCTAACTAAGAACAGTGTAAACTGGTTCAATAATTTCTTTGGCTCTGGTCAAGAGCGGGGCTATTTTCAAGCGGGCGGCAACGGAGCAGCGATGCGGATACAGCCGCACGTTTGGAAAGGCGATCCCTCTCGACCAGATACATTTTTGGCAGATGTCCTAAGGGATGCCGTGACCACACACGGACATCCAACCGGGTTTTGTGGTGCTGTTTTTCACTCACAGTGCGTAGCGTATGCACTCTCGTCGGGACGGGTGCCGGGACCCCGTGAATGGGTCGAATTCATTGGAGACCTTGAATACTGCACGTCCATTATCCGCTCAGACGAGAAATTGGGCCTCTTTTGGCTGGGGGCTTGGGAGGAAAGGGCGCGAATAACACTCCCAGAGGCAATAAAGCGTCAGATTGACTTCGGCCTCAGTTCAGTTGCTCGGATAGAAAAACTGCTCGGAGATAGAGGGAGCAACTACAGCGAGATACTCCAAGTTGTTGGTGGTTTCGCGGATGAAACTCGCGGCGCTGGATTTCACACAGCCATAGCTGCTGCAGCTCTAAGCACCTTTGCGGACGTGATGTCTAATGAGGACGTGCTGCGACTGGGTGCGAACTCGGTCGGCAGTGATACAGATACCATTTCATCGATGTCAGGCGCTATTATAGGCGCTGTTCGGCCAACTTCTCCAAACTGGCCTCTGCAGGATGCAGAATATCTAGTTAGCGAAGCAACCCGATTGGTTGATGTGTCTCAAGGGAAGCCCGCGCAAAGTTTTGGCTACCCCGATCTCATTTCTTGGTCGCCCCCCGGCACACAAAGCGATGCCGTCGGTTTAATTGGTGATCATTTCGTCCTCGCGGGTCTTGGTACGGCTGTTCCTTTTGGGCAAGAATGGCAAACAAATGATGCCGTTTGGCAATGGATGCGTTTAGAATTCGGGCAGACTGTTTTCACTAAGCGTCGTCAGAAACCACGCAAGTTGGATCGCCGGAATTTACCGTCGGCCTCATCCACCGAAACGCGTGCGCCCGATCAGCCCGGCCTTTTTCCAGAGCAGGCCGTCAAACCAGACGAACGGAAAATTGACCCCAGAAAAAATTACTCGCTACGCCGGAATGCTGACGCAAATGATCGTTCTGGAAATTTAGATGACATAACGAGCTTTGTGATCGAACGAGACTTCGCCCCTGAGGTAATCGGCGCAGCATTCCTAGAGCTTTCTGAAAGACCAGATGGCATAAACCTCTCGGTCGCTTTCGCAGCAATTATCTCAAAGGCCCTGATAGCTCGTCGCAAAAGAGGCAGGCGATAGGCGGGCCATTGTGGATATTGCGATTGCGCCTTTGCCTTGCTCTTGCTCGCGTGTCAGATCACATGAGCAACGACTACTGAGCCTTGAACTGACCGCGAGGATCGTCGCGGGCATCCGGCACCAGTTCGTAGCTCTCCAGATTTGCCATATCCAGAAAATACTTCGACTTTCGTCTTGGCGCTCCCCGAAGCCAATCAGCCAGTTCTGATTGCGTGACCTTCAGCCAATCTGGAAATTCGTCGGGGCTGCCGAACTGTCCTTCAATCAAACCGACCAAAGCGCTGATGTAGACGACACGACCAACGGCGGGAAACTCGTAAATCTCAATTCGTCGGCCGTGAACTATCCGCAAGCCATTGATCTGGCCTGTTGATTGAGGCGGATAGCGGCTTTGGAATTGCAGGATTAGCGGTATTTGGACGCTGTTTTCCTGCAATTCGGTTTTGCGATTCCCTTGTGGCGCGGAGCGTGATTCACTCGGTTCGGCGGCGGCGAATCGAGGGGACAGCGAATGTCCAGGCCACGCGAGAAGCGCGAGACGGGAGAGCAGGACCTGTTCCGCTCCCGGCTCGACCAAATCATCAACATGAAGCACGAGCTGGTGCGGCTGGCGCAGGCGATCGACTGGCCGGTGCTGGAGGAGCGTTTCGGCGCCGTCTATTCGGACGGCCCCGGCATGCCGCCGCTGCCGACCCGGCTGATGGCGGGGCTGGCGATCCTCAAGCACACCTTCAACCTGTCGGATGAGGTGCTGTGCGAGCGCTGGGTGGAGAACCCTTATTTCCAGTATCTCACCGGCGAGACGTTCTTTTGCCATACGCTGCCGTTCGACCGCTCCTCGATGACGCGTTGGCGCAGCCGTATGGGCGAGGAGCGGATTATGGTGCTGTTGCAGGAGAGCCTCAGCCTCGCGGTCAAGACCGGGGCGATGAAACCGGCCGACACGCGCCAGGTGATCGTCGACACCACCGTGCAGCCGAAGAACGTCATGTTCCCGACCGACGCCAAGCTCATCCATCGGGCACGCGAACGGCTGGTGCGGCTGGCCAAGAGGACGGGTCTCCATTTGCGCCAGAGTTATGTGCGGGTCGGCAAGCTGGCGCTGATCAGCCACCAGCGCTATGCCCACGCCAAGCAGTTCAAGCGGGCCAACAAGGCGCTACGCAAGCTCAAGACCTATCTCGGCCGGACCATTCGCGACATTGGTCGCCAGATCGCCGGCGATCAGGGGCTGGACGCGCTGTTCAAATGGCCGCTCTACCAGGCCGCCACCGTTCTCGAGCAACGCCAGCGCCAGCGCGGCCGCAAGATCTACAGCCTGCACGCACACGAGGTGGAATGCATCGGCAAGGGCAAGGCGCATGCGCCCTACGAGTTCGGGGTGAAGGTGTCGGTGGCCACCACGCTGAAGCGCTCCAGGGGCGGCCAGTTCGCCCTGCATGCAAAAGCACTGCCCGGCAATCCCTATGACGGCCACACGCTGGCAAGCGTCATCCCCGACATGGAAAAGACCATCGGCAACGAGATCGGCCGCATCCTCGCCGACGCCGGCTATCGCGGCCACAACGCACCGCAGAGCCACAAGCTCAGGGTCTTCACCGCGGGCCAGAAACGCCGCGTCACCCCAGCCATCAAGCGCCAGATGCGACGGCGGTCGGCGGTCGAGCCCGTCATCGGCCACATCAAGAGCGAACACAGAATGGGCCGCAACTACCTCGCCGGCCAGCAGGGCGACACCCTCAACGCCATCCTGGCCGCCGCCGGCTACAACTTCTCCCTCCTGCTCAGGTGGCTGAAGGGGTTTTTGTCGCTCTTGATTGCCCTGCTTCAAATCCGGCCGAAGCCGGTCGCCGCTTAGGGCTCGGATTGTTCACGGTCGACCAATTCCCCGACTGCCTTGGAGGCGATGTTCAATCAGCCGGTTCGCGATTTCCAAAACGATATTATCCTCCGGGTATCGCTCATCCACGAGAAGCCAATTTACAATCTCCTGTCTTCGGTCGTTGTCGGTTGAACCGTGGAAGGCACCAAGCCCCATGTTGCAAATGGTACAACAGGGGACCAGTTTGCACTGGCCAAACCTATCCCGGATTGCCTTCTTGGTGACCAATCCGCCGTCAGCGAACCTGTGAAGCACGTAAACCGGGGGTTGATGATCAAACTTCCCGTCATTCGGCATCCCGCAGTAAATGCACTGTGCGCCAGCGATCCTTTCATATGCACGCTCGAAACGCAGTTCAGCTTGGCGTCGGTTGTACCGTTGCTTTACCCGGCCCATAGGACCATCCAAACTCAGAGCGTTGAGACCCAGCGCCATCCAATGATATGAATGGGACACGATCAAGTTGTAAGGCAAAAAAGGAAACAGTTCCTTGGGTCTCTTCGCCGAGGTCGGGATAATCCACGAAGCCAGTACGAACACAGGAAGTTCCGATGAGCGTAAGGATCGTGGTGGCGGTAACGGATGGCGACTGGTTCGACCAGTTGCGTCGCCAACCCGATCTTGCCGAGGTCAATTTTTGGTCTCCCTCGCCAAAATCCTTCCGCGCGTTGCAACCCGGCGAGTTATTCCTGTTCAAGCTCCACTCACCGATCAACATGATTGTCGGCGGTGGTGTCTTCGCTTCATCGACGATCATGCCTTTGTCACTTGCATGGGAAGCGTTCGGGATCGCGAACGGCGTCACCAGCCTTACAGAGATGCGCTCTCGCATCCTGCGTTATCGCAAGGTCGATCCTGCGACGGCAGGTCCGATAGAAATAGGATGCCGCATCCTCACACAGCCTTTCTTCTTCCCAGAAAGCAGGTGGTTTTCTCCGCCAGCATCGTGGTCACCGAACATCGTCAGCCTTCGTGGCTATGATACCTCGGAACCAGAAGGGAAAGCGCTGTGGGAGGCCGCACAGGCCGCTATGGCCCCTTCGTTTGGTCCTTATTCGCTCGCGGAGGAGCAGGCGCGTTACGGCGAACCGACGTTGATCCGTCCGCGTCTCGGTCAGGGGGCCTTTCGGTTAGTCGTTACCGACCTATATGGTAGGCGCTGCGCAATCACTCAGGAGCGCACCCTCCCGGCCTTGGAAGCCGCCCATATTCGGCCATACGCCGACGGCGGAGAGCATTCCCCAAGCAACGGCATCCTTATGCGGCGGGACATTCACAGCCTCTTTGACCAAGGCTACGTGACCGTCACGCCCGAACACCGCTTTGAGGTCAGCCGCCGCATCCGAGAAGAGTTCGACAACGGGCGGCATTATTACGAACTGCATGGCTCAGCTATCACATTGCCAGCGATCCAAAATGCGAAACCGGAAGCAGAGGCGCTGAGGTGGCATAATGAGAGCCGGTATCTTGGCTAAATGTCGCCAGATTTTCGGAAGGGCTTTCTGTAGCCTTCCTGATCGATGGATGGGCAGCTGGGGGCGTGCGAACCATTTGTCTCCAGTTTCCCCGGTGTCGTTTTCGAAGAAACCTCTTGCTGCCATGTGCGCAGGCACGGCGGTAGTCATTGCACTGATTGTAAGTGCCGAAGCTAGTGCGAAGGAGTGCCCTCCCGGACATGCTGCAAACGAGCAGGATGACTGGAAATGGATTGCCAATAACGCTCGCCGCAATGCCGACTGGTACGTGGTGGATCATGGTGTGCCCGAAGTGGCACCAGCAATAGGCGACGTCTCGGTGGTCTATCAGGGTGGTGGTGAGTACGAGGGGCAGTACCTCGTGATTGTCAAGCAAGAAGGCCAAGCCGGAATTGTCTTTATGATGCTTAGGCCACGCTTCGATTTCTGTGCCGACGTGTCTTCGCTCGACGATGCGAGACCCGATCTGTTCGAGGTCGTTGTCGCCAAGTTCAATGGCAGGAAATTCTGAACAGAAGCGGCAGAGCGAAACGCCGCAGTCCCCCAATCCGGTCGGTGTCCGACTAGGTCAACGAGGTCCGTTGTTCAGAGCCGCTTCGATGACCCCTTTTGAGCCATTGCAGATCATTTGCGGATAGTGCAGCCAAACGTGTCGTTAGCTCTAGGAGCGGGCCGCGCCGCAATGCCCCGGATGGGATTTCTGGGCTGAAAAGCTCGGCGGGATCGACCCCACTCCTGCGCCCGAGGCTCACGGACCCGGAACCGCCAACAACGCTGTCGCGAGGTGTGCGATCTTGATTTTTTCCGAGTAGCCACCTGATTTCTTGGGGGTCTTAACGATCTCGTGTACGAATGCGCCCCCGACCAGTTTCTTAGCGTAGGCCACGGGAACGTCATGCTTGAGGCAGAGTTTCACGAACCGCTCGATTGCTTGCTCCAGCATAAGGGGAAAATGGTCGGCTGCTCTGAATGCAATCGCCCATGCGACGCGATACAGGCAGTAGTCGGCGATGGCCTCAGCGACAATGGCCTTGTTGATCTTGGCTATGTAGGCAACTCTGCGCTCGCGTAGTGTGCATTCCTTCTTGTGCATGTTCTTCGCTTCGTAGGTCGGCGAGACCAGCAGGTTCTTGGTCCCCGGAACGAACCAGAGATAGTATCCGAGGAAGCGCAAGCCGCCATCGTCCAGCGTGTCCTCGGATAGGTGGAACGTGAAATCTCCAGCCGCACTCTCCTCGAAGGCGAGGAGCAGAGCATTCTCTGCGAGCTTCAAGTCGTCGGCGTTCTTCGCCAGCAGGCAAATGTCGTCCACATACATGGTGAGCACGACCCCTGCGGGGACAACGATGTCGAGGGCTGACACGACATAGGCGGCGACGATATTGGAGCACGCCGAACCCTGCGGCAGCACGGTCGGGCTGGGGATAGGATACGTATAGCTATTAGATGCGCATCCCGGTGCATTACATGTGGCTTGCGTCCCTCCTTTTTTCGGTTTGAGTTTCAGGTTGTCGGGGATCACCACGTTGGTGATTATTGATTTCGGCAGAGGCAGGAGCGTCGTCAATGCATCACGCGAGAAGCTGTTGAAGAAGTCCCTTAGGTCGAGCGTCATGCCGTGGTGGTAGCCACTCAGGATCAACTTCCTAATAAGCTCTACCGCGTCAGCTTGTCCGCGCTTGCGCACGCCGTACTGAAAGGGTTTTGGCTCCCAGCGCGCCGATATCACTCGCAAGACCATGTGTTGAGCAGCCCGGTGCAGGGGGCCGAAATCGTGCAGGAGACGAAATCCCTGTCCGCTCGCTTTCGGTTCATGCCAGCACGCGACTGGTTCTGTGATTGGCTGGGATAGAGACAGCTTCTTTGAGAGGTCGAGGCAGGTGGAAATGGGGAGGCGCTTCCACCTCGGGAGACGCTTCGCCTGTTCGACCATGCTGACAAATCGACAGGCAATGGATGCGAAGTAGACCTCGGCCTTCTTCCTGAAGGCGCTTTCGGTTGGCGCTGATCTCAGTTGCTTGTGCAGCTTGCGCTCGCGTTTCGAGCAAATGGCATACTCAAGAAGAGCTTCGTCCTCGTGCTCAGCGCCCAGTTCGGTAAGAGGAAAGGCGACGCCATCGCATAGTACCTGCCCGGCGAGTGTCGCGCTCATGACCTGAACGCTTTCAGTTCGGAAACACGGTAGTAAACTCTGCTGCCGAGCTTGGTCCATGTCGGACCGTTCCCGGTACTGCGCCAACGGTTCAACGTTGGGACGCTGACGCCCAAGTAGCGGGCAGCCTGTTCTACCGTTAGCCGAGGATCGTCGGCGTCCTCAGCCTGCCGCTGGGCGATCTGTTGCTCACCAAATTGGAAGTTGCGGGTGTTTCTGCGAGATTTCATGTCGGGCGCTCCGCTTGGCTGGGCGCTCGATACGGATGAAACTACCGTTCCGACATGGTCAATCGAGTAATGGAACGCCTATCCGATCCGGTCTGAGCGATCAAGTTCGATTTCCTTTGGTAGCATTCAACCATAACTAGTAACCTTTAATTGTCCGATAGTTAGCCTGTGAGTAACGGGGAAAAGTGGCGAGGAGTGAATTCGATTTCAGAGTTTTATCAATCGCTATCACATCGACCCCTTTGACTTACGGAGCGTCCCGCATAACGTGAGGGGGCTGTTGAGTAAGTGCTGCTCGTGTGACGAGTAGCCGTCAGATCGCGAGATCAAGCGGACATGCCTGCAAGTGCGCATCAGTTAGTGGCGCACAACGCTCCGATTGGAGAGGTGTGTCGTGATCCATAGTCCCTAGAATAAGAAAGCGCCGCGAGTTTGACTTACAGACCCGCGAGTGCTGGCATTGAACCGCTTGTGGAGTAAGCGCCCGTCCGCTGAATGCGGCGGGCCGTCGGACCGGGAGGGCACCCGGACAGGCACCTAGCAGCAGCATGCAGACGCATGCACCGTCAGGTGGAGCCTTCGAGTGCCCCTCAAACTCAACAAGCGGCGGAAGACGATCCGTCAAGATGACTATCAGCATGCGGGCCGGGACCGCGACAAAGTGGCGAGCTTCCCGATGGCACTCGACCCGCTGGACCGACTGGTGGTTTTCCTAGCAATGCGAACAGCGGAGCAGGATCACCGGAGTGCACAGGGGGAGGACCAATCATGCGAGCCGTAACGTACAGTCGCTACAGCACTGACCTCCAGAATGATCGCTCTATTGAGGATCAGGTCGCCCTATGCACGGCTTACGCGGTTCGTCATGGGTATCATATTGTCGGACATTATGAGGATCGCGCGGTATCTGGAGCGTCACTTCATGGCCGCAAGGTCCACGAACTCCTAGCGGCGGCGGAGCGACGAGAGTTCGATATGGTGCTGACCGAGGCTTTCGACAGACTGGCCCGCGACACTGGCGATAGTATTTTCGTTCTGAAGCGCCTGAACTTTCTCGGGGTCAAGCTGGTATCGGTAAACCAAGGCGAAGCGGAGACGCTTAATCTGGTGATCCACGGGTTGATGGGTCAACTCCAGCGGGAGGAAGGAGCTAGAAAGGTTCGCCGAGGCATGGCCGGGGTCGTGCGGGAAGGGCGAAACCCCGGTGGGCGACCCTATGCCTACCGCCCGGTTGCCGGGCAGGTGGGGCGTTTGGAAATCGTGGAGGAGGAAGCTGCTGTAGTTCGCCGCATCTACGCCGAGTTCCTTGCCGGAAGCTCCTCCCGAACCATTGCGCATGGCCTCAACCGCGACAGCGTGCCGCCGCCTCGTCGCAGCCTGTGGAATGCATCCACTATTCACGGCAACGCCAAGCGCGGCATCGGCATCTTGAACAACACCATCTATGACGGTCGCCTGACATGGAACAAGCTCAGGATGGAGAAGAACCCCGACACGGGCAAGCGTGTATCACGTGAGAACCCATTAGATCAGCGGCAAGAGGTCGAGGTCGCTGAACTCCGCATTTTGGACGTGGGGGTATTCGAGGCGGCAAGAGCGCGCCGCGAGGCTACAAGGAAGCCGCGACCCGAAATGCACCGCCGACCCAAGCGACTGTTGTCGGGCCTGCTTCGCTGCGGCGTCTGCGGGTCAGGTATGTCAACGTCAGGAAAGGACAAATCCTGTCGTGTTCGTATTCGTTGCTCCGCGCACAGGGAGAGCGGCAACTGTCCCGATGCCAAGACCTGCTATCTCGACAGCGTGGAGGAGTTGGTAGTGAGTTCCCTGCTTGACGAGCTTCGGGAGCCTTGGAAGGTTACTCTCTTCATTGAGACCTATGTGGCCGAACGCAAGCGTCTGGTCGCGTCATCACATCGCAACCGTTCGACGCTGGGAGCCAAGCTCGCGCAGGTTCAGCGGGAGACCGACCGCATAGTAGAATTCGTCGCTAAGGGTGTCTTTTCGGAGGAGGATGTTCAGAAACAACTTCCCGCACTTCGGGCAGAGAAACAGCGGTTGCAGCAGGAACTGGAGCGCGTTCCAAACGAGGTCGAGAAAGTCGTGCTGCATGACCGGGCGTTGTCTCAGTTCGAAGTCAAGCTCGCCCGCTTGCGGAACGAACTCCAGCGAGGAATTGACGACGGCAACAGTGAGGGAGCAGATGCTATCCGGGAACTGGTGGACAGCGTCACAGTCTACCCGAACCGAAAGGGCGGTGTGAGCGTCAACATTCGGGGAAAATTGGACGCTCTGGTAGGAGCAAGAGGCTTCGGAAGCCTCGGTATTGTTAATGGTGATAGCGGAGGACCTTTCGTTCCGCCTTCAATATTGTGCACCGGCCACTCTGTCGGTGGGAACGGTGGTAGCGGGAGAGGGACTTGAACCCCCGACCCCAGGATTATGATTCCCGTGCTCTAACCAACTGAGCTACCCCGCCAGGGCGGCGAAAGGCCCGAAATCCGCCTCAAATCGAAAGGCATGTCAGGGGCGTTCGCCAAGGTCGCGCGGATATAAGGTTGGGAGGGTGAGCCTGTCAAGCTTCGAAGCAACCGGCTTGCCGGCTTATCGTCATTATCGAAAAGCTTTGCCGCGGCGACATTTGGTTGTCGCCGCCGGGGTTGAGTTCGAAGGGGCACGTCGCTATGTCTCGGCCACGAGTTTTTAGAGTTTGAAACAGATGAAGCCGCGCATAGCAGTCCTCGGTTGCGGATACTGGGGCAGCAACCACATCCGCACTCTCAAGGCGCTCGGCGCGCTGCACGCGGTCTCCGATACCAACCGGGCCCGCGCGGAAGGCTTTGCCAGCGAGCAGGACTGCCTGGCGATCGAGCCGGACCAGCTGTTCGTCCGTGACGATATCGACGCCATCGTCATGGCGCTGCCGCCGCAATTCCATGCCGACCTTGCGGTACGTGCCGTCGAGAACGGCAAGGACGTGCTGGTGGAAAAGCCGATCGCGCTGACGGTGGCGGATGCCGAGCGTGCGGTGCAGGCGGCCAAGGACAATGGCCGCGTCTTCATGGTCGGCCATGTCCTGCGGTTCCACCCCGCCTTCGAGACGCTGAAAGGGCTGATCGACAAGGGAGAGCTTGGCGAAGTCCGCTACATCCACTCTCACCGGCTCGGCCTCGGCAAGTTCCACACAGAGAACGACGCGCTGTGGGACCTGGCGCCGCACGATCTATCGATGATCCTGGCGATCACCGGCACAGAGCCGATCGAGGTGCGCGGCGAGGGGGCCGCCCTGCTCGACAATCTCAGCGACTTCGCGCATCTGCACATGCGCTTCCCCAACGGCCTGCGCAGCCATCTCTTCACCTCGCGTCTCAATCCCTATCGCGAGCGGCGGCTGACCGTGGTCGGCACCAAGGCAATGGCGGTGTTCGACGACGTCGAGCCATGGGAACGCAAGCTGGCCGTCTACCGCCACGCGGTGTGGCAGGACAGCGGCCAATGGGCCTTCACCACCAATGAGCCGTCCTATGTCGCGGTTGCCCAGGGCATGCCGCTGACGCGCGAGCTGGAGCATTTCATCCAGTGCATCGAGACGCGTGCCGAACCGCGTACCAGCGGCGAGGAAGCGATCCGGGTGCTGCGCATCCTGACCGCCGGCACGGTCACCCACACCAAGTCGAATTCCTGAAGCGCGGATTATTCGGCAGGAAACTTATTCGGCAAGAATCTTATTCCGCGGGAATCTTATTCCGCGGGAATCTGGGCCGGCCGGGCGGCAAGCCGGGTCAGCATGGCCTCGGCCTCGGCGCCACGCTCCGATCGCTCGATGAAGCCGCCGCCGAACACGCGGGCCTCGTTGCCGTCATCGGAGTAGAGCACGCAGGCCTGGCCCGGCGCGATGCCGGACTCGCCGTCTACCAGTTCCACCCATGTGGCACCGGCACGATGATGCAGCACGGCCGGGCGCGGCGGCCGCGTCGAGCGGACCTTGGCGAACAGTTCCAGGCCGCCGGCAGGGACGTCTGTGAGCGGTCCGTCGCCCAGCCAGTTCATATTGCGCAGATAGATCTTGTGCGTCTCCAGCGCCTCGCGCGGGCCAACCACGACGCGAGCCCGGTCGGCATCGAGATGGACGACGTAAAGCGGCTCGCCGGAAGCGATGCCGATGCCGCGGCGCTGGCCGATCGTGTAGCGCAGGATGCCCTCATGGCGGCCGAGCACGCGGCCGTCGATGTGGACGATGTCGCCCGGATTGGCCGCAGTTGGCTTCAGCTTGGCGATGATGTCGGAATACTTGCCCTGCGGCACGAAGCAGATGTCCTGGCTGTCCTGCTTGGCGGCAACCGCCAGCCCCATCTCCTCGGCGATGGCGCGAACCTGAGGCTTCGACAGGCCGCCGAGGGGAAAGCGCAGATAATCGATCTGCGCCTGCGTGGTGGCGAACAGGAAGTAGCTCTGGTCACGGTCGGCGTCGACCGGACGGTAGAGCGCGCGCTGGGCGCCATTGGCGCCGGAACGGATGTAGTGGCCGGTGGCCAGCGCGTCGGCGCCGAGCTCCTTGGCGGTGGCCAGGAGGTCGGCGAACTTCACCGTCTGGTTGCAGGAAACGCACGGGATCGGCGTCTCGCCGGCGACGTAGCTCTCGGCGAAGGGATCGATGACCGCCTTGCGGAAGCGTTCCTCGTAGTCGAGCACATAATGGGGGATGCCGAGCGTCTCGGAGACACGGCGGGCATCGTCGATGTCCTGCCCCGCGCAGCATGAGCCGGCCCGGTGCGTCGCCGCGCCGTGGTCGTAGAGCTGCAAGGTGACGCCGACGACGTCGTAGCCCTCGCGTTTCAGCAGGCCGGCGACGACCGATGAATCGACACCGCCGGACATGGCGACGACGATGCGGGTGTTTTCGGGACGTCCGGGAAGATCGAGACTGTTCATGATGCTTTCGTTCTGCGCGGCGCCTCAATGCCAATGTCGAGAATATAGGTCAAGCTTTACCGGCGCGCCAGCGTGCAGGGCGATTCACCGTTTGTCGCCGATCTTCGCCAAGGGATGCATTTTCCCCCGGCAAATCAGGGTTTGCGGGCAGATGTTTCAAATGCCGGCGAAAAGACTAACGCGGCGTTCATGATCCTTACCTAGTCATTAGGGTCTGCTTAGGCAATTTTTAAAGCTGTGGCGGTAACGTGGCGGGGATTGGGTCTTTGAGTTTTTTGTAGAGAGTACGATGACCGATCTGGTTAGACCGAGAGTCAAATATGTTATCGGGCCTGACGGCAGCCCTCTTACGATTGCCGATCTGCCGCCGACCAATACACGTCGCTGGGTTATCCGGCGTAAGGCGGAAGTGGTTGCGGCCGTGCGCGGCGGGCTTTTGAGCCTGGACGAGGCATGCCAACGCTACAAGCTCACCACCGAGGAATTCCTGTCCTGGCAGGCGTCGATCGACGAATACGGCCTTGCCGGGCTGCGCACGACACGCATCCAGCAATACCGGCACTGACCATTGCGAATTTAGACGAAGGGCGCGGCTAACTCCGCGCCCTTCTGTTTTTCACGGTCACCGTTCCGCTCAGAGCGACAGCACAACCTTGCCGATCGGCTTGGTGGCAAGGAAGGCGTGAGCGGCCCCCGCCTGGTCCAGTGGGAAGCTCTTCGCCACATGGACGGTGAGCTTGTGGGCATCGATCAACCGAGCCAGTTCCAGCAGGCCCTCCCTGTCGGGCACGACCGACATACGCTCGACCCGAATATCGCGCGCACTGGCCTGCGCCCTGGTGTCGTTGCTGACATCGAGCAATGACACCAGCACGCCGCCACGTTTGAGCACCTTCAGTGAGCGTTGGGCGTGGTCGCCGCCCATTGGATCCAGCACCAGATCGATGTCGCGAACATGTTCGGTGAAATCGCCCTTGGTGTAGTCGATGACCTCGTCGGCGCCGAGGTTGCGGACGAAATCGAGCTTGCCCGGGCTGGCCGTGGCGACGACGTAGGCGCCGCGCGCCTTGGCGATCTGCACCGCCAGATGACCGACGCCGCCGGCTCCCGCATGCACCAATACGCGCTGCCCCGATTTCAGCCCGCCGTGGCGAACAAGCCCTTGCCAGGCGGTGAGGCCGGCCAGCGGCAAGGCGCCTGCCTCGAGGTGGCCCGCGCCCTTCGGCTTCAGTGTGATTTGATCGGCAGGTACGGCAACCAACTCGGCATAGGCGGCGGCCTGCTTGGGAAAGCGCGGCATCCCGAACACCTCGTCGCCGATCTTGAAGCCGGTGACGCCGGCGCCGAGTGCTTCGACAGTTCCCGAGATATCCCACCCCAGGATGAAGGGCGGCTCGCCGAGCAAGGGGTAGTAGCCGGCACGGACGGCGCCATCGACCGGATTGATGCCCGCGGCCTTGACACCGACCAGCACTTCGCCGGCCTCTGGCGTGGGATCGGGCTGATCGGCGATGACAAGGACGTCGGGTCCGCCGACGGAATTCTGGATAGCGGCACGCATTGAGATATCTCCTGCTCGGTTGATGCCACTATCATTTGGATAGTAATAGTCCCTTGTCCAGTATGTACCTTTCTGATACATACGCACCTCATGGATAGTGAAGATGATTGCGGTTTCGGCTATGACGCGTTCCGGCGAACGTGTCCTTCGCACACGGTGCTGGAGATGCTGGCCAGCAAATGGGTCTATCTGGTGGTTTGCGCGCTGCGCAAAGGCCGGCTGCGCAATGGCGAGCTTGCCCGGAAGCTTGACGGCATCACGCCGAAGATGCTGACGCAGACGCTGCGCGTGCTCGAGCGCGACGGATTGGTACGGCGCGAGATCTTTCCGGTCATTCCGCCGCGGGTCGAATATGAATTGACCGAGCTCGGTCAGAACCTGGCGGGACTGCTTACCCAGATCAGGTCATGGGCGGAGCAGCATGCGCCGGATATCAAGGATGCCCGTGCAAGGGCAATTGCCGAGAATGAAGGGGATTGGGCCGCGTAGGGCGGTTTTCATTCTTCTGGGCGTATTCCGCCGGGCCGCAAGCCGCGACAATGCGCCAGTCCGATGGCGAGCGTTGACGTCGCCAGGGGCAGGGTTTTAGCCGATCATGGCGCTGCGGCCACCGACTTCGGCTTCGCGGATCTTCGTGTCGCGCGATTCCAGCATTTCCGCTTTGGAAAGCTCCGCTTCAGCTTCGCCGAGTAATGATTCGGCGGCGCTTCGCTGCTGGGCGAGGTCGCTTTGGGAATTCCTGAGATTGTCGCGGCGCAGGCGAGCCGCCTTGGCGAAGGTCGGATAGGCGAAATGGTTGATGTCGGTGATGCCGGCCTTCTTTTCCTCGGCGGTAATCTGAAGCTCCAGCTCGACGGCCATGCGTTCGAACTCGGCGATCATCATGTCGAGCTGCAGCAGCTGCCGCCGCTTCTCATTCACCTGAAACTGTTTCAGCCGAACGAGGTTTTCACGTGACTTCATGATTCGGTACTCCCGGAAACGCACACCCGCACTTATCGTCCAAACCACCTGGAAACGCCCAGGCCGCACCCGTGTCCACCGGCTTTCCCCCAACTATGGGAAACAAAACCCTAAAGTTTTTTGCCGGCGGTAACCATTCGTTTACGGGCATTGTTAATCATACGGGTCAGGACTTAAGGCCGGGTAAAAATTCCGGCCACCGATGCGGAAGCGACGTCGATGAGTCCCTGGAGTCGCTTAGTCCAGGTTGTTAATGTGTTGCATTAGGAATTTGGTTCTGAGATTCGTTATTAGATTCAAGAGGGTGTAGAAAGAGGTTAAAAAATCTGGTACCGTCATGGACGGGAAATTAGGATTTGTTAACCATTCAATGGCAGCCTCTGCACAAGGCAACCACTGCTCCGGGTCCGGACGGGTCGTGAAATGGTCCGGCAGCAGAAAAGGGGAATAAAATGCGTGTTCTGCTGATAGAAGATGACAGTGCAACCGCACAAAGCATCGAACTGATGCTGAAATCGGAAAGTTTCAACGTCTACACGACCGATCTCGGTGAAGAGGGCGTCGATCTAGGCAAGCTCTACGACTACGATATCATTCTTCTCGACCTCAACCTGCCTGACATGTCAGGCTACGAGGTCTTGAGAACGCTTCGCCTTTCCAAGGTCAAAACACCTATTCTCATCCTCTCCGGCATGGCCGGCATCGAGGACAAGGTGCGCGGCCTCGGCTTCGGCGCAGACGACTACATGACCAAGCCATTCCACAAGGACGAGCTGGTTGCCCGCATTCATGCCATCGTGCGGCGCTCCAAGGGCCACGCCCAGTCGGTCATCACCACCGGCGACCTGGTGGTCAACCTCGATGCCAAGACAGTCGAAGTGGGCGGCCAGCGCGTGCACCTGACCGGCAAGGAATACCAGATGCTGGAGTTGCTCTCGCTACGCAAGGGCACCACGTTGACCAAGGAAATGTTCCTCAACCACCTCTATGGCGGCATGGACGAGCCTGAGCTGAAAATCATCGACGTCTTCATCTGCAAGCTGCGCAAAAAGCTCGACGCGGCATCGGGCGGTCAGAACTACATCGAAACGGTCTGGGGTCGCGGCTATGTGCTGCGCGAACCGGAAGACATTCGCGTCAGCGCCTGAGCGACGAATCGTTCGAATCTTTTCAATAAAAAACCCGGCTTCGGCCGGGTTTTTGCATGATGGGCTGGTAACGGTCTGCTTTTGGGCTTCCGAGCAGAAGACCGTCACGCACTTTTTCTGGAGTTGCTCAAGGATGCCGAATCAGGTGCGCTCTTCAAGGTGCGAAAGCGCTCGAGCAGCTGCGGGCGGTTGAACGGCTTCAAGAGATAGCCCTGGGCGCCGGCTCGCTTGGCCCGCATGATCGAAGCAATATCGAGCTCGACCAGGGAAATCAGGATCTGCGGCCTTATCGGGCTCTCCATGGCGCGGACGCGACGGATGAGGTCGACTGCCGGTACGTCGGGCAAGGCGCCATCGACGACGATGATGTCGGGCATGTCGGCGGCGCACATCTCCAGCGCGTCAAGTCCGCTGGCGGCCTCGATGACAATCATTTCGGAGCCGCCCAGGATGCGTTTTGCAACCTTCCTGATAACGCTTGAATCGTCGACGAACATGCAGCGTTTCATTTCCGGGTCCTCTTTGCCTTCTGGCAGTCCGGCAGCGTCGGGGCATCCAGGACGCACCATAGGCCAATCTGGTAAAGAAGCCGAAAAGGCGTTAGGTAAAATTTTTACAAAGATGGGCAGGTGCCTACTTTTATTCACGAATGCTTTGGCACCGCCTGAACGACCAGACGCATCTCAAGTCGATGAGCTGGAATTACAGCGTTAAATGAAAAAATACTTCGCTTTATCGGCTGCGCATCAGGCCGCCGAAAGCACGATTTCTTCCGGCGTCGCGTGGATCGATATCGTCATGCCGGCTTCGCGCGCCAGGAGCAGCGTGTAATAGGGCTGCACGGAATGCGCGTCGATCGGCTCCTCCGGCTTGTGGCCGGAATGCAGTTCGAGGAATTTCGGCGGCACCCGCAGCATCGGGCCAGCCGACGTAAGCGCGAAACGCGGTTCGGTCTCAAGGTTTTCCAGCGTCACGGAAAGCTTGCCGCCGCGCGGAATGGCGGCATTGGCGACGAGGATCAGGTTGAGCAGCAGCTTGACCTTGTTCTTGGGCAGCAACGCGCGGGGCCCGTTCCAGGTCAGTTCCGGCTTTTCGTTCTTGAGGAAGGCGATGGCGACCGCTTCGGCATCGCCGGTATCGATCAACATGCCGGCCGAACCGGCGGCACCGAAGGCGATGCGGGCGAACTGAAGGCGGGCCGAAGCGTTGCGGGCGCTCTGACGGATCAGCTTCATGGCGTCCTCATCGGCGCCGCCTTCATCAAGCAATTCGAGCCCGTTGTTGATCGCGCCGACCGGCGAGATGATATCGTGGCAGACCCGGCTGCACAAAAGCGCTGCCAGATCGGGTGCGGAAAGGGTGAACAGATCGGCCATCGGCGAAAAATCCCTGCAAAATCTCACAACTCATGGCCGGGCGATCGATCGTCGCCTGCCACACGAATCACGCACTCTCTCCTCAGGCTTTCTGAATACACAGCGCCCGTGCGTGCAGCAACAAATCCAAATTGTGGTTGTGGCAAATGGCGTGTTCACACAGGCTGCCGACCCCAATTGAGCGACCCCAAACAGCCTTCGAACCGCCATGTTCATGTGGGAGCTTAATGGTTGAAAAAGGATTACGGCATAATTTGCCCCTAACAGTTACCCTTAACGGCCGGCTAAAAGAGCCGTACGGGGTGCGAGGCGTCGGCGAAGGTGCTCCCTGACGGAGATTGGAAGCATGTTTTCCCGATACTACGACCGGAGCTTTCTCCGTGTCTTCTCAATGGCGGTCACGCTCCTGGGCGTTCTCGTCTTCTCGACTTCAGCCTTGCGGGCCCAGGAATACACCGCTCAGGAGATTGTCGATTCCGGTCACAAATTTTTTGGCGCCACATCGGGCGGACTCGCCACGGTGATCGAGAAGATTCTTGCCTCCTACGGCCTGCCCAACGGCTATCTGCTGGGCGAAGAGGGCTCTGGTGCGCTGATCGGTGGCCTGACCTATGGCGAAGGCACGCTCTACACCAAGAATGCCGGCGACCACAAAGTGTTCTGGCAAGGCCCGTCGCTCGGCTGGGATTTCGGCGGCGAGGGGTCGCGGGTGATGATGCTGGTCTACAATCTCGATGATGTGGGCAGCCTCTACAACCGCTATGGCGGCGTTGCCGGTTCAGCCTATGTGGTGGCGGGCGTCGGCTTCAACGTGCTGAAGAACAACAATGTTCTCCTGGTGCCGATCCGCACCGGCGTCGGTGCTCGGCTCGGCGTCAATCTCGGCTATCTGAAGCTTACCGAGCGGGCCACGTGGAATCCGTTCTAGGCTGAAGTCCTTGGCTGTCGTTGTCCAATCCGGGACCGCTTTTGGGTCGACATGCATTAAACTCGTACCGTTGCGGCAAACCCTTGCCGCAACGCTGGATTTCCGCCATGTCAACGTGGCACAGTCAAAGCGATCTATGCGCTTTTGATGCTTGCCGGCCACAACGGGTAGTCACTTGGTCCAGTCGGTCCTGTTCTTCGTCCTCGGCTTTCTCTGCGCTGGCTTTCTGGCGCTCATGGTGGCTCCGGCCATATGGCGTCGTGCGGTCGCGCTTACACGCAAACGCATCGAATCCTCGATCCCTCTGACGCAGACCGAGATCCAGGCGGACAAGGATCGCATCCGCGCCGAATACGCCATGACGACGCGCCGCCTGGAAATCAGCGTCAAGGCGTTGCGTGAGAAGGCGGCCGAACAACTGGTCGAGATCAATCGCGGTCGCGAGGCCATGAAGGGCCTGGCGGTCGAGCGGACTGACAAGAACCAGGCGCTGACCGAGCTGGGCGCGAAGAACGAAGCGCTGCGTCAGCGAGAGGGCGAGTTGCAGCAGCTTTCGGAGCGTCTGAAGGAAACCGAACGCAAGCTGGAAAAGCGCGCCCTTGAGCTGGAAAAGCTGGAGCGCATGTATGACGACGCCAGTTTTTCCTCGAGCAGCCGGCAGATCGAGCTCGTGGCGCGAGAGTCCGAAATGCAGAAACTCGCCAGTGACATTGCGATGCTGCGCGGCCAGCGCAAGGAAGCCGACAGGCGCGGCCAGGAAATCGCGGCCGAAAGCAAGGCCGCGCGGGACGCCCTGAAAGCCGAGAAGAAAAAGACCGCCGAGCTCGACAAGAAGGTCGAACGGCTGCTGGCCACACTTGCCGATCGAGAAGACAAACTCGACCGCCGCGAAAAGGAACTGGCACGCATGCGCGAAAGATCGAAATCCGAGGACAGCGCGCCAGCCTTGCGGCTGGTCGGCAAGGGTGGCGATGTCGCGAGGAGCGATGATTTCGACAAGGCAATCGCCAAGCTCGACAGCGACCGTGAGCAGCTCGAGGCGAGGCTGACGGCGCTGGCGCGCGAGAACAAACGGCTGAAGGCGGATCTCACCGCACTGGCCGCCTCCAAGGCCACTGACAGCAGCTCCGCCTTGCGCGAGCAGATGAACGAGCTGGCGGCGGAGGTCGTCCATCTGACGGCCAAGCTCGAGGGGCCTGGTTCGCCGATCGCCATGGCATTGGCGGTACCGTCGGACGCACGCTCCGGCAACGGTGACCGCAGTCTTGCCGACCGCGTGCGCGCGCTGCAGAAGGCTGACGCGACAAGCTGAGATCAGGTCTCCTTAGAGCATTTCACCGTTTCACGGAAACGGCGAAATGCCCTAACTCTTTGCTTTGACGCAATTCTGGACGGAAAACCGCTTCACACTTTTCCTAGAATTGCTCTAGCCGAAAAATGATGCAGCGCGATGGCTGAAGCCGCGGCGACATTCAGGCTGTCGAAGCCTTCCGCCATGGTGATCCGCACGTCGTGCAGGCTTGCGAGCAGCTCGTCCGGCAAGCCTTCGCCCTCGGTGCCGAGATAGAGCGCCAGGCGCTCGCTGCGCTGCGCATCGCGGATGTCGGTCTCCCCGCGGGGCGAGAGCGCGAATTGTTCGAAGCCACGTCGGGCGAGCATCGTTGTGAAGCCGGCGGTGTCGGTGAACGATGCGAACGGGATCTTGAGCGCGGCGCCGACCGAAACGCGGATCGCCTTGCGATAGAGCGGGTCGCAGCACGTCGCATCCAGCAAAACCGCGTCAGCGCCAAAGGCGGCGGCGTTGCGGAAGATCGAGCCCACATTGTCATGATTGGCGATGCCGACGAGCACCACGACCAGCGCACGAGGCGGCAAGCCATCGAGCAGGGCTTCGGCCGGCTGCGGCGCTCCCTTGCGGCCCATGGCCAGGATGCCGCGATGCATGTGAAATCCGGCGATTGCGTCCATCACCGCGCTGGTTGCCACATAGACCGGGAGATCGGCGGGCGCCTTGCTCAGGATCTTGTCGAGACCCGCCAGCCGGTTTTCCAGGACGAGGACCGATTCGGCGGCAAAGCGTCCAGTTGTGAGCAGCAGGTCGAGCACCACCTTGCCTTCGGCGACGAAGCGGCCTTGCCGGCCGGCGAGGTCACGCTCGCGAATGTCGAGATAGGCAGCGACGCGCGGATCTTGCGGGTCGTCGATGCGAATGGGATCCATGCATTCCTCGCGACCGTCGCATCGGCCCGAAAATCCGGACCGCTTCCCGGCGCTCACCTTGTTTGGAAAGCACGATGCGACAATTCGGGACAATCAGCCAGCTTTGTGCGCCCCAAATCGGCGCATGCCGCTCTGAATCACCGGCGAGATCGGCGGCTGTGTGGTCAGGTTCCAGCACGGCGCAAGCGGTGCGCCATCTGGGACAGGTCATCCTTGCCGCTGCCGAAAATGCCGTCCAACATGACAAGCAGTTCTCGCACGGCGTCGGATTTGCAGGAGTAGTAAATCATCTGCCGGTCGCGGCGGGTGTCGACAAGGTCGAGCGCCCGCAACTTGGCGAGATGCTGGGACAGGGCGGATTGGCTGAGCATCACCTTCTCGGCTATGGCTCCCACCGACATTTCACCTTCGGCGAGGTAGCTCATGATCAACAGTCGCTTCTCATTGCCCATCAGCATGAGAAACTCTGCCGCCGATTCGGCGTTCACGATTAGCTTTGTCGAGACCATCGATCCCCCATGCTTCCTGTTCATCCCGACGCCATGGGGGCAATGGCGTCTGATTCCATAAATTCACTTATCGATCGGCGCTGGCGATTCAGCGTCACTAAAAGGTAGAGCATTTCACCTAAATCTCAAGCTTTGCTTTTGATCCAGCATAATTAAGTCTCAGTCCCGGCGTCGACAATGGCTCGGCCCGCCCTCGCCATATCGACCAGAACGTGCCGCAATTCACCTGCTGCGCCCAGAGGTTGCGGGTAAAAGACCCGGCAAGCATCGTCGCCCGACACCAGATCCATGCCATCGGCATCGAATCCGGCAATACGCCAGCCGTTGCCGGATACTTTGGCGAAATGCTGTGCGTAAACGGCGATCGCGTCGAGATGGTCGGCGTTCATGTGGTCGATGGCCGATTGTTCGCGCGCCGCGAGTTCCTCGACGACCGGTCCGCTGGCGAGCAGATCCGATCGGTCGAGCTGATAGGCCTTGCCGAAGCCGCCGTTGAGGCTGGCGCGTTGCGGATCGAGGCGAAAGATCGAAAAGTCACCGAGACCGGCGTAAAGTTTCGCCCTGGCATTGTGATTGAGGTAACGGCGCTCGGTGCGGGCGTGTTCGGCCGATCCGCGCTCGATCCTTACCGCCTGGCAGACCAGTGTCAGGCGCGGGTGCGCCAGCGGGTCGCCCTTGCCTGGTTCGCCGAGCAACAGGGAACAGCGCGGGTCGGCAAGCAGCGCGCCGGTGTGCGCCGAAAGCATCGACACCAGGATCAGCGGTGCGCCGTCGATGTCGGTGGCCACGCCAACCCTGCTGGCCAGCGGCGAGCCGGTTTGCGGTTCGATCACCGCCAGGGCGCCAAAGCGGGCGCTGCGCAGAAGCGTCTTCGCCAGCCGGATCGCTTCGGCGTCCGTCTCACGGATCACGTCCTTCTTCGGCTCGTCCAAGGCAGCACCGCAGTAAGTTGATCTTTGTTCTCTAGTTATCGGTCAGCAAGCCGGATTTGACAAGGTCGTCGATCTCGGCTTTCGCAAAGCCGAAACGTGCCAGCATTGTCGACGGCAACAGATCCTCATCGCCGGGCATAGTGGCCAATGTCGGTTGCGAACTCGAGAAACGCGGGGCCGGGGCCGGGCGCTCAAATGCACCTGCCGTCACAGAGGCATTGCGTGCCCGATTGTGCGGGTGGTGCTTTGCCTCTTGCAGCGACAGAACGGGTGCAACGCAGGCATCGGTTTGCGCGAACAACCGGTCCCAGTCGTCGCGTGGTTTCTGCCGGATCCGATCGGCAATGGCGGCGCGCATCGGCGGCCACAGGGCCTTGTCGTACTGGCCGGATGCAAAGCGCTCGTCGAGCGGCAGCAGCCTGGCGAATTCGGCGAAGAATTGCGGCTCGAGACAGCCGATGGCGATATGGCGTCCGTCCGACGTCTCATAGGTGTCGTAGAACGGGGCGCCGGAATCGAGCAGGTTCGCGCCACGCTTATCGCTCCACAAGCCGGCCGCCATCAAGGCGTGCAGGGGCACCGCCAGCATCGAGGCGCCATCGACCATCGCGGCGTCGATGACTTCACCCTTGCCTGTGCGCGAACGTTGGAAAAGGGCGGCCAGCACGCCGGCAACCAGCATCATGGCGCCACCGCCATAGTCTGCAACGAGGTTGAGCGGCGGGACGGGACGGCCGCCGGCATGGCCGATGGCGTGCAGCACGCCGCTATAGGCGAGGTAGGTTATGTCATGGCCGGCGCGGCCGGCGAGCGGACCGTCCTGGCCGAAGCCGGTCATACGGCCGTAAATCAGCGCCGGGTTACGCGCCAGCACCGTTTCCGGGCCGAGGCCGAGCCGCTCCATGACGCCCGGACGAAAGCCTTCGAGCAACATGTCCGCCTTTTCGGCAAGGCGCAGCAACAGATCGGTGCCTTCACGGCGCTTCAGGTCGAGGCGCAGCACGGCGCGGCCATGGCGGTCGATGTTATACTCATCCGGCAGCGGCAGGAGCTGGCTCGTCCCCGCCCGTTCGATGCGCAACACTTGCGCGCCCATCTCCGACAGCATCAGGCCGGCCAGCGGCACGGCGCCGAGCCCGGCCATCTCGATCACCTTCAGCCCGGTCAGCGGACCGGTTTTAGCGGCAGCGGACAGGCCGGCGCTCATGACCGGTTTATTTCGGCGCCATGCGAATGGCGCCGTCGAGGCGAATGGTCTCGCCGTTCAGCATCTGGTTCTCGATGATGTGCAGGGCGAGAGCGGCATATTCGGACGGTTCGCCCAGGCGCGACGGGAACGGCACGGCGGCGCCCAGTGAATCCTGCACCTCTTGCGGCATGCCGGCCATCATCGGCGTCTTGAAGATGCCGGGAGCGATGGTGCAGACGCGGATGCCGGAACGGGCAAGGTCGCGCGCCACCGGCAGCGTCATGCCGACGACGCCGCCCTTGGACGCCGCATAGGCGGCCTGGCCGATCTGGCCATCATAGGCGGCAACCGAAGCGGTGTTGACAATGACGCCGCGCTCGCCGCCCGGCAGCGGCTCGAGCTTCGACGCGCGTTCGGCGACGAGGCGGATCATGTTGAACGTGCCGATCAGATTGACCTCGATCACCTTGCGGTACTGATCAAGCGGATGGGGACCATCCTTGCCGATCGTCTTCACGCCGATGGCGATGCCGGCGCAATTGATCAGGATACGCGGCTCGCCAAGCTTGGCGGCGACGTCGGCGAGGGCAGCAGTCCCACTGTCGGCGCTGCTGACGTCGCATTGGACGGCAATACCGCCGATCTCGGCCGCGACCTTGGCCGCGCGGTCAATACCGACATCGAAGATGGCGACGCGGGCTCCCTTGGTGGCCAGCGCGCGCGCCGTTGCCTCGCCAAGGCCGGAGCCGCCGCCGGTGACGATCGCGATCTGGCCGTTCGGGTTCATGACGTCATCCTTTGATCTCAGGAACAGTGGACGGATCAGGCGCCAGATCGATGGGAAAGGTCAAGCCATCGCCGCGGTAGGATCGGTCACCCTGGCCTGATCGGCGTGGCAGACCTCGCCCAAGAGCCTGGCGACCGCGCCCGGCGCGATCTCGTGCGACAGCAGCCGGTCGAGGTCGACGGGGCGCGGCATCGAAATCTGGCCGCGCGGAATCCGCTTGAAACCGAGCGGCCCGTAATAGGGCTCGTCACCGACCAGCATGACGGCAGGTGCGCCGGCCCGGGCAGCGGCCTCCAGCGCGATCGCCACCAGCCGGCGGCCGATGCCGAGATTCTTGAAGGCCGGCCGCACGGCGAGCGGCCCGAGCATCAATGCGCGGCCGGCACCGGCGGCGATGCGGGTCATGCGCACCGAGGCGACGACGATGTCGCCATTGACGGCGACAAAGGACAGCGAGCGCTCGTGCCCTCCGGCCTCACGAATCTTGTAGGCGGCCAGCACAAAGCGGCCGGGCCCGAAGGCTTCGTCGTTGATGGCTTCGATCTCGGGTTCGTGCGCCGGGGTTTCCGGCAGGTATTTCACGTCGGCAAGGCTCATGGTCTTTGCGGTCCGGTACAAGGAGGAAAGGTTGCTGCAAACGGCAGCATTCGCCAGTCAGCGCTTCATCAAGCGCGGGCGCCCTTTCGTCGTCGGTCAAACCGGATCAAAGCAAAGTCGAACATGCGGATTGTCCGCTAGCATCAATTTCCCGCCGCTGCAATCGGCCGTTTCTGTCCGTCATTTCGGCCAAGTGACGGTCTGTTCAGCACCTGACGTCTTCGACAGGGCAGCCTTGCGCCTACATCAACCAGCAGGACGCAAGGAGATTCGCATGGGATTGCTGGTCGAAGGAAGATGGCAGGACCGCTGGTACGATACGGCGGACAATGGTGGCAGGTTCGTGCGGGCGCAGTCGCAATGGCGCGACTGGATCACCGTTGACGGGGCGCCTGCCGAAGGCCGGACGCGCGGTTTCAAGGCCGAGCCCGGCCGCTATCACCTCTATGTCTCGCTTGCCTGTCCGTGGGCCCACCGGACGTTGATCTTTCGCGCGCTGAAGAAGCTGGAGGGCATCATATCGGTGTCCGTGGTGCATCATTTCATGGGCGCCAACGGCTGGACGTTCGTAGCTGAGGACGGCGCCACGGGCGACACGCTCTACGGCCTCGACTTCCTGCACCAGATCTATGCCAAGGCCGATCCCGCCTATTCGGGCAGGGTGACTGTGCCGGTGCTGTGGGACAAAAAGGAGCAGACCATCGTCTCCAACGAGTCTTCCGAAATCATCCGCATGCTGAATTCAGCCTTCGATGAATGGGGCGACGCCAGCTTGGATTTCTATCCGAAGGCGTTGCGCGGCGAGATCGACCGCATCAATGCGCTGGTCTATCCCGCCATCAATAACGGCGTCTATCGCGCCGGCTTCGCCACCACGCAACGCGCCTATGAAGAGGCTTTCGGCGAGCTGTTCTCGGCGCTGGATACGTTGGAGGAGCGGCTGGCAAAACAGCGCTATCTCGTCGGTGGTCGTATCACCGAGGCCGACTGGCGGCTGTTCACCACGCTGGTGCGCTTCGATCCGGTTTATGTCGGCCATTTCAAATGCAATCTGCGCCGCATCGCCGACCACCCGAACCTGTCCAACTATCTGCGCGATCTCTATCAGGTGCCTGGCGTGGCCGGGACGGTGAACATGCATCACATCAAGGCGCATTATTACGGCAGCCACCAGACGATCAATCCGACGCGGATCGTGCCTGTCGGACCGGATCTCGATTATGGCGCACGGCATGACCGGGCGCGCTTCGAGAAAGCGGCGGCCTGATCTACCAGTAGGGCGAGGGCTGCTCGCCGTCAAAAACCTCGGCGATCCGGCGCAGCGTCGCCGGCGTCGTGCCCCGCGGCAAGCGGTCGAGCGGGAAGAAGCCGGCTTCGGCGATCTCGTGGTCCGGCAGCTTCGGCGCCGTCTGGCTGAAATGCTCGAGCAGATAAAGGCCGACATGATCGCGGCGGCTGGAGCGCCGGTTGAAATGCATCGATTTGAGCACCGGCGGGGCGGTCAGTGCGATGTTGCCTTCCTCGGCCAGTTCACGGGCCAGCGCCTCGTTCATCGTCTCGCCGACTTCGACGCCGCCGCCGGGAAGCTGCCAGCCCGGTACATAGGTATGGCGAATAAGGAAGACGGATCTGGACGCTGTGTCGTGGATCAGGCCGCGCACGCCAAGCGTCATCGGCCTCCGCAGCACGAAATAGAGATGGAACAGCCTGGCCCTCAACCCTGGCCAGCCGGTCTGGCGGAAGGCATCTTCAGGGCTCGTCATTGATAGCGAAACCGTGGGTGGAAAGCCGCGCGCGGGTCGCCTATGAAGGTTGTATGTTCAGGCTCGCGCATATTTCCGATGTCCATCTGGGGCCGCTCCCCGATGTATCCTATCGCGATCTCGCCTCCAAGCGCGTGCTCGGCTATGTCAACTGGCAGCGCAACCGCCGCCGCCATATGCATGATGCGGTCATTGACACGATCGTCGCCGACATCAAGGCGAACACGCCTGATCACCTCGCCGTCACCGGCGACCTGGTCAATCTGGCGCTCGACGGCGAGATCGAGATGGCCAGGCACTGGCTGGAGACGCTGGGGCAGCCGCATGATGTTTCGGTCGTTCCGGGCAATCACGACGCCTATGTGCCGGGCGCCTTCGACAAGGTCTGCCGGTCCTGGGCGGCGTGGATGAGCGGCGACGGCGTCAACACGCCGGTCGACCGCAACGCCTTCCCCTATCTGCGTGTACGCGGCAATGTCGCGCTGATCGGCGTCTCGACGGCGCGCGCCACGGCACCCTTCATGGCCAATGGGTTTTTCATGGAAGGCCAGGGGGATAGGCTCGGCAAAATCCTCCAGGACACTGCCGGACAGGGGCTGTTCCGCGTCATCATGATCCATCATCCGCCGGTGCGCGGCGCGGTCCCGCAGCACAAGCGGCTGTTCGGCATCGCCCGCTTCAACAAGATCATTCGCCGCCATGGCGCCGACCTTGTGCTGCACGGCCATTCGCATCTGCCGTCGCTGTTCTTCATCGGCGGTCGAGGCGTCAGGATCCCGGCGGTCGGTGTCGCTGCCGCCGGCCAGGCGCCGGGTGGCAAGCACCCGGCGGCGCAGTATAATCTGTTCGACATTGACGGTGAAAAGGGAAACTGGCGGATCCGGCTGACACGGCGCGGCCTGACCGGGCCGTCCATACCGCCATCCGATCTGCAGACGGTGGAGCTTGGCGCCGAGGCCGCTATGGCCGCAAATTGATAACCATGGCCACGATGCGGTCCCAGAACAGGACGACCGACACCACAAGGCCGACCAGTGCGCCGGCAGCGACCAGGCCAAGCCCGGACAGAAGGGCCGACCAGCGTTTGCCGCGCTCCGTCGCGCGCAGCGGCGGTTCGGCTTCTGGCACATACGCACGTTTCAGGCCGGCGACGGCGGGTTCGACGCCGCCTTCCAGCATCCTCTGACGCTCGACGATGCGCTCGGCGACATAGCGCGTCACGGAATCGGCAACCGATTTCATCTCAGTGGATTCGGCAAGCACCACCCGGCCGATGCGGGTGTCCTTGAGGAAGCGATAGGTGCGGCGGTCGCGCCCCATGGCGACATGGCTGATGGCGTCGATCCACAGGCGCGGCTGCAAGCCCGACGAGACGACAAAGTCGAAATTGTCCATGTCGGCCGGAACATCGGCAAAAACCGGCGCCAGCTCGGCGGCAAGCAGATCGAGGCGCATGCGATGCGCCTCGCGCATGTCGACGACGACATCGTCGCGGTCGGCGAAGGCATTTTTGACATCACGGATGGCATCGGACAGTTTCTTCGACTGGTCGATGGTCTTCTCGCCTGCTTCCTTCATCGGCGTCTGCCTCGTGGGTTTGGTTAACACTGGGTTAACACAGCCGCCAGCAAAATGCACTGGCGAGATCGACGGCGTCGGGATGCTCAGGAGGGTCGTCGTGCGCGAAAAGGTCAGCTTGCTGCTGCGGCGAATTTCTGGCGGTGCGGCCTGGCGCGGCGGCTGGTGTTGCGGCGAATGATCTCGGCAACGAGGTCGGGTGCTTCCTCGGCCAGCATATGGCCCGCCTCCAGCACGTGGTGCACGTGAAAATGCGCCGGCAGGTCATCCGCCTGGGTAAAGGGCAGCACCGCATCGCTGGTTCCCCATGCCACCATTACCGGCATGTTCAGCCGATCGAGGCGATCGTGCGGGATGACGCCTTGCCGATCGTCCACGGTCATGGCGGCCGCGATCCCGACGAGCTTTTCGAGTTGGCCGGGTCGCCTGCGCATTTCCCAAAGGATGTCTACCGTATGTTCGAGCGGCAGGGCTGAAGGTCCCGACATCACGGAGAGGCAGGAGCGGATCTCGGACCGATCCGCGGCTTCGGCATAGCGGCGCAACAGCGGCCCGTTGATTTCGGGGCCAAGGCCGCCCGGCGCCAGAAGCGTCAGCGAGGCTATCTTTTCGGGCTCGGCCAGCGCCATCAGCGCCGCCACGGCACCACCCATCGAGTGGCCCACGAGATGAACGCGCTTCAGCCGACGCTCCGAGAGGTCGGTCAGCACGGCCTTGGCCGCCACCCTGGCCGGACCGGCGGCGGGAAAGTCGAGCGACATCCCATGCCCAGGCAGATCATAGGCCAGCGTATGCGTGGAAGGCGTCAGGGCGGAAATCACCTCGCGCCATACATCGTGGCAGCCGCCGAAACCGTGCAGCAGGACGATGGCCTTCGAGCCAACACCCTCTTCGGCGGCAAAAAGTGATGCGGTCATGAAAGCTGATTTTTTGTTATTGCAGAATGCGCGACACCAATCGTGGCTGAATTGCTCCTAGTCCGACATGATGACCAGTAAAATTTTCGCGATTTGTACGGTTGTGTACAGAACTTGGGGATCAATCGACTTTCGGCGATCGGAGCGCAGTAAATCCATCGGGACACGGCGCAGCCAGTCCGCGGACGTCGATGGTGTCAGCTCGGGCTGCCGAGCCCGGCAGCGCGCAGTGCCTGAACCAGCCGGTCGGTCAGGTCGGCCGGATATTTCCGCTCGACGAAAGTCGCCCGCGGATCGGCGGCAAATTTGGGGAACTCGGTGGTCAACTGTTTCAGCAGCGTGCTCACCAAATGATCCTGTCCGGCAGCCTTGGCGCCGATCAGCCGTGCCGCCAGATAGTGTGATTTCGTTGCCGTCGTTCTCAGTGCCATGCTGGCCGCGACTGCCTTGTTCGTGTCGCCGAGCATGAGCTCACCGACGAACAGCCCATAGTCCCACCATGTCGGGTGTCCGCTGAAGGTCTCCGCCGCATGATCGAGGATCGGCGTTCCCTCGGCGTAGCGTCCGGCGAAGATCAGCCCGTAGCCGTAAGCGGCGGCCATGCCGAGATCGTAGGGGTTGAGTTCATAGGCCTTGCGCATCCAGCGGATTGATTCGTCCGTATTGCCGAGGCGCGAACTGACATAGCCGTAGGCGCGATGCGCATAAGGGCTGGTCGGACCCATCTGCACGCCGCGATGGGCAAACTCGACGGCTGTTTCAATCGTCGCGTTGGGAGGATAGGCGTAATGATCGGACACCGCCTCGAGATGCAGGGAAGCAAGTTCCGAATAGACGAGCGAGGACTTGGTTCCACCATTGGCCAGCTTCTCGAGGCAACGATAGGCCGCCTCATGGGTCCTGGCGTTCTGGTCGAGGTAATATTTGCCGTTGAGCAGCAGGCACTGCGTCAGACCGTTTGGCGTGCCGGTCTGCTCGATATAGTTGTAGATGGTGCCGGAGGCGGGGAGTGCCGAGCTCAGCATGTCGGCAATACGGTCTTCGACCGCCGCAGGTGCGCTGTCGGCAGGGGTGAGATTGCGCGATAGAAGCACCCGTCCGGACGCCATGCTTTGCAGTTCTATCGTGATATCGCCCGCGTCCGGTCCGGGCAGGATGTCGAATATGAAGCTCGCAGCGTCGTCGGCTGGATCGTTGACGGTGTCGCGGCCGATGAAGTCGATCGTATCGAAGCCACTCAGGCCGGCGCGCAGCGATGCGGCGACACGGCTGGCGTCGGAGCCGTCAGCCTTGAGTCCGATATAGACTTGCGGCAGGGCGTCAGCCCTTGCCGACGATGTGATGCTTGCGGTTGCGCCAGCGGTCTCCGGCGTTGCCGAGATGTCGCCGCCTGCCAGCAAGGCAGTGCTGCCCTGGCGAAGGATCAGTACGCCCAGCATGGCGATGACCAGGGCGATCGCCATCCAGAAAAAGCGGAGATGGCGCGCCACCGAGGGGGCAGGCGAAGTCGGTACGGAAGTCAGAGACATCGCCTCCGGCGTGCCCGTGCCGGCTTCGTTTGACCGACCGGCGGATGCGGCGCCGTCCAGCCTGAGTTCGGGAACAGCCTCGGCAATATCCGGCAGGCGGATCGCATTCGATTCATAGGCAGGAACATAGCCGCCGCGCGGAATGGCGATGCGGACCGGTTCGGCAATTCCCTCATTGGCGAAATAGTGCTGCAGAAGCTCGCGCAGCCTGCCTGCCTGCACCCGCACCACAGCATCGGTGGACGGGTCGAAATCGCCGTCCTTGCCGAAAACATCCATGGCAATGGAAAAGCCCTTGAGCCTGTCGGCTTCGCCGGCCTGTTCACGTTCGACAAGATAACGTAGCAGCTTGCGCGCGCGTTCGGATCGGCCGAACGTTTGGCTGGCAAGCAGTCGCTCCAGTGTCTCGCGCACTGCGGGGGCGGCAGGCGTGGCATGCTGCAAGTGTCGATCCTCTCGAAGTCGGCACAGGTTGAGGCGCGATCATATAGGTCCCGCACCACCACACAAGTATACACCCCATTATGCGATCACGTACCCACCGGATAATTCCGCGGTGGTTAACGGCCCGAAAGGTCGGAACCGATCACCAGATTGGGACGGTTCCGATCTTTGTTGCCGTCGGGCGTCAGCCGGCTTTTTTGCCGACGATACGGTTGGCGGCGGACATCACTGCTTCCAGCGAGGCAGCGACGATGTTGGTGTTGATTCCGGCGCCGAACAGCTTGCCGCCGGGATATTCCATCTCGACATAGGAAATGGCCGACGCGTTCGAGCCGCGCTGCATCGAGTGCTCGGAATAGTCGAGCACCGACATCTCGACACCGAGATGACGTGACAGCGCATCGACGAAGCCGTCGATCGGGCCGGTGCCTGTGCCCGATATCGTCAGTTCCTTGCCGTTGTCGAGGATGACCGCCTCGACGACGCGCCGGCCCTTGATCTCGGTGCTGGGATAGGTGTGGTGATCGAGGAATTTCAGCCGCGCGCCGGGCTGGTCGACATAGGTCTCGAGAAAGCGCTCGTAGATGCGCTTGGCCGGCACTTCCTTGCCCTCGGCATCGGTGATCGCCTGGATTTCCTGGCTGAACTCGATCTGCAGGTTGCGCGGCAAATTGAGGCCGTAATCGGCCTGCAGCACATAGGCGATGCCGCCCTTGCCGGACTGCGAATTGATGCGGATGATGGCTTCGTAGCTGCGTCCGACATCGGCCGGGTCGATCGGCAGATAGGGCACTTCCCACAGGCTCGTATTGGCCTTCTTCAGCGCCTTCATGCCCTTGTTGATGGCATCCTGGTGCGAACCGGAAAAGGCGGTGTAGACGAGTTCGCCGACATAGGGGTGGCGCTCGGGGATCTTCAACTGGTTCGAATATTCATAGACGTCCTTCATCCGGTTGATGTCGGAGCAGTCGATCAACGGATCGACACCTTGCGTGTACATGTTCAGCGCCAGCGTGACGATGTCGACATTGCCGGTGCGCTCGCCATTGCCGAACAGCGTGCCTTCGACGCGGTCGGCGCCGGCCATCAGGCCGAGCTCGGTGGTGGCGATGCCGGTGCCGCGGTCATTGTGCGGATGCAGCGAGACCAGCAGGTTCTCCCGGTTGTCGAGGTTGCGGCACATCCACTCGATGCGATCGGCATAGATGTTGGGTGTCGACATCTCGACCGTCGAGGGCAGGTTGATGATCAGCTTGTTGTCAGCGGTCGGCCTGACGATGTCGGTGACGGCGTTGCAGATCTCCAGCGCCACTTCCAGCTCGGTGCCGGTAAAGCTTTCCGGCGAATACTCGAAACGAAAGCCTCCGCCGGCCTTGGCCGCCATGTCGGTGATCATCTTGGCCGCGTCGGTGGCGATCCGCTTGATGCCGCCGACGTCCTTCTCGAAGACGACGCGACGCTGCAATTCGCTGGTCGAATTGTAGAAATGGACGATCGGGTTGGTGGCGCCCTTCAGCGCCTCGAAGGTGCGGGTGATCAGCTCCGGCCGGCACTGCACCAGCACCTGCAGCGAGACATCGGCGGGTACGTTGCCTTCCTCGATGCACCAGCGGGCAAAGTCGAAATCGGTCTGGGAGGCCGACGGGAAGCCGATCTCGATCTCCTTGAAGCCCATGTCGAGCAGCAGGCCGAACATGCGTGCCTTGCGCTCATGGCCCATAGGATCGATCAGCGCCTGGTTTCCGTCGCGCAGGTCGACCGAGCACCAGATCGGCGCCTTGTCGATAACCTTCGAGGGCCAGGTGCGATTGGTGAGACCGACGGTCGGATAGGGCTGATATTTGCGAGCCGCGTCGGGCATGCCTTTGGCCGAATCCGTGTCGGCTACCGCGGCATCGGAGCGGATCTCTTCTCGTGCGTTCATCGTCGTTTCTCCCGGCGGCTCATGGATCCACCTTCAGGTGGATTGATGGCGAGCGGCGCCTTTACCAGAATTTCGTTCGCTTGATGTGATTGCCAAGGAGCATGCGCTTGCGCGGCGGTTCGACCGCCGGGCGCTCCTTCAGCGAACCCGGCGATCGCCGATAAGGCCGAGAAGAAGCAGGGTCGAAGCCAGCGCGCGCACGGTCTCGCCGGAAAAACCGGTCGGACGGGAAGCGTTGCTGGCGCGCGTGTTCATGGCGGTTCTCTTACAGGAGCGGCTTGTGGGAGGCAAGTGGGCCGCGGGCCGTGTCGTAAGCACATGAGTTGTCCGGATTAGCACGTGAGTTGTCCGGTTTTATCGCCAGCGAATGGAGGCTGGGGATGAAGCGGGCCGCAGGCCGTGCAGGACAACGAATCCGGGTTAACGGGCTTCGGAGCCTTTGCCGGCGCGTTGGCCGACGAAGCGTCAAACGAAAAACCCGCCTGTGCGGCGGGTCACTGGCGCAAATCAGCACCATGGATGAAAATGTACCTTAGCTGAGGGCAGGGAGTCAAGAAAAAATTCCTATCATTAAAAAACTTTCGGCACAAAAGCTGCCAACACCGCCGAACTGACTGCCGCCGCCAGGCCTTTGTTCAGCTGAGTTCGGCAGGCCGTGTCGTAAGCAGTCGTCCGGATTAGGCAGCAGATGAGTTGTCCGATTTGTCTGTCGGCTGGTTGAGACGGGCGGCACCCCGACGCGCGTGCTCTTCCCCAGGCGCGGCAAATGCGCCAGACTTGGGCGACGGGTTGCGATGTCCAGTCGCCGGGAGGGGTCGTCCATGAATTTCGTGTTCTTCTCGCCGCATTTTCCCGCCAATGGCGCGGATTTCTGCGACCGTTTGAAGAAGGCCGGGGCCAGGCTGCTCGGTATCGGCGACGCGCCCTATGACGCGCTCGACGCCAAGCTGAAGGCGGCGCTCAGCGAGTACTACCGTGTCGCCGACATGGAGGACTACGATCCGGTGTTCCGGGCAATGGGGCATTTCATCCACAAGTGGGGCCGCATCGACCGCTTTGAATCGCTCAACGAACACTGGCTGGAGCTGGAAGCCAACATCCGCACCGATTTCAACATCTACGGCACCAAGCTCGATTTCGTGAAGAACCTGAAGCGCAAGAGCCGCATGCGTGCCTTCTTCCGCAAGAGCGGCGTCGACACCATCGCGCAGCGCAAATGTTCCGACCGCGCCGGGGCCATGACCTTCATCCGGCGCGTTGGCTATCCGGTGGTGGTCAAGCCCGACAGCGGTTCCGGCGCATCGAACACCTTCAAGATCTCCAACGCCAAGGAGCTCGACCAGTTCTTCCGGGACAAGCCCGAGGACGTGACCTTCGTCATGGAGCAGTTCATCGAGGGGCTGGTGGTGACCTATGACGGGCTGGTCAACCGCGACGGCGAGGTGGTGCTGGCGGCCAGCCACCGCTACGACCAGAGCGTCATGGAGGTGGTCAACAAGGACCGCCACATGAGCTATACCTGCTTTCCCAGGATCAACCCGGCGGTCGAGGAGGCCGGTCGAAAGATCCTGAAAGCATTCGACGTGCGTGAACGCTTCTTCCACATCGAGCTGTTCGAGACCAAGGACGACCGTGTCATCGCGCTGGAGGTCAACATGCGCCCGCCCGGCGCCTGGATGACCGATGCGATCAACTATACGTTCGACATCGATGTCTATGCGGCGTGGGCCGACATGGTGGTCAGGGATGCCGCCGGCGGCCCTTACGAGGGCAAATATTTCACCGCCTATGCCAGCCGCAAGCGACGCCTCCACTATTTGCACAGCCATGAGGACGTGCTAGCCGCGCACCGCGACAAGATCGTCCACCATCAGGCCATCGAAGAGGTTTTCAGCCGCGCCATGGGAAATTACGCCTACCAGATGCGCTCGAAAGACGAAGCAGCGCTGCGCGAAGCAGTCGCGTACATCCACGCGGAAAAGGCGTGAGGCGATGGACATTTCCTATCACAAGAATTTCTCGAGCCAGCTCGGCCGCGACATGGAATACAAGCGCTACGGCCATGCCGGCCGGCCGGTGGTGGTGTTTCCGACCTCGCAGGGCCGGTTCTACCAGTTCGAGGATTCCGGCGGGGTGGGCGCACTGGCCGAATTCATCGACACCGGCCGCATCCAGCTGTTCACGGTCGACGGCGTCGATTCGGAATCCTTCTTCGACAAGCATGCCGACGCGGCCCATCGCATTGCCCGCCACGAGGCCTATTTCCGCTATGTGCGCGAGGAAGCGCTGCCGGACTTCCTGACCACGGCCGAGCAGGCCAATGGCGGGCGCAAGCTGAAGCCGCTGTTCTCGGGCTGTTCGATGGGCGGCTATCACTCCTCGAACTTCGTCTTCCGCTTTCCCGAACTCGCCAGCGGCGTCATCGCGCTGTCGGGCGTCTATTCGGCGCGCGATTTTTTCGGCAGGGCGCTCGAGGGCGACATCTTCTACAACTCGCCACTCGACTATCTGCCCGGCATCGTCGATCCCAAACTGCTGGCCCGGCTGAAGACGCTCAGGCTGATCTTCTGCTGCGGGCAGGGCGCGTGGGAAGAGCGGATGCTGGTCGAGACGCGCAGGTTGGAACAGATCCTGCGCGACAAATCCATTCCCGCCTGGGTTGATTACTGGGGCGGCGATGTCAGCCACGACTGGCCGTGGTGGCACAAGCAACTGGTCTATTTCTTCGGCCGTTGGCTGGATGAGGACCTGATGCACAGGCTGGATTGATAGCGAGGCCCGTCCGCTGACGGCTACCCTTCCTGGCATGCCGGCAGGGCGGCGGTTTCGCGCTCCGAAGCCGATACGCGACGCAGGCCAAGGAAGACGACAAGGGCGGTGACGACGGTGATCGCCGCCAACACGATCAGCAGCCTGTCGAACGCCGTCTCGTAGACCTGGACCAGAACAATGGCTCCGGCTTGGGGCAAATGTTGTGCTGCTTCGCCGAGATTGCCGGTCACCAGCAACTGGGCTGCCGCCGCTGCGTCCGTCGAAGATGCCATTCCTTGTGCGGCGAGCTGCGCGGCGGCAAAGCCGGAAAGCGTCGCCATGACGATCGCCAGCGCCACACCCTCGCAGGCGACGCGGGTGGTGTTGAAGATGCCGACCGCCATGCCGGCGCGCTCCCTTGGCACGACGCTGACCGCAAGCCCGTCCATCAATCCCCAGGGCAGAGCGATGCCGACGCCGATCAGCATCAGCGGCGCCATCAGCGCACTATCGACCGGTGGTGTCAGGCTCAGCCAGACAAGCCCGGCGGCAGCGACGAGCAGGCCGACGCCGCAGATGGTGGCCGGTGCGATCCAGCGCGCCAGCTGGCCGGCGAGCATCGGCAGGATCAGCAGCGGACCTGAGAGGCAGATCATCAATTGCCCGGCCTTGATCTCGTTCATCCCTTCGATGCCGATGAAACGGATCGGCAACAGGACGAGCAGGACGACGAAGGCGTAAGCGGGTGCCGCAGCCAGGAACTGGACGCCGACGAAGCGGGGGTAGGCAAACAGCGTGAGATCGAGCATCGGCCGTTGTGCTTGCCGCTCGACAACGACGAAGGCGACAAAACAGATGATAGAAGCGGCCAGAAGCGTGACGACGAGGGGATCAGCCCAGCCGCTCTGCGGCGCCTGGAGCACGCCATAGGTCAGCGACGCCAGCGCGATCGTGAAGGTGCCGGCTCCCGCCCAGTCGAGGTCCGTCGCATCCGGGTCGCGCGATTCCCTGATGGTGCGCAGGCCGAGCATGGCGGCGGCAATCGCGAGTGCCGCAACCAGAAGAAAGATCGACCGCCAGCCGAATGCGGAGATGAGCAGGCCCGACGCGATCGGGCCGAAGGCGAGGCCGATGCCGAAACTGGTGCCGAGGAAGCTGAAGGCGCGCAGCCGCAATGGCCCTTCGAATTCCTGGGCGAGTGCCGAGGCGCCGCCAGCGAAGGCGGCCGCACTGCCGATCCCCTGCACGGCCCGGAAGATGTCGAACCAGATGATGTCCGGCGCCAGCATCGCGCCCAGTGATGCCAGGATATAGAGGGAGAGGCCGACGAGGAAGAGGCGCTTGCGGCCGTGGTTGTCGGCCAGGGCGCCCGACGCCATCAGGGTGGCGCCGAAGGTCAGCATGAAGGCGTTGGTCACCCAGTTGAGCTCGATGGGACTGCCGCCGAGATCGGCGGCGATGCGCGACAGAGCGACGGCCGGACCGGTGAAGGTCAATGGCATCGTCATCGCGGCAAGGCACACGGACAAGAGCACGAGCCATCTCTCGGCAGAGCCGGTTGTGGTCCTGGAAGTCATGGATTTTCCTATCTGAAACAGCACTCGCCGGTGGGCCGCGATTGCGGAGCCGGTCGTGATGACAAGATAGGTCGTCGGCATTTCAGGAAGAATAGTGTTATATCTCCTGGTATATCGGACTGAAACGCTCGAATGGAATGACACGATGGATCGTCTCAACGGGCTCCTGGCCTTTGCCCGCACCGCCGAATTCGGCAGTTTCGTCGCTGCCGGACGGGCGCTTGGCATCTCGGCTTCCGCTGTCGGCAAAAGTGTCGCCCGGCTCGAGCAGGAACTCGGCGTGCGGCTCCTGCAGCGCAGCACGCGGCGCATTGGCCTGACGGAAGAGGGCAAGCTGTTCAACGAGCGGGTGCGCCGCATCCTCGACGACATCGACGATGCCGAGGCGATGCTGTCGCGGACACGGGAAACACCGCGTGGGCGGCTGCGCATATCCACCCCGATCGTCACCTATCATCTGTTGCTGCCGGTGCTGTCGGAGTTCATGGCCCGCTATCCCGAGATCGAGCTCGATATCGATTTCAACGACCGGATCGTCGACGTCATCGACGAGGGCATCGATGTCGCGATCCGCAGCGGCGAGCTGCCTGATTCGCGCCTCGTGTCGAGACCCGTTGCGCCCTTCCGCATGCTGCTGTGCGCGGCGCCCTCCTACCTCGAGCGCCATGGCACACCCGGCGAGCCGGCGGATATCATCAGGCATTTCGGCATAAACTTCCGCTTCCTCAACAGCGGCAGGCTGCTGGAGTGGCCGTTCATAACCGGAAGCGCTGAACCGCAGATCCGGTCGATGCTGACCTGCAACAACATGGAAGCATTGAAGGGCGCCACGATCGCCGGCCTCGGCATCGCCTGCATGCCGGATTTCCTGGTGCGTGAGGCGCTGCACGAAGACAGGCTGCGTACCGTTCTCGACGGTCATGTCGACGGCCGTGGCCAGTTCCGGATGCTGTGGCCTTCCAACCGCCATTTGTCGCCGAAGGTGCGCGTGTTCGTCGATTTCCTTCCCGATCGCCTTGCGGCGCGCTAGGCGTTCATCGCATAATATGACTGTGATAGTCATGTTTGTGTGGAAGCGCTTGAGCGGCTGTGGCATGCCGCTGACCGCGGTGGCGCTGCGGCGCTTGCCCCGAACTGTTGCAAAGGACTTGAATGATGGACCAATTGAGCGCGCAAACCCGGATCAGCGACGCGGCGATCAGGTCGGTGATGGACCGGCTGCGCGCCGAGCACAGCGAATTCGAGATCGACACCGGCGTCGCCGACCAATGGGAGCTTCGCCTCTATTATGGTTCGTTGAGCGCCACGCTCGATGATGAAAGCGTACTGATCCGCGTCGCGGCGTCCGACGAAACCTGCCTGTCCTACATGAAGATGACGGTTGCCGGCCATGTCGCCGAACATCTCGGCACGACCAGGGGCATCCATTGGCAAGGCGACGGCATTGACGCCGGCATGCCGGTCTTCTTCCGCGAGATCACGGTGATGTCGTCGACGCGGATCTCGGCGCATATGCAGCGTCTGCGCTTCGCCGGTAAGGATCTCGGCCGGTTTAGCCATGGCGGCCTGCACATACGGCTGCTGCTGCCGCCGGCTGGCCGCCAGCCGCTCTGGCCGTCGATGGGTGCCGATGGCTTGATTGTCTGGCCTTCGGGCGACGATGCGCTTGCCGTGCGGGTCTACACGATCCGGGCGCTGGATGCCGCAAGCGGCTGGCTCGATGTCGATTTCGTGCTGCACCCCGGCCAGGAGACGCCCGCCGCCAGCTTCGCGCAAAATGCACGGGCGGGAGATGTCATCGGCATGATCGGACCCGGTGGCGGCGACGCTCCGGTGGCGCAGACCTTGCTTCTGCTCGGCGACGACACAGCACTTCCCGCCATAGGCAGGATTCTGGAAGATCTGCCGCCGTCAACACGCGCTGAGGCGCTGATCGAGATCGATGGGCCGGACGACCGGATGGCGCTGGCGCAAGGGGATAATATCGACATCACCTGGCTTTACCGGCACGGCCGCGAGGCCGGCACCGCGGGCCTGTTGTCGACCGCCTTGCGTGAGCGCAATCAGATGGCGCTTGCCGACGGCCTATACGTCTGGGCCAGTTGCGAATTCGGTGATTTCCGGGAGATCCGCAAGATCGTGCGTAAACAGTGGGGCCTGCCGCGCGACCGCCACCTGGTTACGGCCTACTGGCGCCGGGACGCGCACAGCATGGGCGAGGGCGGCGAGGACTAGTCGCTGCCTATTGCCTGACGCTTCTCGCCACCAGCCGCGCCATGCTCGGGCCGATCAGCAGCACGATCAGGAAGCGTGCTGATTGCAGGGCCATGACGAAAGAGATGTCGACGTTCTGCGCTGCTGCAGCGATGATGGCGATGCTGTCCATGCCGCCGGGGCTGGTCGCCAGATAGGCGGTCAGCGGATCGATGCCCAGGAGATGGCTGATCATGAAGGCAAGGCCGCCGCAAAAGGCGATCAAGGCCACGATCGAGGCGATGATCTGCGGCAAGGCGCGCGCCGCATGGCGCAGGATCGCCCTTGTGAAGTTCAGGCCGATCGACCAGCCGACCATGGCGTAGCTGACGGCCAGCAGCCATTGCGGCAATTGCATTTCCACGCCCAAGCCGAGATGGACGACGGTGCCGAAGATGAAGGTGCCGAGGAAGAAGGGCGAGGGCAGTCGGCACAACTTTCCCGCCAGGCCGCCTACGACCGCGATGCCGATGGTGGCGGCGAAGGCTTGGGCATCGATCGGCGGAAACCAGACGATGGCGGGGATTTCGACCTTAGACGTGTCGACCCACATCTTGGCAACGAGTGCCGCCGTCATCGAGACGAAGATGACGCGCAGATATTGCATGAAAGCGACGAGCCGCTGATCGGCGCCGAAGGCACCCGCCATCAGCACCATGGCGGTGGCCGCACCCGGCGACGAGCCCCAGACGGCGGTGGTGCCGGGGAGGATGCGCCAACGGCTGATCAGCCAGCCGAGCAGGCTGGAGGCTGTGACGGTGGCCACCACGACGCCAAGAAACAGCGGCCATTCCTTGTAGAAGACCGGAAAGATGTCGGCCGAGATCGACGCCGCGACGAGGCAGCCGACGATCGCCTGGGCGGCGCCGAACAGAAGACGCGGCACGCGCACCGTGGCGCCATTGGTGCCGGCGACGATGGCGGCCAGCATCGGCCCGATCAGCAGCGCCGCCGGCAGGGCGGCGAGTTCCAGCGCGCCGGCAAACAGCAAGGAAACAACCAGCAGGGCAAGCCACTGCCAGAGCTTGCGCATCCGCGCCATGCGCTCGAGTGTGGGCAGGTCCGGGGAGGGCTGCTCGGCCGAGGAATCCATGTTTCGCTCTTAGACCCGCAGGGCGAAAAATGCGAACCGCGATTCACAGAAAAATGATTGTTTCACCCGCCCAGGTGTCGAGTAACAGGTCTCGCAAGCCGGCGTTGAACCGTTGCTCGATCTCATTGCGACCCATGCGGTCGAAATCGTCGGGGACGGAAAACTGGCCGGCCATAAAACCGACCCGTCGCGCCTGCAGCGTCGGCTGTTCGATCGGCACGATTCTGGCCAACGGCTTGCCGGCTTTGGCAATAACAAACGACTCGCCTTGGGCTGCACGTCTCACAAGGCGCGACAGATGAGCTTTCGCATCGCGAATGTTTACTGTCTGCGTCAAAGATTGCTCCTCAAAATTGGCATCGAACTCACCCCGTCTTGCTGTCGGCTAGGCCGAAGCCGCCGACGGGGTGGGTCTCGACCTGGAATTCGAAGCCGGCGATGAACGGCCGCGCCTTGGCGATCGCCGCCTGGACTTCGGGAAGCTGCAGCGAGGCCTTGTGGCTTTCGGCGTCGGTCCACACTTCGGTGACCCAGATCGCGTCGGCGTCCGCGGGATCGCGCGCGATGATATAGCTCAGGCAGCCCGGCAGGGCGCCGGTGCTGGCGCGCAGGAGGTCCATGACCGCGTCGCGCTGGCCGCGCGACGCCCGCATCTTGCCGATCAGTCCGTACATTCCGTTGTCTCCCTTTGAGGTTTCGACAAGAGCGTGCAGATCGCCAGTATGCCGATAGCCGTTCAAGGCATCAACTGGCCGCCATTCACCTCGATCACCTGGCCGGTGATGTAGCCGCTGAGAAGGTCGGAAGAGAGGAACAGATAGGCGCCGACGCAATCCTGCGCCGTGCCGGCGCGTCCCTGCGGAATGGTGGCGACCATGCCCTTGATCTGCTCGTCGGTCGAATAGCGCTCGTGGAACGGGGTGAGAATGGTGCCGGGCGCCACTGCGTTGACGCGGATGCCGAAGCCGATCAGCTCCTTGGCCATGCCACGCGTCACATTGGAGACGAAAGCCTTGGCCGAGCCGTAAAGCCCGGCGCCGCCGCCCGCACCATTGCGCGCGGCGATCGAGGAGGTGTTGACGATGAAGCCGCCCTGTTTCTTCAGCCACGGGATCGCCTTGCGCGAAGCAGTCAGCACCGAACGGGCGTTGAGGTCCATCACCGCATCGTAATGCGCCTCGGTCTGCTCGGCATAGGGGATGCGGCCGAGCATGCCGCCGGCATTGTTGACCAGCCCGTCGAGGCGGCCGAAATATTGCGCACTGTCCTCGACGACGCGCTCGACATCGGCGGCAACGGAGAAATCGCCCTGGACGAGAAACACCTCGCCGCCCTTGTCGGCAATCGTCAGGCCGAGCTTCTCGGCGGCGTCGCGGCTCGAGTTATAATGCAGCGCCACCTTGCATTTCTGCGCTGCATAGGCCAGCGCGAGCGCCGCCCCGATGCCGGTCGATGCACCGGTAACCAGCACTGCCTTGCCGGCAAGATCGGGTATGCTGAGTGTGGTGGCTGGCACGGTTCTTCCTCCGGGATGTCTGCCTGCCCTTCGTAGGCCCTTGCCACCCCGGTGTTCAAGCCTTGGAGCAATTCAAGGAAAAGTGTGAGCGCTTTCCCCGGGGGATTTGCGTCAAACAAACCGCCTACGGACGCAGATAGGCGTAACCCTGGCCTTGCAGTTCGGCGAGTTTGACGACGCCGCCCTTGTCGGCGGCATGAAATCCGGCGAGCAGGTCGGGGAGTGTAATGTCCATGCCGTGCATGGTGTTGGCGCAGGCGTGGGGTTCCAATCCCTGCTGCACCAGGCCGGCGAAGCGCCCGGAAATCGCGGCCGATATGCCTTTCGACTTGAAGGCCGCGAGCGCGGGACCATGCACGACCAGCACGATGTCGACCTTGCCGCCGGTGCCTTCATAATGGTTCTTGATGTTGCCGAGCACGAAATTGACCTTGTCGGTGTCGCTCAAGTGGTAGGCGACTTTTTGCCTTGTGGGCTCGGTGGCGGCTGCCTGTGCTGCCCGCAGTCCGAGAAGCGTTCCGGTTCCGGCAAGAACCGCGCGGAACATATCGCGCCGGCGCATGGCATCCTCCTCCGCTTGGCGGCTGACCGCGAATTGCGTGACTCCAGCCGCAATACTAGCATAAATTGCCGTTGCGTCCTTTCGATGCGGAGGAGAGGTCACATGGCGTTGAAGGAATGGGCGTTTGGGTTGGGGGAATGGAAGACGGTTGCCGGCGCCGGGTTTTGCGCCGTGCTGCTCGGCGCGCTTGCCGGATCGGCCTCCGCCGACGATGCGCTGAAGCTTACCGAACTCAGTCCGAACGGCGCTGATGCCTGTTTCGGCCGCGTCTATGATGCGGCGCATCTCAAGGCGCACCCGAAGCAGAAGGTGGCGCGGATCTTCTTCTACTACGGCCATGATCCGGTCAGCCGGCCGAACGAGGAACCGACCGGGAATTCCGACACGTCCTACAATGCCTTCATCGCCACCACCGTCCGCGGCGCCAAGTCGCCTGAATGGGCCGGCGGCTGGTGCAATCATGCTTCCGAGGACGGCAAGACGGGCCCGGTCCATTGCGGCATGGAATGCGACCGGACGCTTGCGTCGCTGAAGGTCGATGACAAGGGTCGGCTGTTCCTCTCGGATCTGCAGCCCGACATCTATCTCGATGCCGGATCAGAAGAGGAGCTTGGCGCAGCGGAATATGACAGGCGGGCGCTCGGCTCGGAGGATGACAATTTCCGCCTCGACCCGATGCCGGCAGCGACCTGCCAGGCGGAGTTCGCGCGCATCGACCCAGTCGCCGCTGCGCTCGGAGCTCCGCTACGCGAGCGGCTGAAGCCGGACCAGGCGTTCTGCTATGGGCGCGACTACGATGCAGCGCATCTCGGCTCGCACCCCGATCAACTCACCCAGTCGATCCGGGTTTTCCGCGGCAAGGTAGAACTGGCGTCCTTCGCCTCGGGCGGTGACACTGCCAATTGGCCAGACGGCGCCGACATTGCCGTTACCGTCACCACACGGCAGAAATCGGCTAAGGTGACGCAGACCTATTCCTGCCAGGGCGAAGCCGACCAGTGGCGCTGCGCGGCCAGCACGAAGATGAGCGATTTCTCCTGCGACATCGCGCAGAAGGAGATTTTCCTCAAGCGTGGCGCCAACGGCACGATGATGCTGGCCAACCCAAACAGCGCGCTTGCAATCGTCGACCTGTGTTCGAAGGCGGACGCCGGAAAGACGAAATCCGACGACAAGGTCTATCGGCTGAAGCCAATGCCGCAATCGGCCTGCTCGCCCTGAGCTCGGACTTGTCTACGTCGCCATGAAGGGATATATCTTTGCTATATCTCATTTGAGGATAGCGTGATGGACAAGGCGAAAGTGTTCTGGTCGGGCCGGTCACAAGCTGTGCGTCTGCCCAAGGAGTTCCGTTTCGAAACAGATGAGGTTTCGATCCGCCGTCACGGGCAAACCGTCATTCTGGAACCGCTTGCGCAGGACTGGGCGTGGCTAGACCAAGTGATCGGACCGCTTGATAACGATTTCGCCGAGGCGGCGCTCGAACGTCAAGACGGGCAGGATCGACCTGCCTTGGATGACGTTTTCAAGTGATCTACCTGCTCGACACCAATGCCGTCATCGCGGTCATCAAGGGCGACGCGGGTCTGTTGGCGCTGCTAAAACGGCACAGGCCGCAGGACTTTGCCCTCTCTGCGATCGTCGCGCACGAACTGCACTATGGTGCTGAAAAGAGCCAGCGAAGGGCTGAAAATTTGGCGCGCATCGAAGCTCTGCTGTTCCCGGTGCTCGAATTCGACCGAGAAGACGCAAGACATGCTGGGGAGATTCGGGCAACGCTTGCGACGTTAGGAACTCCGATCGGTCCCTACGATGCGTTGATCGGAGGGCAAGCGCGCGCTCGGAACCTTGCGCTGATGACCCGTAATGTCCGGGAATTCGAGCGGATCAAAGATCTCTCAATCGAGACCTGGTGAACCGCCTCATGCGAACGGCACGGCCGTGGTGCCCTTGGGCAGCTTGGCCTCGTCGTCGGGCTCGACATGGATGGTGACGCGCACCGAGGGGATTTCGGCCTTCAGCGCATCCTCGATGCGGTCGCAGATGACATGGCTGGCGCCGACCGACATGTGTGCGTCGACGACCAGATGAAACTCGATGAAGGTGGCGCGGCCGGCGATGCGCGTCTTGAGGTCGTGCACTTCAAGTGCGCCCTTGCAGTTGGCCGAGATGACGTCGCGGATGCGCATGTGCTCCTGGGTGTCGACGGCGCGGTCCATCAGGCCGTTCATCGACGAGCCTATGACATGCCAGCCCTGCCACAGGATGTTCAAAGCCACGAGGACGGCAAGTGCGGGGTCAAGGATCTGCCAACCGGTCAGGATCGCCCCGACCAGGCCGCCGAAGACCCCGATCGAGGTCACCACGTCGGTCATGATGTGGTTGCCGTCGGCGACCAGTGCCGGTGATTTCTCCGCCCTGCCGGCGCGGATCAGCGTCCAGGCCCAGAAGGCGTTGATAATCGTGGCAACGCCGTTGACCGCAAGACCTTCCCAAGGCTGTTCCAAGGGTGACGGAGTCTGCCAGGAGCGCCAGACCTCGTTGAGGATCAATAGCGCGGCAAGCACGATCAACACGCCTTCCAGCACTGCCGAGAAATACTCGGCCTTGTGATGGCCGAAGGGATGATCCTGGTCGGCCGGCTTGTGGCTGATCTGGATCGCCCAGAAGGCGGCGACCGAGGCGATGACGTTGACGATCGATTCCAGTGCGTCCGAATAGAGTGCGACTGAGCCGGTGACGTACCAGGCGGCAGCTTTCAGCGCGAGCACGACAAAGGCGACGATGATCGACCAGAAGGCGAGGTTCGCGACCTTGCGCTTCGCGGCCGCCTTGGCCGCGATCGCCATCGTGTTCCCGGCTTCGGCCATGATCGTCAGGCGGCCTTTTCCTTGGCCTTGCGCGGCAGGTGGGCGACGATGTTCTCGATGATGCGCATGCCGGCATTGTGCCCGAGCGTCATGATCGATTCCGGGTGGAATTGCACTGCGGCGATCGGCTCCTTGCGGTGCTCGAAGGCCATGATGACGCCGTCCTCGGTCTCGGCCGTGACGATGAAATCGTCGGGCAGCCGCACCGGATCGGCAAAGATCGAGTGGTAGCGGCCGACGGTGACTTCCTTGGGCAGGCCCGAGAAGATGATGCCGGGCTTGGAGACGCGGATGCGCGACGGCTTGCCGTGCATCGGTATGTGCAGCTGCCGCAGTTCGCCGCCATAGGCCTCGGCCAATGCCTGCAGGCCAAGGCAGACGCCGAAGATCGGCAGTTCGCGGGCGCGCGCCTTCTTGATGGTTGCGGCGCAATCGAAGTCCTTCGGCGTGCCGGGGCCGGGCGACAGCACGACGAGGTCGGGTTTCAGCCGGTCGAAGACTTCCTCAGGCACCGGCGAGCGAACGGTCGAGACGTTGGCGCCGGTCTGGCGAAAATAATTGGCCAGCGTGTGGACGAAACTGTCCTCGTGGTCGACCAGCAGGATGTTGACGCCGTCGCCGACGCGCGCGGTGGTGCGCTCGGTGCTGGCGGAATTGCCTGTCTTGGCGTCGCGGATGGCGGAGAGCATGGCGGATGCCTTCAGTTCGGTTTCGGCTTCTTCTTCCTCGGGAATGCTGTCGAACAGCAATGTGGCGCCGGCGCGCACTTCGGCAATGCCGTCCTTGATACGGATGGTGCGGAGCGTCAGGCCGGTGTTCATGTCGCCGTTGAAATTGACCATGCCGATCGCGCCGCCATACCAGGCGCGCGGGCTCTTCTCGTTCTGCTCGATAAAGCGCATGGCCCATAGCTTCGGCGCGCCGGTGACGGTGACCGCCCAGGCATGCGACAGGAAGGCATCGAAGGCATCCATGCCTTCGCGCAGCCTGCCTTCGATGTGGTCGACCGTATGGATCAGGCGCGAATACATCTCGATCTGGCGCCGGCCGATGACGCGCACCGAACCCGGCTCGCAGACCCGCGACTTGTCGTTGCGGTCGACGTCCGAGCACATGGTCAGCTCGGATTCGTCTTTCTTCGAGTTGAGCAGTTTCAGGATCTGCTCTGAGTCGGAAATTGCGTCGTCGCCGCGCTTGATGGTGCCCGAGATCGGGCAGGTCTCGACGCGGCGGCCGTTGACGCGCACGAACATTTCGGGCGAGGCGCCGATCAGATATTCACCTTCGCCCAGATTGATGAAGAAGGAATAGGGCGACGGATTGATGGCCTTCAGCTTGCGCGAAATCTCGGACGGCTGCGTCTCGCAGCGCTCGTAGAACATCTGGCCCGGCACGACCTCGAACAGGTCGCCGCGCTTGAACGAATCCATCGCCTTGCGCACCAGGTCGGCATACTCGCCGGGTTCATGGTCGCCGCGCGGCGGGATGCGGTCGGGGCTCTTGAACGGCTCGGAGATTTCGTCGCGCGGCAGCCCTTCGGTCGAAAAACCCTCGCCGGCATAGTCGTAGCGGTCGGTCCATGCCTTGGCCGAATAATGGTCGACGACCAGGATCTCGTCAGGCAGGAACAGCACCAGGTCGCGCTGGCTTGGCTTGCGTTCGAGCTTGTAGTCGACCGGGTCGAACTGGAAGGCGAGGTCGTAGCCGAAAGCGCCGTAGAGACCAAGATTGGCGTCTTCCTCGGTCTTGAACAGAGCGGTGATGGCGCGCAGTACGGTGAACACCGAAGGAACACGGCTGCGCTCTTCTTCCGTGAAGACACGGCCGGGCTTGGCGACGTCGAGACGGATGAGCCTTTTCGATGTCTCGGCGATGGTGATATCGGCCAGGCTATCCAGCGCCTTGCCGATGACCGGCAACAACACCTCGCCACGGCCGTTGAGCGCCTCGATACGCATGGCGCGGCCGCGCGCGGAGACAACCAGAGGCGGGTCGATGATGGCGGTGTCCCAGCGCGTGTAGCGGCCGGGATATTCATAGTTGGAGGAAAACACCGCGCCGCGGCGCGAATTCAGGCCGTCGACGTAAGCGTCGATCGCGCCCGCATACGGCCGGTCGTGGCGCGCGCGGGTGATGGTGATGCCACCCGCGGTCACGAAACTTTCCGCGCCGTTTTCCAGAACCTTCATCGTCATTGCCGTCTCCATCAGCTTCTTGGGGCAACGGACCCGGGAATGGCTTGGAAAAAACAAATGGCCGCCCGGACTTTCCGTTGCGGCCACCCTCTCTATTCACGCGCACGTGTTCGAACAGGCCGCTGTCAGCAGGCCCACCACCAAATGGTCTTGATCGAACGCATATTCATGGCGAAATCCATAGCTGCGAAAAGAAGGATGCGCAACAGGTTTGAAAGTCTGTTCGTTGGCCGCCGCTTCTCAGGCTCATGGCACATCGCCAGAGCCGACAGTGCCGCTTAGAGTGCTCATCCAACAGCAGGAAGACGGGAAAATAACCATGACCGAGCAGATCGAGCGTGCGCGGACGTTTCATTCCCTCCACGTCAAGGGCAACCCGGTCGTCCTCTACAATGCCTGGGATCCGGGTTCGGCCAAGATCATCGAGAAAGCGGGTGCCAAGGCGATCGCCACCGGAAGCTGGCCGGTCGCGGCCGCGTTCGGCTACGCCGATGGCGAGAAAATCCCGCTGGAACTGGCGCTCGACAACATCAAGCGCATCGTCGGGTCGGTCGACCTGCCGGTGACCATGGACCTCGAGGGCGGCTACGGCGTTGACCCGGAAATCGTCGCTCGCACGGTGACGTTGGCGCTGCGGGCCGGCGCTATCGGTTTCAATTTCGAGGATCAGATTGTCGGTGGCAGCGGCCTGCATGACATTTCCGTGCAGGCAAAGCGCATCGAAGCCGCGGCGGCGGCCGTCAAGGCTTCCGGCATACCGGCGTTCATCAACGCTCGAACCGACATCTTCCTCAAGGCGAAACCGGATGCGCATGATGACGTTCTGCTCGACCAGGCCATCGAGCGCGCACAGGCCTTCGAAAAAGCCGGCGCGCACGGCTTCTTTGCGCCGGGCCTTGGCGACGAAGGCCTGATCGAGACGCTCTGCAAGGCAATTGCGTTGCCGGTCAACATCATTGCGCTGGCGCATGTGCCGCCGCGCCAGCGGCTGGCGGAACTGGGTGTCGCCCGCATCAGTCACGGCCCGGTGCCTTACCGGCAGATGGCGGAATGGCTGGAGGCGAAGGCGCGACTGGCTATTTCGGGCTAAGTCAGTCCTCCAGCGTTCCCGATCGGGCATCAGTGCTCTTCCTGTCGCCGACCAGCTTCAGAAGATCTTCGCCGGCGCGGATGATGCGGCGCGAGCGGCGGGTCAGGATGATGCCGTCCTGCGGCGCGAACACTTCGGTGCGGCCATCGGCTTCACCCGGTGCATGGACGATGGTGGCGAGGCGCGCGCCCTTGGCGACGCGGTCGCCGGGCTTCACGTCATAGAGCACGGCACCGGCCCGTGGCGCCGGCATCATGTCGATGTTTTCCAATGGCGCCACGAAGCCGGTGAAAGGACCCGGCGCGGGCAGGGCGCTGTCGGCGATCACGCCGCGCGCCACCAGCAGCCGGTAGAGGCCGTCGGCGTCGGCGGCGGCCAAGGCACCATCGACATCGAGGATGCCGCGATATTCGACGGTGGTGGCGACGCGACGGTCGAGCTTGGCCACATCGGCGGGGACGTTCTGATAGGGCATGATCGAGGCGCCCTCGAAGGTGCCGTCGGTGTCTTCGCTCCACAGCACGACCGCGTCGACGCCCATGGCCGCGGCGCAATCGGCCATACCAGGCCACAGGCTTGTGTGGACGTAGAGATAGGCGAGGCCCTCGTCATCGCAGTGCAGGTCGAGCACGATGTCGTGGCCGAGCGACAGCTGCACCAGCCGCGTCTTCAGCCGCTGGTCGACGCTGCCAAGGGTGGTGTCGGGCAAGAGCGCTGTGTCGGGCGCCGCAAGCAGCGGAAAGCCGCGGTTGAAATTGGTGCGCGTGCCGAGATGAAAGCGGCCCTGATGCTCGCCGAAATGATATTGCGCCCGGCCGATCGGATTGGCCCAGGGCACGATGGTGAGATTGCCCTTGATGCGGCCTTCGGCTTCAGCCTTGTTGAGCATCGGCATCAGCGCGTCGATGGCGACGACACCCGGCAACTCGCCGGCATGGAGTGCCGCCTGCAGATAGGCCGAAGGAGCAGCCTTGTCGGAACCAGTGAAGCGGAACAGCGGGAATTCGTAGGAAACCCCTTCGCTTTCGCCGGCGATGCGTTCGATCGATTTCTGCATGACTTCCTCCATCAGGAGCGAGAGACATGCGATTTGAAGGCGCCGATGTCGATTGGTCCAGCCTGCCGCGCTATGGGCGCAAGAGACTATTCAGCCGGAAGCGGGATGACCGGCGCGCGCCGGTCCAGCGCCTGCGACAGCACAGCGACGGTGACTGCCAAAACAGCGAGTGCTGCGCCGACCAGCGGCAAATTGGCATAGGAAACACCGGCGGACAGGGCCACGCCGCCTATCCAGGCGCCGCTGGCATTGCCGATATTGAAGGCGCCCTGGTTCAGCGTGGCGGCGAGGTTCGGTCCCTCGGAGGCCGCCTCGACGACCCGGATCTGCAACGGCGGCACGACGACGAAGATGAGCAGGCCCCACAGGAAGACGATGCCGATGGCAACGCTGGCGATTGCGCCGAACTGCCTGAATCCAACGAAAAGCAGGGCCATCAGCAGCAGGGTGCCGATCACTGTCGGCATCAGTTTCCAGTCGGCCAGTCTGCCGCCGATGATGTTGCCGATGGTCATGCCCGCGCCGAACAGCAGCAGAACCCACGTGACTGCCGAGGTCGACAAGCCCGATACCTCGGTGAGGTAGGGTTTGATGTAGGTGAAGACGGTGAACAGGCTTGCGGAGGTCAGCGCCGCGATCAGCATGGCCAGCCAGACCTGCAGCTTGCCCAGCACGCGCAGCTCGCCGCGCAGGCCGCCACCGCTTGGCTCGGCGACATCGGACGGCACCAACCAGGCGATCGCTGCCACCGAGATCAGGCCGATACCGACCACGGCAACGAAGGTGGAGCGCCAGCCGAACGCTTCGCCAAGTGCGGTTCCGGCGGGAACACCCAGGATGTTGGACAGCGTCAGCCCGGCGAACATCAGCGCGATAGCGCTGGCGCGCTTGTTGCGCGGCACCAGGCTGGCGGCAACGACCGAGCCGATGCCGAAGAAGGCGCCGTGGCCGAAAGCGGTGAAGACACGCGCGGCCATCAGCGTCCAGTAGTTGGGCGAGATGGCGCAAAACAGATTGCCGACGACGAACAGCACGGCCAGCCCGACCAGCACCGGCTTGCGCGGCAAATGCGCAGTGGCCATGGCGACGATCGGGGCGCCGAAGACGACGCCCAGCGCATATCCGGTAACCAGCAGGCCCGCCGCGGGGATCGACACGCCGAGGTCGGCGGCGACCTCAGGCAGCAAGCCCATGATGACGAATTCGGTGGTGCCGATGCAGAAGGACGCAATGGCAAGCGCAAGGATCGGCAAGGGCATGGTGCGTCCAGACTGAATCGGTTCAATTCCAGACTGCGCGAAGCACGCCACCGTGCGCAAGCTGCATTGCTGCATTGCAGCGATGCAGAAAAGGAAGAGCTTTAAAAATGGGTCTTCAACGGGCTGTCACGCCAGCGGCTTCAGCTCCTGGGCAATGGTGGGCAGCAACTCCGAAACATTGGGATGGATGTGCACGGCACGCGCCAGCGTGTCGACGGGCGCCTTGGCGTACATCAGGTCGAGCACACAATGGATAGCCTCGTCGCCGCCGGGGCCGAGCACCGAGCAGCCGAGGATCTCCCTGGTGTCGGCATCGACCAGGATTTTCATGAAACCCTGCGTCTCGCCCTTTTCGATAGCGCGGCCGACGCGGGTCATCGGCCGCTGGCCGACCAGCGCGCGACGGCCGGATTTCTTCACTGCGGCCTCGGTCATGCCGCAGCGGCCAAGCGGCGGGTCGATGTAGAGCGCATAGGCTTCGATCCGGTCGCTGACCCTCCGCGGATCGTTGTCGAGCAAATTGGCGGCGACGATCTCGTAGTCGTTGTAGGAGGTGTGGGTGAAGGCGCCCCTGCCGTTGCAGTCGCCCATCGCCCAGATGCCGGGCACGCTGGTGCGCAGCTGGTCGTCGACGGTGACAAAACCGCGCTTGTCGACCTCGACGCCGGCCCTTTCCAGGCCGAGATCGTCGGTGTTGGGCGTGCGCCCCAGCGCCAGCAGCACATGCGAGCCGACCGCCGGTGGCTTGCCGGCGGAGAAGGTCACGGCGATGTCGTCACCCTGTCTGGCGAAGGCAATGTCGTCGGCGCCGACATGGACCGCGATGCCTTCGTTTTCGAGGATCGACAGGATGGCGGCGGAGACATCCTCGTCCTCGCGGCCGGTCAGGCGCGGGCTCTTCTCGACGACGGTGACTTCCGCGCCGAAGCGGCGGAACATCTGAGCGAATTCGAGCGAGATGTAGCTGCCGCCGACGACGACGAGATGGCGCGGCAGCACGTCGAGATCCATCATCGACGAGTTGGTCAGATAGTCGATGTCGTGGATGCCGGGAAGGTCGGGCACCGAGGCGCGGCCGCCGGTGTTGAGGAAGATCTTTTCGGCGGTCAGCAGATCGTCGCCGACGCGCACCGTGTTGGCGGATTCGAAACGCGCATGGCCGCGATAGAGGGTGCACTTGTCCATGCCGGCAATCCAGGTCTCGAGATTGCCGCGAGCGTCGTTTGTGACCTTGTCCTTGCGCGCCTTGATCACCTTGTAATCCACGCCGACCGGCCCGGAGAGCGTCACGCCATAGTCGGCGGCGCGGCGCGCCAGATGCGCGGCATAGGCGCTGGCGACCATGGTCTTGGTCGGCATGCAGCCGGTGTTGACGCAGGTGCCGCCGACCAGCTTGCGCTCGATCAGCGCGACGCTCATGCCGGCGGCCGTCAGCCGCCCGGCCAGCGGAGGGCCAGCCTGTCCGGCACCGATGATGATGGCGTCGAAGGTTTTCGTCGTCATGCCACCGCCGCTACGATCAGCAGGCCGCCGATGATCGCCACCGCGTCCTCGATAAAGGCGGCGGGCGGATCCTTGCCGAAGGCGGCCGCGAGCCGGCCGCGAGCTTCGGCGCCGCCCAGCGTGCCGATGACAGCGCCGATGGCGCCCGCGATCAGGCCGCCGATGGTGGCGCCACCGGTGGCGCCGATCACCGCGCCGGTGAAAGCGCCCGTAACGATGCGGGCGCCGAACTGCTGGGGTACTTTACGGCTCGGCGTCGACGGCAACTGGTCGGTGACCAACTCGACAATGGCCAGGATGGTGAAGATGCCGACAGCCGCCCAGTGGCTCATGAAGCTCGCCCAGGTGCCGGCAACCGTCAGCCAGCCGAGATAAGCGCCCCAGGCAATGGCGGCCGGCGCCGTCATGGCGCGAAGACCGGCAATGACGCCGATCAGAAGTGCGAGAATGTAGAGCATGGTCGATCCCCCTCGATCACGGGCCAAGACGGCCTTGAGTCACAGGCTACCATAGGTCCAATATTTGACCAGTACTGGCATCGGCGCTTTTGGCTGCACTTGTGCTTTGCAAGGACGTGAACTGGAGACCGCATCATGGCTGAGAGCGAGCGCGTGAAGATGGTGGCCGGCGAATGGTATACCTGCCTCGATGACGAACTGGAGTCGTTGCGGATGATAGCGCGCGATGCGGTGTTCGAGCACAACTTGCTGCCGCCTCGTCAACGCGGCAATCTCGGGCCGGGTCTGAAGGCACTGCTGGGAAGAGCCGGCGAGGGCGCCCGTATCGAGGCGCCGTTCCACTGCGCCTATGGCTTCAACATCTTTCTCGGCGACGGCGTGTTTCTCAATGCCGGCTGCACCATCCTCGACACGGCGAGCGTGCGCATCGGCAAGGCAACGCTGCTCGGCCCGAACGTGCAGATCTACTGCGCCGAGCATCACAAGGAGGCCAGTGGGCGGCAGGCCGGACTGGAGGTCGCCCGACCGATCGAGATCGGCGCCAATGCCTGGATCGGCGGCTCAGCCGTCATCCTTGGCGGCGTCAGCATCGGTGAAGGCGCCATCGTCGGCGCCGGTGCGGTGGTGACGCGCGACGTGGCGGCGAACGCCACGGTGATCGGCAATCCGGCGCGGCCGGTCAAGCGGGGCTGAACAGGTCAGGACGACAGGACATACGTCATGCGCTCTTCCTGATCGCCTCGCCTGGAAAACTCGCGCCGGTATTGCGCCGGCGATGTCCTCAGTCTCGCGGCAAAATGCTGGCGCAGCGAGGTGGCGCTGCCGAAGCCGGCTTCGAAGGCGATCATGTCCATCGATTTCTCCGTCGCTTCCAGCAAACGCTGCGCCAGTTCGATCCGCTGGCTGGTCAGCCAATCGCCAAAGCTGGCGCCGATCGATTTCTGAAAGCGACGGGTAAAGGTGCGGCGGGTCAGGCCGGCGGCCTCGGCGACGCGGTCCAGGCTATGCGCCTCGCCAAGCGTCGCGCGAACCGCGTCGAGGGCCTGGGTGAAGCGGTCGGCGTCCGCGCTTCTTGCCACCGGATGCTCGATGAATTGCGCCTGGCCGCCCTGGCGATGCGGGGAAAGCACGATCTGGCGAGCAAGCCGCAGTGCTGCTTCCGCGCCATAGCGGGCGCGCACGATGTGGAGACAGCAGTCGAGGCCGGCGGCGACGCCGGCCGAGGTCACGACATCGCCATTGTCGACGTAGAGCACCGCGGCATCGACAGCGATGTCGGGATGGAGTGTTTGCAATTGTTCGCAATAGGCCCAGTGCGTCGCGGCACGTCGGCCCGAAAGCAGCCCGGCCGCTGCAATGGCGAAGGTGCCGAGGCACAGGCCGACAATCAAGGCGCCGCGTTGGTGCGCATGGCGCAGCGCTTCCATCAGCAGCGGCGATACCGGTTCGCTCAGATGATGCCAGCTCGGGATGATGACGATATCGGCGCCGTCGAGCCCTTCGAGCCCATGCGGCGCGGCAATTGTCAGCCCGGCTTCGGTATGGATCGGGCCGGCCTTGACCGCGCAGATGCGGAAGTCGAAGCGCGGCAGGCCAAGCGCCGTCCTGTCCTCGCCGAAGACCAGGCACGGTACGGAAAGATGGAACGGGCTGATGCCGTCAAAGGCGAGGACGGCAATGATCGGGTCGGTCATGAGTGCTTCCAGCGGTTGAATGCGGATTGTCCCAATTCTTTCGAATGATGTCAATCGGGCCACTTTCGGCTGTCTGGCAGCCCGCCTATCTTCCATCCATCGAATTCAAGCCGGAAAGGAAACACCATGTCTGACCCAGCCAACACCACGCCGCGCCGGGCGCTGATCGTCGTCGATGTGCAGAACGATTATGACGGCGGCAATCTCGCCATCCAGCATCCGCCATTCCGCGACAGCGTCGTCAATGTGGCACGCGCCATGGATGCAGCGACTGCTGCCGGCATCAAGGTGGTGGTCGTCAAGCAGATGGCGCCCGAGACCTCGCCGATCTTCGCCAAGGGCAGTCACGGCGGCGAACTGCATCCCGAAATCGCTAGGCGCGAGCGCGACCATTATGTCGAAAAGAACCTGCCCTCCGCCTTCACCGGCACTGATCTGGAAGACTGGCTGCGCGCCAATGCCATCGATACGATCACGGTGGTCGGCTACATGACGCATAATTGTGACCTGTCGACCATTATCCACGCCGTGCATATGGGCTTTGCCGTCGAGTTCCTGTCGGATGCGACCGGCTCGGTGCCTTACGCCAACAGCGCCGGCTACGCCTCGGCCGAGGAGATCCATCGCGTGGTCACGATCATCCTGCAGTCGCGCTTCGCCGCCGTGCTCAAGACCGCCGAATGGGTCGAGTGCCTGCAGACCGGCGCGCTGCCGGAGCGCGACACGATCTTCGGCTCCAACCAGCGGGCGCTGTCGCGCAGCGCTGCTTAGGGCTATCCGAAAAAACAGAAAGGGCGCCGCATCGCTGCGGCGCCCTTTCTGTTTGAATTGAAGGATTTTAGAACAGGCCTTCGATATTGCCGGCCTCATTGAGGAAGATCTTTTCCGAGGACGGCGCCCTCGGCAGGCCCGGCATGGTCATGACCTCGCCGCAGATGATGACGACGAAGCCGGCACCGGCCGAAAGCCTGACCTCGCGCACCGGCACGGTGTGGCCGGTCGGCGCGCCGCGCAGGTTCGGGTCGGTCGAGAAGGAATACTGGGTCTTGGCCATGCACACCGGCAAATGGCCGTAGCCGGCGTCTTCCCACGCCTTGAGCTGGTCGCGCACCGACTTGTCGGCGATCGCTTCCGAGCCGCGATAGATGCGCTGGACGATGGTGTTGATCTTCTCGAACAGCGGCATGGCATCGGGATAGAGCGGCGCGAACTGCGAGGCGCCGGATTCGGCCAGTGCCACCACCTTGTTGGCGAGATCCTCGATCCCGGCCGAGCCGTGTGCCCAGTGCTTGCACAGGATCGCTTCTTCGCCCATCGAGGCGACATAGTCCTTCATCGCCTGGATCTCGGCGTCGGTGTCGGAATAGAAATGGTTGATGGCAACCACCGCCGGCACGCCGAACTGCCTGATGTTCTCGATGTGGCGGCCAAGATTGGCGCAGCCCTTCTTCACCGCTTCGACGTTTTCCTTGCCGAGGTCTTCCTTCTTGACGCCGCCATTCATCTTCATGGCGCGCACGGTGGCGACGATGACCGCCGCTGCCGGCTTCAGGCCCGCCTTGCGGCACTTGATGTCGAAGAACTTTTCAGCACCCAAATCGGCGCCGAAGCCGGCTTCGGTGACGACATAGTCGGCGAGCTTGAGCGCCGTCGTGGTGGCGACGACCGAGTTGCAGCCATGCGCGATGTTGGCGAACGGCCCGCCATGCACGAAGGCCGGGTTGTTCTCCAGCGTCTGCACCAGGTTCGGCTGCATGGCGTCCTTCAGCAGCACAGCCATGGCGCCGTCGGCCTTGAGGTCGCGGGCATAGACGGCTGACTTGTCGCGGCGATAGGCGACGATGATGTCGCCGAGGCGCTTTTCCAGGTCCTTCAGGTCGGTCGACAGGCAGAGGATCGCCATCACTTCCGAGGCGACGGTGATGTCGAAACCGCCCTCGCGCGGGAAGCCGTTGGCGACGCCGCCGAGCGAGCAGATGATCTCGCGCAGCGCGCGGTCGTTCATGTCCATGACACGGCGCCAGACGACCCGGCGGGTGTCGATGCCGAGCTCATTGCCCCAGTAGATGTGGTTGTCGATCAGCGCCGAAAGCAGGTTGTGTGCGGTGGTGATGGCGTGGAAGTCGCCGGTGAAGTGGAGGTTCATGTCCTCCATCGGCACGACCTGCGCATAGCCGCCGCCGGCGGCACCGCCCTTGACGCCGAAGTTCGGGCCGAGCGAAGCCTCGCGGATGCAGACGATCGCCTTCTTGCCGATGCGGTTCAGGCCGTCGCCGAGACCAACCGTGGTCGTGGTCTTGCCTTCGCCGGCCGGCGTCGGGTTGATGGCGGTTACGAGGATCAGCTTGCCGTCCTTGTTGCCCTTCACCGATTTGATGAATTCGGCTGATATCTTGGCCTTGTCGTGGCCGTAGGGCAGCAGGTGTTCGGTCGGGATGCCGATCTTCTGGCCGATCTCCTGGATCTGCTTTTTCCTGGCGCCGCGCGCGATCTCGATGTCGGACTTCACTTCGGCCATGACGGCTTTCCTCTGGATTGGACGGTGGAGGGGACGGGTTTGGTCTTACTGGCAAGCAGGTTGGAACCGGGCGCGGGCATGTTCTAACCCTGTCGCTGCCGCGGCGTCAACTTGTATGCAACTATGTTTCCTCTTGAGAAAATTCTTCTGCGGACCGGCCGACCTGTCGTCGGTTCTTCCTGGCTCCGTTGCCGCGCCGTATAGAAGCCAGAGGACGCGTCGTTCCGCCGTCTTAAAACAGCCGCACAATGCACGGAATGCGACAGAGGCGACGGCGCAAATTCACCATCGCCTGGTCCCTAATGGAACAGCGCTACTGCGTCAGAACGTTGCTGATTTCGACCATGTTGGAGCGCACCCTGAGCACATAGAAGCCCATCGTCGTCAGATGCGTCGGCAACAGCCAGCCATCCTCGCGGCCATTGGCGATGATGAAAGGCTGGATCTTCAGCGCCGAAACGAACTGCGAGTCCATCGTGTCCCAGAGGTTCTGCAGATGCTTTTCCTTGATGACGTCCTCGAAGTCGGCCTGGGCGCCCTTCATCAGGCCGTAATAGCCATAGAGCTGGCCATAGGCGAACCAGTAGCGGTCGTCGGCGCGGAAGTCGAACCAGCCATTGTTGTGGTTCTCGGCGCGTTCCTTGAGGATCGCCGAGGTCGAGCCGATGTCGGACGAGATGCGGTCGATATACTGTTTCAGATTGTCGGCGCGGGCGTCGAATGTCGCCTGGCAGGTGGCAAGGCGAGCGTTGAAGGAACGCAGCATGCGCACGGCGTCGCGATAGTAGCTCGGCGTCGGTGTCTTGGGGCCGAACGGGTTCAGGCCGAAATACCAGGTCTCCTCGTCGAACTGCAGGTTGCCGCGGGCATTCTGCAGATCGCTGTCGATCTGCGAGGTGGTGCGGACGCGGCCGAGATTGTCGGCGAGTTCAGTCGCCGTGCGCCGCACCGCCTGGTTGATGCCGCGCTGGAAGGAGGCCTTGTTGTCCATCCACGGCGTGTTGTCCCAGTCGATGCCGAACAGGCCGAGCTTGTAGAGGATCATCGACGAGATCCAGGCATTCTGGTTGACGTTGAAGTCGGTCAGGTCGGCGGCGATCTGGGCAATGCCGGAGTTGCCGCAGGTCTTGGCCGTGTCGGTGCCGGCGCCGGCGGAGACCTGTTCGCCAGCGGAGACATTGCGCTTCTCGAACGTGTAGGTGTCTGGATAGTTCGGGTTGAAATTGTTCCACCACTGGGTGGCGTAGAAGAAATTGGCATAGAGGCCGATCAGCACCAGCAGAGCAAGGCCGACCGCCGCCTTGAGGATCCAGCCGCGTTGCGTGTACCAGCGTCCGGCCCACAGGAACGGCCACAGGATGACGCCGATCAAAAGCCCGATACCGCGGCCGATCCACTGGAAAATGCGGGTGAAGAAGTTCACGATCGGATCGAGCATGGCTGTGTCACCCCCCTCAAGCATGATGCCAAAAAGTTGCAGACTTTTTGGATAACATTATGCGCCAAAACAAGAAGTCAGAACGAAATAACGGTTCATTTCGTTCTAGTCAGTCAGGCCGTAGAGGCGCGTGCGAAACGCCACCTTGTCCTTCAAATATGTGGTTTTGAGAACGTCCACAACATGCGATCGCCAGGCGTCGCTGAAGCCGCCATAGTCCTTGTAGAAGCCGTCTTTGTTGAAGATGTAGCGCGAGACGAAGTCCGACGGTACGAAATCCGAGATCAGCCGGTTGGTCAGCCAGGCGTCAGGATGGTCAGGCTTGGCGCGGATCACCAGGAAGCGCTGCTGCGGGAAGACATCCTCGATCTTCAGGTGGCCGAGCTGGGAGATCTCGCGCTTGGCGGCGTTGAGGAAAGGGAAATTGCCGTCCCTGGTGATCAGGTCGGCATGGCTCTGGATCCAGGTCTGCAGCCAGACCTTGTCGACATTGGTCAAGTTGCGGTTCGGCTCGGCATCGCGGATCAGCGCGCGCACCACCATCTCGGCGCGGTGCTCGAGATAGCCCGAGGCCTCGACCCAGGAGGCGCGCGGCAACTCGATGCGGCCGGTGGTGGCGAGGAACTTGAACACCTTGTCGGCGTCGTTAATGGAGAGATAGCTGACCTGCCACGGCCGCGAACGGCGGAAGCCTGGCGCCGCAGGATCGCTGATCACCGTCGTCACATCCGGGTCGACGAAGACGTAAAGGCCACCGAAATGGCTGGTCCAGTAGGCGTTGTGGCGGAAGATCACCTGGTCGGGCACCAGCGCGTTCTCGCGGATGTCGCCGCAGATCTTGGCGAGCTCGACCATGCGGTTCAGCATGGCGCTGTCGCGCCAGGCGTCGGGCTCCTGCTTCAACCGGTCGACGAGCTTGCCGAGCTCGGCGGCCTTGCCCAGCACATCCTCAGCCGACAGCACCTTGAACTCGACCTGGCTGATCGACAGCAGGTCCTCGATATCGTTGACCTTGGGAACGGAATCCTCGATCTCGCCGTAGATGACATCCTTGATCGTCAGCGCATCGATGGTGCGCTGGTTCTTGGACATGAACTCGAACATCAGCTGCGAGGTGTTGGAGAAGGCGGTGTGCACCACCGGCAGGTCGATCTGCGACGGCGTCAGGATGATGAAACGGCGGTTGACCTCGTTGGGATCGAGATAGTCGTAGTCGTCGCATTCCTCGGCCACTTCGGGCGAAAAGCCGGTGCGATCGATCTGGAAGGTCTTCAGCTTGGTCGGCTTCAAGCCGAATGCGGCGAGCGCCTTGTTGTAGCGCTGGATCAGATGCGGCTCGTCGACCGTCAGCAGCCGGCCATAGATCAGCTCATTGTCGCGCAGGAGATCGGGTTTTTTGGCGGGGCTCATCTTGCCTTCTCCCACAAGGGGTGAAGGGAAGGCCGGCGCAGCTCACGCATTCCATAGCCCCTTCTTCTTCATCTCCTCCATCTCGCGCGCAGCCCGTTCGCGCAGGCGGGCGTCGCGCAGCAGTTTTTCCACGGCGGAGTCGTCGGACTTGTCGGAATAGCGGAACTCCGAGTCGGCGTAGCGGTTGATCTCCTGCATGACCATGTCCATCGAGAACGGCCCGCGCAGTTCCTCGATCATCGCTTTCTTCTCGTCGTAGCCCTTGTGCATGAAGACTTCCGGCTTCTCGAACCAGTCGTCGGGAAGCTCGATGTCCATGGCGCGCATCTTGATGGCGTCGGTGACATTCTTGATGGCGCGACCGGTGAAGCGGGGCTCGGCATCCTTGATCAGGTGCAGATAGGTGCCGATATCGGCCATCGATTTCGGCGCGCCGTTCTCCTTCATGTAGCGCTCGTAGACCTTCATCAGCCCATCTTCCTGCGGCTTCTCGTGCTCCTCATAGGCTTCGGTCACGGCGCGCTGGATTTCCTGCGCGGCGTAGAGGTCGTGTTCGCCGAGCGGGATCTTGTGGTTTTTCCCCGCCAGCAGGACAAAAATATCGATGTAGTCGTCGCGGCTCTGCGGCCCGTCGACCAGCCAGCGGGCGCCGGCGCGCTGGCGCAGCGCGTCGTCGACATTTTCGGGGTAGTTGGAGAACATGCCGAATGAGCAGTTGCCGCGCACCACGGTGGCGGCGCCGGCGAAGGCGTCCATCAAGACGCCTGTTATTTCCTGCTGGCCGGCCGAGGCGCGGTCGTCGGAGCGGCGCGCCGCCACCTGGTCGATGTCGTCGATGGTGCCGAAGCCGATGACGCGCGGGTTCAAGACATTGTTGATGAACTGGCGGCAGTTCTGGCCCGACTTGCCCTGGTAGGACGAGATCTGGTCGACGCCGAAATTCTCGTAGGCGAAGGGATAGCCGGCGACCTGGCAATAGCCGTTGACGAGGCCGGCGATCATCTGGATCAGCGTCGTCTTGCCGGTGCCGGGGGCGCCGTCGCCGATGAAGGTGAACAGGAAGCCGCCGAGCTCGACGAACGGATTGAGTTCGCGCTCGAAATCATAGGCCATCAGCATCTTGGCGAGCTTGACCGACTGGTATTTGGCGATGTGGTTGCCGACGACCTCTTCCGGCTTCTTGAAGGTCATCACCAGCGGTTTTGAGCGCTTGCCCGGCGCGACGTCGAAACCATCGAGAGTGAAATCGTCGGCATCGATGCGGATATGGGCGTTCTCGAACGGGCCGATGCCGTCGAAGCGGCCCTTGCGGGCCAGAAGCCCGTCGATGGCGACGCGGGCGAAGGCGCGTGCCCTTGTCATCAAATCGGCATCATCGGACGATCCCGAGATCGCCTTGTCGAGGCCAGCGAGGATCGACTTCACCGCATCCTGCGGCGTGTCGAACAGGAAGTCCGGTTCGGGGATGTCGTTGGGTGCCTCGCCGTCGCTGTCGATCAGCTGGAACAGGTAGGAGGCGAGGCTGAAGGCGGAGATGTAAGCCGAGGCCGACAGAAGCTTCTTGAAGGTGGCCGCTTCGTCGCCTTCGAGCGGCGCGCGGGTATTCCTGGCCTGCAGGCTTTCGAGGTCGGAGCCTTCGGCAAAGACGTCCGATATGGCCAGCGCGATCGCCGTGCCGCGCCGGGCGCGAAACAGGAGCGTGTGCTGCGGGATGGTCAGCAGCTGGTCGTCGGGATGAACGGCGCCGACGGTCTTGGCCAGCTCGACCTCGCGCGTGCGACGCACCGAGCCGACCGAGACGGTCGAGACGAAGCGGCGGTTGGTGCCGGCAAGCGCGGTGCCGGACTCCCGTGACGGGTCCTCCAGCACGACGATGCGGGTGATGAAGCTCTGCGCGGTGGCGCGGTGCTTCTCGATGGCGGCTTCCGGAATGGTGGTCAGGCCGGTATCCATGAAGGGTGCTCCGTGGTGTGACGGTCAGACGTCTGAGATGACCTGTCCGTTGGACAGGATATGAACCTTGTAGCCGGCAAAAATCTTCTGTGCTTCGCCGGCGGCGTAGAGTGCCTGATAGGCCTCGTGCGGAATCAGCGCATGGTTTTCATAGCTCGACACGCCCTGACGCGCGGCTTCCAGATCATCAGTGTTGATGAAGAATTCCTGCGTTGTCTTCTCACTCGAAAACAGGCCCTTGCGGCCGGGTTTCTCGCTCTTGGAATAGACCTCCTGGATCGTCCAGGTCAAAAGCCAGGCATTTTCCGGCTTGCGCACCTTGGCCAGAACCTCGGTCACCGTCGAATTGTTGTCGGTAATCCCCACCGAATAGAACGGGCCGAGCACGACGCGGCGCAGCTGCTTGGGGTGCAACGGTTCGAAATCCTTGTCGAGGTTGACCGCGATGGTCGCCGGCGACAGCGTATAGGCGGAGTTCTTCTCGGTGAAATCGTCGAAACGATGGGCAAGCTCGGGATTGAGCAGGCCGTCGACCGGCAGCGGAATGTCGACCGTCTCGTTGAGTTTGCCGTTTCTGTCGACAAGCTGGCGGATCATCGCGTCGGAAGAATCCTCCACCGTCACCATGTAGACCAGAGGCAGGTTGGCGCTGCCGTCGAACGTCGCCCAATGGACGAGATAATAGGGCCGTCCCGTCTTCGGATTGACCGAGACCTTGGCGGTTTGCGCCAGCGTGAAGGGACCGAACGTGTTCTCGCTTTTCACGTCCTCGAGATAGAGCCGCTCGGCCATCGACTTCTGCAGCGCCTCGGGGAATTCCTTGTGGCGCAGGATGAAGTCGGCCATTTCCTCGCGCAATTCGCCGGCGAGCGGGATGTTGGCAAGCCGCGCGTCGGCCTGGCGGCGGTCGTTTTCCAGTTCGAGCAGGTTCTGGAACACCGGGAATCCGCTTTCGGCCCGCGAAATGCGGAACGTGTCCATGAAGCCCAGCCGGTTGCGCCAGCAGGAAAACGACTTGTCGAGCCGGGCGATGTATTCGGCGACGATCTTGGCGACGATGCCGTGCCGGTAAAGCGGCGAGCGATCGTCGCGCATGAACACTTCAAGGCCGCTCAGCGCGGCCGTGATGGCGGAGAAATATCGTGCCGCCGCTTCGTTTTCGGGGGTCATGCCTGTGCGCTCGCGGGCAGTCCTGTCACTCTAAGACTGCACGTAGTTTGCCGAATTGTGCTTCTTCAGCACCTCGTCGAAGCGGCGGGCAAAGGCATCGTCGGCCAGCTTCTTGCGGCGCTGGATGTCGGCGGTGGCGACCATGTTCTTCTCGTGCATCTCGAGTAGGTCGCCGATGTGTTTTTGCGAAGCAGCACCGATGCCGGCCATGGTTTCCTCGGCGGTGTTGTCGACCTGGCTGCCCAGCGTGTTGATCTTGTGGGCGACGTCCTGCTGGGCGGCGGTCTTCAGCGAATCTTCCAGCGCCTTGTAGAGCACGATGCGCTGCTCGGTATCGATGGTCAGCTTGTTGATCAGCGTCGATTGCGCGGCGATCTGGTTGTTGAGCGAATCGACGAAGGTCTGGAACATCGAGGTGTAGCGCTCGAGCGTCTGGCTCTCGGCCAGCAGCTCCTGCTCCTTGGCCTGTTTTTCGTTGTATTCCGTCGCCAGCTTGGAGCGTTCGCCTTCGAGCTGCGTGCGGTCCTTCTGGCTGGTCGAAGCGGCGATCTTGTTTTCGATGTCGAGCAGCATCGGGTTGAGCTCCTCGATGCGCTTCTGCACGGCTTCGAGGTTGGTCATGGTGGTCTTGCGGCGCTCGATCACCTGCGACAGGCTGGTTTCCGAGGTCTTGTAGCGCTGGTCGAGGACCTCTTTCTGCGCCTTCAATATGCCGACGATGGTGTCGGATTTGACCAGCAATTCCTGCAGATTGCCCGCCAGCGACATGTTGCGGACGCGGTCGGTGCGCATGCGCTGCTTGCTCTGGCTGGAGAAGATACCGATGAATTTTTCCCAGCCGGTGTAGTTCTTCATGCTCTCGAACTCGGAGCCGAAGACGTTGGTGGCGTCCTCCAGGCCGATGATCAGGTCGGCAATGTTGCCTTCCATCACCTTTTGCTGCTTCAGCACATCCTCGATGCGGGCGTTCTCGAGGTCGAAATTGGCGTCGCCGATCTTCTTGTCCGATGTGGCGAGCGTATCAAGCATGGTGCCGGACTGCTCGATCTTGGAGCGCATGTCCTGCACGACCTGCTTGGTCTTGGCAATTTCGGCGTCGAAATTCTGCAATGTCGCCATTGGGGCCTCCCGCTTCGGCATGACGTCGCTGGTCGCGAACAGCGGCGAATATATGTGGGGCATCGGGGGATTGAAAGACGTGAAGACAAGGGCAGCGTGAAAACAAAAGAATCCATCAGGGTCTTGAAAACCAGTGAAGGCGGGGGCCTGGCGTGATTAGCTTGCCTGCCAGCCGTAGTTCAGCTGTCATTGAACTTTCATGCGGCAAGCCGATGGCGCACGGATGCCTTTGTATTCGGCAAATCACTGAAGCAATCGCGGCCGCGATATGCGAGGGGAAAGCCGGTTTTACAGAGCTGACGAACAGCGGATCAGGGCTTGGGATCGGCCTTCAGATAGGCGATGACATTGGCGATGTCGTCGTCATTGGTCAGGCCGCCGAAGGCCATCTTGTTGCCCGGCACCTTCAGCTTTGGGGCCTTGAGATACTCGGCGAGATTGGCTTCATCCCAGACCAGGCCGGCGGCGCCGGCACTCTTCATCGCCTCGGAATAGTGGCCAAGAAAGCTCTCGGCGCTGCCGGCGGTGCGGCCAACGACGCCCAACAGATGCGGACCGACCTTGTCGCGGTCGGTGGCTGCGTCATGGCAGGCCATGCATCGGTTGAAGACCTTCTTGCCCAGGGCAGGGTCACCGCCGGCATGGGCTACGAGCGAGCTGGCAAGGAGAAGGATACTGGCGAACGAAGCGGCTCGAAGCATGGCTGACCCCGGGGAGCTCTGGCTGGCTGCGTTATAGTACCGAGGCCTTAAGAAACGCTGCATCGGGCCGGGGTCAAGGCCGCCGACCGTCAGCCCTTGATAAAGCCGATGAAGTCGTCTGGCGCGGCGCGGCCCATCTCTTCCTCCCAGTGGCGGCGGCAGAGCGAGACATAGACGTCCTTGCCGATCGCCACCTGCTCGCCCTGGCGCGCCACCTTGCCATCGGGGCCGAGGCGCACGACCATCGTCGCCTTGCGGCCGCATCGGCAGATGGTGCGCACTTCGCGCAAATCGTCGGCGATGGCCAGCAGCGCGCGCGAGCCGGGAAACAGCTTGCCCTGGAAATCGGTGCGCAGGCCGTAGCACATGACCGGGATGTTCAGCCGGTCGGCGATGCGGGCGAGCTGCCAGACCTGCTCTTCCTCGAGGAACTGCGCCTCGTCGACGAAGACGCAATGCACCGACGTATGCGCGTGATGAGCGGCGACGCGGGCGAACAGATCGTCGCCGTCGCGAAACATCTCGGCTTCCGTCTCCAGGCCTATGCGCGACGAGATCAGGCCTGTATCGCCCTTGCGGTAGTGGCCGGCGACGAACAGCATCGTGCCCATGCCGCGCTCGCGGTAATTGTAAGAGGCCTGCAAGAGCATCGTCGTCTTGCCGGCGTTCATCGTCGCGTAGTGGAAGTAAAGCTTGGCCATGCCGCTCTTTTAAGCCGACTTGGCCTGACACGGGGAGGGGCCAGAGCGGCATTCCCCTGAAAAAGCCGGCTGGCCAGACAAAAGCGCCTGATGTGTCGCTGATTGGCCAGCCCGCGCCGTTGATCGTGATTGCCTTAATGCTTGAAACCACACCAGAATGGTGTTTGGCTGACGAAACAAGGCGGGCATAGAAACCGTAGCTACGCTTCGCCAAAGAATCACAATGGGAGACTGTCTATGTCGCGTATGAACTCTTTCGTCGCCGGCCTCGGCCTGGCGGCTTTTTTGTCAACCAGCGCTGCCTACGCCGGTGATCCGGCAAGCTGCAAGGCGGTGCGCCTTTCCGATGTCGGATGGACCGACATCCAGGCGACGACCGGCGTCGCCTCCGTGCTGCTGACCGCGCTCGGCTATGAGCCGCAAACGATCCAGCTGTCGGTGCCGGTGACCATGGCGTCGCTGAAGAACAAGGATCTCGACGTGTTCCTCGGCAACTGGATGCCGTCGATGACCAACGACATCAAGGACTATACAGCCGACGGTTCGGTCGAGACGATCAGCACCAACCTGACCGGCGCCGGCTATGGCATCGTCGTGCCGACCTATGTCGCCGACGCCGGCGTCAAATCGCTGACCGATATCGGCAAGTTCAAGGACAAGTTCAACGGCAAGATCTATGGCATCGAGGCCGGCAATGACGGCAACCGCATCATCCTCGACATGATCAAGAACCCGAAGGACAATCTCGAAGGCTTCGAGCTGGTTGAATCCTCGGAAGCCGGCATGCTGACGCAGGCCGAGCAGTCGATGAAGAACAATGAATGGATCGCCTTCCTCGGCTGGACGCCGCATCCGGTGATGGGCGCCATGAAGATCACCTATCTCGACGGCATGGGCGACAGCGGCTTCGGCGCCGCCACCGTCTACACCAATGTGCGCAAGGGCTACACCACCGAATGCCCGAACGCCGGCAAGTTCATCGCCAACCTGAAGTTCAACCTGGACATGGAAGGCGAGATGATGGACGCGATCCTCAAGGGCGGCGACGCCAATACGGTTGCAACCGACTGGCTGAAGAAGCACCCGGATGCCGTTGCCCCGTGGATTGCCGGCGTGACCACCTTCGACGGCGGTGACGCTGCCGCCGCCATCAAGACCGCGCTCGGAAGCTGAGCCGACTGAATTCGGCAAAGCCGAACCAGGAAGGGCAGCCATCTTAGAAAAGGCTGCCCTTTTTCATATCCTGTGACAAGATGACGACGGCCGAGGCCGAGGGGCAGGGCGGTCTCCTGCACGAGAGGGGCGATATGGATCCGATTTCGAAATTCATGGTCGATCACAAGATTCCGATCGGCGCCTGGGGAAAGGCCTTCTTCGGTTTCCTCACCGACAATTTCGACACTGTGTTCAGGGCCTTTTCGAATGGCCTCAATTTCCTGCTCGACGGGCTGGTCGGCATCCTCTTGATGGTGCCGCCGGTGCTGCTGGCGCTGGTCATCGCTGTTATCGCCTGGCTGCTGCAACGCTCGCGGCCACTTGCCATCGGCGTCTTTCTCGGCCTGATCTTCATCATCAACCAGAACCTTTGGAAGCAGACGGTGCAGACGCTGGTGCTGGTCGTCGCGGCCGCTGCCATGGCCATGGCCATCGGCGTGCCGCTCGGCATCTGGGCAGCGCACAAGCCGAAGGTCTACCGCGTCATGCTGCCGGTGCTCGACCTGATGCAGACGCTGCCGACCTTCGTCTACCTGATCCCGGTGCTGACGCTGTTCGGCCTCGGCAACGCGCCCGGCCTCATCGTCACCATCATCTTCGTCATCCCGACCGCGGTCCGGCTCACGCATCTGGGCGTCGTCTCGGTGCCGAAGTCGATCGTCGAGGCCGGCGAGGCTTTCGGCGCCACCAAGAGCCAGCTGCTGTGGAAGGTGGAACTGCCGTCGGCGCTGCCCACCATCATGGCCGGCCTGACGCAATCGATCATGCTGTCGCTGTCGATGGTGGTGTTTGCCGCACTGATCGGCGCCGGCGGGCTCGGCACCGAGATCAACCGGGCGCTCGGCTCGCGCCGCATCGACCTCGGGCTTGAGGCGGGGCTTGCCATCGTCGTTTTGGCCATCGTGCTCGACCGGATGACCCGCATCGCCGTTGGAGGCAAGAAATGACCGTCGCCGTCGATTTCAGGAACGTCGATATCGTCTTCGGCGCCGACCCGGCCGGATCGCTGAAGATGATCGACGCCGGCGCCAGCCGCGCCGAGATCCTCGAAAAGACCGGCAATGTACTGGGCTGCGCCGGCGCCAGCCTGACCGTGAACGAGGGCGAGATCTCCGTTCTGATGGGCCTCTCCGGTTCGGGCAAGTCGACATTGCTGCGGGCGGTCAACCGGCTCAACGTGGTGTCGCGCGGCCAGGTGCTGGTCAAGGATGGCGACAAGACCGTCGATGTCGTCACCTGCGACGAGGCGACCTTGCGGCGCCTGCGCCAGAAACAGGTGGCGATGGTGTTCCAGCAGTTCGGCCTTTTGCCATGGCGCACGGTGGAGGAGAATGTCGGTCTCGGCCTCGAACTCGCCGGCGTCCCGGAAGCCGAGCGCAAGGAGCGCGTGCAACGCCAGCTCAAGCTGGTCAATCTCGACCAGTGGTCGAAGAAATACGCGCATGAGCTTTCGGGCGGCATGCAGCAGCGCGTCGGCCTGGCGCGGGCCTTCGCCACCGAGGCGCCGATCCTGTTGATGGATGAGCCGTTCTCGGCGCTCGACCCGCTCATCCGCACCAAGCTGCAGGACGAATTGCTGCAGCTGCAGGCTGAATTGAAGAAGACCATCATCTTCGTCAGCCACGACCTCGAGGAGGCGCTGAAGATCGGCTCCCACATCACCATCATGGAGGGTGGGCGCATCGTGCAAACCGGCGCGCCCGAAGACATCGTGCTGCGGCCTGCCAACGACTATGTCCGAGACTTCATCGCCAATGTGAACCCGCTGTCGGTGCTGACCGCCTGGAACGTGATGCGCGACCGTCGCGATCTGGAGCACGGCAAGGACGGCTGGGTCTGGCTCGACCGCCGCAAGACGACGCGCTTCAAGATCGACGACCACGGGCTGGTGGCGGCGGCCGAACGCGACGGCAAGCCGGCGGTCTGGGTGTCGTGCGCCGACGTTGAAGGCCAATCCGAGGAAGCCGCGCAAGTGTTCTGGGCCAACCCGGGCACCTCGCTGAAAACCGTCATGCTGGCCATGCACCGTTCGCAGACCGCTCCGGTAGCGCTGTTTGACGACCAGTCGCGCTTCGTCGGCGCCATCGGCATTCGCGACGTGCTGAGCGCGGTGTTGCGGCGGTAGTTTCTCCGGAATCCAACGGCGCGAGGCGCGGCGACCGGGCGCGCCTTGTTTTTATGCCGCCAGCGGCAGGCGCAGTTGCGTCAGCAGGCCGCCGCCGGGATTGTTGGACAGGCGGATCTCGCCACCTGCGGCGCGCGCGATGTTGCGGGCAATGGTCAGGCCGAGACCAAGACCGCCGGTCTGGCGGTTGCGCGATTGTTCGAGGCGCACGAACGAGCCGAACACGGCGTCGATCTGCGCCTGCGGTATGCCAGGCCCTTCATCGCGGATGGTGAGCAGGATCATGTCCTCCGACCGGCGCAGCGAAAGATGCGCCTTCTTGCCGTAGGTGACCGCGTTCTGCACCAGATTGGTGACGCAGCGCTTGAGCGCGACCGGCCGCGCCATGCAGATCAGCCCGCGCGAACGGGTCTCGTCGTCGAACGAGACGTCGTCATAGCCGTCGGCGATCGATTCCACGAGCGACCAGAAGTCGATGCGTTCGTTCTTTTCCTCGGTCACTTCGAAGGTGGCGAAGTCGATCACCGAGCTGGCGATGCTCTCGACATCGGCGAGGTCGTGCGCCAGCGCCTCGCGGACCGCCGATTTGCGCAACAGCTCCAGGCGCAGGCGCATCCTGGTCATCGGCGTGCGCAGATCATGCGCCAGTGCCGCCGCCAGATGTTCGCGGTCCTCGACATATTCGCGCAACCTCGCCTGCATGGCGTTGATCGCCTTGGCGGCGGCACGCACCTCGCGGCTGCCGCCCTCGGCGATCGGCGGGCTCTTCAGATCCTTGCCAATCCGGTTCACGGCGGTTTCCATCATCCGGTAGGGCGCCGTCAGCCGGCGCAGCGACCAGATCGACATGATCACCACCAGCCCTGCGATCAGCGAATAGAGCGGCAGGCTGTCGAAGCTCAGGATCGGGCCGACGGGCGTGATCGGTTCGGTGAAATTCAGCCATTGGCCATCGGCGAAGCGCAGCGATGCCGTCAGCTTGTCGCTCTGGGCGAAGTCGGCGGCCAGCACCAGAAGGTCGCGCTCGACCTGGCCGATGTCGGGTCCTGGCGTCGTGCCGTCCGCGTCGTCGGCCTCGCGCGTCGCCGGATCGCGGCGCACGCGTGCATCGGTGATGCCGAATTTGGACAGCCGGCCGACGAGGATGTCTTCGAGTTCGGCCAGTTCGTCGTCGCCGGCGATCGACGAAGTGACCGCCGGCGTGTCCGAAACGGTGAGCGCGTAGGTCGAGTTGAACAGGCCGGTCGCCGTCGCCTTGCGCTCGTCCGGACTGGCGTCATGCATGAGCTGCACCAGCGAGAAGGCACGGTCGTTGAGCCGGTAGAGGTCGACGACGTCGTTGGCGGCAGCGCGGTCGCGCGAGACGATGTAGAGGGTCGCGACCTGGCTGATCAGCAGGCCGGCAATGACGATCAGCAGCACCCAGACAGGCAAGGTCTGCGGCAGGAAACGTCTCATTCGGAGGTCGTCTCGGGCAGGAACTGGTAGCCGCCGCTGCGTACGGTCAGGATCAGCTTGGGCGTCTTCGGGTCGTCCTCCATCTTGCGCCGCAACCGGCTGACCAGGATGTCGATGCTGCGGTCGAAGGAATAGTCGCTGTCGCCGCCGGACAGTTCGATGAGCTGGTCGCGGGTCAGCACACGCTGCGCACTCTTGACGAAGGTCTGCAGCAGGTTGAATTCGGCCATGGTCAGCTCGACCCTGACATCGTCGGGTGCGATCAGCCGGCGCCGGGCACAGTCCATCGTCCAGCCGGCGAAGCGGTAGATCTGCTTGGTGGTGGCGCGCTTCGGCTCGGCGGCGCCATTGCGCCTGAGCACGGCCCGGATGCGCGCCAAAAGCTCGCGCGGGTCGAAGGGCTTGGGCACATAGTCGTCGGCGCCCATTTCCAGGCCGACGACGCGGTCGGTCGTCTCGGTGACGGCGGTCAGCATGATGATCGGCGTCGAATACTGGGCGCGCAGGTCGCGGCACAGCTCCAGCCCGCTTTTGCCGGGCAGCATCACGTCGAGGACGATGAGGTCCACCTGGACGCGCCGCAGGATGGTCTCCATCTCGATGCCGTCGGCGGCAACCGAGGTGTGCAGGCCCCGCTTCTGGAAGAATTCCTGCAGCAGGTCGCGGATGCCCTTGTCGTCGTCGACGATCAGTATGTGTGCATCGGATTTCACAGCAGCCCTGTCATTGTTGCCAAGCCCTTCTGTCTTTGATTGCCAAGCCCTTCGGTCGCAACCCACACGATAGAATTCAGGCCATATGTTGGCCAGTGGCTATGATGGGGTTCACACCGGCTTTCTCAGACACACTCCAGAAACAAAATTCTACAGTTCAGAAAAACTCCTGAAAAATTTCAAAGGCATAACTGATCTCGTGGCGGTCAGGTCATCGGCTGCGACGCTAGTCTCCGGGTTTACGGATAAACCGATGCCAAGGTTGTCGATCAGTTTGTTGGGTGCGTTGCTGGGCTTCTGCCTGGTCACTGCCGCTGTCGGACAATCGGACGCAAAGGCGACGCTCACAACCCGGAGCGAACGGTGCGCCAATCTCAGCCACCAATTTGATGAAGCCCTCGAAACCCATGCCACGGCAACGCAGGTCACCGCGGCAAAGGCACTTCAGAGAAAGGGCAACCGGTACTGCGCCGCCAAGAAACAGGCACAGGGCATCCGGATGCTCGCCAATGCTTTGAAGCTGCTTGGAGTGACGCCGAACGACCCGGTTCAGTAACGCTCCGAAACTTGACCCGCATAAAAAGGAAACGAAGCCATGAAAAAGTCCATCCTCTCCGCAACCGGCCTCGCCGTCGCTCTCGCTTTCGCGATGCCGGCTCTCGGCAACGCCGCCGCCACCACGACCGCTGCTCCGGCTGCTTCGACGACCACCGCTCCGGCGACTGCCGCTCCGGCCAAGGCTGCTCCGAAGAAGGTCGTCAAGAAGACCGTCAAGAAGCACAAGAAGGCTGCTGAGAAGGCCGTCAAGAAGGACGCCCCGAAGACCTGATAAGGTCCGGCATAAAATGCCGGCCTGTTGACCAAGGCCGCTCCAGCTGGTTTCGGTTGGAGCGGCCTTCTTCCTGTCCGAGCCGCTGAAGCCCTGACATTGGCGATGAAGCGGTCGATGGGTTCAACTGATCTTTGGCGAAGTCTGGCACCGGCAGCTTCCGCCTCGACTGACACTTAACCCGTTTGCAACGCCGGCCGTGTAGGACAATCCGCATGAAGAAGCGGCTTTCGTCCATTTTGCGCTCGATGGTGATCGGCGGTCTGGTTGCCTCCGGCCTCGCCAGAGTGCTTATCCTGTTCACCGCCAGCCCGGTCCCCGATCCGGCCAGCGGACGCACCGAGCCTTCGCTGTTCGCGCCGGCGATTTCCACCAACTGGGACTACATAACGCCGGCACAGACCTGGCTGCTGGTCGTGCTGACCGGCGCGACGTTGATCTGCGTCGCCGCGTGGCCGATCGCGACCTGGCTGGAACGCCGGGCGGATGCCGGCGGAAACCGTTTTCGGTCCGATATACCGCCCGCTGCGGCCGTGCGGCAGATTCCCGGCCGTCGCATGTTCGGCCGCCAAGGCCGTTGAACGGCAACCGACACCTTCCCACATGATTGTGAATGGCCGCGTCGGCGGACACCGGTTTCGCGCGTCGATCAAAATGGACGACCGTTTTCACCGGTGCCAGAATGGCGGTCACGTCGCTTACGCAAAACTGTCGGTTCCGATGCCTGAAATCACCACAAAACCGCGTACCCAGATCAAGCCGCAAGTCGAACGGCCAAAACTCTACAAGGTCATCCTCATCAACGACGATTTCACGCCGCGCGAATTCGTGGTGACGGTGCTGAAGGGCGAGTTCAAACTCAGCGAGGACCAGGCGCACCGGGTGATGATCACTGCGCATCGGCGTGGCGTCTGCGTCGTCGCCGTGTTCACCAAGGATGTCGCCGAGACCAAGGCGACGCGCGCCACCGATGCCGGCAAGGCCAAGGGCTATCCGCTGATGTTCACGACGGAGCCGGAGGAGTAGAGCAGGGGGCTTTCCCTTCTCCCCCAAGGGGAGAAGGAAAAAGAGCGCCGCGCTACCGTCCCTCTCGGTACCACATCGAACCCATTGCCAGAAGCAGCAGGCCGAGGCCGAGAAAGCCGCCGAACAGCGGCACGCGCGAGACGGCTTTGAGCACGCTGTCGTCTGTCGTGCGCAGGCCGATCCAGTCGCTGCCGGATGCGGCACCAGCCGAGCGCACCGGCACGATGGAAGGCAGCGTCACGTCGCTGCCAAGGGCTGTGGAAGACGCCAGCCGGCGCACGCTGCCGCCGGTGGCTTCCGCCGGCGCCTTCAGCCGGTTTTCGGTGGAAATGACGTCGGCGAATTCCGGTGCGTTGACCGGCCCGACATGGGCGAGCGCGGTGAGGTCGCCATTGGCGACCTGGTAGAGCCCGATCTCGCTGGTCTCGACGCTGCCGAGGAAGACCCCGGGCTCGGCTTTGTCGAGCTTGACGGTCAAGGTTTTGCCGGACGGGGTGATGATCTGCGCGGCGCCGGGATCGTCGGCCATCGTCTGGCGGCGGATTTCCAGCACCATGCCACGACCATCGGCGGTCAGCCGCTCCTCCTCGAGCTCCGGCTCCTTCATCAGCCAGTGCGCGATGCGCCGATAAAGCTGGACATGCGGGCCGCCGCCCTCGAAGCCGCGCGCCCACAGCCAGCCCTGATCGGACAGCAGCATGCCGACGCGGCCTTCTCCCTTGCGGTCGAGCAGCAGCAGCGGCCGGTTGTCGGCGCCCTTCATGACCACTTCGCCTTCCGGGTTCTGCACGCCTATGGTGCGGAACCAGCGGCTCCAGTGCGGCGGCTCGGTGGCCGAGCCATCGAGCCCACGCGTCACCGGGTGGCGCTGGCCGAGTTCGGTGAGGCGCGGATAGAAGGCCTTGTCGACAACTTCGCCGGTCGGCATCGCCGGCAGGGCGGCCATCAGCGGCGTGCGCGCGATCGAGCTTTCGCCGGCATATTCGGGGCCGGCCGCGATCAGCAGCGCGCCGCCCTTTTCGACATATTCGGAGATGTAGTCGTAATAGAGGATCGGCAGCACGTCGCGATGCTGGTAGCGGTCGAAGATGATGAGGTCGAAATCCTTGATCTTCTCGACGAACAGTTCGCGGGTCGGGAAGGCGATAAGCGACAATTCGTTGATCGGCGTGCCATCCTGCTTTTCCGGCGGCCGCAGGATGGTGAAATGGACAAGATCGACCGAGGCGTCGGATTTCAGCAGGTTGCGCCAGGTGCGCTCGCCGGCATGCGGCTCGCCGGAGACGAGCAGCACACGCAGGTTCTCGCGAATGCCGTCGATCAGTGCGATGGCGCGGTTGTTGGTGTCGGTCAGTTCGCCCGGCTCGCGATCGATGGCGAGTTCGACGATGTTGCGGCCGGCACCCGGAATGGTGACCTGCAGCGGCATGGCCTGGCCAACGGTGGCGTGCTCGACGGCGACCTGCTCGCCATTGACCGAGACGCGCACATCGACCGGGCCAGTCTCGTTTTCGGTCGAGATGACGCGGTAGGTCATGTCGAGCGGCTTGCCAACAAGGCCGAAGCGCGGCGCGTTCTCGAAGCGGATGCGGCGGTCCTTTTCGTGGTCGTTGCCGGTGATCAGCGCATGCAGCGGGGCGTTGAAATCGGGCGCGCCCGGCGGCGCGTCATGGACCTCGCCATCGGTGATCATGATCGCGCCGCCGATGCGTGACGGCGGCACGTCGCGGAAGGCGCCTTCAAGCGCGCCGAACAGCCGTGTCTCGGTGCGCTCTTCGGCGGCCTCGGATTTGCCGGCCTCGACGACCCGCACGTCGAACTGCTTGAAGCGGCCAAGCCGCTGCTGCAGCCCGGCCAGCGCCTCGTCGGTCTGCTTGGTGCGATCGCCGATATCCTGGCTCTGGCTGCGGTCGACGACGAGGGCGACAACGCTTTTCAGCGGCTCGCGCTCCTCGTTGAGGAACACCGGGTTGAACAAAGCGGCGGCGAGCGCCAAAAGGGCGATGAAGCGGAAGACCGAGCCGCGCTGGCGAAACCACAGGCCGACAAGCGCCAGCAGCGCCAGCGGCACCAGCGCCAAGGCCAACAGGGGCCAGGAGATCAGTGGTTCGAAGGAAATCGACCAGTTCATTCCTTACCCTCCTCTTTTTGGGGAGGCTTATCCGCGACCGGAGGGCACCAAACAAACTCATCTTACTGCCCCAGCCGTTCGAGCAGTATGGGCACGTGCACCTGGTCGGATTTGTAGTTGCCGGTCAGCATGTACATCATGATGTTGACGCCGGCGCGCAGCGCGTAGACGCGCTGCATCGGGTCCGCCGGTACGGTCGGCAGCAGCGGATCGCCATTCTCGTCGACCGCCCAGGCGCCGGCAAAATCATTGGCGGTGATCATGATAGGCGAGACGCCGTCGCCGGTGCGCACCGGCCGGTTCTCGGCATTGCTGGCGTCGAGCGACGCCTCGACCCACAGTGGGCTGCCGGCGAAGCGGCCGGGGAATTCGGGCAGGATGAAGAAGGATTTGGTCAGCACGTGGTCGGACGGCACCGGCTCCAGCGGCGGCACGTTGAGGTTGCCGAGGATGTCGCGCAGCCGCTCCGTCGCCGGGCTGGTCGAATCGGCGCCGATGCCGTTGGCGAACTGGTCGCGGGTGTCGAACAGCACCGTGCCGCCCTGCTGCATATAGGCGTCGATGCGGGCGATGGCGGCCTGGCTCGGCATCGGGGCGGCCGGATCGATCGGCCAGTAGATCAGCGGATAGAACGACAGCTCGTCCTTCGAGATGTCGACGCCGGCTGGCGCGCCCGGTTCAAGGGCCGTCTTTTCGACCAGGAAACGGGTCAGGCCCTCGAGCCCGGCACGGCTGATCGAATCGTCGCCCGGCACACCGGTCAGCACATAGGCGATGCGGGTCTTCGAAATCGCCTCGATGGCAATTTCGTCACCCGGCTTGGCGTCGTCGGCGCGGGCAAGGTCGGCATGACCGAACAAGCTACCCAGCGCAATCAGGACCGCGGCGGTGGTTGCCATGGCACCGGCGCGGCGCGGTCGGCGTGAGAACAGGCCGCCCATCCAGAACACCGCCAGCGTATCGAGCAGCATCAGCACCAGGGCGGCCGCGACCAGCGCGCCCTTCAAATTGCGCGATTCGTCAAAGGCATACTGGATCGAGGTGACGGGAACAGTGATTTGCGGGCGCGCCAGCGGGGCCAGCGTGCTGTCGGCTTCAAGCAGATTATGGGCAAACACACCCGTCTCGGAACCATAGAGGCCGGGCGGGTTTTCAAAAGTCACCGGCAGCGCGCCGGCGCCCGGTACCAGCGGCCGTGCATCCGGTGTCGGCGGCACCAGCGAGCCGTCGGCTGCAATCATGCGATAGGGCGCCAGCGACGCCGCGGCGGCTTCGGCATTGGCGATGGCCGCGCCCTGGTTGCGCGACAGCTGCACGATGCGGCGCAGCATCTCGACGAAGCTGCCGGAGATCGGCAGGTTCGACCAGGTTGCTTCAGGGGTGACGTGGAACAGCACCAGCGTGCCCTTGCCTTTCTTCAGTCCGGTGACCAGCGGCGTGCCGTCGGCAAGGGCCGCCCAGGTGCGCTCGACGATATCGGGTGTCGGCTCGGCCAGCACCTGTCTGCTGACAGTGACCTCGGCCGGCGGCGCCAGATCGGCGAACGGGCCGGCCTTGGGGAATTCGGTGACAGGCTGCGGCGACGTCCATGACAGCGCGCCGCCGAGCGAACGCTCGCCGGTGCGCAGGCGGACCGGCAGCAAATCGTCGTCATCGCCTGCGGTGGCCAGCCGCGAACCGGCGAAACGCACCAGCGTGCCGCCATTGTCGACCCAATCGACAAGTCTCTGCCGGACCTGTCCGGGAATGGTGCCGATATCGGCCATGACAATCATCGCGGGCTTCTGGTCGAGAATCTGCGGGATGGCGTCAGCGAGGTCGGCGCTGGAGGGTTCGACCAGATCGGCGAAGGGCTGCAGCGCCCGCCTGATGTAGTAGAGCGGCGACAAAAGCGGCTGCGCCTGGTCGGCCTCGGCCTGCGACAGCAGCCCGACGCGGCGACGCTTGGAGCTTTCGTCGAGCACGCGCACCGCACCGGCCTGCCGCTCGCCGTCGAGCGCGATCGAAGCGAAGTCGTTGCGCAGCTCGAACGGCACCGCCATGGTGCCGGTGGCGGTGGCTTCGCCAGGCGAAAAGGTCAGCGTCGCATCGGCGATGCGGCGGCCCTTGTCGTCGAAGGCGCCGGCGGTGACCTGCGCCGGGGCAGGGTCGCCCGGCGCGCGGATGGCGGTCAGCGCAAAGCCGTCGACCTGGTTGTCGGCGGCGGTCAGGCCCGTCAGCGACAGCCTGTCGGCGGTTGCCCAGACGACACGGGCGGCATTTTTCGACAAAAGCGTGTTGAAGGCGGCTTCATCGCCTTTTGCCGCCAGGCCGTCGGCAAGCACGGCGACACTGGCCCCGGGCAAGGTTTCCAGCACGCCGGCGACGCGGGCATAGACGGCGGGCCGGTCGGTCGGGATCGGCCGCGGCTTGGCGGCGCGCAGCCGGTCAAGGGCGGTGGCGGCATCGAACGGGCCGATCTCGGCATTGGCTTTTTCGGCAGTGAAGGCGATGACGACCGGCACGCCGTTGGAGCCGGCGTCGTTGATCAGCCGCTCGGCGGTGGCGACGCGTTTGCCCCAGTCGGCGGCACTTGCCCAGTCATTGTCGATGACCAGGGCAAGGGCGGCTCCTTCGGCCGGCAGCTTTTCACGCGGATTGAAGACCGGGTCGGCCAATGCCGCGACGATGAGGGCCGCCATCAAGAGCCTGAGCAGCGTCAGCCACCACGGACTCTGCTGCGGCGTCTCCTCGCGCTTCAGCACGCGCGCCAGGATCTTCAGCGGCGGGAAGATCTCGGTCTGCGGCTTGGGCGGCGTCAGCCTGAGCAGCCACCAGATCACCGGCAGTGCCAGCAGGCCCCACAGCACCATGGGGGCGCCAAAGGAGAGCGGCAGCCAACTCATGCGACAGCCTTTCCTGGCCGATCGCCACCAGCGATGCCTGCACGACCGCCAGCGGTCGGCCTGACCGAGGGGCCATCAGTGGTCATCGCCATGTGCAGCCGCACCAGCGCGTCGGAGGCGAGGCGATCGGTGTGGTTGACGGTAAAGCTCCAGCCAAGCCGCTTGCACCAGGCGGCCAGTTCGTGGCGGCGGGCGGTGTAGAGCAGGCGATACTCATCACCCAGCATTTCGGCGCGGCAGGCGGTCAGCTTGTCGCCGGTCTCGGGATCGGTGAATTCGGTGCGGCCGGCATAGGGGAAGGTCTCCTCGGCCGGGTCGGCGACCTCGATCAGGTGGGCGCGCACGCCGTGGCGGGCCAGCACGTCGAGCCAAGCCATCGTCTCCTCGACGGGATCGAGGAAGTCGCTGACGATGACGATGTCGCAGAAGCGCCTGATGTCGGACAGGTCGGGTTTTGCCGGCAGCTCGCCGGCATGCATCAACTGGGCGGCAATGCGTTCGGCGCCGTTGCGGGCGGTGAACGGGTCGGTGAGGCCCGGCCAGGCGATGCGTTCGCCGCTGCGCGACAACAGCTCGGCCATGGCCAGCGCCAGCACCAGCGCGCGCGATTGCTTGGAAACGCTGGCGCCTGTCGATTTGTAGAGCATCGACGGCGAGGGGTCGGCCCACAGCCAGACGGTATGGGCGGCTTCCCATTCGCGGTCGCGCACATAGGTGTGGTCGTCGCGGGCCGAGCGGCGCCAGTCGATGCGCGAGGAATCGCCCTCGACATAGGGCCGGAACTGCCAGAAATTTTCACCGATGCCGCGCTTGCGGCGGCCGTGCCAGCCGGCGATCACGGTGTTGACGATGCGCCGCGCCTCGACCAGCAGGTCTGGCACAAGCGAGGCCCGCAACCGGCCACGGGCGAGCGCGTCGCGCGTCGCTGCCGGAGCCTGGACCTCGCCGATGCGCGGCATCAAATCCCTTTCACGAGTTTCGCTACCACGTCACGCACGCTGGTGCCTTCGGCGCGGGCGGCGAAGGTCAGCGCCATGCGATGCTGCAGCACCGGCTCGGCCAGCGCACGGACGTCGTCGACCGAGGGCGCCAGCCGTCCGTCGTAAAGCGCGCGCGCCCTTGTGCACAGCATCAGCGCCTGGCTGGCGCGCGGGCCGGGACCCCAGGCGACGTTCTTATCGGTCTCGGCATTGCCTTGGCCGGGACGCGCCGAGCGCACCAGCGTCAGGATCGCCTCGACGACGCTTTCAGGCACCGGCATGCGGCGGATCAGCGTCTGGATCTCCTTCAGCCGCACCGGCTGCAGCACGTTTTGCGCTTTCGCGTCCTCGATGCCGGTGGTTTCCAGAAGGATGCGGCGCTCCGCCTCGATTTCGGGATAGAGGATGTCCACCTGCATCAGGAAGCGGTCAAGCTGTGCCTCGGGCAGCGGATAGGTGCCCTCCTGCTCCAGCGGGTTCTGGGTTGCCAGCACGTGGAAGGGCGCCGGCAGGTCATGGCGGGCGCCGGCAATGGTGACGTGGTATTCCTGCATGGCCTGCAGCAGCGCCGACTGGGTGCGCGGCGACGCGCGATTGATCTCGTCGGCCATCAGCAGCTGGGCGAAGATCGGCCCGGAGATGAAGCGGAAGGAGCGTTTTCCGGTCTCGTCCTGCTCCATCACTTCGGAGCCGAGGATATCGGACGGCATCAGATCCGGCGTGAACTGGATGCGACGCGAATCGAGGCCGAGCACGATGCCAAGTGTTTCGACCAGCTTGGTCTTGGCGAGACCCGGCACCCCGACCAGCAGCGCATGGCCACCGGCCAGCAGCGCCACCAGCGTGCGCTCGACGACGCTTTCCTGTCCGAAGATGACCCGGCCGACCCCGTCGCGGATCCGGGAGATGTCGGCAAGCGCCTTTTCGGCCTCGGCGATCATGTCCTTTTCGCTGATCGGGCTTTCCTTGACCATCACGCTCATGCCGCATCGATCCTTGTGGTTGGAATACCATGGCTGGAACAACGGCTGCACCATACCATAAGTTGCCGCGATTCGGCCTCGCGTGGCGCCTACATCGAAACTTAAATCACAGACCTAGGCTGACAAGCGGAACAACAGTGACTATTTCGTGACCATGACGGGACCCTTGGGACATCGTGAAGAAAGCCTGACTGATGCCACCGAGGTGCGTGGTCTCGAGGCGCTGATCTCGCGCGCCGCCCGTGCCGGCAAGGGCGCGGCACCTGTCGAACGCTGGAATCCCGACTTCTGCGGCGATCTGGACATGGAGATCAAGGCCGACGGCACCTGGTTCTATCTGGGCACGCCGATCGGGCGCATGCCGCTGGTGCAGCTTTTCTCCTCGGTGCTGCGCAAGGACGCCGATGGCAGGACCTATCTGGTGACACCGGTGGAAAAGGTCGGCATCCGCGTCGCCGATGCGCCGTTCATCGCCGTCGAAATGGACGTTTCGGGCAGCGGCGAGGCGCAGACAATCACCTTCCGCACCAATGTCGGCGACGTCGTCGAAGCCGGGCCGCAACGGCCGCTGCGGTTTGTCGACGAGAACGAGACCGGCGGGTTGAAGCCCTATGTGCTGGTGCGTGGCCGTCTGGAGGCGCTGGTGGCGCGGCCGGTGATGTATGAACTGGTCGGGCATGGCGAGGAGATCGAAATCGACGGCGAGACGATGTTCGCGGTGCGCTCCAAGGGCGCCGTGTTCCCGATCATGCCGGCGGACCAGTTGAAGCGGTTGAGCGCGTGATGGACCAGGCGACGCCGGCGCCGTTTTCATCCGCGGATTTTCGCGCGCGCTTTGCCGTGCAGCCCGATGCGCATGCAGGCGACGACGACTATGGCGACCATCGCTTCAACCCCGGCCATCCGCGCCTCAACCAGGGCAAGGCGCTGCGCAATGCCGCGGTGCTGATCCCGGTGGTCGATCATGAGGGCGATGCGACGGTTCTTCTGACCAAACGGGCCGAAAAGCTGCGCAGCCATTCGGGGCAGGTGGCCTTTCCCGGCGGCACTATCGATCCGACCGATCCGAGCCCTGAGGCGGCGGCGCTGCGCGAGACCTTCGAGGAGATCGGGCTTGGCCGAGATCGCATCGAGATCATCGGCCGCATGCCCGACTATGTCGCCGGCAGCGGCTACCGCATCGCCCCGGTGCTTGGCATCGTGCGGCCCGGTTTCCAACTGACGCTCAACGCAGACGAGGTCGATGCCGCTTTCGAAGTGCCGCTGCGCTTCCTGATGGACCCGGCCAACCACAAGCGCGACAGCCGTATGTGGAACGATCTCGAATGGTTCTTCTACGACATGCCTTACGGCGACCGGCGCATCTGGGGCGTCACCGCCGGCATCATTCGTACTCTCTATGAAAGGCTCTATGCGTGAGTGTCTCGATCGCGGGCAGGGCCGATTGGCTCACCGACAAGCATCTGCAGCGCCTGCTGTTCGCACTGGCCGAAGGCGGTGAAGAGGCGCGAGTCGCCGGCGGCGCGGTGCGCAACACACTGATGGGCCAGCCGGTCGCCGACATCGACATCGCCACCACCTGCTTGCCGCAGGAAACCCTCCGCCGCGCCGAAGCGGAAGGGTTCAAGGCGGTGCCAACCGGTATCGAGCATGGGACAATCACCGTGGTTGCCGGTGGAAAGCCCTATGAAATCACCACCTTGCGCGCCGATATCGAAACCGACGGGCGGCGCGCGAAAGTGTCGTTCGGGCGCGACTGGAAGCTCGATGCCGAGCGGCGCGACTTCACCATCAACGCGCTCTATGCCGTGGCCGATGGCAAGGTGGTCGACCTGGTCGGCGGCATTGCCGACATCGAGGCGCGCCGGCTGCGATTCATCGGCGACCCGGAAGCGCGCATTCGCGAAGACTACCTGCGCATCCTGCGCTTCTTCCGCTTCTTCGCCTGGTACGGCGACGGACGGCCGGACGCCGAGGGGCTGAAAGCCTGCGCCCGTCTGAAGGAAGGGCTGGCCCAGCTTTCGTCCGAGCGAATCTGGTCGGAACTGAAGAAACTTTTGTCGGCGCCCGATCCGTCACGGGCGCTGCTTTGGATGCGGCAGGCAGGTGTCTTGACCGCGGCGCTGCCGGAAAGCGAGAAATGGGGCATCGATGCCATCCATGGGTTGGCCAAGGCCGGCAAGGATCTGGGCTGGGCACCCGACCCGCTGCTCAGACTGGAAGCGATCGTGCCGCCCGATGCCGCTCGCATGAAGTCGCTCGCCGAGCGGCTCAAACTCTCGACCGCCGAAGCGGATCGCCTGCGCCACTGGGCGCTCGCCACCGCCGTCGAGCCGAAGACGACCGAGGGCGAACTGGCAAAAAGGCTCTATCGCGGCGACCGGCAGGGGTTTGTCGACCGTCTGCGGCTGTCGCTTGCGGCAGCCAGGATGCGCGCCGTCGAGGACAATGAGGCGCTGCTCGAAGCCGGTGGCTTTTCGCGCCTGCTTGGCTTCGCCACCAAATGGGAAGAGCCGTTGTTTCCGCTGAAAGGTGCCGATCTGACGGCGCTCGGCGCAATTCCAGGCCCGAAACTCGGCGAAATCCTCAGGAATCTCGAAGCGGAATGGGTCGAAGCCGGGTTTGCCCCTGATCGCGACGCGCTCCTCAAGCGCGCCGCCGAAGCCTTGCAGGCCGGGTAGATCAGGCCGCGTCGCGGGTCTTTTCGATGCGCGAACGGATCGCCTCGATCATCGTCTCGCGGATGACCGTCTCGCCATGTGTCTCGCGCATGTGCTCGACGGCACGGCGCATGACCTCGGCTTCCTCGTCGGCACGTGTGTGCCAGTCACAGCCGGGCACGAGCGACCCGCAGTGAAATTCCTTCATGAGATTTCTCCTTTTCCTCCGTGGAGCCTGGTCGAGGCTCCGGCACTTTTTTTGGCTCATGTCCGGTTCCAGGGTTGAAACCGCGGACCGCGAACGGGTGAGAAGCATAACACAGATGGGGTGGTATTGGTTGCCGTCAACGGCAAAAGGGCGGAGCAGCATCGCTCCGCCCTCTAAACACTACCCCGAAACAGGGCCAGACATCGTCTCGTCCCGTTTTGGCGGGCAGGCCTTCACTTGGCGATCTTGACAGCCTCGGCAATCTTTTTCTTGCCGCTCATGTCCCATGAGACACGGACCTTTTCACCGACCTGCAGGCCAGGATCCTTGAAGGTCTTGGGAAGCGTAAAAGACGATCCATCGTCGAGGACCAGGCTCATGGCCGTCGTGTCAAAGGTCTTGATCGTCCCGGTGGTGTGCTTGACGGCGGCGAACGCCACCGAACCGGAAGCGAGAAGGGCAGCGGCGGCCGCCGAAACAATGATCTTGCGCATTGCGAAGTACTCCTGGAAAGGCGGGTATCTTTTTGACGAAGATGTCCCGCGTCGTCTTGGGCCGTCCGGTCGCGTCGGGTCGCGGCTCGCTTTGTCTTGACGCAATTCCGGTCGGAAAGCCGTTTCGCACTTTCCTGAAATTGCGCGCAGGCGAACCGCCGGCGCTTCCCGACCCCGCGCCACAAATAGACCAGTCTTTTCAAGAACCTATTAGACGAAAAAGAAATTTTTCGCCGCACCGTGTGCCACATTCCTTGCCCATTTCGAGCGAATGGGACATCAATGCGGCTCACGCCGGGCTCACCATTTTGTTACGGCCAGCGGACCTCGGGCGGCAGGCTGGAGAGGATGGCGGCGACATTGCCGCCGGTCTTCAGTCCGAATATGGTGCCGCGATCGTGAAGCAGATTGAATTCGACGTAGCGGCCGCGGCGAATGAGCTGTTCGTCACGGTCGCCATCGGTCCAGTTCTCGTTGAAGTTGGCGCGCACAAGGTGGCCGTAGACGACGAGAAAAGCGCGGCCGACATCCTGGACGAAGTTGAAATCGGCATTCCAGCCGCCCTTGTCCTCACCCGAATGCAGCCAGTCGAAGAAGATGCCACCGGTGCCGCGCGGCTCGTTGCGGTGCGACAGATAGAAGTACTCGTCGCACCAGGCCTTGAATTTTGGGTAATCGGCCACCGCGACATTCTTCTCGCAAGCGAATTGCATGGCGCGGTGGAAGGCGACCGTGTCGGGGTCGTCCTGGGTGCGGCGGCGATCGAGCACCGGTGTCAGATCGGCACCGCCGCCGAACCATTGGCTGGATGTGACCACCATGCGCGTGTTCATGTGCACGGCCGGAACGTTGGGATTCCATGGGTGCGCGATCAGCGAAATGCCGGATGCCCAGAAGCGCGGGTCTTCTTCGGCACCGGGCATCTGCTTCCTGAATTCGGGTGAGAACTCGCCATGGACGGTCGATGTGTGGACGCCGACCTTTTCGAAGACGCGACCGTGCATCATCGACATGGTGCCGCCGCCGCCGCGCCCCTCGTCACGTTCCCATGGCGTCTTTTCGAAGCGGCCGGGCGACCACGAGGCCAGCGGCCCGCCAAGATCCTGCTCGATCTGCTCGAAGGTGGCGCAGATGCGTTCGCGCAGCGCCTCGAACCAGAGGCGCGCCTTCATCTTCTTCTGTTCGATGTCGGCGGGCAGGCCCGCCGGTATTTCTGGTCGTTCCAAATGCCGTCTCCGGTTGGGGCGGCGAGTCCCACAAATGACTCGTCTTTTGCCGGCGCGATCCCTAATCTCTTAGGGGACAGGGTCAAGTGTCATTACGGTGCAAGGAGTTGTTTCGTGCGCACCCCGGCAAGACCGCCGCTGGATGGCCTAAAGAAAAGGCTCGACCAAAGCCGT
>NZ_JAVSPW010000003.1:0-16732 GCF_037162595.1 Mesorhizobium sp. ISC11
ATCACCCTCGACGATGGCAACGGCGGCACCGTGGATCGCACGGTTTCGGTGACCATCACCGGCACCAACGATGCACCGGTCGTGGCGGCGACGGACGTCACCGGCGCGGTCACCGAGCAGGTCACCCCGCTCGGCAACCTCACCGACACCGGCACCATTGCCTTCACCGACGTCGACCTCACCGACGCCCACACCATCAGCCCAACGATCACGGCCTCGGCCGGCGCGCTCGGCGCCCTCACCGCCAGCGTCACCTCCGACACCACCGGCTCCGGCCTGGGTGGCGTGATCACCTGGAACTACAGCGTCGCCGATAGCGACGTGGAGTACCTCGCCAAGGACCAGACCAAGGTCGAGACCTTCACCATCACCCTCGACGATGGCAACGGCGGCACCGTGGATCGCACGGTTTCGGTGACCATCACCGGCACCAACGATGCACCGGTCGTGGCGGCGACGGACGTCACCGGCGCGGCAGGCACCGAGCAGGTCACCCCGCTCGGCAACCTCACCGACACCGGCACCATTGCCTTCACCGACGTCGACCTCACCGACGCCCACACCATCAGCCCAACGATCACGGCCTCGGCCGGCGCGCTCGGCGCCCTCACCGCCAGCGTCACCTCCGACACCACCGGCTCCGGCCTGGGTGGCGTGATCACCTGGAACTACAGCGTCGCCGATAGCGACGTGGAGTACCTCGCCAAGGACCAGACCAAGGTCGAGACCTTCACCATCACCCTCGACGATGGCAACGGCGGCACCGTGGATCGCACGGTTTCGGTGACCATCACCGGCACCAACGATGCACCGGTCGTGGCGGCGACGGACGTCACCGGCGCGGTCACCGAGCAGGTCACCCCGCTCGGCAACCTCACCGACACCGGCACCATTGCCTTCACCGACGTCGACCTCACCGACGCCCACACCATCAGCCCAACGATCACGGCCTCGGCCGGCGCGCTCGGCGCCCTCACCGCCAGCGTCACCTCCGACACCACCGGCTCCGGCCTGGGTGGCGTGATCACCTGGAACTACAGCGTCGCCGATAGCGACGTGGAGTACCTCGCCAAGGACCAGACCAAGGTCGAGACCTTCACCATCACCCTCGACGATGGCAACGGCGGCACCGTGGATCGCACGGTTTCGGTGACCATCACCGGCACCAACGATGCACCGGTCGTGGCGGCGACGGACGTCACCGGCGCGGTCACCGAGCAGGTCACCCCGCTCGGCAACCTCACCGACACCGGCACCATTGCCTTCACCGACGTCGACCTCACCGACGCCCACACCATCAGCCCAACGATCACGGCCTCGGCCGGCGCGCTCGGCGCCCTCACCGCCAGCGTCACCTCCGACACCACCGGCTCCGGCCTGGGTGGCGTGATCACCTGGAACTACAGCGTCGCCGATAGCGACGTGGAGTACCTCGCCAAGGACCAGACCAAGGTCGAGACCTTCACCATCACCCTCGACGATGGCAACGGCGGCACCGTGGATCGCACGGTTTCGGTGACCATCACCGGCACCAACGATGCACCGGTCGTGGCGGCGACGGACGTCACCGGCGCGGTCACCGAGCAGGTCACCCCGCTCGGCAACCTCACCGACACCGGCACCATTGCCTTCACCGACGTCGACCTCACCGACGCCCACACCATCAGCCCAACGATCACGGCCTCGGCCGGCGCGCTCGGCGCCCTCACCGCCAGCGTCACCTCCGACACCACCGGCTCCGGCCTGGGTGGCGTGATCACCTGGAACTACAGCGTCGCCGATAGCGACGTGGAGTACCTCGCCAAGGACCAGACCAAGGTCGAGACCTTCACCATCACCCTCGACGATGGCAACGGCGGCACCGTGGATCGCACGGTTTCGGTGACCATCACCGGCACCAACGATGCACCGGTCGTGGCGGCGACGGACGTCACCGGCGCGGTCACCGAGCAGGTCACCCCGCTCGGCAACCTCACCGACACCGGCACCATTGCCTTCACCGACGTCGACCTCACCGACGCCCACACCATCAGCCCAACGATCACGGCCTCGGCCGGCGCGCTCGGCGCCCTCACCGCCAGCGTCACCTCCGACACCACCGGCTCCGGCCTGGGTGGCGTGATCACCTGGAACTACAGCGTCGCCGATAGCGACGTGGAGTACCTCGCCAAGGACCAGACCAAGGTCGAGACCTTCACCATCACCCTCGACGATGGCAACGGCGGCACCGTGGATCGCACGGTTTCGGTGACCATCACCGGCACCAACGATGCACCGGTCGTGGCGGCGACGGACGTCACCGGCGCGGTCACCGAGCAGGTCACCCCGCTCGGCAACCTCACCGACACCGGCACCATTGCCTTCACCGACGTCGACCTCACCGACGCCCACACCATCAGCCCAACGATCACGGCCTCGGCCGGCGCGCTCGGCGCCCTCACCGCCAGCGTCACCTCCGACACCACCGGCTCCGGCCTGGGTGGCGTGATCACCTGGAACTACAGCGTCGCCGATAGCGACGTGGAGTACCTCGCCAAGGACCAGACCAAGGTCGAGACCTTCACCATCACCCTCGACGATGGCAACGGCGGCACCGTGGATCGCACGGTTTCGGTGACCATCACCGGCACCAACGATGCACCGGTCGTGGCGGCGACGGACGTCACCGGCGCGGTCACCGAGCAGGTCACCCCGCTCGGCAACCTCACCGACACCGGCACCATTGCCTTCACCGACGTCGACCTCACCGACGCCCACACCATCAGCCCAACGATCACGGCCTCGGCCGGCGCGCTCGGCGCCCTCACCGCCAGCGTCACCTCCGACACCACCGGCTCCGGCCTGGGTGGCGTGATCACCTGGAACTACAGCGTCGCCGATAGCGACGTGGAGTACCTCGCCAAGGACCAGACCAAGGTCGAGACCTTCACCATCACCCTCGACGATGGCAACGGCGGCACCGTGGATCGCACGGTTTCGGTGACCATCACCGGCACCAACGATGCACCGGTCGTGGCGGCGACGGACGTCACCGGCGCGGTCACCGAGCAGGTCACCCCGCTCGGCAACCTCACCGACACCGGCACCATTGCCTTCACCGACGTCGACCTCACCGACGCCCACACCATCAGCCCAACGATCACGGCCTCGGCCGGCGCGCTCGGCGCCCTCACCGCCAGCGTCACCTCCGACACCACCGGCTCCGGCCTGGGTGGCGTGATCACCTGGAACTACAGCGTCGCCGATAGCGACGTGGAGTACCTCGCCAAGGACCAGACCAAGGTCGAGACCTTCACCATCACCCTCGACGATGGCAACGGCGGCACCGTGGATCGCACGGTTTCGGTGACCATCACCGGCACCAACGATGCACCGGTCGTGGCGGCGACGGACGTCACCGGCGCGGTCACCGAGCAGGTCACCCCGCTCGGCAACCTCACCGACACCGGCACCATTGCCTTCACCGACGTCGACCTCACCGACGCCCACACCACCGACGCCCACACCATCAGCCCAACGATCACGGCCTCGGCCGGCGCGCTCGGCGCCCTCACCGCCAGCGTCACCTCCGACACCACCGGCTCCGGCCTGGGTGGCGTGATCACCTGGAACTACAGCGTCGCCGATAGCGACGTGGAGTACCTCGCCAAGGACCAGACCAAGGTCGAGACCTTCACCATCACCCTCGACGATGGCAACGGCGGCACCGTGGATCGCACGGTTTCGGTGACCATCACCGGCACCAACGATGCACCGGTCGTGGCGGCGACGGACGTCACCGGCGCGGTCACCGAGCAGGTCACCCCGCTCGGCAACCTCACCGACACCGGCACCATTGCCTTCACCGACGTCGACCTCACCGACGCCCACACCATCAGCCCAACGATCACGGCCTCGGCCGGCGCGCTCGGCGCCCTCACCGCCAGCGTCACCTCCGACACCACCGGCTCCGGCCTGGGTGGCGTGATCACCTGGAACTACAGCGTCGCCGATAGCGACGTGGAGTACCTCGCCAAGGACCAGACCAAGGTCGAGACCTTCACCATCACCCTCGACGATGGCAACGGCGGCACCGTGGATCGCACGGTTTCGGTGACCATCACCGGCACCAACGATGCACCGGTCGTGGCGGCGACGGACGTCACCGGCGCGGTCACCGAGCAGGTCACCCCGCTCGGCAACCTCACCGACACCGGCACCATTGCCTTCACCGACGTCGACCTCACCGACGCCCACACCATCAGCCCAACGATCACGGCCTCGGCCGGCGCGCTCGGCGCCCTCACCGCCAGCGTCACCTCCGACACCACCGGCTCCGGCCTGGGTGGCGTGATCACCTGGAACTACAGCGTCGCCGATAGCGACGTGGAGTACCTCGCCAAGGACCAGACCAAGGTCGAGACCTTCACCATCACCCTCGACGATGGCAACGGCGGCACCGTGGATCGCACGGTTTCGGTGACCATCACCGGCACCAACGATGCACCGGTCGTGGCGGCGACGGACGTCACCGGCGCGGTCACCGAGCAGGTCACCCCGCTCGGCAACCTCACCGACACCGGCACCATTGCCTTCACCGACGTCGACCTCACCGACGCCCACACCATCAGCCCAACGATCACGGCCTCGGCCGGCGCGCTCGGCGCCCTCACCGCCAGCGTCACCTCCGACACCACCGGCTCCGGCCTGGGTGGCGTGATCACCTGGAACTACAGCGTCGCCGATAGCGACGTGGAGTACCTCGCCAAGGACCAGACCAAGGTCGAGACCTTCACCATCACCCTCGACGATGGCAACGGCGGCACCGTGGATCGCACGGTTTCGGTGACCATCACCGGCACCAACGATGCACCGGTCGTGGCGGCGACGGACGTCACCGGCGCGGTCACCGAGCAGGTCACCCCGCTCGGCAACCTCACCGACACCGGCACCATTGCCTTCACCGACGTCGACCTCACCGACGCCCACACCATCAGCCCAACGATCACGGCCTCGGCCGGCGCGCTCGGCGCCCTCACCGCCAGCGTCACCTCCGACACCACCGGCTCCGGCCTGGGTGGCGTGATCACCTGGAACTACAGCGTCGCCGATAGCGACGTGGAGTACCTCGCCAAGGACCAGACCAAGGTCGAGACCTTCACCATCACCCTCGACGATGGCAACGGCGGCACCGTGGATCGCACGGTTTCGGTGACCATCACCGGCACCAACGATGCACCGGTCGTGGCGGCGACGGACGTCACCGGCGCGGTCACCGAGCAGGTCACCCCGCTCGGCAACCTCACCGACACCGGCACCATTGCCTTCACCGACGTCGACCTCACCGACGCCCACACCATCAGCCCAACGATCACGGCCTCGGCCGGCGCGCTCGGCGCCCTCACCGCCAGCGTCACCTCCGACACCACCGGCTCCGGCCTGGGTGGCGTGATCACCTGGAACTACAGCGTCGCCGATAGCGACGTGGAGTACCTCGCCAAGGACCAGACCAAGGTCGAGACCTTCACCATCACCCTCGACGATGGCAACGGCGGCACCGTGGATCGCACGGTTTCGGTGACCATCACCGGCACCAACGATGCACCGGTCGTGGCGGCGACGGACGTCACCGGCGCGGTCACCGAGCAGGTCACCCCGCTCGGCAACCTCACCGACACCGGCACCATTGCCTTCACCGACGTCGACCTCACCGACGCCCACACCATCAGCCCAACGATCACGGCCTCGGCCGGCGCGCTCGGCGCCCTCACCGCCAGCGTCACCTCCGACACCACCGGCTCCGGCCTGGGTGGCGTGATCACCTGGAACTACAGCGTCGCCGATAGCGACGTGGAGTACCTCGCCAAGGACCAGACCAAGGTCGAGACCTTCACCATCACCCTCGACGATGGCAACGGCGGCACCGTGGATCGCACGGTTTCGGTGACCATCACCGGCACCAACGATGCACCGGTCGTGGCGGCGACGGACGTCACCGGCGCGGTCACCGAGCAGGTCACCCCGCTCGGCAACCTCACCGACACCGGCACCATTGCCTTCACCGACGTCGACCTCACCGACGCCCACACCATCAGCCCAACGATCACGGCCTCGGCCGGCGCGCTCGGCGCCCTCACCGCCAGCGTCACCTCCGACACCACCGGCTCCGGCCTGGGTGGCGTGATCACCTGGAACTACAGCGTCGCCGATAGCGACGTGGAGTACCTCGCCAAGGACCAGACCAAGGTCGAGACCTTCACCATCACCCTCGACGATGGCAACGGCGGCACCGTGGATCGCACGGTTTCGGTGACCATCACCGGCACCAACGATGCACCGGTCGTGGCGGCGACGGACGTCACCGGCGCGGTCACCGAGCAGGTCACCCCGCTCGGCAACCTCACCGACACCGGCACCATTGCCTTCACCGACGTCGACCTCACCGACGCCCACACCATCAGCCCAACGATCACGGCCTCGGCCGGCGCGCTCGGCGCCCTCACCGCCAGCGTCACCTCCGACACCACCGGCTCCGGCCTGGGTGGCGTGATCACCTGGAACTACAGCGTCGCCGATAGCGACGTGGAGTACCTCGCCAAGGACCAGACCAAGGTCGAGACCTTCACCATCACCCTCGACGATGGCAACGGCGGCACCGTGGATCGCACGGTTTCGGTGACCATCACCGGCACCAACGATGCACCGGTCGTGGCGGCGACGGACGTCACCGGCGCGGTCACCGAGCAGGTCACCCCGCTCGGCAACCTCACCGACACCGGCACCATTGCCTTCACCGACGTCGACCTCACCGACGCCCACACCATCAGCCCAACGATCACGGCCTCGGCCGGCGCGCTCGGCGCCCTCACCGCCAGCGTCACCTCCGACACCACCGGCTCCGGCCTGGGTGGCGTGATCACCTGGAACTACAGCGTCGCCGATAGCGACGTGGAGTACCTCGCCAAGGACCAGACCAAGGTCGAGACCTTCACCATCACCCTCGACGAGGCAACGGCGGCACCGTGGATCGCACGGTTTCGGTGACCATCACCGGCACCAACGATGCACCGGTCGTGGCGGCGACGGACGTCACCGGCGCGGTCACCGAGCAGGTCACCCCGCTCGGCAACCTCACCGACACCGGCACCATTGCCTTCACCGACGTCGACCTCACCGACGCCCACACCATCAGCCCAACGATCACGGCCTCGGCCGGCGCGCTCGGCGCCCTCACCGCCAGCGTCACCTCCGACACCACCGGCTCCGGCCTGGGTGGCGTGATCACCTGGAACTACAGCGTCGCCGATAGCGACGTGGAGTACCTCGCCAAGGACCAGACCAAGGTCGAGACCTTCACCATCACCCTCGACGATGGCAACGGCGGCACCGTGGATCGCACGGTTTCGGTGACCATCACCGGCACCAACGATGCACCGGTCGTGGCGGCGACGGACGTCACCGGCGCGGTCACCGAGCAGGTCACCCCGCTCGGCAACCTCACCGACACCGGCACCATTGCCTTCACCGACGTCGACCTCACCGACGCCCACACCATCAGCCCAACGATCACGGCCTCGGCCGGCGCGCTCGGCGCCCTCACCGCCAGCGTCACCTCCGACACCACCGGCTCCGGCCTGGGTGGCGTGATCACCTGGAACTACAGCGTCGCCGATAGCGACGTGGAGTACCTCGCCAAGGACCAGACCAAGGTCGAGACCTTCACCATCACCCTCGACGATGGCAACGGCGGCACCGTGGATCGCACGGTTTCGGTGACCATCACCGGCACCAACGATGCACCGGTCGTGGCGGCGACGGACGTCACCGGCGCGGTCACCGAGCAGGTCACCCCGCTCGGCAACCTCACCGACACCGGCACCATTGCCTTCACCGACGTCGACCTCACCGACGCCCACACCATCAGCCCAACGATCACGGCCTCGGCCGGCGCGCTCGGCGCCCTCACCGCCAGCGTCACCTCCGACACCACCGGCTCCGGCCTGGGTGGCGTGATCACCTGGAACTACAGCGTCGCCGATAGCGACGTGGAGTACCTCGCCAAGGACCAGACCAAGGTCGAGACCTTCACCATCACCCTCGACGATGGCAACGGCGGCACCGTGGATCGCACGGTTTCGGTGACCATCACCGGCACCAACGATGCACCGGTCGTGGCGGCGACGGACGTCACCGGCGCGGTCACCGAGCAGGTCACCCCGCTCGGCAACCTCACCGACACCGGCACCATTGCCTTCACCGACGTCGACCTCACCGACGCCCACACCATCAGCCCAACGATCACGGCCTCGGCCGGCGCGCTCGGCGCCCTCACCGCCAGCGTCACCTCCGACACCACCGGCTCCGGCCTGGGTGGCGTGATCACCTGGAACTACAGCGTCGCCGATAGCGACGTGGAGTACCTCGCCAAGGACCAGACCAAGGTCGAGACCTTCACCATCACCCTCGACGATGGCAACGGCGGCACCGTGGATCGCACGGTTTCGGTGACCATCACCGGCACCAACGATGCACCGGTCGTGGCGGCGACGGACGTCACCGGCGCGGTCACCGAGCAGGTCACCCCGCTCGGCAACCTCACCGACACCGGCACCATTGCCTTCACCGACGTCGACCTCACCGACGCCCACACCATCAGCCCAACGATCACGGCCTCGGCCGGCGCGCTCGGCGCCCTCACCGCCAGCGTCACCTCCGACACCACCGGCTCCGGCCTGGGTGGCGTGATCACCTGGAACTACAGCGTCGCCGATAGCGACGTGGAGTACCTCGCCAAGGACCAGACCAAGGTCGAGACCTTCACCATCACCCTCGACGATGGCAACGGCGGCACCGTGGATCGCACGGTTTCGGTGACCATCACCGGCACCAACGATGCACCGGTCGTGGCGGCGACGGACGTCACCGGCGCGGTCACCGAGCAGGTCACCCCGCTCGGCAACCTCACCGACACCGGCACCATTGCCTTCACCGACGTCGACCTCACCGACGCCCACACCATCAGCCCAACGATCACGGCCTCGGCCGGCGCGCTCGGCGCCCTCACCGCCAGCGTCACCTCCGACACCACCGGCTCCGGCCTGGGTGGCGTGATCACCTGGAACTACAGCGTCGCCGATAGCGACGTGGAGTACCTCGCCAAGGACCAGACCAAGGTCGAGACCTTCACCATCACCCTCGACGATGGCAACGGCGGCACCGTGGATCGCACGGTTTCGGTGACCATCACCGGCACCAACGATGCACCGGTCGTGGCGGCGACGGACGTCACCGGCGCGGTCACCGAGCAGGTCACCCCGCTCGGCAACCTCACCGACACCGGCACCATTGCCTTCACCGACGTCGACCTCACCGACGCCCACACCATCAGCCCAACGATCACGGCCTCGGCCGGCGCGCTCGGCGCCCTCACCGCCAGCGTCACCTCCGACACCACCGGCTCCGGCCTGGGTGGCGTGATCACCTGGAACTACAGCGTCGCCGATAGCGACGTGGAGTACCTCGCCAAGGACCAGACCAAGGTCGAGACCTTCACCATCACCCTCGACGATGGCAACGGCGGCACCGTGGATCGCACGGTTTCGGTGACCATCACCGGCACCAACGATGCACCGGTCGTGGCGGCGACGGACGTCACCGGCGCGGTCACCGAGCAGGTCACCCCGCTCGGCAACCTCACCGACACCGGCACCATTGCCTTCACCGACGTCGACCTCACCGACGCCCACACCATCAGCCCAACGATCACGGCCTCGGCCGGCGCGCTCGGCGCCCTCACCGCCAGCGTCACCTCCGACACCACCGGCTCCGGCCTGGGTGGCGTGATCACCTGGAACTACAGCGTCGCCGATAGCGACGTGGAGTACCTCGCCAAGGACCAGACCAAGGTCGAGACCTTCACCATCACCCTCGACGATGGCAACGGCGGCACCGTGGATCGCACGGTTTCGGTGACCATCACCGGCACCAACGATGCACCGGTCGTGGCGGCGACGGACGTCACCGGCGCGGTCACCGAGCAGGTCACCCCGCTCGGCAACCTCACCGACACCGGCACCATTGCCTTCACCGACGTCGACCTCACCGACGCCCACACCATCAGCCCAACGATCACGGCCTCGGCCGGCGCGCTCGGCGCCCTCACCGCCAGCGTCACCTCCGACACCACCGGCTCCGGCCTGGGTGGCGTGATCACCTGGAACTACAGCGTCGCCGATAGCGACGTGGAGTACCTCGCCAAGGACCAGACCAAGGTCGAGACCTTCACCATCACCCTCGACGATGGCAACGGCGGCACCGTGGATCGCACGGTTTCGGTGACCATCACCGGCACCAACGATGCACCGGTCGTGGCGGCGACGGACGTCACCGGCGCGGTCACCGAGCAGGTCACCCCGCTCGGCAACCTCACCGACACCGGCACCATTGCCTTCACCGACGTCGACCTCACCGACGCCCACACCATCAGCCCAACGATCACGGCCTCGGCCGGCGCGCTCGGCGCCCTCACCGCCAGCGTCACCTCCGACACCACCGGCTCCGGCCTGGGTGGCGTGATCACCTGGAACTACAGCGTCGCCGATAGCGACGTGGAGTACCTCGCCAAGGACCAGACCAAGGTCGAGACCTTCACCATCACCCTCGACGATGGCAACGGCGGCACCGTGGATCGCACGGTTTCGGTGACCATCACCGGCACCAACGATGCACCGGTCGTGGCGGCGACGGACGTCACCGGCGCGGTCACCGAGCAGGTCACCCCGCTCGGCAACCTCACCGACACCGGCACCATTGCCTTCACCGACGTCGACCTCACCGACGCCCACACCATCAGCCCAACGATCACGGCCTCGGCCGGCGCGCTCGGCGCCCTCACCGCCAGCGTCACCTCCGACACCACCGGCTCCGGCCTGGGTGGCGTGATCACCTGGAACTACAGCGTCGCCGATAGCGACGTGGAGTACCTCGCCAAGGACCAGACCAAGGTCGAGACCTTCACCATCACCCTCGACGATGGCAACGGCGGCACCGTGGATCGCACGGTTTCGGTGACCATCACCGGCACCAACGATGCACCGGTCGTGGCGGCGACGGACGTCACCGGCGCGGTCACCGAGCAGGTCACCCCGCTCGGCAACCTCACCGACACCGGCACCATTGCCTTCACCGACGTCGACCTCACCGACGCCCACACCATCAGCCCAACGATCACGGCCTCGGCCGGCGCGCTCGGCGCCCTCACCGCCAGCGTCACCTCCGACACCACCGGCTCCGGCCTGGGTGGCGTGATCACCTGGAACTACAGCGTCGCCGATAGCGACGTGGAGTACCTCGCCAAGGACCAGACCAAGGTCGAGACCTTCACCATCACCCTCGACGATGGCAACGGCGGCACCGTGGATCGCACGGTTTCGGTGACCATCACCGGCACCAACGATGCACCGGTCGTGGCGGCGACGGACGTCACCGGCGCGGTCACCGAGCAGGTCACCCCGCTCGGCAACCTCACCGACACCGGCACCATTGCCTTCACCGACGTCGACCTCACCGACGCCCACACCATCAGCCCAACGATCACGGCCTCGGCCGGCGCGCTCGGCGCCCTCACCGCCAGCGTCACCTCCGACACCACCGGCTCCGGCCTGGGTGGCGTGATCACCTGGAACTACAGCGTCGCCGATAGCGACGTGGAGTACCTCGCCAAGGACCAGACCAAGGTCGAGACCTTCACCATCACCCTCGACGATGGCAACGGCGGCACCGTGGATCGCACGGTTTCGGTGACCATCACCGGCACCAACGATGCACCGGTCGTGGCGGCGACGGACGTCACCGGCGCGGTCACCGAGCAGGTCACCCCGCTCGGCAACCTCACCGACACCGGCACCATTGCCTTCACCGACGTCGACCTCACCGACGCCCACACCATCAGCCCAACGATCACGGCCTCGGCCGGCGCGCTCGGCGCCCTCACCGCCAGCGTCACCTCCGACACCACCGGCTCCGGCCTGGGTGGCGTGATCACCTGGAACTACAGCGTCGCCGATAGCGACGTGGAGTACCTCGCCAAGGACCAGACCAAGGTCGAGACCTTCACCATCACCCTCGACGATGGCAACGGCGGCACCGTGGATCGCACGGTTTCGGTGACCATCACCGGCACCAACGATGCACCGGTCATTGATCTGAACGGCGCGGGCGCCGGCAATGACGCGACGGCTTCGTTCACGGAGCAGACGCCGCTGGTGATCGCACCTTTGGCAACAGTAACCGACGTCGACTCGGCCAACCTGACGTCCCTGACGGCGACGCTGACGGCGCGGCCCGATGGGAACGCGGTCGAATCCCTGTCGCTCAACGCCAGCGCCACGGCGGCCGCCGCCGGACTGACGGTGCTCTACACCGCAAGCACCGGCATTCTGTCGATCACAGGCTCGGCCGCGAAGGCGGCCTACCAGACGATCCTCGACGGCATCGTCTACAACAACACCAGCGACACGCCGACGACAGCGGCGCGGACCGTCAACGTGGTTGCGAGCGACGGCACAGACAGCAGTGCCTCGCATAGTGTCACGATCAGCGTCACGCCGGTCAACGACGCGCCGGTCATTGATCTGAACGGCGCGGGCGCCGGCAATGACGCGACGGCTTCGTTCACGGAGCAGACGCCGTTGGTGATCGCACCTTTGGCGACGGTGACCAATGCCGACTCGGCGAACCTGACGTCACTGACGGCGACGTTAACGGCGCGGCCCGATGGCAATGGGGTCGAATCCCTGTCGCTGAACGCCAGCGCCACGGCGGCCGCAAGCGGGCTGACGGTGCTCTACACGGCAAGCACCGGCATTCTGTCGATCACAGGCTCGGCTTCACAGGCCACCTACCAGACGATCCTCGACGGCATCGTCTACAACAACACCAGCGACACGCCGACAACAGCGGCGCGGACCGTCAACGTGGTTGCGAGCGACGGCACAGACAGCAGTGCCTCGCATAGTGTCACGATCAGCGTCACGCCGGTCAACGACGCGCCGATCGCGGCCGACGACGCCGGCTCAGCCACTGAGGCGGGCGGCATCGCTAACGGCACTGCGGGCAGCAATGCGACCGGCAACGTCATCACCACCGGACCGGGTGCCGACAGCGACGCCGACAACGCCACCGCCTCGCTGGTGGTCTCGGCGATCCGCACCGGCACCGAGGCCGGCTCGGGAACCAGCGGCACGGTCGGCACCGGGCTGGCTGGCCAGTATGGCACGCTGACGCTCAACACCGACGGCAGCTACAGCTATGCAGTCAACAACAGCAATGCCACCGTCCAGGCGCTCAATGTCGGTGGCACGTTGACCGACACCTTCACCTACACGGTCAAGGATCCGGGCAACCTCACCGATACTGCGCAGCTCACCGTCATCATCAACGGTGCCAATGATGCTCCTGTGGCGGTAGCGGATTCGGCAACCACGACCCAGAACGTACCAGTTCAGATTTCCGTGCTGGCCAACGATACCGAGGTGGACAACACTAATGCTCAACTGAGCGTGACGCAGATCAATGGCTCGGCTGTCACAGTGGGCGTGGCGGTTAATGTCGCTAATGGAACGGCTACACTAAACGCTGACAAAACTATTACCTACACGCCTAATACGGGTTTTTCTGGAAGCACATTCCAGGCATTTACCTATACAGTTAGCGATGGGCAGGCGACCTCGAGTGCGGCAGTCAATCTGACGGTCACCGCGGCACCACCGCCCACGTCCTCCGATTGGCCATTAATCGTCACTAAGAGCGCCGCCGTCAGCTGGTCAATCGCCCAGCTGCTCGCCAACGATTCAGATGTTACCAACGATCTAAACTCGATAACTTCGGCCAGGGTACAGGATTCAAGCGGAGCATTTATCAGTACGGCAACCATTGCCGGGGGTAATATTTCATTTACGGCACCTGGATCGGCAGCAAATGACTTCCTCTCCGTTACCCTTAATGATGGGCGAGTGTTGGTCTGGAAGCTGATCGTCGATAACTCATCGAACAGCTCAGACCTTCAAACCGACGGCGCTTACACAACATATCGAGCTCCGGGAACTCCCGGCACGTATATTGCCTCATATCTTGATATATCTAATAACGGCAACAAAGATTTAGGGGGCGCTATCGTTAGTGGATCGCTTGGCGGTTACGATGTCCTAGTCGGGAGGAATGGGGACGATATCTTGGTTGGAAGGAGCAGCGGCGATACACTGATGGGCGGTGGTGGCACAGACACGATCGTTGGTGATCAGAGCGACATCCTGCTCGATGGCGGTGCAAACAGTGATACGCTTCAGGTCGGCGCCAATTTCACCAGCACCAGCGACGCACAAATTGTTAACATAGAAGCAGTGACGCTGACGGCATCCGGTTTGACTCTTGATCTGACGAATCAGAGCGAAGCGCTTGCTATTGCCGGCTCGTCGGGCATCGACATAATCAAAGGCGGCTCAGGTGCAGACAGCATCACCGGTGGCACTGGTGCTGATACAATGACCGGCAATGGCGGCATTGACACTTTCATAATTAACACCGGCCACTCCACGGTGACGATTGCCGGCGCCGGAAATAGCGGCACAATATCCGGGTACGACGTCATCACTGACTTCAACACGACCGCAGGCGGCGACATTCTCGATCTGCCAATTGTCGGGGCATCAGCAACTTCCGGAAACGTCAATGGAGCCGGCGATTCAACCCTGACGATCGGGGGTGATACTGTCCAATCCCACAATGTTACGAACGGGATTGCCACTTTCTTTGGTACAGACACTTTCACCGCTCCGCTGACCGTCACGTCAACTGGCAGTCTTGCCGCTGTCGTTCAATATCTCTTAGGAAATGACATTGGCAACGCAGGTTCTACCGTTGCATTCACGACATCAGGCGCTATCGGCAATCATACCTTTGTCTACCAACAGACTGCTACCACTAATGGCAACGCCGGCGGATACACGCTGGTCGAACTCGCTAATGTGACGTTGACCAACGTCAGCGGCGCGCATGTGGCGCCTGCAGGCGCTGCAGGCGAAGCTATCAACCTTGGCCTGACAAATCCGGCGGATCATGTCGGCTCGATCAGCGTATCCATCAGCGGAGTTCCCGTCGGATGGACAGTCAGCCAGGGCATCGACAACGGCGATGGCACGTGGTCAGTGCAAACAAACGACGTCACCGCGCTCGCCGTGACCTCGCCAGGAGACTACGCTGGCGCACTTTCGCTGCACATGTCGCAAACCTGGATCGATTCCACCGGCGGCACCGGGCTCGCCATGATCACCGACAATGTCGAAGCTTACGCGCCGGGTTCGCCGATCTTTGCCTGGTCCGGCGACGACGTTCTGACAGGTTCCAGCGGGAACGACCTGTTTGTCTTCTCGCAGCCCATCGGAAACGACACCGTGCATAGCTTCGACGCGGACAAGATCGACCTGATCGGCTATTCCGGCTTCGCGAGTTTCGCTGACGTCCAGGCGCACCTGGCCGACGACGCCAACGGCAACGCGGTGATCACGCTTGGCGACGGGCAGTCGATCATGCTGGATGGCGTGCACTCAGCCGCGCTGACTGGTAGCAATTTTGTCTTCGACCAGACGCCGGTGGTCAACAATGCCGGAACCATGACGATCGGTGATGGCGCATTGCTGCCGCTGAGCGGCACGATCAACAATACCGGCCTTATCTCGCTCGACTCGAACGGTAGCGATACGCTGCTGCAGCTCATCCAGCACGGCATAACGCTGCAGGGCGGCGGACAGATCATCCTGTCCGACAGTGACGCGAACGTGATTTCGGGCACGGCCGCCGATGTCACTCTGACCAATATCGACAACACCATCTCCGGCGCCGGTCAACTCGGCGGCGGCCTGCTGGGTCTGGACAATCAGTGCACAATCATCGCCACCGGCACCCACGCGCTGGTTATAAACACCGGCGGCAGCACCGTCTCCAATTCCGGAACACTGGAGGCAACGGGGTCGGGTGGCCTGACGATCAACGGTGCCGTCGCCAATTCCGGACTGATCTGGGCCAATGGGGGTGATATCGCGATAGACGGCCAGGTTACCGGAGACGGCGATGCCATCATTGGAAACATGTCGCAGCTGGAGTTTCACGCCGCCACTTCCTCGGACGTCATTTTCGCGGCGGATGCTGCCGGCACATTGCGGCTGGACGATTCGTTCGATTTCAGCGGCAGCATCGCCGGCATGACGAGTGATGACAAGATCGATTTCGGTGACATCCTGTTCAACACCGGAACATCCGCTATCTATCAGGCAAACCAGGACGGAAGTGGGGGAACGCTGCTGGTTTCGGACGGCACTCATGACGCCACGCTCCACCTGCTCGGCGCTTACGAAACGGGCACCTTTACGCTCGCTGACGATGGCACCGGCCGGACCGCGGTCGCGTATAATCCAGCGGACGACTTCCACTTCGTGTGACGTGAAGCCGCGCGCTCCAATAAGGAGCGGGCGCCGGATTGATCCGGCGCCCGCTTCATATCTGATACTTGCGATATCAAGGAGGGAGGGCGAGCTATCTCTCCCTAAAGGCGCGCTGGAACGAATCCACCAGGGGTTTGGTCAGGTAGGCCAAAAACGTCCGTTCGCCGGTTGAAATGAACGTTTCGACCGGCATGCCCGGATAGATCTGCTCGGGCTTGACCTGCGGTGGCAGCTTGTCGGCCATTTTAAGCCGGACG
>NZ_JAVSPW010000004.1:0-15204 GCF_037162595.1 Mesorhizobium sp. ISC11
AAAGTTCTGATTTGGTGGCTTTCGACATGTTGTCTCCGGATTGCGGTAGGCTTTTCTTGCAAGCGCATCCGACCAAAGAGAGACCGATAACGAGCGCGCATAAGACATATTTGATTATATGCACGTTTATCCCCTCCTCCATTATAATCCCACTTAAAATAGCAGTGCGACGACTTAATACAAACAAAGAACGATGAATAGGTGGGCCGCACCCCAACTCATCCGTCTCCAAATGCGGGCCTGCCAACTAGTTTCAGGTCAGGAGTGCCTACCCCGTCAGCCGGGTCTGTCAAATATTGATCACCAACGGGACCGTCATCATGACCAATCCTTGCAAACACGAAAGATCGCCGAACTAGCGTCGCCTGCGGAGGCATTTGCTTCGGTCGAGGTCGCCGTCTCTTCGCTGATACCAGGAACATCGATGGTCTTGCAATGGCGCGGCAAGCCGGCCGTCGTGCGCCACCGCACCAGGCAGGAAATTGAAGGCGCCGGAGAACATGGCGATCCCGGTGTTCCATTTCATTTCCGATACCAAGATTCGTATCGACTGAGAGAAGGGACAGTTCAATGAGCGAGGGACATTCCACCTACAAGCCCCAGACCGGTATCGGCCGCTGGTTCGACACGCGCCTGCCACTGCCACGGCTGGAGCATACTTCGTTCGAAATAGGCCACCTCGTCTCGAATTCCCTTGCACAGCGGAGCCGGTCCATAGATGCGGTGCATGATCGGCGCCAACTTGCGCGCCAAGGCGACGACGGCGTGCTTGTGACCTCGTTTAGTCGCCAGCCGCATGCCCCAGGTCCGCAGCCCGCAACGCTAATTACATCGACAGCGTTAACTGTTCATCCATTTGGATGTTGACGCTTACTCTTCATTGGCGTTAAGAATATGTTAATATAAGCGCCTTCTAAAAAATGGTCCTGACCGGCAGGCCGGGAAAGGGCGTCATGGAGACTAAAGGAAACGCAGCGCGGCTGCCAGATTCGTCGCCGGCTACATGTTGTGGTCAAGCCTTACACTCGGACGACATGTTGATGTCTGGCTGATCGCGGCACTGTGGCCTTGCTGCGACTGGACGCCAAAATTCGCATGTCGATCGTACTGTTCAGGTGGAGAAAGACTAATCTGTCAATGCGGCAGTGAACAGATGTGGAGGGCATCTGTCTCGTGTACGAGTAAAAGGGGTGGGGTTAAATGGCTTCTTGTCAAAGCACGGATGCCAACGGAGCCAAAACATCATTTCCAAATACAACGCCGACCGGAGGCGATGTATGTAGTTTTGCCGAAAATGCGACCATCCTCATTTCTACACCACTGACCGTTATTGCTCTCGATGTGTTGAGCAACGATTTAGCCGGAATCGCACTTTGCTCCATCGACAATGAGTTTTCCCCCTCAACCGATATGAACTCCGCGTCTGCCGATTGCCAAGATCCATCCGACATCCGGTATCCGGCGGACTCGCGATCGTTGGCGCTTGGCGTCTGTACGAATGTCATTGGTCCGAATGCGAACTCATCTGGTCCTGGTGCTCAGCCCAGGATCAAGCCGTTTGTGGGCGAAGGCGAACTTGCCCGAATAGGTTTGCAATTTTTGAGCGACAATCTGGTAAGCGGCGCGACGGCGCCGGCAATTCCCATGAGTGACAACAACAACAACAAGGGCGATAGGGGCGGGGCATGGCAACTACCATTGGCACAAGCAGCAACGACAATCTGGTCGGCGGCAGCGGCGACGACGTGCTGTCAGGAGGGGCGGGAGACGATCGCCTGAACGGCGGTTCAGGCGCCGATACGCTCGATGGCGGCAGCGGATTCGATACGGTTCTGGGCGGATCGGGAGCGGACACGCTTATCTATCGAGCTTGGGAAAACCAGTACAAGATTGGAACCCAGATTTACGGCACAGGTACAATCGCCGGACAAACAGCCTTTTCCGGTTACGACGGATCTACGACGGCGGTAACGGCAATGCTGCGAAAGGCACCGCCGAGATTGATACGCTCGTTATCTACCTGAGCAATGCTCAACTGGCCGACTCGTTATTTATGACGGCGTTTGACGCTGAAATTGCCAAGTTTCGCACCTTCATCGCAGCAAATTCGAACGCCAATACTGGCCAGGCAGGTCAAGCAGAATTCACATTCACTACGATCAACCTCAAGGTCTCCGCGATTGAGCAGGTGCGCTACGGAGCGGACCCAACCTCTCCCGTCGGCGTCAACGATACCAATGGAGCTGATCTCGTGCGAGAGGCTGGCGTTGGCCCGGGGAATACACCGTTTCCCGGCGATCCCATGGCGTCAGGTAATGTGCTGGCTAACGACACGGATTCCGACGACGGTCAGGCATCGCTGGTCGTGTCGGCGTTCCGGACAGGTACTGAATCCGGATCTGGAAGTGCCGGCACGGTCGGATCTGCATTAGTGGGCACTTATGGCTCACTGACCTTGAATGCGAACGGAACCTATACCTACACGCTCAACAACAGCGATGTGGACACCAACTCGCTCGCGGACGGGGTGACAGTCACTGAGGTGTTTACATACACCGTCCGTGACCCTCACGGGCTCACGGATACCGCGCAGTTGACCGTCACCATCACCGGGACCAACGACATCGTCTCGATCACCAGCGGCGCACAGGTTGGCGCGGTCGTCGAAGATGCCGACACGACGCCTTCGCCGACCGACTCGCTCAACGCCGCCGGCACGATTGCGTTCAACGACGTCGATCTCAGTGACGGCCATACCGCTTCGTTTGTTTCGACCGCCGGCGAAACTGCGCTCGGCACCTTCTCGCTCGACGCTGTCAGTGAAGCCGCAAACGCCGCCAGCGGTTCGGTCCAGTGGCACTACGCCCTCAACAACGGGGCTTCACAGTACCTTGCTGCCGGCCAGAGCGTGGTCGAGCATTATACCGTTACGGTCAACGACGGCCACGGCTCGACGGCAACGCAGGTCGTTTCCATCACCATCACCGGCACCAACGACATCGTCTCGATCACCAGCGGCGCACAGGTTGGCGCGGTCGTCGAAGATGCCGACACGACGCCTTCGCCGACCGACTCGCTCAACGCCGCCGGCACGATTGCGTTCAACGACGTCGATCTCAGTGACGGCCATACCGCTTCGTTTGTTTCGACCGCCGGCGAAACTGCGCTCGGCACCTTCTCGCTCGACGCTGTCAGTGAAGCCGCAAACGCCGCCAGCGGTTCGGTCCAGTGGCACTACGCCCTCAACAACGGGGCTTCACAGTACCTTGCTGCCGGCCAGAGCGTGGTCGAGCATTATACCGTAACGGTCAACGACGGCCACGGCTCGACGGCAACGCAGGTCGTTTCCATCACCATCACCGGCACCAACGATGCACCGGTCGTGGCGGCGACGGACGTCACCGGCGCGGTCACCGAGCAGGTCACCCCGCTCGGCAACCTCACCGACACCGGCACCATTGCCTTCACCGACGTCGACCTCACCGACGCCCACACCATCAGCCCAACGATCACGGCCTCGGCCGGCGCGCTCGGCGCCCTCACCGCCAGCGTCACCTCCGACACCACCGGCTCCGGCCTGGGTGGCGTGATCACCTGGAACTACAGCGTCGCCGATAGCGACGTGGAGTACCTCGCCAAGGACCAGACCAAGGTCGAGACCTTCACCATCACCCTCGACGATGGCAACGGCGGCACCGTGGATCGCACGGTTTCGGTGACCATCACCGGCACCAACGATGCACCGGTCGTGGCGGCGACGGACGTCACCGGCGCGGTCACCGAGCAGGTCACCCCGCTCGGCAACCTCACCGACACCGGCACCATTGCCTTCACCGACGTCGACCTCACCGACGCCCACACCATCAGCCCAACGATCACGGCCTCGGCCGGCGCGCTCGGCGCCCTCACCGCCAGCGTCACCTCGACACCGACACCACCGGCTCCGGCCTGGGTGGCGTGATCACCTGGAACTACAGCGTCGCCGATAGCGACGTGGAGTACCTCGCCAAGGACCAGACCAAGGTCGAGACCTTCACCATCACCCTCGACGATGGCAACGGCGGCACCGTGGATCGCACGGTTTCGGTGACCATCACCGGCACCAACGATGCACCGGTCGTGGCGGCGACGGACGTCACCGGCGCGGTCACCGAGCAGGTCACCCCGCTCGGCAACCTCACCGACACCGGCACCATTGCCTTCACCGACGTCGACCTCACCGACGCCCACACCATCAGCCCAACGATCACGGCCTCGGCCGGCGCGCTCGGCGCCCTCACCGCCAGCGTCACCTCCGACACCACCGGCTCCGGCCTGGGTGGCGTGATCACCTGGAACTACAGCGTCGCCGATAGCGACGTGGAGTACCTCGCCAAGGACCAGACCAAGGTCGAGACCTTCACCATCACCCTCGACGATGGCAACGGCGGCACCGTGGATCGCACGGTTTCGGTGACCATCACCGGCACCAACGATGCACCGGTCGTGGCGGCGACGGACGTCACCGGCGCGGTCACCGAGCAGGTCACCCCGCTCGGCAACCTCACCGACACCGGCACCATTGCCTTCACCGACGTCGACCTCACCGACGCCCACACCATCAGCCCAACGATCACGGCCTCGGCCGGCGCGCTCGGCGCCCTCACCGCCAGCGTCACCTCCGACACCACCGGCTCCGGCCTGGGTGGCGTGATCACCTGGAACTACAGCGTCGCCGATAGCGACGTGGAGTACCTCGCCAAGGACCAGACCAAGGTCGAGACCTTCACCATCACCCTCGACGATGGCAACGGCGGCACCGTGGATCGCACGGTTTCGGTGACCATCACCGGCACCAACGATGCACCGGTCGTGGCGGCGACGGACGTCACCGGCGCGGTCACCGAGCAGGTCACCCCGCTCGGCAACCTCACCGACACCGGCACCATTGCCTTCACCGACGTCGACCTCACCGACGCCCACACCATCAGCCCAACGATCACGGCCTCGGCCGGCGCGCTCGGCGCCCTCACCGCCAGCGTCACCTCCGACACCACCGGCTCCGGCCTGGGTGGCGTGATCACCTGGAACTACAGCGTCGCCGATAGCGACGTGGAGTACCTCGCCAAGGACCAGACCAAGGTCGAGACCTTCACCATCACCCTCGACGATGGCAACGGCGGCACCGTGGATCGCACGGTTTCGGTGACCATCACCGGCACCAACGATGCACCGGTCGTGGCGGCGACGGACGTCACCGGCGCGGTCACCGAGCAGGTCACCCCGCTCGGCAACCTCACCGACACCGGCACCATTGCCTTCACCGACGTCGACCTCACCGACGCCCACACCATCAGCCCAACGATCACGGCCTCGGCCGGCGCGCTCGGCGCCCTCACCGCCAGCGTCACCTCCGACACCACCGGCTCCGGCCTGGGTGGCGTGATCACCTGGAACTACAGCGTCGCCGATAGCGACGTGGAGTACCTCGCCAAGGACCAGACCAAGGTCGAGACCTTCACCATCACCCTCGACGATGGCAACGGCGGCACCGTGGATCGCACGGTTTCGGTGACCATCACCGGCACCAACGATGCACCGGTCGTGGCGGCGACGGACGTCACCGGCGCGGTCACCGAGCAGGTCACCCCGCTCGGCAACCTCACCGACACCGGCACCATTGCCTTCACCGACGTCGACCTCACCGACGCCCACACCATCAGCCCAACGATCACGGCCTCGGCCGGCGCGCTCGGCGCCCTCACCGCCAGCGTCACCTCCGACACCACCGGCTCCGGCCTGGGTGGCGTGATCACCTGGAACTACAGCGTCGCCGATAGCGACGTGGAGTACCTCGCCAAGGACCAGACCAAGGTCGAGACCTTCACCATCACCCTCGACGATGGCAACGGCGGCACCGTGGATCGCACGGTTTCGGTGACCATCACCGGCACCAACGATGCACCGGTCGTGGCGGCGACGGACGTCACCGGCGCGGTCACCGAGCAGGTCACCCCGCTCGGCAACCTCACCGACACCGGCACCATTGCCTTCACCGACGTCGACCTCACCGACGCCCACACCATCAGCCCAACGATCACGGCCTCGGCCGGCGCGCTCGGCGCCCTCACCGCCAGCGTCACCTCCGACACCACCGGCTCCGGCCTGGGTGGCGTGATCACCTGGAACTACAGCGTCGCCGATAGCGACGTGGAGTACCTCGCCAAGGACCAGACCAAGGTCGAGACCTTCACCATCACCCTCGACGATGGCAACGGCGGCACCGTGGATCGCACGGTTTCGGTGACCATCACCGGCACCAACGATGCACCGGTCGTGGCGGCGACGGACGTCACCGGCGCGGTCACCGAGCAGGTCACCCCGCTCGGCAACCTCACCGACACCGGCACCATTGCCTTCACCGACGTCGACCTCACCGACGCCCACACCATCAGCCCAACGATCACGGCCTCGGCCGGCGCGCTCGGCGCCCTCACCGCCAGCGTCACCTCCGACACCACCGGCTCCGGCCTGGGTGGCGTGATCACCTGGAACTACAGCGTCGCCGATAGCGACGTGGAGTACCTCGCCAAGGACCAGACCAAGGTCGAGACCTTCACCATCACCCTCGACGATGGCAACGGCGGCACCGTGGATCGCACGGTTTCGGTGACCATCACCGGCACCAACGATGCACCGGTCGTGGCGGCGACGGACGTCACCGGCGCGGTCACCGAGCAGGTCACCCCGCTCGGCAACCTCACCGACACCGGCACCATTGCCTTCACCGACGTCGACCTCACCGACGCCCACACCATCAGCCCAACGATCACGGCCTCGGCCGGCGCGCTCGGCGCCCTCACCGCCAGCGTCACCTCCGACACCACCGGCTCCGGCCTGGGTGGCGTGATCACCTGGAACTACAGCGTCGCCGATAGCGACGTGGAGTACCTCGCCAAGGACCAGACCAAGGTCGAGACCTTCACCATCACCCTCGACGATGGCAACGGCGGCACCGTGGATCGCACGGTTTCGGTGACCATCACCGGCACCAACGATGCACCGGTCGTGGCGGCGACGGACGTCACCGGCGCGGTCACCGAGCAGGTCACCCCGCTCGGCAACCTCACCGACACCGGCACCATTGCCTTCACCGACGTCGACCTCACCGACGCCCACACCATCAGCCCAACGATCACGGCCTCGGCCGGCGCGCTCGGCGCCCTCACCGCCAGCGTCACCTCCGACACCACCGGCTCCGGCCTGGGTGGCGTGATCACCTGGAACTACAGCGTCGCCGATAGCGACGTGGAGTACCTCGCCAAGGACCAGACCAAGGTCGAGACCTTCACCATCACCCTCGACGATGGCAACGGCGGCACCGTGGATCGCACGGTTTCGGTGACCATCACCGGCACCAACGATGCACCGGTCGTGGCGGCGACGGACGTCACCGGCGCGGTCACCGAGCAGGTCACCCCGCTCGGCAACCTCACCGACACCGGCACCATTGCCTTCACCGACGTCGACCTCACCGACGCCCACACCATCAGCCCAACGATCACGGCCTCGGCCGGCGCGCTCGGCGCCCTCACCGCCAGCGTCACCTCCGACACCACCGGCTCCGGCCTGGGTGGCGTGATCACCTGGAACTACAGCGTCGCCGATAGCGACGTGGAGTACCTCGCCAAGGACCAGACCAAGGTCGAGACCTTCACCATCACCCTCGACGATGGCAACGGCGGCACCGTGGATCGCACGGTTTCGGTGACCATCACCGGCACCAACGATGCACCGGTCGTGGCGGCGACGGACGTCACCGGCGCGGTCACCGAGCAGGTCACCCCGCTCGGCAACCTCACCGACACCGGCACCATTGCCTTCACCGACGTCGACCTCACCGACGCCCACACCATCAGCCCAACGATCACGGCCTCGGCCGGCGCGCTCGGCGCCCTCACCGCCAGCGTCACCTCCGACACCACCGGCTCCGGCCTGGGTGGCGTGATCACCTGGAACTACAGCGTCGCCGATAGCGACGTGGAGTACCTCGCCAAGGACCAGACCAAGGTCGAGACCTTCACCATCACCCTCGACGATGGCAACGGCGGCACCGTGGATCGCACGGTTTCGGTGACCATCACCGGCACCAACGATGCACCGGTCGTGGCGGCGACGGACGTCACCGGCGCGGTCACCGAGCAGGTCACCCCGCTCGGCAACCTCACCGACACCGGCACCATTGCCTTCACCGACGTCGACCTCACCGACGCCCACACCATCAGCCCAACGATCACGGCCTCGGCCGGCGCGCTCGGCGCCCTCACCGCCAGCGTCACCTCCGACACCACCGGCTCCGGCCTGGGTGGCGTGATCACCTGGAACTACAGCGTCGCCGATAGCGACGTGGAGTACCTCGCCAAGGACCAGACCAAGGTCGAGACCTTCACCATCACCCTCGACGATGGCAACGGCGGCACCGTGGATCGCACGGTTTCGGTGACCATCACCGGCACCAACGATGCACCGGTCGTGGCGGCGACGGACGTCACCGGCGCGGTCACCGAGCAGGTCACCCCGCTCGGCAACCTCACCGACACCGGCACCATTGCCTTCACCGACGTCGACCTCACCGACGCCCACACCATCAGCCCAACGATCACGGCCTCGGCCGGCGCGCTCGGCGCCCTCACCGCCAGCGTCACCTCCGACACCACCGGCTCCGGCCTGGGTGGCGTGATCACCTGGAACTACAGCGTCGCCGATAGCGACGTGGAGTACCTCGCCAAGGACCAGACCAAGGTCGAGACCTTCACCATCACCCTCGACGATGGCAACGGCGGCACCGTGGATCGCACGGTTTCGGTGACCATCACCGGCACCAACGATGCACCGGTCGTGGCGGCGACGGACGTCACCGGCGCGGTCACCGAGCAGGTCACCCCGCTCGGCAACCTCACCGACACCGGCACCATTGCCTTCACCGACGTCGACCTCACCGACGCCCACACCATCAGCCCAACGATCACGGCCTCGGCCGGCGCGCTCGGCGCCCTCACCGCCAGCGTCACCTCCGACACCACCGGCTCCGGCCTGGGTGGCGTGATCACCTGGAACTACAGCGTCGCCGATAGCGACGTGGAGTACCTCGCCAAGGACCAGACCAAGGTCGAGACCTTCACCATCACCCTCGACGATGGCAACGGCGGCACCGTGGATCGCACGGTTTCGGTGACCATCACCGGCACCAACGATGCACCGGTCGTGGCGGCGACGGACGTCACCGGCGCGGTCACCGAGCAGGTCACCCCGCTCGGCAACCTCACCGACACCGGCACCATTGCCTTCACCGACGTCGACCTCACCGACGCCCACACCATCAGCCCAACGATCACGGCCTCGGCCGGCGCGCTCGGCGCCCTCACCGCCAGCGTCACCTCCGACACCACCGGCTCCGGCCTGGGTGGCGTGATCACCTGGAACTACAGCGTCGCCGATAGCGACGTGGAGTACCTCGCCAAGGACCAGACCAAGGTCGAGACCTTCACCATCACCCTCGACGATGGCAACGGCGGCACCGTGGATCGCACGGTTTCGGTGACCATCACCGGCACCAACGATGCACCGGTCGTGGCGGCGACGGACGTCACCGGCGCGGTCACCGAGCAGGTCACCCCGCTCGGCAACCTCACCGACACCGGCACCATTGCCTTCACCGACGTCGACCTCACCGACGCCCACACCATCAGCCCAACGATCACGGCCTCGGCCGGCGCGCTCGGCGCCCTCACCGCCAGCGTCACCTCCGACACCACCGGCTCCGGCCTGGGTGGCGTGATCACCTGGAACTACAGCGTCGCCGATAGCGACGTGGAGTACCTCGCCAAGGACCAGACCAAGGTCGAGACCTTCACCATCACCCTCGACGATGGCAACGGCGGCACCGTGGATCGCACGGTTTCGGTGACCATCACCGGCACCAACGATGCACCGGTCGTGGCGGCGACGGACGTCACCGGCGCGGTCACCGAGCAGGTCACCCCGCTCGGCAACCTCACCGACACCGGCACCATTGCCTTCACCGACGTCGACCTCACCGACGCCCACACCATCAGCCCAACGATCACGGCCTCGGCCGGCGCGCTCGGCGCCCTCACCGCCAGCGTCACCTCCGACACCACCGGCTCCGGCCTGGGTGGCGTGATCACCTGGAACTACAGCGTCGCCGATAGCGACGTGGAGTACCTCGCCAAGGACCAGACCAAGGTCGAGACCTTCACCATCACCCTCGACGATGGCAACGGCGGCACCGTGGATCGCACGGTTTCGGTGACCATCACCGGCACCAACGATGCACCGGTCGTGGCGGCGACGGACGTCACCGGCGCGGTCACCGAGCAGGTCACCCCGCTCGGCAACCTCACCGACACCGGCACCATTGCCTTCACCGACGTCGACCTCACCGACGCCCACACCATCAGCCCAACGATCACGGCCTCGGCCGGCGCGCTCGGCGCCCTCACCGCCAGCGTCACCTCCGACACCACCGGCTCCGGCCTGGGTGGCGTGATCACCTGGAACTACAGCGTCGCCGATAGCGACGTGGAGTACCTCGCCAAGGACCAGACCAAGGTCGAGACCTTCACCATCACCCTCGACGATGGCAACGGCGGCACCGTGGATCGCACGGTTTCGGTGACCATCACCGGCACCAACGATGCACCGGTCGTGGCGGCGACGGACGTCACCGGCGCGGTCACCGAGCAGGTCACCCCGCTCGGCAACCTCACCGACACCGGCACCATTGCCTTCACCGACGTCGACCTCACCGACGCCCACACCATCAGCCCAACGATCACGGCCTCGGCCGGCGCGCTCGGCGCCCTCACCGCCAGCGTCACCTCCGACACCACCGGCTCCGGCCTGGGTGGCGTGATCACCTGGAACTACAGCGTCGCCGATAGCGACGTGGAGTACCTCGCCAAGGACCAGACCAAGGTCGAGACCTTCACCATCACCCTCGACGATGGCAACGGCGGCACCGTGGATCGCACGGTTTCGGTGACCATCACCGGCACCAACGATGCACCGGTCGTGGCGGCGACGGACGTCACCGGCGCGGTCACCGAGCAGGTCACCCCGCTCGGCAACCTCACCGACACCGGCACCATTGCCTTCACCGACGTCGACCTCACCGACGCCCACACCATCAGCCCAACGATCACGGCCTCGGCCGGCGCGCTCGGCGCCCTCACCGCCAGCGTCACCTCCGACACCACCGGCTCCGGCCTGGGTGGCGTGATCACCTGGAACTACAGCGTCGCCGATAGCGACGTGGAGTACCTCGCCAAGGACCAGACCAAGGTCGAGACCTTCACCATCACCCTCGACGATGGCAACGGCGGCACCGTGGATCGCACGGTTTCGGTGACCATCACCGGCACCAACGATGCACCGGTCGTGGCGGCGACGGACGTCACCGGCGCGGTCACCGAGCAGGTCACCCCGCTCGGCAACCTCACCGACACCGGCACCATTGCCTTCACCGACGTCGACCTCACCGACGCCCACACCATCAGCCCAACGATCACGGCCTCGGCCGGCGCGCTCGGCGCCCTCACCGCCAGCGTCACCTCCGACACCACCGGCTCCGGCCTGGGTGGCGTGATCACCTGGAACTACAGCGTCGCCGATAGCGACGTGGAGTACCTCGCCAAGGACCAGACCAAGGTCGAGACCTTCACCATCACCCTCGACGATGGCAACGGCGGCACCGTGGATCGCACGGTTTCGGTGACCATCACCGGCACCAACGATGCACCGGTCGTGGCGGCGACGGACGTCACCGGCGCGGTCACCGAGCAGGTCACCCCGCTCGGCAACCTCACCGACACCGGCACCATTGCCTTCACCGACGTCGACCTCACCGACGCCCACACCATCAGCCCAACGATCACGGCCTCGGCCGGCGCGCTCGGCGCCCTCACCGCCAGCGTCACCTCCGACACCACCGGCTCCGGCCTGGGTGGCGTGATCACCTGGAACTACAGCGTCGCCGATAGCGACGTGGAGTACCTCGCCAAGGACCAGACCAAGGTCGAGACCTTCACCATCACCCTCGACGATGGCAACGGCGGCACCGTGGATCGCACGGTTTCGGTGACCATCACCGGCACCAACGATGCACCGGTCGTGGCGGCGACGGACGTCACCGGCGCGGTCACCGAGCAGGTCACCCCGCTCGGCAACCTCACCGACACCGGCACCATTGCCTTCACCGACGTCGACCTCACCGACGCCCACACCATCAGCCCAACGATCACGGCCTCGGCCGGCGCGCTCGGCGCCCTCACCGCCAGCGTCACCTCCGACACCACCGGCTCCGGCCTGGGTGGCGTGATCACCTGGAACTACAGCGTCGCCGATAGCGACGTGGAGTACCTCGCCAAGGACCAGACCAAGGTCGAGACCTTCACCATCACCCTCGACGATGGCAACGGCGGCACCGTGGATCGCACGGTTTCGGTGACCATCACCGGCACCAACGATGCACCGGTCGTGGCGGCGACGGACGTCACCGGCGCGGTCACCGAGCAGGTCACCCCGCTCGGCAACCTCACCGACACCGGCACCATTGCCTTCACCGACGTCGACCTCACCGACGCCCACACCATCAGCCCAACGATCACGGCCTCGGCCGGCGCGCTCGGCGCCCTCACCGCCAGCGTCACCTCCGACACCACCGGCTCCGGCCTGGGTGGCGTGATCACCTGGAACTACAGCGTCGCCGATAGCGACGTGGAGTACCTCGCCAAGGACCAGACCAAGGTCGAGACCTTCACCATCACCCTCGACGATGGCAACGGCGGCACCGTGGATCGCACGGTTTCGGTGACCATCACCGGCACCAACGATGCACCGGTCGTGGCGGCGACGGACGTCACCGGCGCGGTCACCGAGCAGGTCACCCCGCTCGGCAACCTCACCGACACCGGCACCATTGCCTTCACCGACGTCGACCTCACCGACGCCCACACCATCAGCCCAACGATCACGGCCTCGGCCGGCGCGCTCGGCGCCCTCACCGCCAGCGTCACCTCCGACACCACCGGCTCCGGCCTGGGTGGCGTGATCACCTGGAACTACAGCGTCGCCGATAGCGACGTGGAGTACCTCGCCAAGGACCAGACCAAGGTCGAGACCTTCACCATCACCCTCGACGATGGCAACGGCGGCACCGTGGATCGCACGGTTTCGGTGACCATCACCGGCACCAACGATGCACCGGTCGTGGCGGCGACGGACGTCACCGGCGCGGTCACCGAGCAGGTCACCCCGCTCGGCAACCTCACCGACACCGGCACCATTGCCTTCACCGACGTCGACCTCACCGACGCCCACACCATCAGCCCAACGATCACGGCCTCGGCCGGCGCGCTCGGCGCCCTCACCGCCAGCGTCACCTCCGACACCACCGGCTCCGGCCTGGGTGGCGTGATCACCTGGAACTACAGCGTCGCCGATAGCGACGTGGAGTACCTCGCCAAGGACCAGACCAAGGTCGAGACCTTCACCATCACCCTCGACGATGGCAACGGCGGCACCGTGGATCGCACGGTTTCGGTGACCATCACCGGCACCAACGATGCACCGGTCGTGGCGGCGACGGACGTCACCGGCGCGGTCACCGAGCAGGTCACCCCGCTCGGCAACCTCACCGACACCGGCACCATTGCCTTCACCGACGTCGACCTCACCGACGCCCACACCATCAGCCCAACGATCACGGCCTCGGCCGGCGCGCTCGGCGCCCTCACCGCCAGCGTCACCTCCGACACCACCGGCTCCGGCCTGGGTGGCGTGATCACCTGGAACTACAGCGTCGCCGATAGCGACGTGGAGTACCTCGCCAAGGACCAGACCAAGGTCGAGACCTTCACCATCACCCTCGACGATGGCAACGGCGGCACCGTGGATCGCACGGTTTCGGTGACCATCACCGGCACCAACGATGCACCGGTCGTGGCGGCGACGGACGTCACCGGCGCGGTCACCGAGCAGGTCACCCCGCTCGGCAACCTCACCGACACCGGCACCATTGCCTTCACCGACGTCGACCTCACCGACGCCCACACCATCAGCCCAACGATCACGGCCTCGGCCGGCGCGCTCGGCGCCCTCACCGCCAGCGTCACCTCCGACACCACCGGCTCCGGCCTGGGTGGCGTGATCACCTGGAACTACAGCGTCGCCGATAGCGACGTGGAGTACCTCGCCAAGGACCAGACCAAGGTCGAGACCTTCACCATCACCCTCGACGATGGCAACGGCGGCACCGTGGATCGCACGGTTTCGGTGACCATCACCGGCACCAACGATGCACCGGTCGTGGCGGCGACGGACGTCACCGGCGCGGTCACCGAGCAGGTCACCCCGCTCGGCAACCTCACCGACACCGGCACCATTGCCTTCACCGACGTCGACCTCACCGACGCCCACACCATCAGCCCAACGATCACGGCCTCGGCCGGCGCGCTCGGCGCCCTCACCGCCAGCGTCACCTCCGACACCACCGGCTCCGGCCTGGGTGGCGTGATCACCTGGAACTACAGCGTCGCCGATAGCGACGTGGAGTACCTCGCCAAGGACCAGACCAAGGTCGAGACCTTCACCATCACCCTCGACGATGGCAACGGCGGCACCGTGGATCGCACGGTTTCGGTGACCATCACCGGCACCAACGATGCACCGGTCGTGGCGGCGACGGACGTCACCGGCGCGGTCACCGAGCAGGTCACCCCGCTCGGGCAACCTCACCGACACCGGCACCATTGCCTTCACCGACGTCGACCTCACCGACGCCCACACCATCAGCCCAACGATCACGGCCTCGGCCGGCGCGCTCGGCGCCCTCACCGCCAGCGTCACCTCCGACACCACCGGCTCCGGCCTGGGTGGCGTGATCACCTGGAACTACAGCGTCGCCGATAGCGACGTGGAGTACCTCGCCAAGGACCAGACCAAGGTCGAGACCTTCACCATCACCCTCGACGATGGCAACGGCGGCACCGTGGATCGCACGGTTTCGGTGACCATCACCGGCACCAACGATGCACCGGTCGTGGCGGCGACGGACGTCACCGGCGCGGTCACCGAGCAGGTCACCCCGCTCGGCAACCTCACCGACACCGGCACCATTGCCTTCACCGACGTCGACCTCACCGA